>NZ_JAEULP010000003.1 GCF_016792905.1 Tabrizicola sp.
AAGCACCAGATCGCCGCCGACATCGGCTGCCACCTCTTCGCCAGCCTTCCCCCGTTCGAGATCGGCGGCGCCACCATGGGCTACGGCCTCGGCCCCGCCGCGAACGGGGCCTTCGACGGCGGCGGCGAAAAGCGCCCAATCGCGATCATCGGCGATGGCTGGTTCTGGCACAACGGCCTCTCCTCCAGCTTCACCAACATGGCCTTCACCAAGTCCGACGGCGTGGCGATCAGCGTCGACAACTACTACTCCGCCGCGACCGGGGGGCAGGACGTCATGTCCTCCCGTGCCGACAACGCGTCAAAGGCCACGAAGAACCCCATCGCCAAGGCCCTGCGCGGGATCGGCATCACCCATGTCCGCCAGATCGACCGCACCTATGACGTGGCCAGGATGCGCGACACAATTCGGGAAGCGCTGACCACGCCGGAGAAAGGCCCGAAGGTCATCGTCGCCTCCTCCGAATGCATGCTGAACAAGCAGCGGCGCGAGAAGCCCCTCACCCAGAAAGCCATCAAGGAAGGCCGCCGGGTCGAGGCCCCCCGCTTCGGCGTCGACGAGGCGATCTGTACCGGCGACCACGCCTGCATCCGCCTCTCCGGCTGTCCCTCGCTGTCGCTGAAGCGACTGGACGACCCCCTGCGCGACGACCCCGTCGCCTCGATCGACCAGTCCTGCGTCGGCTGCGGCAACTGCGGCGAGGTCGCCGACGCCGCGATCCTCTGCCCCTCGTTCTACCGCGCCGATGTGGTCCACAACCCAGGCCGGTGGGAGCGCCGCTTTGCCAACTTCCGTTCCCGCTTCATCCACTGGCTGCAACACCGCCGCGACGCCCGCCGCCTGACCTTCGGACCCGCCGAATGACCGTCCATCCCAGCTTCGACTCCCGTCCCGTCGATCCCGCCACACAGGGCATCATCAAGCTTGCCCTCCTTGCCGTCGGCGGCCAGGGCGGCGGCGTCCTGACCGGCTGGATCGAGGATCTCGCCCGTGCCAACGGCTTTGCCGCGCAGGCCACCAGCGTCGCGGGCGTCGCACAACGCACCGGGGCGACCGTCTACTATGTCGAGATGGCCCCCGCTTCGCACGGGACCCCCATCTTCTCCCTGATGCCCGCCGCCGGTGACGTCGACATCATGATTACCGCCGAACTGATGGAGGCCGGTCGGTCCATCATTCGCGGCTTCGTCACGCCCGACCGCACCACGCTGATCACCTCCACCCACCGTTCCCTCGCCGTGTCCGAGAAAACCGTCCCTGGCGACGGCATCGCCAACGGCGCCGAGGTGCTGGCCGCCGCCGACATCGCCGCCCGCCGCGTCATCGCCGCCGATTTCGACGCGCTGGCCATCGCGCAAGGATCGGTGATCTCGGCCAGCCTGTTCGGGGCGCTGGCCGCCGCCGAAGTCCTCCCCTTCCCGAAGGAAGCCTTCGAGGCCGCCATCGCCAAGGGCGGCAAAGGGGTGGAACCCTCGCTGAAGGCCTTCGCCGCAGGCTTCGAGGCCGCCCGCACCGGGGCACCTGAAACCACTCCGGCAAAGAACCTTCCCCGCAAGGAAACCGCCGAAGGTCCGGCGAAGCTGATTGCCGAATGGTCCGCCCTCACCGCCCGCCTCGACCGCCTTCCCCCGGAAGTCGCCGACCTCGCCCGGCCCGGCCTTCGGAAGGTCGTCGACTTCCAGGACCTCGCCTATGGCCGCGCCTACCTCGACCGGCTCGACGCCATCCTCGCGCAGGACCGCGCCCCCTTCGACCTGACGCGGGAAGCCGCCAAGCACATCGCCAACGCCATGGCCTATGACGACATCATCCGCGTCGCGAACGAGAAGACCCGCGCCGCAAGGATGACGCGCATCGCTGGCGAGATGGGGGCAAGGGACCGGCATCTCCTCCATGTCACCGAATTCCTGCACCCGAGGGCCGAGGAAATCGTCTCCCTCCTCCCTGCCCGCATGGGTGCGCGCTGGGCGGCGAACCCCCGCCGCATGGCGCTGGTCGACCGGCTGTTCAACAAGGGGCGTCGCCTGCGGACCGACAGCTTGCGCGGCTTCCTCACCCTTCACGTCCTTGGCGGATTGAAAGGCTGGCGACCGAAGACCCTGCGTCATGCCACCGAAGCCGCCCATCTGGACGCCTGGCTCGCCACGGCCCTCGGCTACCTGCCGCAGAACTACGATCTGGCGGTGGAGCTCATCCGCTGCCGCCGCCTGGTCAAGGGCTACTCCGACACCCACGCCCGAGGCCTGTCCAAATTCGACAAGGTCCTTTCAGCCATCGCCCTGGTCAAGGACCGCGACGACGCCGCCGACTGGGCCCGCCGCCTGCGCGAAGCGGCGCTGAAGGACGAAGAGGGCAAGGCGCTCGATGGCGCCATCGCCACGATCCGCAGCTTCCTTTAGGGTCTTGACCGTTCACCGGCCAGACTTGCCAGCGGACCGCGAAAGATCCCGCAACAGCGCTGCGACCGTCGTCTCCGTGAAAGGTGACGCCAGCACCTTTATCCCATCCATCCCGTTTTCCCGTGCCGCCCCAAGGAACGCGTAGGGAATTCCGCCCGCAATCAGCGTCTGTCCCAGCGCGGTGACATGGAACCCGGACGGGTCGCGGTTGGCCAGCACCGCCTTGGGCGTGATGAACTGAAGCGCGACGAGCACGTCATCCACCGAACGGAACTGCCGGACGATGGCCTTCGGGTCATGCGCCCGGATCGCATGGGACAGATCATCCGCAACGACCTGCTCCGGCTCCAGAATAAAGTAGGAATTCAATCGTCGGCCCCTTGTGTGATTGACCTGCACCGGGTCTCCTGTGAAGCTTTCGCGGAGCGCGCGCATTAACCTGCGATAATCAGGTAAGGGAAACCCGATGCAGCACACCGTCACGGACTGCCGCGATTGCACCCTCCGCTGCAAACCGCTGTTTGTGGTGATGACCGATGATGAACTGGCCTTCATGCAACGCTTCAAGACGGGAGAGACGATCGTCAAGGCAGGCGCGGATGCCCTGTCGCAAGGACAGAAGTCGCCTGTGTTACTGACCGTGCTTGACGGGATGGCGGTGCGCTCTGTCCTGCTCGAGGATGGACGACGGCAAGTGATCAGCTTCGTCTTCCCCGGTGATCTGATCGGCCTCCAGGGTGGCCTGATGGGCGAATCCCGGCACAGCGTGACCGCCGTGACGGAGATGACGCTCTGTTCCTTTCCGCGAAGTCGCGTGTGGGAGCTGTTCGTCAACCAACCCGCCCGAGCCTATGACCTGACCTGGATTGCCGCGATCGAGGAGCATTTTCTTGGGGAAACGGTGGCGACCCTGGGAAAACGCGACGCTCAGGAACGCGTGGCCTGGGCGCTGGTCCGGATTTGGCGTCGTCTTGTCGCGCTCGGGATGGAAACGCGCGGCTCGGTGCCTTTCCCCTTCCGCCAGCACGATCTTGCCGACGCGCTGGGCCTGTCGATCGTCCACACCAACCGTCGCATCGTTGCGCTGCGTCAGACTGGTCTGGCCGAGATCACCGGCAGGCGGCTGTTAATGCACGACCATCCCGCGCTTTCCAGGATTGCCCAGCTTGAAATGAAGGCCGACGATGTGCGCCCGATCCTCTGAATGCCGCCGAGAGGGGGTCGCAAGATGCGCGCGCTGATCGGCACACATCTGCCGAAGATACTGTTCCTGCTGGCCTTGCTGCCCGGCATCGCGCTGACCCTCTCCGTGTATACCGCCGATGAGCGCCGCCTGCAGGCTGATTTCGAACGATCCGCGGATCTCGTCGTCGACCGCGTGGTGTCGCGCCTGCAACAGCACGTCGTCGTCCTCCGCGCGGCGCGCGGCCTGTTGTCCGCTACCCGCGGCGAGATGGACCGAGGGACATTCGTCCGCTTCCTGTCCTCGATCGACATCTCGGACAGGCTTTCCGGCGTCCAGGGCATCGGCTTTGCCAGGATGCTCGCGGTCGAGGACACGGCCGCCGCTGCCAGTGAAATCCGCCTGCACTACGGACTTGACGTCACCGTCCGGCCGGACACAACCCAGTCCTGGCGCACCCCCGTCGTCCTCCTTGAACCTGGAAGCGCCAGGAACATCGCTGCACTTGGCTATGACATGTACGCCGACCATACGCGACGATCCGCGATCGACCATGCGATTGCCAGCGGCGTGGCCCAGATGAGCGGCCCCGTCGAACTGGTTCAGGAGATCACCACGGACAAGCAGGCGGGGTTTCTCGTCTACCTTTCCGTCAAGGCCCTCGATCGCCCGCCGGGAACCAGGACTGCGCCGGTCTCGGGGTTCATCTATGCCCCGTTCCGGGGGAGAGACCTGATCGAGGCAGCGTTGTCGGCCGGCGCTCCGCTGCCGGTCTCCTTGCGCATCACCGATACCGGCTCGCCGGATACCCCGATCTTCGACAACATCACCGCGGAAAGCGACAGCTCGATGCAGGTCGCGCGAAATCTGGAAATCCTTGGCCGACAATGGCGGTTCGACTTGCTTGCCAGCACCACGACCAGCCGCATGACGCGCTATTTCGACAGTCTGCTTCTGGCCCTGATCTCACTGCTCTTCGCGTCGGCGACGGCCCTTGCGGTTTCCGCCCGCCAGAAAGAGGCCGTGCAGGCCAATGCGGTTGCCCAGGCTGCCGCGCGCGAAGCCGATTATCGGGCGCTTCTGCTGCAAGAGATGAAGCACCGGCTCAAGAACCACATCGCCCGCATCCAGTCCATCGCCCGGCAAAGCGCCCGGGGGGCGACCGACGTGAAGGCGTTCTCGGCCGCCTTCGACGCAAGGCTTCAGGCCATGGCCACGGCACAGGAAATCCTCGCAGGGACTGCGCTTGCCCAGGCGGATGTGCGCGAGATGCTTGTCCGGGAACTCAGGCAAAGCCTGGATGCGGCCGAAGTCGATCACCTTGTGGACGGACCGCCTGTCCGGCTTGACGAACGTCAGGCCCATGCCTTCGCTCTCGTGGTGCATGAGCTTGTCACCAACGCGATGAAATACGGCGGTCTGTCGTCCAACGGCTCCGGGCTGCAGATTTCCTGGCTGGTCGAGCCCGCCAAAACCTCGGACCGGTCCCGGTTCGTGCTGTCCTGGGTCGAACGGTTTCCTGCGGCGGACACCCCGCCCGGAAAGGGATCGGGCTTTGGCTCGCGGCTGATCGATGCCAGCCTCAAGGGCGAGTTGTCAGGCACCATCGAGCGGGAGTTCGGCCCCGAAGGCCTGCGCATCCGCATCAGCTTTCCGCTGTCCGCGCCGATCCCGCCGGCGAAGAAGCGCGGGTGATACCGTGGTGCGCGTCAGGGAACCCCAGCCTGCAATTCCCCGTCAGGATGAATCGGACCCCTCCGCCGTGACGAAGACCCTGCCAGAAGAGGTCGTGAGGGGATTGGCGTTCGCCTGGAGGTCCACCTGCCGGCCGTTCTCACTAACCCCGGCGGTCTGGTGTCCTATGCAGGCAGGGTTTCAGTCGACGAAAAGAACATCGCCTGGCTGACGGCCGACCGCACCTGTTCCTCGGTATAGGGCTTGTTGATCAGAAAGGCCGGCTCCGGCCGCTCGCCGGTCAGCAGCCGCTCGGGGTATGCCGTGATGAAGATCACCGGGATCGCGCCGAACTGCGCCAGTATCTCGTTTACCGCCTCAACGCCCGAGGAATTGTCGGCAAGGTGGATGTCCGCCAGGATCAGGTCCGGTCTCTCGGCTGCCGCCATGTCGACGGCTTCCGCATGGGTGCGGGCGTTCGCCGTGACCCGGTGCCCCATGCCTTCGACGATCGCCTCGATATCCATCGCGATGATCGCCTCGTCCTCGATCACCAGCACCGATCCGCGCACCGACCGCTCCATTTCCTGCACCGCCACGTCGATCAGGTGCTGGGCCTCGCCGACACCGATCCCCATGATTGCGGCGACCTCGGTCTGGTCGAACCCCTCCACCGTGCTCAACAACAGCGCCTCGCGCGAATTCAGCGTCAGGCCTGCCAAATGGGCCTGCGCCGCGCCCGAGATCACATCTTCCGCCTCGGCCACCGGCGCGCCTGCGGTCGACCAGATCGAATGGAATACGGAGAACAGCGAAACCTTGCTGTCGTCATGCGACGAAAGCATCCCGGGATCGGCCACGATCGACTCAAGCACCGCAATGGCGTATCGGTCGCCACTGGTCTGGTTTCCGGTCAGGGCACGCGCATAGCGACGCAGATAGGGCAGGTGGCGTGCCACAGTCGCCGAATTATCGGCGGCTTCCTGAGCAAGCATGTGAGTCCTCTCCGTCCTTAAATTCTCTTGTTTCCGGAACCAAACGTCCGCAATCGCGTTCGGTTCCCGGTGCGAACGAGATCTTTGCTTTCGCGCGAAGAATCGTCGGAACCTAATGCTGTATCGTACGTTTTGGGAGTGAGTTGTAGGAAACGTGCTATCATGACGAAGAACAAGGACGAGGAAGCCCCCAAGAGGCAGGCGATCCGCGAGCAGATCGACGAGAACCTGAAACGGGTTTACACCGCCGCACTGAACGAAGAACTGCCGGATCGGTTTCGCGATCTTCTCGCGCAACTGAAGCGCCAGGACGGGTCCGGCAAGGGCGGCGCAGCATGACTACGACGCCTCTGGCTCACCCGGACCCGCGCGAGCGGCTTCCCGCCGCCATCCCCAAGCTCCGCGCCTTCGCGATCAGCCTGGCGCGCGACGTGACCAGGGCCGACGACCTGGTCCAGGATACCATTCTCAAGGCCTGGTCCAATATGGACAAGTTCGATCCCGCCACGAACCTCGACGCATGGCTGTTCACGATCTTGCGGAACACGTTCTATTCGTCGCTGCGCAAGTCCCGGCGTGAAGTGCAGGACACCGACGGTGTGTTTGCGGCGACCCTGTCGGTCAAGCCCGCGCATGACGGTCGCCTTGCCCTGCAAGAGTTCCAGCGCGCCTTCGACCGGCTCAGCCCCGAACATCGCGAAGTGCTGATCCTTGTCGGTGCTTCGGGCTTTTCCTGCGAAGAGGCAGCCAGCATGATGGGTGTGGCGATCGGCACGGTCAAAAGCCGTGCCAGCCGGGCGCGGAAGCGTCTGGCCGAGCTGCTGCATCTGGAAGACGGAGAGGACATGTTCTCGGGAACCGACGGGGCAACACAGGCGGTCGTGCTTCGGTCGACCGCGGCCGGGTCTTGAGCGGCAAGCTCAGGGCGTTCCTTTCGGGCAGCAGCCTTGGCGTGCGGCTTGGCGCGACGCTCATGCTTGCGCTGATCCCGCTCGGGATCCTCTCGGTTGTCCAGACGCGCAATACGCTGGACGAGATCGACGCAACCGCCCTGGAAGGGGTCGGCGGCGCGGCGCTTCAGGCGGTGCGCGACCAGATCGACCTGATCAAGGAAGCGCAGATTTCGGTCCGTGTGCTGGCCACGGTCCTGTCGCAGTCCCCGGTCGAGGACGCCGCCTGCAAGGACCAGGTGGCGGCAATCGCACGCGATATCCCCCAGGCAACCCTGGTGGCTTACATCCCCGTCAGCGGCCTGATGTCCTGCTCTTCGACAGGGCAGGTCTATGATTTCAAGGACCGCCCGAACTTTCAGAACATCCTCGCCGATCCGAAGCCGACGATCGTCTACAGCATCTACGGCCCGGTCTCGGGAACAGCCGTCGTCGGGATCAACCATCCGGTTTTCGACAGGTCGGGAACGCTGATCGGGATTGCGGCAATCTCGCTGGCGTATACTGCCGTCGCGCCAGACAGCTACGTCGATTACTTCGCCCTCTGGCGGCCTTCCTACCTGGCGACCTTCCTTGCCGACGGAACGCTGCTCCTGTCCTCCGATCCGGCGATCGACCCCGCAAAGGAGCTCCCGTCAAAGGTCGACCTCAAGCGCCTGGCCCTGGTGGCGGACAGGCCGTCCTATATCGACCAGGGCTCCGGACGCAACATCATGTCCGTCGTCAGCGTGACCGACGGTCTTTACCTCCTGTCCATCTGGCAGCGGGAAACCGGCAACTTCTGGCAGCAGGCCAGCAGCGCCGTGCCCTACCTGCTTCCCATCCTGACCTGGACGGCTGCCCTCGCCGTGGCTGCCTTCGCCTCAAGCCACCTCGTCGTGCGGCACATCCGCGCGCTGTCGCGCACGATGACCGACTACGTCGCCACCCGGAAAAGGCTGCAGATGCCGGATATGGGCGGCGCGCCCGCCGAGATCAGAAACCTCTCCGCGGCCTATGAAGACATGATCCGCACCATCGAACAGGAAGAGGCCGAGTTGCAGAATCTTCTGGTCGACAAGGACCTGCTGCTGCGCGAAGTGAACCATCGCAGCGGCAACAGCCTGCAGATCATCGCCTCGATCATGCGGATGTACCGGCGCGAGGCACCGGACCAGAAGCTGCGCGCGGTGCTGGACGGCCTGATCAACCGGGTGATCGCGCTCTCCTCGACCCACACCAGCCTTTACGCCCTGTCGGGCCAGCGCGATGTTGCAATGGACGTGGTGCTGGCCAACGTGGTCAAGCGCCTGAAAGAGATCCACGGCGTTGCCCTCGGCGTCGCGTCCAAGCGCCTGCAGCCGATCCGCATGGACAGCCAGGCGGCCGTTCCGCTTGCCCTCGCCCTGGCCGAAGCGGTCGGCTGCTTCTTCTCGCGGCCCGGCCTCGGTCGTGACGCCGTTGTCGTGGACCTGTCCGAGAGCGACGGCACTATCCGTCTCCGCCTTGAAGGACCAGAGGTGCCGCAACTGCTCCCGGAAACCACCAGCGGCCTGCTTTCCTTGCCGCAGCGGATGCTGCGGCAATTCGCGGCCCAGTTGTCCGGAACGGTCAGCATCCGGCTGGAAGGGGAACGGGCATCGGTCGAACTGGTCTTTCCCCGCCCCACGGGCGCAGCCGGAATGTAGCGACCGGCCGCATGGGCCGGTCGCTACCTGATCATCCGATCCGCTGTCGCTAGTGATGCCGTACCGGCTGCCGGTCGTCCTGGGAAGCGAAGAGCGTCGAAGCACGGCGCATATCCGTCTTCAGGGCGTCGGACAGGCTGCGGCCCAGCGCGCTCGCCTTCACCGCCTCGCGCCTCGCCATCGCCTTCACATCCGCGGAAAGCTGGTCGCTTGCCTCGCCCAACAGCCGGTCCTCCGTCGCTGTCTGCGGGAACAGGCAGGCGACCGCCGCCCCTGCAAGCGCCAGCGCGGCGCCCACCGCCAGCGGATTGGCATCAACCCTCTCCCGGCCCCTTTCGGCCATCGCGATGCGGGCCAGATAGATTCGCTCCCGTGCCTGCAGCGTCTGGTCGCGGGCAGCGCCCGTCAGTGACCCCAGCCCCTTGGCAAGCGCCACCCCGGTCTCGGCCGCCAGGGCCCGCGTGACTTCGGCCCGGTGCTTCGCAAGCTGCGCTGCCGGGGCGAGCTTGCGCCGCGCCGCATCGTCGATCTGCGCCAGGAGCTCCAGCGCCTTCGCACGCAGGCCCTGTGCCTCGCTCAGCCAATCCTCGTTCGGGTCCACCGGTTCGGGCGCCGGGGGGCCGCCCTCGTCCTCCCAGCGCGTCAGCGCCTCGAACTTGGTGCCGGCCATCGCGGGAACGGCTGACGCCGCTTCGGTGTCGTTCCCCGGACGGCGACCGAAGACCAGCGCCGCCAGCGCGATCCCGGCCACCGCCGCGACCAGGGGCTGGCCCCGGACCGCACCGTCCAGCCGTGACACCAGCGGCGAGGCGTGCTGCAACAGTGTATCCTTGCCCTCGGCCATCAGGTTCGCCGGTTGCAGCCGGTCTCGCAGGGCAGCAAGCGACCGGGCAAGCGCCACGCGGTCGCGCTCCAGCTCCCGCTCGATATCGTGCTTTGCAAAATCAGACATGCTGTCGCGCTCCTGTTTCGTTCAGTCCACGCTCCACCGCCTCCGCATCGCGGCGCAGGCCACGCAGCGCGCTGTCCGGCCAGATCCCGCGCAGGCGCAATGCCGCGCGCCCGGCCATCGCAAGGCCAAGGGCCACCAGGCTCAGCGCCAGCCCGACGACCAGCGAAGCCCAGGCCGGCCCCAGGCCGGTCACCGCCAGCGCGGCCACGGCCGCCCCGGCAAGCACGTTCAGCCCGACAAGGCCCAGGATCGCCGCTACGCCGATCTTGACCAGACCTGACCCCGCAGCTTTCAGACCCTCGGCCGCCTCGGTCCGGGCGAGCAGAAGCTCGCCTTTCACCAGCCGCCCAAGACCCGCTGCCACATCGGCCAGAAGCGATGCCACCCCCGCTTCCCCGTCCTGTCGCTGTGCAGACATCAGATCCCCCGGTCGCGATGGCTCGACGAACGGATGAACCGCGCCGCCATGAACCCGGCAAGCGCGGCGGCCGCCACGAACGCGCCCGGATGACGGCGGGCAAGGTCCCGGACATCGGCGCCGATCTCGGCCACCGACCGCTGCCGCAGGCTGTCCGACGCATTGGTCAGCCCCTGCGCCACCGAACTCAGCACCCGCGCCTTCAGTGCGTCATCCTCGGTGTCGGCCGACGCGTTCTGCAAGGTCGCCGCCAGCCGGTCGCCCACGTCCGACAGGCTTTCCCGCGCCGCGTCCGCTTTTTCGACGGCGGCATCCCGCACCGTTGCCAGCGTCGACCCGGCGCCGCTCACGATCGCGTCCTTGGCGTGCTGCGCGGTATCCTGCGCCTTGCGGATCACCCCGTCCAGGCGCGGCTTGGTCTCCGCCACCGCTTCACCGATCGCGTCCTTCGCCGTCGCGCCCATCTCGCGGGCCGTATCTCCGGCGTCGGCGACTGTCTGCTTGACCGTCTCGGCAGCGCCCTCTGCCACATCGCGGAGCGCCCTGCCTCCCTCGCGGACCTTGTCGGCCAGCTGATCCACCGAAGATTGTTCGCCGTGTTTCGTGGTGTTCTTGTAGGTCGCGTTCATTGCCGTTCTCCTGACATTCAACTTCACCCGGACCGCAGCCAAGGGGCGGTCCCTCATCCCCTACAATGCGCGGACTGCACTCGGGTTCCCTCGCTCGGACAAGCTCTGCGCCCTGCCGCCGATCCCGACCCTGCATCTTTTCCGACCGGATCGGGAACCGGTTCCGGACTGGAGCGTTGTCAGCGCAGATCATCAAATGCTGTCCCCCGGGACATCCGAAACCGAAGGAGACTCTCATGCTTGGCTGGGCTGTAACGTTCCTCATCATCGCGATCATCGCCGGTGTCCTGGGCTTCGGCGGCATCGCTGGCACTTCCGCCGGTATCGCGCAGATCCTCTTTGTCATCTTCCTTATCCTCTTCGTCGTGTCGCTGCTGCGCGGCGTCCTGACACGCTGATCTCCGTCCCTCGAGGAAGCGGTCTTTCCCTGCCGTCTTCCCTGAACTGGGCTGCAACTCCGGTTGCAGCCCTTTTTCCTTTCGGCGGTCAGGCAGGCTCAGGCAGGCTCCGGCCGCCGCGTCAGGATCTGAAGCGTGACGGCAATCCCCTCGGTCCGCAGTTTCGGCGCCATGCGCGCGACAAACTGTTCCAGCGACGGCACCGCCTCGCCTGCCCCGATGATCAGATGCACGCTGGCTGTGTCCGTTCGCCGCATCGCGGGAAGCAGGGTCAGGATCGCGCACATCAGGGCGAACATTTCCTCGCCGCTCGCGCCGTCGGCCGCAAGGATCATCCGGTCCAGCCCGCCTGCCCGCTGCACCGCGGTGTGCAACGCACAAAGCGACGCGCTTTGCCGGAAGTCGGTCCAGACCATCTGCGCCTCTGGCAGCGCCAGGTCGGCCAGGGTCATCCGGACCAGCGACCGGCCTGCGACGATGACATGCGCAGCATCCGAGGCCGAAACCAGTTCGGGCAGCGCCTGCAGCGCCAGATCGTTCAGCAACACGACCCCGCATCCGTCCGGCATCATCCAACCCTCCCGGCGCCCGGAAAAAGGTGTCGCGCCGCCGATCAAACGCGGCATCGGCTTCGCGGTTCCGTCCTCGGGGAACCGGACCCGATTCAGCGAGTTGGGCCAGAACTGGGCAGGGCGAGGGACATCATGCCGGACACCGACGAGGCCGCCACGTCATGGCGGGACCGGACCAGTCTCCCGACCGAGAGCGGTCATTCCATCGTCTCCCTGACCACCCTGGCAACCATCGTCGTCGTCTGCGCCATCCTCTATGTGGCAAAGGACCTGTTCCTGCCGCTGGTTCTCGGGATGCTCCTGGCCTTCATCCTGACGCCGGTGGTCAACGCCCTGCGCCGCCGTGGCCTGCGCGACATGCCTGCTGTCCTGATCACCGTCGTGGCTGCGGGCGGGCTGGTCGCTGCCTTTGTCCTGATCATCGCCTATCAGGTCAGCCAGATCGGCGCGAACCTGCCACAATATCAGGGAAACGTTCTGACCAAGATCGACACGTTGCTGGAAGCGGGCCGGGACAACCAGCTCGTGGCCCATCTGCAGGGCATGGTCGAAAAGATCTCGACCCGCCTGGCCGCCGAAACCCCGGACGCGCAAACCGATGCGCAGACGATGAAGGTCGAGGTCGTCGAGCATTCCGGCCTGAAGGACTGGCTGTTCGATGTCATCCTGCCTGCGCTTGCTCCGATCGGCATCTTCGGCCTGATCTTCGTTGTCGTCGTCTTCGCGCTGCTTGAACGCGCCACCCTGCGCGACCGGCTGGTGCAGCTCATCGGTGGCACCAACATCCTCACGACATCGCGCCTTCTGGCCGAGGCGGGGGCGCGGGTGTCGACCTACCTGCTCGCGCAGCTGGTGGTGAACGTCATCTACGCCGTGCCGATCTGGCTCGGCCTCTGGCTCATCGGCGTGCCGAACGCGCTGTTCTTCGGGCTTGTCACCCTGGTCATGCGCTTCGTGCCCTACATCGGCTCGGCCATCTCGGCCATCCTGCCCCTGCTCATGGCCTTCGCCGTCTCGCCGGACTGGTCGCTGGTCTTGTGGACCGGCGCGCTGTTTCTGGTCGTCGAGTTCGTCACCTCGAACATCGTCGAACCCTGGTTCTACGGCCAGCGCACCGGCGTGTCGCCGCTTGCGGTCATCGTTTCCGCCATGTTCTGGACCTGGCTCTGGGGCCCGATGGGTCTCATCATCGCAACGCCGCTGACCGTCTGCCTGGTGGTGATCGGCCACCATGTTCCCAGCCTGCGCCTGTTCCCGATCATGTTCGGCGACCAGCCGATCCTGGCCGACTCCGCCCGGCTCTACGACAGGCTGCTTGCGGGCCGGTCCTTCGAATTCACCGAGGCGGCAACCGCGACCACGGCAAAGCGCTATCTTGCCGACTACTACGACAAGACCGCCATCCCGGCGCTCGCGCTCGCCGAAGCCGATCACGAGGCGGGCCTTCTGACCGACCACGCGACGCACCGTATCGCAAACGCCGCCTGGATCCTGACCGAAGAGCTTGACACAGTGGTCGAGGACGAACTGGCGCTGGGCGCGGAAGGCGGCGAGGACGAAACCGACGAAAGCCTGGTCGGCAACGGCAAGCTCGACGGTCTCGGCCGCCGGATCGCGGTGATCGGCGCGCAGACCCAGCTTGACGATGTGACGTCGCAGATGGTCGCGCAGGCCCTGCGCGCCGAAGGGGCCGAGGTCGCTGCTCTGCCGCTGCGCGCCGTGCTTCCCCGCGCCCTTCGCAGCTTCAAGCCCGAGACGCTGGTCGTCGTGACGCTGGGTACCGCCAATTCCGCCTCGGTCGACCTTCAAGTCCGCCAGCTGCGCAGACGCCTCTCCGGGGTCAGGATCGGTGTCGCAAAGTGGTCCGTTGCCGATGCTGCCCCCACCGAAACTCAGCGCAAGGCGGTGGCTGATTTCGTCGCCTCGGGTATGGAAGCGCTGTTCGAGAATGCCTTTGCCAGCACGGCGGAAAAGCCCGCCTGAAGCGGACCGCCGAAAGTGGCTCCGGCGATCCGATACCGATCCGGTCAGAGATCCGCGGCGCCGCGGGTCCCGAGGTCCGGGGATTTGCCAGTGACCGCGCCCTTCACGATACTCGCGATGCCCCGCAAGAGCCCGTTGCCGTCCCAGACATCGGCATGGCCCGGGTCGATGACCAGCGCCACCACGTCATGCGCCTCGGGCCCGTTCGGCCAGAACGCCTGCGCCCCCGGGTTCCACAGATCCTTCACCAGCCCCATCTCCGGGCTCACGCTCGCCTGGCCCGAAAGCGCGACATGATCTCCGCGCCCCTGATAGGACAGGAAGACCGATCCATCGGCCCCCACGTCCCGGGCCGCGCGGGAATCTCGCTCGGTCAGCACATAGATGACGCCCTTCTCCGGCGTCGGAATGGTGGACATCGGCCGACCGCGAAGGCCGTCCGCGCCGCGCGTGATCAGCATGGCAACGTCGACGGCCTTGAGCATCTCCCAGACCCTGTCGGCAGGAATGGGCTGGATCGAAGGCGGGTTCTGGGTGGTCTCGTGATCGCTGACAAGGGACATCCTGGTCTCCGTTGCAAAGGAAGGTTCAGCGCTTCAACGCCGCCCCGACCCTGCAGGTTCCGATGACCGGGCAAATCCAGCCCCGCAACTTGATCGCGTCCGATTTAATCGTAAGCATCACGCGCCCGGCCTTGCTCACGGCGGCTCCAGCGGTTCGCCGTCGTTGCTTTTCGCATCAACATACGCGCCCCGGATGACCACCGCCCCCCGGATCCGGCTGGCCATGCCCTGGATGATCAGGTTCCGCACCGGCGGCAGCAGCATGAGCAAACCCAGTGCATCGGTAAGGAACCCCGGCAGGATCAGGAGTACCGCCGCCACCCCCGCAAGCGCCCGATGCGCCAGCGGCGACAGCGGATCGTGCAACCCCTCCTGGAAGCCCCGCCGCAGGGTTTCCCGCCCGCCAAGCGCCAAGCCCTGCAAGAGAAGCACGCCCAGCACCGCCGTCAGGATCACCCAGGCAAGCGTCAGCCACAGGCCAAGCTTCGCGCCAAGCGTAACGAACAGGGCGATCTCCACCAGGGGCAGCGCCAGTACTCCCAGCAAGATCCACATTCCCGCACCCCGCGCCTTCGTTTCGGTCCCATGGTAGACTTCGCCGCTACCCCACCCTACATAGGGGCAAGCGGTGCAGATTCAAACGGAACCAGTCGTGTCCAGAGGTCATCAATGAACGGGTCCCTGATCCAGCTTCTCGTCCTTGCCGGGATCGCGATCTTCCTGATCCTCAAGCTGCGCTCGGTCCTCGGCACCCGCGACGGCTTCGAAAAGCCGCCGATCCCGCTGGAAGACGTCCGCCCCCGCGTCCGCCGCGACTTCGAGGTGATCGAGGGCGGCCCGGACCGCGACATCACCGACCATGTCGCCGAAGGCTCCGATGCCGCCCGCGCGCTGGCCCAGATGAAGAAGGCCGAGCCCGGCTTCTCGGTCGGCCCCTTCCTGCAGGGCGCCCGCGGCGCCTACGAGATGATCCTGATGGCCTTCGAAAAGGGCGAACTTGACCGCATCCGTCCCTTCCTCTCGGACGATGTCGAAGCCAGCTTCGCCGAGGCCATCGCCCAGCGCGAACGCGACGGGCTGTCGGTCGAAGCCAGCTTCCTTGGCATCAAGGAACTGGTGCTGCACGACGCCACCTTCACCCCCGAAAGCCGCTTCGGCGAGATCGCCGTCCGCTTCGTCGCCGACCAGACCTATGTCGTCCGGAACAAGGCGGGGGAAGTCGTCGAAGGCTCCCCGCGTGAGGTGAAGAAGACCCGCGACATCTGGACCTTCGCCCGCCAGATGGGGTCCGACGACCCGAACTGGCAGCTCGTCGCCACCGGCGACTGACCCTTTGGGATGCGGCGCGCGCTCCCCCTCCTTGTCACGGCGGCGGTCCTGATGGCCGCCCCGCTCCCTGCCGAAGTCCTTGATTTCGAAGCCCTCGACGGCTGGCGCGACGACAACCACGTCGAGGCCCTGCAAAGTTTTCTCAACACCTGCGACCTGATCGACGCGCCCGACTGGCAGCCGATCTGCGCCATGGCCGCCGACGTCCCGAAAGACGACGCCTCGGCCCGCAGCTTTTTCGAGCTGTTCTTCAAGCCCGTCGTCGTGGGAAGTCCCCCCGCCCTCTTCACCGGCTATTTCGAGCCCGAACTCGAAGGGTCCCCCACCCGCACCGGCCGCTTCCAATACCCGATCTACCGCCGCCCCCCCGAACTGCAGGACGGCGTCGCCTACCACACCCGCTCGGCGATCGAAGGCGGGGCCATCGCGGGCAGGGGCCTCGAACTCGCCTGGCTCGACGATCCCGTCGATGTCTATTTCCTGCAGGTGCAAGGCTCCGGCCGCATCCGCATGACCGACGGCACGGTGATCCGCGTCGGTTATGCCGGGAAGAACGGCCACAGCTACCGCTCCGTCGGGCAGGAGATGGTCCGCCGCGGCACCCACACGATGGACCAGGTCTCCGCCCCGGAAATCGCCAATTACGTGCGATCGAACCCCGCGTCGGGGCGTGAGCTTCTGGACACCAACCCCTCCTACGTCTTCTTCCGCAAGATCGGCACGCTATCCCCCGAAGACGGCCCCATCGGCGCCATGGGCCGCTCGATCACCACGCTCCGCTCCATCGCCATCGACCCGAAATTCACCCCGCTCGGTGCCCCGGTCTGGATCGAAAAGGACGGCAGGCGCCCGATCCGCAGCCTGATGGTCGCGCAGGATACCGGCGGCGCGATCAAGGGGATGCAACGGGCGGACATCTTCTACGGCACCGGCGCAGGCGCGGGGGATGCCGCGGGCACTGTCAAGGACGGCGGCCGCATGGTCCTCCTCCTGCCCATCGACCGCGCCTTCGCCATGCTGGACGACGAATAGTCGCCATGGCCCGCCGCCGCCATCTCTCGCCCGAGGAGGCGGACCTCTGGCGCACCGTCGCCCGCACCGCCCGGCCCCTGCACAGCCACCCGATCCACCTGCCCGACCCGCCAGCGGCGGCACCCGAGCCGCCGCCCCTTGCGCACGCCAAACCGCGCCTGTCACCCTTCCTTCTCGGCGAAAAGCATCGCAAACCGGAAAGGCATGACCTCGCCCCGACCCTGCCCGAGCTTCTCGGACAGGCCCCCCTGCGGATGGACGCGGGCACCCACGCCCGCATGACCCGCGGCAAGCTCCAGCCCGAGGCGCGGATCGACCTGCACGGCATGACACTCGGCGAAGCCCACCCCGAACTCATCCATTTCATCCTGAACGCCCATTCCGCCGGGTTGCGGCTGGTGCTGGTGATCACCGGCAAGGGCAAGCGCCGCGATGACAGCGGCCCGATCCCGCAGCGGATGGGCGCGCTCCGCCACCAGGTCCCGCACTGGCTGCACCTCTCGCCGCTTGGTCCGGCGGTGTTGCAGGTCAGCGAAGCCCATCTGAAACACGGCGGCGGCGGGGCGTACTACGTCTATCTGCGGCGTCGCTAGCGCCTACTGCGACCCCTCGCCGATTGCCCCCACCGGCTTCAGCACGATCTCGGTCGCGTTCCTGACCGTAAGAACCAGCCCCGGCAACAGCCCGACCCGCGCCCGGGCATCGGCCGTAAAGGCGTCGGCAATTCCCACCAACCCCCCGAACAGCTTCAGAAGCGCCGGGTTCTCGCCGATGTTCAGATGTCCCGTCCCCGTACTGTAGGCCGCCGTGTCCAGGTAGATCACGTTCAGGTCGGCGATCTTCTCCACGCTGTCGATGTTGCCCAGCCGGTCCCCGGTTCCCGACAGCGTCGCCGAGATGTTCAGCACCCGGTCGCGCGAACTGCCGAAGATCACGAAGGGATCCGGCAGCTTGCCGATGTCCTTGGCCTGGGCCCGGAACACGTCCAGGTCCAGGTCCGGCGCGATCAGCACCACGCCCTTGATGTGGTCCAGCGCATGCGGCCCGTCTTTCAGCACCATCTGCCGCAGGCCCTCCATCGTCAGGAACGCCCCCATCGAATGCGCGACGATGATGATGTCCCGCGCCCCGGCATCCTCGACCTCGTCCAGAAGCGATACGAAGCCGGATCGCGCGAACAGCACCGAATCCCGGTCATAGACATAACCCAGCGCCGACCCGCGCGAGGGCCAGGCGTAATGCACCGCCACCCCCGGCACTTCCAGGTCATGGTGCATCTGCGCCACCCGGTAGACCCCCTCGGCCATCGTGTTGTTGAAGCCGTGGACATAGACCACCGCATCCCGCTGGCCCCGCAGCTTCATCGCCGCCCGCAGGGCCGCGCTGAATTCGTCTGCCGAGGCAAAGTCACGCTGGTCCAGCGTCAGGAAATCCCGCTTGCCATCCGGCTTCCGGGTCCTCGGCGGCCAGTTCACCTTGCCCGGCTCTCGATCCGGGGGAATCGCGATGTCATAGCGCAGGAAGGCCGGCTCTCCGGACCGGCCGAAGGCATAGACCTCGCCGTCCTTCATCCGCGTCGTGCCGACGAAGATCGTCTCCGGCGTCCCCCCCGCCAACCCTGCCGGGGCCATGGTGAACTCTCCCCGCGCCGCACAGCCCGCCAGCACCAGAACGATCATCAGCTTGCGCACGCGCCTCTCCCCTTTGGCCCGACCCTCACCTGCCCGCCCGGCAGCGTCAACCCGACCTGCGCGGTGGACAGCGAACCCCCGCCGCAGCTACCCTTTGCCGGTCACGGAAGGAGCCCCCGATGAAACTCACCGGCCAGACCGCCCTTGTCACCGGCGGCAACCGCGGCATTGGCCTCGCCACCGTCCGCGCGCTTGCCGAAGCCGGGGCCGATGTGCATTTCACCGCACGCAGCGCCGCCAACATCGCCGCCGCCCAGCGCGAGCTCGGAGAGATCCGCGCAACCGGCCACCACGCCAACATGACCGACCGCATCGCCATGGCCACGGTCCTTGAGCAAGGCTTCGATATCCTGGTGAACAACGCCGCCGTCATCGCGCCGATCGGCCGCATCCTCGATGTCTCAACCGAAGACTGGGCGACGAACATCGACATCAACCTTGCCTCCGTATTCCATGCCATCCAACTCGCACTCCGCCAGATGGTTGCGAAGGGCGGCGGCACCATCGTCAACATTTCCTCCGGCGCAGCACATCGGCCACAGGAAGGCTGGTCCGCCTATTGCGCGGGCAAGGCCGGGCTCGCCATGCTGACCCGCTCGGTCCACCTGGAGTACGGCGCACAGGGCATCCGCATTTTCGGCTTCGCCCCCGGCGTCGTCGACACCGACATGCAGGGCGCCATCCGCGCTTCCGGCATCAATCCGGTCTCGAAGATCCCGCGCGGCGATCTGGCCCCGGCCCACGAACCTGCCCGCGCCATTGCCTGGCTCTGCACCCCTGCCGCCGACGCTCTGGCCGGACAGGAACTTGACGTCCGCAACCCCGAGCTGCGGGCGATGGCCGGTCTGCCAGCGCTGGGCTGACTGTAGCTACAACCTGTAGTTACATGTATCGACAAGGTTTCGCGCCGCGCATTCCCCCTTGGCCAAAGCGCCCCACCGCCGTAGCCTTCGCCTGCGATCCGCACCCGAAAGGCTCCCATGCGTCACGCCCTCCTTGCCTTCGGGCTGCTCGCCACGTCCGCGTTTGCAGAGACGTCGCTGCAAGACGCTGCCTCCGGGCTCGACCTCTTCCCCTGCGAGCTGAGCCAGCTTTCCTGCACCACCCTGACCGTGCCGCTTGACCACCGCGCAAACGATCCGTCGCAGACCCTCGACATCACTTTTGCGCTCTCCTTCGCCTCGAACGAAAGCCGGGGAATCCTGTTCTATTTCGTCGGTGGACCCGGCGGCTCCGGTCTCGCCTCGGCCGACAGCTACCTGTCCTCCTTCGATCCATCCTTGACCGAAAACATGGACATCGTCTTCGTCGACCAGCGCGGCACCGGCCCGGTCCACGGCCTGTCCTGCCCATTGGCCCAGGCGCGCTTCGACATTGCCCCCGCGCCGCTCACCGACCCAGACGCCATACTCTCCAGCGCAAGAACCTATGTCCAGGACTGCACGGCCGAGTTGGGTGCCGACTCCCTGCTTCCCGTGGTCAACACCGAACAGGCGATCCGCGACTCGGAACTCTTCCGCGAAAGGATTGGCGCCCCGAAGGTCTGGCTCTACGGGGAAAGCTACGGCACACAGCTGGTGCAAGCCTATGCCACGCAGTTCCCGCAGGCCGTGAAGGGTGTCATCCTGGACGGCGTGGTCGACCTGACCCTGCCGGCCGAGGGCTTCTATCGGCGCTACACTCTGGCCTCCGAAAAGCTTCTGGCCGAAACCTTTGACCTCTGCGTCGGCATTCCCGCTTGCAAGGCCGACATCCCGCAGGGCGCAGCCGCAGTCTATGACGATCTTGCTGCCCGACTTGCCGCCGCTCCCGTCGCCGTCGAATACACGCTGGCCGACGGCAGGCAGGTCACACGTCATCTGACCACGGGGCTTCTTGAAGCCAACGCCTTCTACGCGCTCTATTCTCCCGATGGCCGGTCCGAGTTCCTGCGCACCCTTGCCGCCGCCGGTAGGGGCAACCTGGTGCCGATGCTCCAGCTTGGCTATTCCAACATGTACATCGACCCCGAAACCGAAATCGGAATCCAGGACCCGGGCTGGTTCGGCGCCGCCTACTATGCGATCACCTGCTCCGACTATGGCAGCGGCCCCGGCACGGCGGACGAGAATGCCACCCGCATCCTGGAAGAGGCCCGGGCGCTCGCCCCGGAGGCTCCCCGCCTCCTCCCGTCTTATTATCTCGAACGCGTCGCCTGCGCCTACTGGCCGCACCAGGGTCCGGCAACCCGGCCAGAACCCTTTGCCGGGGGCGACTATCCGACCCTGATCCTGAACGGCGACCATGACCCGATCACCCCGATCTCAATGGCCTATTCCGTGCTCGACAACGCCAAGAACGCCTACGGGGTTTTCATGCAGGGCGGGCCGCATGTGATCTGGGGCCGGGGGCTCGCCTGCCCCGATACCATTGTCCAGGCGCTTCTCTACGACGGCACGCTGCCTGCCGCCCGCGAACAGCTTTGCGAACAGTCTCCGGTCGGCGACTATACCCCCCTCACATTGGTCTCCGCCGCGCAGCAAGCGGACGCCTTCGCCGTCGCCCGCGCCATCGAGAGCGAACTCCTGAACTACGTCCCCCTCGCCGCCTGGGACGGCGAAAGCTCCACCTCCTTCGGCTGCCCGCTGGGCGGCATGCTTTTTGCGGCGCCGGCCGACCGGGGCAGCGAATTCACATTCACCGACTGCCGCTTTTGGCCCGGCCTCGGCTTCAGCGGCTCGGCAAGCGAAATCTCGACCGAAGCCCCGGATGACGGCATCACCATGCATCTTGTCCTCTCCGGCGCCCAGCAGGGCGACCTGACCTATCTCCATCGCACCACCGATGAGGCCTACAGCCTGACCGGCCTCTGGAACGGCAAGCCCGCCACCCTTCCGCGCCAGCCCTGACCGACAGGAGTCCTGCCGTGACCGAACCCGCCCCGATCCCCGACGCGACGACCGAGGTCGCCCTGGCCGTCCGCGCGCTGATGCCCGGACTCCGGCGCCGGGCGCTTCTGGCCACCACCATCATCACTCTCGCCGTCACCGGCGCCGCCGTGGCGGCCGTGCTGTTTCTGAACTCGGGAATGGACAGCGATGACCGCTGGAAAATGGCCTTCTTTGCAGGTCTTGCCGCGTTCTTCGTGGTCGGCTGGACCTACAGATCGACGGTGCGCAATCAGGAAGCGCAGGTCATGCCGGTTCTCGCCCGCTCCATCGGCCTCGCGTATTCCAAGGATGCCGCCTCATTCGTCAAGGCCCTGCCGAAACGGCTCCTGCCCACACGCGGCATCCGTGGCGGCGAAGACCATGTGCACGGCTCGCTTGGCGCCCATGCCATCCAGATGGCCGAAGTCAACGTGGAAACCGGCGGCAAGAACTCCCGCACGCTGTTCAAGGGTCTTGTCGCCCAGTTCCCGAACCGTGCGGAAATGCCCGCCTTCTTCATCGCGCTGGAAGACAAGACCCGGCCCGGCATCTTCTTTGGTGGCGAGCTTTCCACCGAAGGGCTCCACCACCTCCGCACCGTGACCGGCAATGGCGGGCGCAGCTATGGCATCTGGACCTCGTGGAGCGAGACGGCCGAGCCTCCGGCCCTCTCCGCCGTGATCGACATCCTGACCCGGATCGAGAACCACGTCGGCTCCGGCGCCGAGCTTTACGCCGCCACCTCGAACGGGGTCGAGATGCATGTAGCACTCAGCCACAAGCGCAACCTCTTCCACCTTGGCGGGCTGTTCCCGGACGAGGCCCAGCTGTTCCGCGACGTGCGCGCCGCGATGCAGGACCTGACCGTGCCGCTTACCCTGGCCAAGGCCCTGATCGGTGCTGAGGAAACCGTCGCCGCCAAAAGTTGACAAAAGCTAAACGTCCGCGACCAACCCATTGATATCGTTGGGTCGAAAAATCTGTCCACCGTGGACAGCCTACTTCGCCACCCGCGCATTCCGGCTCGCGATCAGCCGAAGCCGCAGCGCGTTCAGCCGGATGAAGCCCTCTGCATCCTTCTGGTCGTAGGCCCCGGCATCCTCCTCGAAGGTGACGTGCTTCTCGGAGTAGAGGCTCTCCTCCGACCACCGTGCCACCGTCGCCGCCCGCCCCTTGTAGAGCTTGACCCGCACCGTCCCCGACACATGCTCCTGCGTCTTGTCGATCAGCGCCTGCAACGCCTCCCGCTCGGGTGAGAACCAGAACCCGTTGTAGATCAGCTCGGCATAGCGCGGCATGATGCTGTCCTTCAGATGCCCCGCCCCCGCATCCAGCGTGATCTGCTCGATCCCCCGGTGCGCTTCCAAAAGGATCGTCCCGCCGGGCGTCTCGTAGACCCCCCGCGACTTCATCCCGACAAAGCGGTTCTCCACCAGGTCCAGCACGCCCACGCCATGCTTGCCGCCCAGCTCGTTCAGCCGCGTCAGGATCGTCGCCGGGCTCATCCGCTCGCCGTTGATCGCCACCGCATCGCCCTTCTCGAAGATGATCTCCACCATCTCGGCCTGATCCGGGGCTTCCTCCACCGGCACCACCCGCTGGAGGACGTAGTTCGGGAATTCCTCGGCCGGGTTCTCCAGCACGCGACCCTCCGACGAGGTATGCAAGAGGTTCGCATCGACCGAGAACGGCGCCTCGCCCCGCTTGTCCTTGGCGATCGGGATCTGGTTCGCCTCGGCAAACTCCAGAAGCTTGGTGCGCGAGGTCAGGTCCCACAGCCGCCACGGCGCGATGACCTTGATCGCCGGGTCCAGCGCCGCCGCCGACAACTCGAACCTCACCTGGTCATTCCCTTTGCCCGTCGCCCCATGCGCCACCGCATCGGCCCCGGTCTTGTGCGCGATCCGCACCAGATGCTGCGAAATCAGCGGCCGGGCGATCGAGGTCCCCAGCAGGTAAAGCCCCTCGTACAGCGCATTCGCCCGGAACATCGGGAACACGAAGTCGCGCACGAATTCCTCGCGCACGTCGACGATGTGGATGTTCTCGGGCTTGATCCCCATCAGCAGTGCCTTCTGCCGCGCCGGTTCCAGCTCCTCGCCCTGGCCGAGGTCGGCGGTGAAGGTCACCACTTCGCAGCCGTATTCCGTCTGCAACCATTTCAGGATGATCGAGGTATCCAGCCCGCCGGAATAGGCAAGGACGACTTTCTTGGGCTTCAGCATCGGGACGGCTCCCCCATGAGTTCTGGCGCGGTTTTGCTGGCGATTAAAGCCAAACCGCCGCCTTAGCAAGGTCGCCACCGCCGCAGATATGGCACAGCCCGCCGCAGGGGCGGGCCGTGTCTGGCCGGTCATCACTTGGCAGCCTTAAACGGGCGCGGTCACTCGACCAACGGGAGGGCCTCGCCATCCGACACCGTGTCGTCCACCGGCACCGCTGCGGCCAGGTCGTCCCCGGCCTGACTGGCCAGGATCGCGGCGTCGATCGCATCCTGATCTGCCGCCAGCTTCTCGCGCAGCGCCGCCAGAAGCGCCCCGAGATCGCCCGGCTTGTTCCAGGCCGCCCCGATCGCCGCTTCCGCATCGGCCACGCCCTGCTCTGCCGCCAGCGCGGCAGCCTCGGCAGCGGCGATGTCTTCTTCTGTCGGGCGGGTCTCGGCAAGCGCAAGACCGTCCTCGGTCGTGCCGCCGACCGCATCAACCAGCGGGTCAAGCGCGGCGACCTGCTCGGGCGTGGCGGTGCCGTCGGCCTTTGCGGCCAGGTAATCCGCGATCGAGGCGTAGCCGCTGTCCGCAAGCCCGGCATCAAGCGCATCGAAATCGGCGACAACCTCACCCAGCGCGTCGGCAGCGGCAGCGGCGCGCGCAGCGGCGGAATCGGCGACGGCCAGTCCGGCCAGCAGGCCGACCGGGCCATTGGTCGTCTGGCCGTTCCGGATATGCGCCAGAACCGCATTGATGTTGGCGTGCAGCGCGCCGTTCATCTTGCCCAGCTTGGCCGGGGCCAGCTCGTCCTCTGCCACGGCGATTGCCTTGGCCTTGGCAGGCTTGGCCTTGGCAGGCTTGGCCTTGGCGGCACCACCATTCGACTTGGCCGCCTTTTCGGATTTGCCCTTGGCGTCGGACTTGCCTCCGCCGTTCCCTTTCCCTCCACCATTCCCGCCGCCGTTGCCACCGCCATTGCCGCCCTTTTCGGCAAAGGCGGCGCCGGCGTTGCCCGGACCGAAGATCGGCAGGACCGGTGCGAGGGTCAGCGCGGAAACCGCAACGGCAAGGGCCACAGGTTTGAGGTTCATAGTCTTGTCTCCTTCGCGTATGGCTTGGCTGTGCTTTGCCGACTCCAGCGGGATTTAATGGCACAAATGTGGTGAAGCCAACAAACCGGCCATAAACCGAGGGTATACGACGTTGCATACCGGCATGACTCTGCCAGCGCGGGCCACGACCGAGGCGCTCCGCGAGCTGTTTCCCGCGACTCCGCTTCAGCGGAACGACTTTCTGTCAGCCCGGTATGACGCCGACATCTGGCTCAAGCGCGAGGATCTGACCCCCGTCCGCAGCTACAAGCTGCGCGGGGCGTTCAACGCGATGCGCAAGGTTCGGGCGCGGCAGCCCGACCAGCGCCGGTTCGTTTGCGCCAGTGCCGGAAACCATGCGCAGGGGGTGGCATTCGCCTGCCGCCATTTCGGGGTCGAGGGGGTGATCTTCATGCCGGTGACCACGCCGCAGCAGAAGATCGACAAGACCCGCGTTTTCGGCGGCGACAATGTGCGCATCGAGCTGACCGGCGACTATTTCGACCAGACCCTTGCGGCGGCACAGGCCTGGTGCGCCGCCGCCCAGGCGCATTTCCTGTCGCCATTCGACGATCCCGACGTGATCGAGGGTCAGGCTTCGGTGGCGGTAGAGCTTCTGGAACAGCTTGGCAGCGCGCCCGACCTTGTCATCCTTCCGGTCGGGGGCGGCGGGTTGGCGTCCGGCGTCACCGGCTATCTGCGCGAGGTAGCGCCGGGCACGGCCTTCCGCTTCGTGGAGCCCCTGGGCGGGGCCAGCCTGAGTGCAGCGCTGTTGGAGGGCGCGCCGACGAAACTGCCAAAGATCAACAGCTTCGTCGACGGTGCGGCGGTGGCACGGGTCGGGGACAACACCTTCCGCATGCTGTCGTGGGTCGACCGAAGGGATGTCCTCCTCGCCCCCGAGGACCGCATCTGCGTGACAATGCTCGAGATGCTGAACCACGAAGGCATCGTGCTGGAACCTGCCGGGGCGCTTTCGGTCGATGTCCTGCCCGAACTGGCCGAAGAGATTCGCGGCAAGACCGTGGTCTGCATCACCTCCGGCGGCAACTTCGACTTCGAGCGCCTGCCCGAGGTCAAGGAACGCGCCCAGCGGTTCGCCGGGCTGAAGAAATACTTCATCCTCCGCATGCCGCAGCGCCCCGGCGCCCTGCGCGAATTCCTGAACCTCCTCGGTCCGGACGACGACATCACCCGGTTCGAATATCTGAAGAAATCCGCGCGCAACTTCGGGTCGGTCCTGATCGGGATCGAAACCAGGTCGGCCGACGGTTTCGCCCGGTTCACCGAGAGGATGGATGCAGCGGGCCTCGCCTTCCGCGACATCACCAGTGATGAGGCCCTGTCCGAGTTCCTGATCTAGGCCGCGCCCGCCTGATCCGGCGACAGCCCGCCCAAGAGGCTTGCGCGCGAGGCCCGGTAGATCGCCGCGACCTGTGCCGCGTCCACCGCTGCGCCCTGCCCGGCAGCGGCCTTGCGCTCACCCTCCTGGCAGATGGCGGCAAGGTCCGACAGGCCGAGGTTCAGCGCGCTGCCTTTCAGGAAATGCAGCTGGCCCTCCACCTCCTCGGCGGGCAGGCCCGCAACCAGCGCCTGCACCGCACCTTCGGCTTCGTCCAGGAACATGTCGGCTACCTCGACAAAGCCGTCAGCGCCGATCTCCTCCTTCAGTTCCGCAACCCGTTTCCAGTCGATCATGGCACACACCCGTTTCGTCCCCCAAGGCCGCAGTCTGCCGCCATCGCCGTTAACAATTCATGGCCGCCCGTCCGGCAAGCGTCAGGCATTTTAGCTTTCACCACCCGTTAAGACCTCGCGCAGAGCTTGGCTGCAACGGAGGTCGTGTCGTGCTGGCCAGTATCTTGCGGATGGAAGAGGGAATGCAGCCAGTTGCGCTGCCGCGTCATGTGCTGGTCGTCGACGACAGCCGCGCACAACGGCACATGGTGTCCATGCAGCTCCGCCGCTGGGGCTACCGCGTCACCGAATGCGAATCTGCCCTCGCCGGGCTGGACATGTGCCGGGCGTCCGACATCGACATCATCATCAGCGACTGGATGATGCCCGGCATGACCGGCCTGGAATTCTGCAAGGAATTCCGTGCTTTGGACCGTGAAAGCTATGGCTACTTCGTCCTCCTCACCTCCAAGTCCGAAAAGACCGAAATCGCCGACGGGCTGGAGGCCGGGGCGGATGACTTCCTGACCAAGCCCGTAGCCAGCAATGAACTTCGCGCCCGGCTGCGCGCGGGGGAACGGATGCTCGCCACGCAGGCCGAGCTTCTGGCCAAGAACCGGGTGATCGCCTCGACCCTGGTCGAATTGCAGAAGCTCTATGATTCGCTCGACCGCGACCTGATCGAGGCGCGGAAGCTGCAACAGACGCTGATCCGCGACCGCGTGCGCGACTATGGCTGGGCGCGGGTCTCGCTGATCCTGCGCAATTCCGGCCGCGTCGGGGGCGACCTTGTCGGGAGTTTTCGCGTCGATGACGACCGGGTGGTCGTGTATTCGATCGACGTGTCCGGCCATGGCGTCGCCTCGGCGATGATGACGGCGCGCTTGGCGGGGTTTCTTACCGGCTCCTCGCCGGAACAAAACCTTGCCTTCCAGACCGGGCCGAACGGTGATCATGTCCTTCTGCCCCCCGCTGCCGTGGTCGACCGTTTCAACCGCCTGATGCTGGAGGAAATCCAGGCCGAACAATACTTTACCATGGCGCTTGCCGTCATCGACCGGCAGAGCGGCACGCTGGATCTGGTGCAGGCCGGCCATCCGCATCCGCTGCTCGTCCGCCGCACGGGTGAGGTGCAGAAACTGGGCGACGGCGGGCTTCCCGTCGGTCTGGTCTCTGAAGCCCGGTTCGACCAGGTCCGGTTGCAGCTTGCCCCGGGCGACCGGCTCATTCTTTGCTCGGATGGCTTCACCGAATGCCCGCTGCCGAATGGCCAGGATTTCGGCGAGGACGGTTTGATCGAAAGCCTGCGCGCCTCGTCCCATCTTTCCGGCTCCGACCTGCTGGAGGCAATGGTCTGGGACCTGACCCGCGCCGCCGGAACCGATTCGTTCCCCGATGACGTCTCGGGGATCGTGCTGGACCTCTTACCCGAGGTATCGGGCCAGCATTGCCCGGTCCCCGGCATTTCCCAGCCGGGTCAGCGCGTCGGTGACGGGTAGCCAGACCGCCGTGTGCCCGGTCTCGGACGGCGGGCCGTGCCGACGCACCGGCCGCGCGAGGTAGACTGTGCACAACTTTTCGGCCCACAGGTCATACTCCGGCATGTAGGTGAACCGCCGGAACGCCCCCAACTGCCGCCTGACCGCAATCTTCCAGCCGGTTTCCTCGAACACTTCCCGGTGCAGCGCCGGAATGGGCTGCTCGCCCGGGTCGATCCCGCCCCCCGGCAACTGGAACTCGGGGACAGGCTCGGCCTGATGCGTCGCAAGGATATGATCCCCGTCCAGAAGGATCGCATAGACCCCCGGTCGCCGGGTATAGCGCTGCCCCGCCTTGACCGGCTCGCCATAGCGTCGGATCATCCGCACCCCCTTGGACCAGGCGTTGCTCTGCCTATATAGGCGCGGTATGCCAAGTCTGGCAGTATCAGGAAATCCCCGAATGACCACCGGTTCGCAAATCGCCTGGGACGATACCGTCCTGCCATTCCAGCTTGATGCCTCGGGCATCCGCGGCCGCGTCGCGCGGCTTGACGGTGTTCTGGACCAGATCCTTGAACAGCATGCCTATCCTTCGGTGATCGAGGCGCTCGTCGCCGAGACCACCGTGCTGACCGCGCTGATCGGTCAGGCCATCAAGCTGCGCTGGAAACTGTCGCTGCAAGTGCGCGGCAATGGTCCTGCCCGGCTGATCGCCACCGACTATTACGGCCCCAGCAAAGATGGTGAACCCGCTCGCATCCGTGCCTATGCCAGCTATGACGCCGACCGTCTTGATCCCTCGGCAAGCCCGTTCAGCCAGATTGGCGAGGGCTATTTTGCCGTGATGATCGACCAGGGTGAAGGCACCGTGCCTTACCAGGGCTTCACGCCCATCGCCGGCGGCAGTCTCGCGGCCTGCGCCGAGACCTATTTTGCCCAGTCCGAACAGATTCCCTCCCGCTTTGCGCTGGCCTTCGGCGAAAGCGTCGAGCCCGGCCGTCCGCTGCACTGGCGCGCCGGTGGGGTGATGCTTCAGCACATGCCCGCCGTTGGTGGTGTCGCGGCTGAGGCTGGGAGCGGCGAAGGCGGGCTTCTGACCCATGCCGACATCCTTGGCGGCGCCGAATCCGAGGATTGGAACCGCGCGAATGTCCTCCTCGACACGGTTGAGGAGCTGGAGATGATCGGCCCCTCGCTCGCTCCGACCGATCTCCTGATCCGACTCTTCCACGAGGAAAGCCCCCGCGTCTTCGACGCCCAGCCGGTGCGGTTCGGCTGTTCCTGCTCGGCCGACAAGGTGCGCAGCACGATGTCGATCTACAGTCAGAAGGACATTTCGAAGATGACCAACGACGCCGGGGTGGTCACGGCCGATTGCCAGTTCTGCGGCGCGCATTACGAGCTGGACCCGAAGACCCTGGGGTTCGAGGGCACCGTCGCAAAAGGCCTGGCCGGGAAATGACCGATCCGGTCGAGGTGTGGCTGCGCGACGCGCTTGCCAACCCGGCCGGGCCGTCCTCGGACTTCGACCTGAACCCCGGTATCCGTCCGCCATCCGACAAGCCACTGCGTCCGGCAGCGGTGCTGGTTCCGGTCTGGCTGCGCCCGGAAGGCGCGGGCCTGATCCTGACCAAGCGCGCCTCGCATCTGAAGCACCACCCCGGCCAGATCGCCTTTCCCGGCGGCAAGGTGGATGCCACCGACGCCAGCGCCGAGGCAGCCGCCTTGCGCGAAACGCAGGAGGAAATCGGGCTCGACCCGGCCCGTGTCCGCATCCTTGGCAGCCTTCCCGTGCATGAAACCGTCACCGGCTTTGCCGTCACGCCCTTTGTCGGCGTGATCGACAGCGCTTTCGATCCCGTGCCCGAGGTCGGAGAGGTGGATGAGGTGTTCACGGTCCCGCTCCGGTATGCCCTCAGCCCGGCCCGCTTCGTGATCGAGGGTCGGCAGTGGATGGGGGTCCGGCGCCGGTATTACGCCGCGCCCTATGGCCCCTATTACATCTGGGGGGCCACCGCGCGCATCCTGCGGGGCCTCGCCGAACGGGTGGCACCATGAGGATTCAGGGCGACTGGCTGGATCATCCGGGCACGCAGGCCCTGTGCAGGCTTCTTGAAGAACGGGGCCACCGGGCGCTGTTCGTTGGCGGCTGCGTCCGCAACGCCCTGCTGGCCGAGCCGGTGGGCGACATCGACATTGCCACCGATGCCGCCCCCGAAACCGTCTCTGACATGGCCAGGGACGCCGGTTTCAAGGTTGTCCCGACCGGCATTGACCACGGCACCGTGACCGTGATCGCCGGGGGGCGGCCCCACGAAGTCACCACCTTCCGTCGTGATGTCGAAACCGATGGCCGTCGCGCTGTCGTGGCCTACTCCGACCGGATCGAGGAAGACGCCGAACGGCGGGACTTCACGATGAACGCGCTTTACGCCGACCGCCATGGCAGGGTGATCGACCCGCTGGACGGCCTGCCCGATCTTCGCGCCCGCCGTGTCCGCTTTGTGGGCGACCCTGAAACCCGCATCCGCGAGGATTACCTCCGCATCCTCCGCTTCTTTCGCTTCCATGCCGCCTATGGCGACCCGGACGGCGGTCTTGATGCCGAAAGCCTCGCGGCCTGTGCCGCCCTTTCTGCCGGATTAGAGACTATTTCCAGAGAGCGTATATATGCCGAGCTGAAAAAGCTTCTTGCCGCCCGCGACCCCGCACCTGCGGTTGCCGCCATGGCGCAATCCGGCGTCCTTGCCCATGTCCTTCCCGGCGCCGACCCGCGCGGGCTCGCCCCGCTGGTGCACCTGGACGCCGCCGAGCCCCCGCGCTGGCTCCGCCGTCTGGCCGTTCTTGGCGGCGCGACGGATGACCTTCGCCTCTCCAGGTCCGAGGGACGCGACCTGGCCGCCCTGCGCGATGCGATCGGCAGCGTAGAGTCTCCCGCCGTTCTGGGCTGGCGCCTGGGCGAGCCGCTCGCCACCGACGCCCTCCTCGCCCGCGCTGTGGTTCTGGAAACGGCGCTCCCCTCCGGCTGGCAGACCGAGGTCCGGCGCGGCGCGCAGGCCCGCTTCCCCGTCATCGCCGCCGACCTGATGCCGGCTCGGACAGGAGAGGCGCTGGGCAGGCATCTCAAGGCACTGGAGGCCCGCTGGCTTGCCTCCGATCTCACCCTCAGCCGGGCCGACCTGCTGAAAGGGGCGTGACAATCCGACGCAACTCGGCTACGGAAGACGCAGCCAAGAAGGAGACCAGCATGGAACACGGGATTTCGTTTCGACTCGCCTGAGTTGACCGGTCCCGTCGTGGCGGTCGCACTCCAGCCCCGCCGCCCCCCATCGCTGCTACCTTCCAGGGTTTCTCCCCATGTTCCGCTTCCTCGAAAATCTCGTCGATCCCTATCAGCCCTATGCTGAACAGGACGCCCCGCCCACCCGGCTCTGGCCGTTCCTGAAGGACTACGTCCGCGCCTTCCGCAAGGTGTTTGCGGTCACGGCCGTCTTCTCGATCGGCAACGGCGTCCTCGACATTGGCCTGATCTGGTATCTCGGCCGCCTCGTCGACCTGATGACCGGCCAGACCCCGCAGGCCTTCATGGCCGCGCACTGGGCCGAGATCCTGCTGGTCGCCGTGGTCATCGTCTTCATCCGCCCGGTGGTTGCCGGGGGATCGGTCGGCCTCTTGCACAACTCCATCCTGACGAACTTCGGCACCATGATGCGGTGGCGGGCGCACCGCCATGTCCTGCGCCAGCCCGTCGGCTGGTTCGAAAGCGACTTCGCCGGCCGCATCGCCAACCGGATCATGCAGGCCCCTCCGGCGGCAGGGGACGCGGTGTTCCAGGTCTTCGACATGGCTGCCTTCGCCTGCACCACCTTCGTCGGCGCGCTCCTCATGCTCGCCGACGCCGACCCGCGCCTGATGATCCCGCTGATCCTCTGGCTCATCGGCTACCTCGCCCTGATGCGCTGGACGATCCGCCGCGCCGGTCCCGCCGCCACGGCCTCCAGCGAAGCGCGCAGCGCCGTCACCGGCCGGGTGGTGGACAGCTACACCAACATCCATTCCGTCAAGCTTTTCGCCCATCAGGGCAACGAGCTGAACTATGCCAAGGACGCCATCGAGACGGCGCGCAAGACCTTCCAGAAGGAAATGCGCATCGTCACCAAGATGGACATTGCGCTGACCTTCCTGAACGGGCTGATGATCCTCGGCGTCTCCGGCCTTGCCATGTGGCTCTGGGTGAACGGCACCGCCTCGGTCGGCGCAGTGGCCGCCGCCGTGGCTCTGGTCCTTCGCATCAACTCGATGACGTACTGGATCATGTGGGCCTCGACCCAGCTGGTGCAGAACCTCGGCACGCTGGCCGAGGGGATGGAGACCATCGCCCAGCCCGTGACCCTGGTCGACAAGCCCGATGCCAAGCCGCTGAACTTCCGGCACGGCCTGATCGAACTGAAAAGCATCAGCCACCACTACGGACGCGGGTTCGGCGGCTTGCAGGACGTGTCGCTGACCATTCGACCGGGCGAGAAGATCGGCGTCGTCGGTCGCTCCGGCGCGGGGAAATCCACGCTGGTCAAACTGATGCTGCGCTTCTACGACACCGAATCCGGCGCGATCCTGATCGACGGGCAGAACATCGCCGAGGTGACGCAGGACAGCCTCCGCCAGAAGATCGGCATGGTGCAGCAGGACAGCTCGCTCCTGCACCGCTCGGTCCGCGACAACATTCTCTACGGCCGCCCCGACGCGACCGAGGCGATGATGATCGCCGCCGCCAGGAAGGCCGAGGCGCATGATTTCATTCTGACGCTGGAGGACCCGCAAGGCCGCACCGGCTATGACGCCCATGTCGGCGAGCGCGGCGTGAAGCTTTCCGGCGGCCAGCGCCAGCGCGTCGCCATCGCCCGCGTGATCCTGAAGGACGCCCCGATCCTGATCCTGGACGAGGCGACCTCGGCCCTGGACTCCGAGGCCGAAGCCGCCATCCAGGGCGCGCTTTATGGCGTGATGGAGGGCAAGACGGTGATCGCCATCGCCCACCGCCTGTCCACCATCGCCGCGATGGACCGGATCGTCGTGCTGGAAGACGGCCAGGTGGTCGAGGACGGCCCCCATGCCGAACTCCTCCGCCGCAACGGCCTTTATGCCCGCTTCTGGGCCCGGCAGTCCGGCGGCTTCATCGGGCTGGAGGAGGAAGCGGCAGAGTAGATGCGCAAGGTCACAGACCGGCCCGACCTTCTGGTGATCGACCATCTGCCGTGGCGGGCCGTGTTTGGCGTTCTGGCCTTCCTGCTGGCCATGCTGGCCCTGGGCGGCCTGGCTCTCGCACGGGGTGGCTGGGCGCCCGGCCTTGGCCTGATCCTCCTTGGCGGCGGCTCGGCCCTTGCCGCCCTCTCGACCGTTGCGGAACACTGCCGCCTGGCGCTTGATCGAACGGCGGGCGAAGCCACGCTCACCCGCCGCAACTTCCGTGGCCGCAGGCTGCGACGCTACCCGCTTGCGCGCATCGCCCGCGCCGGAACGCAGTCAAAGCTGGACTGGATGTGGAAACCGCGGCTGCACCGCCTGGTGATCCACCTCGACAAGGGGCCCGGTCTGCCGTTCAGCGAAAGCTGGCAAGCGGGCAGCGAACCCGCCGAAATGGCGCGGGCCATCAATGACTGGCTGGCCCGGACCAGCGGGCAACACACTCCCTCGTGACGGGAACCCAGGCGCGACTCGCGGCTTGGTCCTTGCTTCCCCCCGCATACCGGCCTACCTGTCCCTCATGAGCGCGCTTCTGAACCTCGGCTCCCTCATTGATGCCTTCCGCCCTGCCGACGGGAACCCGCCACAGAAGCTGGGGGCCTTCATCCGCTGGTGCCTGTCGGGCTCCTGGCCGATGCTGGTCATCGCCGGGGTGCTGTCCTCGCTGGCCGGCGTGACCGAGGTCGTCTCGGCCCTGATCCTCGGCTGGGTGATCGACGCCGCCGTCAGTTCCAGCCCGACTGACTTCTTCACCCAGCACTGGTCGCTCGTCGTCTGGTTCCTGGGCTTCTACCTGATCCTGCGCCCCTTGGCCTTTGCCGTCTCCTCGGCCTCGAACAGCATCATCATCGGCCCGAACGTGATGCCGCTGGTCCTGTCGCGGCTGCACCGCTGGACGCTGGGGCAGGCCGTCACCTTCTTCGACAACGACTTTGCCGGTCGCATCGCGCAAAAGCAGATGCAGGCCGCCCGTGCTGTCACCGATGTCGCGACCGAGGTCATCAACACCGTCTGTTTCGCGCTGGCTTCGGTCATCGGCTCGGTCGCCTTCCTGCTGGCGGTCGATGCCAAGGCGGCGATTGCGCTGATGATCTGGCTGGTCGCCTACCTGTTCCTGATCCGCTTCTTCCTGCCGGTGATCCGCAAGAACTCCGCCGCCCGCGCCTCGTCGCGCGCGATGGTCTCGGGCCAGGTCGTGGACACCATCACCAACATCAAGACGGTGAAGCTCTTCGCCCATGCCGCCTTCGAAGACCGCGTCGCCATCGACGCGATGGAGGTGTTCCGCGACCGGTCGCTGGAGTTTGGCGTCATCTCCACCTGGTTCCGCTTCGCGCTGATGCTGCTGGCGGGCGTGCTGCCGGTCCTGCTCATCGGTGGCACCGTCCTTCTGTGGCAACAGGGCGCCGCCACCGCCGGGGACATCGCCGCCTCGGGTGCCATCGCGCTTCGGATCGCGCAGATGTCGGGCTGGGTCAGCTTTACCCTGATGTCGATCTATACCTCTGTGGGCGAGGTCGAGGACGGGATGCGCACGCTTTCTGCCCCCCATACCCTGACCGACGCCCCCGATGCCGTCGCCCTGCCGCGGGTGAAGGGCGAAATCCGCTATGACGATGTCACCTTCGCCTATGGCCGCCAGCGTGGCGGGGTGCAGGGCATCGACCTGACGATCCGGGCTGGGGAAAAGCTGGCCATCGTCGGGGCATCCGGCGCGGGCAAGTCCTCGCTCGTCTCGCTTCTCTTGCGCCTCTACGACCCGGAAGAGGGTCACATCACCGTCGACGGCCATGACCTGCGCAAGGTCACGCAGGAATCGCTGCGTCGGCAGATCGGAATGGTCACGCAGGAAACCGCGATGTTCAATCGCAGCGCGCGCGATAATATCGCCTACGGCAGACCCGAAGCCTCCGAGTCCGAGATCATCGCCGCCGCCCGCGCCGCCGAGGCGGACGAGTTCATCGCCCACATGCTCGACCATCAGGGCCGCAAGGGTTACGACGCCTTCCTCGGCGAACGCGGGGTGAAGCTGTCCGGCGGCCAGCGCCAGCGCATCGCCCTTGCCCGCGCCTTCCTGAAGGACGCGCCGATCCTGGTGCTGGACGAGGCGACGTCCGCGCTTGATAGCGAGGTCGAGGCCAGCATTCAGGCGGCGCTGGGACGCGTGATGGAAGGCAAGACCGTGCTCGCCATCGCGCACCGCCTGTCGACCATCGCCGCGATGGACCGGATCATCGTGATGGACCGGGGCCGGATCGTCGAACAAGGCAGCCACGCCGAGCTTCTGGACCTTGGCGGCCTATACGCCCGCTACTGGAACCGGCAGTCTGGCGGCTTCATCGGCACCGAAGACGAAGCGGAAGCGGCAGAGTGATCGTCACCATCGACCGGCTGGGCCATCTGGGCCACGGTATTGCCCGCGCGCCGGACTCGGGCCCGATCTATGTCCCCGGCACCCTGCCGGGAGAGGTGATCGAAGGCACCCAAGACGGCGACCGCTTGCTGGACCCCAAGATCGTCACCCCCTCGGTCGACCGCGTCAAACCCCCTTGCCGCCACGCCCGCACCTGCGGCGGCTGCCAGCTGCAACACGCCTCCGACAGCTTCGTGGCCCGGTGGAAGCAGGACGTCGTCGCCACCGCCTTGGCCGCCCAAGGCCTGACCGCGCCCTTCCTGCCGCTCGCCGCCTCGCCCGCACGTTCCCGCCGCCGTGCCACGCTGTCGGCCCGCCGCACCAAGTCCGGCGTCCTGATGGGCTTCCACGCCCGCGCCTCGGACACGATCGTCGAAATCCCCGATTGCCAGCTCCTCCACCCCGCCCTCCTCGCCGCCTTCCCCGGCCTGCAAGCCCTCGTCGCAGCCGGTGGATCGCGCACGACCGAACTCTCCCTGCAGGTGACGCTCACCCGCGGCGGGCCAGATGTTGTAGTGACAGGCGGCAAACCCCTCGACGCCGCCCTCCGCCTCGACCTCGCCCGCCTCGTCGAGACACACGCCTTCTCCCGCCTCACCTGGGACGGCGAGACCGTCGCCCTGCGCGACCGCCCCGCCCTCACCATGGGCCCCGCCACCGTCGTCCCACCCGCCGGGTCCTTCCTGCAGGCGACGCAAGAAGGCGAAGCCGCCCTCCTCCATGCCGTCCGTGAAGCCCTCGGCCCGCAGAAGCGGATTGTCGATCTCTTCTCCGGCATCGGCACCTTCACCCTCCCCCTCGCCGAAACCATGGAAGTCCACGCCCTCGAAGGCGACCCTGCCATGACCAAGGCCCTCGACCTCGCCGCCCGCAACACCCCGAACCTCCACCGCGTCTCCACCGAAACCCGCGACCTCTTCCGTCGCCCGCTGGAACCTGACGAACTGCTCACCTTCACCGGCGCCGTCATCGACCCCCCGCGCGCCGGAGCGGAAGCGCAGACCGACCGCCTTGCGCAGTCGAAAATCCCGGTGATCGCCGCCGTCTCCTGCAACCCCGTCACCTTCGCCCGCGATGCCAGGGCCTTCACGGACAAGGGCTACCGCCTCGACTGGGTCCGGGTCGTCGACCAGTTCCGCTGGTCCAGCCATGTCGAGCTTGTCGCCCGCCTCAGCCGCCCCTGACATTTCCGTGATCCCCTGGCCCCGCCAGCCGACTAGGCAAGCCGGCCACTTTCCTGTATCCATTGGGAAAAAACAGGCGCACTACAGGCGGACAAGGGCATGCGGTTTTTCGGGTGGTTGGCGATCCTCGTCGCCGTGATCGGTCTTTCGGGCTGCGGCTCGAAGTTCAAGAGGTATTACGGACCGGAAGTCACCCAGGTCCAGGTCCACAAGGCCGACCGCAAGATGTATCTCTTCCACAACGAAAAGGTGCTGAAGGCCTATGACATCGGCCTCGGCTTCGCCCCCGTCGGTCACAAGCAGTTCGAGGGCGACGGAAAGACCCCCGAAGGCCAGTATTTCATCAGCTACAAGAACCCGGATTCGCAGTATCACCTCTCGCTCGGCATCTCCTACCCGAACGAGGCCGACATCGCCTTTGCCGAATCCCAGGACAAATCCCCCGGCGGCGACATCTTCATCCATGGCGGCCCGAACACCCGCGTCTCGAAACGCGACTGGACCTGGGGCTGCGTCGCCTTGACCGACAAGGAAATCGAGATCGTCTATTCCATGGTGAAACCCGGCACCCCGGTCTTCATCCTGCCCTGACCTGGACATGAAAAAGGGGCCCGAAGGCCCCCGTTTCCTCTGGCCGGGCGCGATCAGGCCCCGGTCAGCATCGTCCACCAGATCTTGCCACCCGGCTCCTGGAACCAGGCAAAGCCCAGACGGGTCGCCAGCGGGTCCATGATCACGTCGCGGGTATCGCCCTGCGCCATCCACGATGACAGGGTCTCCAGCTCGGTCTCATAGGTCTCCGAGATGTTCTCGCCCAGAAGCCGTCCGGTGAACCCGCTGCGCTGCGCCCGCACCAGCGGCGAAGACCCGTCCGAGCCGAAGTGCCAGGGCCGGTTCTGCACCGACATGTCGCGCGAATGGGTTTCTGCCGCGGCGTTCAGGTTCGCATCGAAGGCCACCTGGGGCAGGCCCTTGGCCGACCGCAGCGTGTTCATCGAGTCAAGGAAGCGGAACGACACCTCGCGCCCATCCTTGATCTTGTAGACCCGGGGCAGGGGCTTGCCGTCCGCGCCGACCTGCGGCTCGCTCGTCGTGCCACAGGCTGCAAGGGCCAGGACCATGCCCTGTGCCAGGAAGATGCGTCTATCCATTCCGTCCACCAGTTCGATGCCGCCCGAAGCGGCCATTCGGCCCCTCTTAGCGGAAGCTTGCGGGAGGTTCAAACAGGCTTCTGCTCATGAGCGGATGCCGACATGCCGTGCCGCCTCGGGGACGGCGACGAAGACTTGCCCATCGCCCGATGCTGACAGGTCTTTGATTTGCGGCTGCCAAGGAAAAGCGCTATAGGCCGCGCAAACACGGTCTTTGAGGAGTTTCTGCCATGTCGAACGACACGGTCAACCGCCGGGCGGTTCTGGGTGCGGCGGTGGGCGTTGCCGGTCTGGCAGCGCTTCCCGCCTTTGCCCAGGACGGCAGCACCGAGTTCACCGAACCCGCCACCTCGGTGCGCAACAACATCTCCAGCTTCCGCATGTTGCAGTGGCAGGACTATTTCGACAACACCCGCAACGGCGCGATCCTGGCCGACACGACTTCGCGCGCGCTGCATTTCTGGTCGGAAGACCAGTCGATCTACCGGCTGTACCCGACCTCGGTTCCCCTGACGGAAGAGCTGACGCGGCGCGGCGTCACCTCGGTGATCCAGAAGGTCGAGAACCCGACCTGGCGCCCGACGGCTTCCATGTTGCAGCGTCACCCGGAATGGCCGGCCGTCGTGGAAGGCGGGGCGCCGGACAACCCGCTCGGCGTCCGTGCCCTGTATCTCGGCTGGCCCGCCTACCGGATTCACGGCACGCATGACACCCGCAAGATCGGCCGCCGCTCCTCAAGCGGCTGCATCGGGCTTTACAACGAGCACATCCTGGAACTGTACGGATTCGCCAAGGTCGGGACGCAGGTGCGGTTGATCTGACCTGCCCCATTTGGCGTCAACAATGGGACCGCGTCGCCGACGGGCTTCGCGGTCCTTTTCGTGCCCGCTTGCCTGATCGGGCAGCGTTCGGCCCGCACTCCGGCTCAAGTCAGACGCACCACCGTCAGACGGTATTGGTAGGGACCCACCTCCTCCACGGCCACCACGTCCCCCGCCGTGACTCTGTGCAAGGCGAAGAATTCTCTGATCCAGCCGCGCTTGCGGAAGAACCGCTTTGCTCCATCGAGATCGGTCGTGACGACTTCGCTGCCACCCCAGTCGACTGAGACTTCACGCAAGGCTGTTGAGGACCTGTTCGATCCGCCGACTGCATCGGCAGGAAATCTATCGAAGAAGCTTCTAAGGTAGATGTGGTTGTTGTCGATGTTGCCTTGAGTAATCTCGGTCGTTCCAATGCGGCGCGGGACAACAGATTGGGGGATTGGGCCTGACGGGATCGGTGTCGCCGCAGGTTTCGACCCGACCGCAATGACATCGACTTCATCTTCGATGACTGCGAAGTCCTCATCGTCCACGGGCCTGTTCCTTCTGATCGGCGCAGGAACCTGCATAGGGCCCACCTGCATCCCCTCGGCTCTCAAGACCACTTCCGCAGCAGCGCGCGCGTCCTCGCCGGCATGATGGTGCTCGAACACCAGGCCAAGATGCTGCTTGAGGCTTGCGAGGCCGTGGCCGCCATTTCCGCGAAGCTCAGGCCAGGCGGCACGGGCAACGTGGACGCTGTCGCGCCAGTTCCACTGCGGGACTGGTAAACCGCTATTGCCGCAGGCCGCGGCAATAGCGCTTCGATCAAATCCGGAATGCTGGTAGACAGTCCCGCCCGCCAAGGAGTCTTCCAAGATGTGTAACACTTCAGCGAAGGCAGGAGCACCCCGCACCGTGCGGACGCTGGTGCCGTGCAGATAGGTGAACACCCAGTGATCAACCTTCGGGTCGACAAAAGTCGTCCATGTCTCGATGGAATTGTCCGGACGCACACAGGCAACGCCGATCTGACAGATGCTTCCCCGGTCATTATTCGCCGTCTCGACATCCAGCGCGAAGAATCGGAATGGACCTTTCGGGAAAGAGGCAACACGTGCCGGGCTGATGGACACCGGCTTCAAAACAGGCACCGTTACAGTGCCCGCCATCGCTGCCAGGAAACGCAAGCGCTGTCGTTCGATGGCCGCGAATTCCCGCGCGCCCCAACCAAGTCGGCAAAGCGTGGAGTCCACTTTGTCGACAGGCTCGTCATAAGCCTTCATTCCGCGCCGGTTCCAGGCCTTGACGTGATCGGGAGCGCGCTGGATCACCTCGGCCTCGAGCTGTGCGATGTCCACCGTTTCGGGGAGGGGAAGCCAAACCGCGCGGCAATGATCAAGGACGAATTCGTTCCGCAACGCCTTGGCAAGGTCGCCGTCAGCCTTCGTCATCGGATCCTTGCGGTCACGCCACATCCGGCCAACGTTGTACATCTGCGAAAAGTAATGGCTCATCCCCTCCGAACCAGTGCGGTGGCGCTGGTGGATACGCTCGTAGAAGGACTGATCTGTCGAGCGGGTCGAACCGATGTAGCGAAGATCCCCGTTGTGATCGACAAGCCCGTAAAGGCCGCGCGCATTGCGGGGCGCTTGGACCGTCGGGAGCGGAGAAGCTTCGAGGAGTGCGGAAAGGAGGTCGTCAGCAGGAATAGTCATTCTCTCGATTTACATCCTTGCAGTAATCCGCTGCCAGACTGTCATGCCTTGACCGCTCTCGACCATGCTTGCCAAGTCCTAACAAATCGTAAATGTCCGCGACCAACCCATTGAAATCATTAACCCGAAAAATCTGTCCACCGTGGACACTTATCTCGCCCGCAGCAACCACCCCGCCAGATTCTCCTCGATCACCGCCACCAGCGCCCTGATATGGGCAGGCTGGTCGTTCAGGCAGGGGATGTAGGTGAAGACCTCCCCCCCCGCATGCAGGAAGGCCTCCCGGATCTCGCCGTTGATCTCCTCCAGCGTCTCGATGCAGTCGGCGGAGAACGCCGGGGCCATCACCGCGATCCGCTTCTTCCCCGCCTTCGCCAGCGCCGCCACATGTTCGACCGTATAGGGTCGCAGCCATTCTTCCGGCCCGAAGACCGACTGGAAGCTGGTGTCGATCGACCCCTTCTCCCACCCCAGCCTCTCCCGCAGCAAACGCGAGGTCTTCTGGCACTGGCAATGGTAGGGGTCCCCCTCCCGCAGATACCGCTGCGGCATCCCGTGGTAGCTGGCGACAAGTACGTCCGGCCGGTGATCCAGCGTCGCATAGGCTGCCTCGACCGACCCGGCCAGCGCGTCGATGTAGAGCGGGTGGTCGAAATACTCGGCGACGGTCCGCACGGCGGGCTGCCGCTTCTCCTGCATCAGGGCGCGGAAGAACTGGTCGTTCGCGGTGGCCGAGGTCGCCCCGGCGTAGTGGGGGTAGAGCGGGAAGAACAGGATCTTCTCGCACCCCGCCGCGACCATCGCCCTGACCTTCGCCTCGGTCGAGGGGTTGCCGTAGCGCATGCAGAAATCGACCATCACCTCCGCCCCGTGCCTTTCAGCCAGTACCGCTGCAATCGCCGCCGTCTGAGCCTTGGTGATGGTCAGAAGCGGGCTTTCGTCCAGGTCCTCATTCCAGATCAGCTTGTAATTCGCCCCCGAGGTGAAGGGCCGCTTCGACAGGATCACCAGCTGCAACAGCGGCTGCCATTTCCAGCTGGGATAGTCGACCACCCGCTTGTCCGACAGGAACTCGCCCAGATAGCGCCGCATCGACCAGTAGTCGTAGCCGTCCGGCGTGCCGAGGTTGGCGAGCAGCACCCCCACCCGCGGCGCGCGGACCTGCGGATGGTCTACGGGGGCATGGGCCAGGCGGCCCTGGCCGGGGGTGACGGTGGTCTCGGGTCCCTGCATGGCGGTTCTTCCCATTGGTTCAAGGCGGGACATAAGGGTTGGACGGGCCGGGTCAACCATCTTTGGGCAAGGGCTTCTCCGGCACGCCCAGGGCATCCGCCAGCCGGGCCCTGGCCGATCCCGGTCGCAAGGGCCGTTGCTGGCTTTCATGCGGGGCCCAGCCGGTGAGGAACACCAGCTCCACCGTTGCCTTCAACCGGCCCTCGGAGGTACTGTAGCTACCGGCGTATATACGGGCGGCCTCGGCGAGGACCGCACGCCGGGTGAAGTGACGCAGCCGCCCGGTCAGGGCATTGGTCTCGCCAGCGGCGCGGAGGTCGGACAGGAGGGCAGGAAAGCTCTGATATTCCACCGTCTGCACCAGGCTGTCGGCGACCGGCAGGGCAAACCCGGCCCGTTGCATCAGCGCGCCGAGGTCGCGGATTTCGCCCATCGGGAGGACCCGGGGCGAAAGTCCGCCGGTCACTGACGCTTCGGCCTCTGCCAGCGCGGCGCGGAGTTCCTGAAGGCTGCGGCCACCGGGAAGCACCGCAAGGAACAACCCGTCGGGTTTCAAGGCCCTGCGGCACTGCACGAGTTGACCGATGGGGTCGTTGGCCCAGTGGAGAGACATCGCGTGCACGACAAGATCGTGCGCGCCAGCTTCGAGAGCGATCAGATCGTCGTCCGCAACGACGGAGGCCGACGCCAGTTCACGGAAAATCTCGTGGAATCCGGTCACGACGGCCGGTGCCGTAAACCTTCTGTTAACCTCACTCAGTCTCTCCTGAAGGTCGGACAGGGCGAGATGGTGCAGGAACAGCGCTTCCGCATGGCCGGGCAGGCTTCGCCCTCGCTCGCGGTGGCGGATCAGGGCCGCACGGTCGGTCAGGATCATAGGCTGGGTCATCGGGCGAAGATTAGGAGGGCCGGATGGGATTGCAAGGCGCGCTGCATGTGCTTTATCCGCCGCAATGCATTTCCTGCGCGGCGCCGGTTCAAAGCGACTTCGGACTTTGCGCCGACTGCTGGCGCGAGACGGCCTTCATCTCCGGCCTCGTCTGCGACCAGTGCGGCGTGCCCTTGCCGGGGCAGGACAGCAGCGAACGGGTGCGCTGCGATGACTGCATGACCATCGCCCGCCCCTGGGAACGGGGCCGCGCCGCGCTGATGTACCGCGACAACGGACGACGGCTGGTGCTGGCATTGAAACACGGCGACCGGATGGACCTCGCGCGCCCGGCCTCGGCCTGGATGCTCAAGGCAGCCGCTCCGATCCTGCAACCGGGTATGCTGGCGGTGCCGGTGCCGCTGCACTGGATGCGTCTTTTCCGGCGGCGGTTCAACCAGGCGGCTCTGCTGTCCCGCGCCATCGCCAGGGCTGCGGGGCTGGACCATTGCCCGGACGCGCTGACCCGCAAACGATCGACCGGCAGCCAGGAGGGCAAGACGCGGGACGCCCGCTTTGCCAATCTCGTCGGTGCCTTCGCCGTGCCCGTGACACGGGAGAAGCGGGTAGCGGGGCGGGACATCCTGCTGGTCGATGACGTGATGACCTCGGGCGCGACCTTTGCCGCCGCGACCGAGGCGATCATGGCGGCAGGGGCGCGGTCGGTTTCGGTCCTGAGCCTGGCGCGCGTTGCGAAAGACGGTTGAATCCCTATATTCGGGGCCGAGAGAGGTGCCCTGATGCGTCCCGTCGAAATCTACACGACCCCCTTCTGCGGCTATTGCGCCATGGCCAAGCGGCTTCTGGACCGCAAGAGCGTGGCCTATCGCGAGATCGACGTCAGCGCCGACCCTGACCTGCGTGCAACGATGGTGCAGCGGGCGAACGGGCGGCGGACCGTGCCGCAGATCTTCATCGGGGCAACCCATGTCGGCGGGTCGGATGACCTGCACGCGCTGGACCATTCCGGCAAACTTGACGCGATGCTGGCCGAGTGATGCGAGCAGCGCTGGTCCAGTTGAACGTTTCGGACGATCCGGCGGCGAACCTGCCGGAGACCGTCGGGTTCATCCGGCAGGCCATGGCGCAAGGCGCAGGCTTCGTGCTGACGCCAGAGATGACGAACGGGCTGTCTTCCAGCCGGGCCCATCAGCGGGCGGTGTTCCGGCACGAGGAGGACGACGAAACGCTCGCTTCGCTGCGGGCCGAGGCGAAGGCGGCGCGGATCTGGCTCTTGATCGGCTCTCTGGGCGTGCTGACCCATGACGCGGACGGCCGCTTTGCCAACCGCAGTTTTCTGATCGGGCCGGACGGCGACATCGTGGCCCGTTACGACAAGATCCACATGTTCGACGTGAACGTCTCGCCGACCGAGGTCTATCGTGAAAGCGAGGGCTACCGGCCCGGTGCGCGGGCGGTGGTGGCTGAAACGCCCCTCGCAAGAATCGGCATGACGGTCTGCTACGACGTGCGGTTTCCGGCGCTCTATCGCCGTCTGGCGCAGGGTGGGGCGCAGGTGATCGCGGTGCCTGCGGCCTTCAACCACATCACTGGTGCTGCGCATTGGGAAACCCTACTGCGCGCCCGGGCGATCGAAACGGGGTGCTTCGTGCTGGCACCGGCGCAGACCGGCTTCCACCCGGAAGCGAATGGCAAGGGGCGCAAGACGCACGGGCATTCGCTGGCCATCGCGCCCTGGGGGGAAGTGCTGGCCGATGCGGGGATGGAACCGGGGGTGACGATCGTTGACCTCGACCTGACCGACGTGGACAAGGCGCGGGGCAGGGTGCCGTCGCTGTCGCATGACCGGGGCTTCGACGGGCCATGAGCGCCGAGAAGGCCGACGACATCGCGGTGGCCCTGTTCGGCGAGCTGTTCATGGCCGACCAGCTGGCACGGAACCGCATCTCGAAGGTGCTGCCGAAGGGGATGGAACTGTCGCATTTCAGCGTGTTGAACCATCTGGCGAGGGTGGGTGAGGAACGGACCCCGGCACAGCTTGCGAAGTCGTTCCACGTTACCCGGGGCGCGATGACCAACACGCTGAACAAGCTCGAATGGGCGGGGCATGTGCATATCCGCCCCGATTGGGAGGATGCGCGGCAGAAGTTCGTCGCGATCAGCCCAAGCGGCCGGGCGGCGCGCGAGGCGGCATTGGCGGGCGTTGTGCCGCTGATCGCCGAGGTTGTGCAGGCCGTGGGCGCCGAGCGGGTGCGGGCGCTCCTTCCCGTGCTGCGCGAGCTGCGGATCAAGCTGGAAGACGGCTGACCCTTCGGGTCATGTCCGAAATGCCATAGGTTCCGTCGTTCGGGCCGCAGGGCTGCCAATAGGCCTTGCCCTGCCCGCCGTATCTTCGCATAGACTGTGCCGGTATCCTGGACCCGGTCAACATGCAGCCTTCGCCTCGCTTCCTGCTTTCGTCGCTTGCCCTGGGCACGGCGCTCTCTACCGCGCCCGCCCTGGCGGAGATGACCGGAACGCTGAACATGAACGGCGTAACCGGCCTGATCGACATGCCCTCGGGCGATGCGCAGAAGGATGCGACCTTCTCCTTCAGCATGGGCGTCGTCGGCCCGATCACCCGCACGACGCTGAGCTTTCAAGCGAGCGAGCGGCTTTCGGCGTCCTTCCGGTTCCAGACCTGGCGCGACTGGGACACCCTTATTCCCGGCGACGACAAGGAAACCGACCGCAGCATCGACCTGCGCTACCAGGTGCTGAAGGAAAGCAGGTTCGTGCCTGCGCTGACCATCGGGCTGCAGGACCTGACGGGGAAGGGGTTGTTCTCCTCGGAATATGTCGCGGCGACCAAGACCTTCGGCGACAAGTTGAAGGTAACGGCAGGTCTCGGATGGGGACGGCTGGGCAGCTATGGCGGGATCGGTACACCGTTCGGCAACCGGCCCCCGGTCAGCCCGACCGGCACGCCCAACGCCGACCAGTGGTTCCGCGGCGAGGCGGCGCCTTTCGCGGGGGTCGAATACAAGATCAACGACTACTGGACGATCAAGGGCGAGTATTCCTCGGACGCCTATCTGTTGGAAGACGACGAGCGCGGCCTGATCGAACGCGACAGCCCGTTCAATTTTGGCGTCGAATACCAGCGCAGCCCGAACATGCGCTTCGGGGCCTATTCGCTGTATGGCTCGGAATTTGCGCTTGCCTTCCACATCATCCTTGACCCGAAAAGCCGGGCGACCGGCGGCGTGGTCGGTCCGGCCCCGGCTCCGGTCAAGGCGCGTCCGTCCCGGTCGGCCGATCCGGATGCCTATGACGGCGGCTGGGTGACGCAGGCGGATGCCGGGCCGATCCTGCGCGAGAATCTGGCCAAGCGGCTGGCGGCAGACGGAATTGCGGTGGAAGACCTTGCCTACACCGCGACGACGGTTCAGGTCCGTATCCGCAATGGCCGGATCGACGCCGGCTCGCAGGCCATTGGCCGCACGGCCCGCGCGCTCAGCCATGTGATGCCGGCCTCGGTCGAGGTGTTCGAGATCGTGCCCGTGGTGAACGGCATCGGTGCCTCGAAGATCACCATCCGGCGCAGCGACCTGGAGTCGCTGGAATACACCGCCGACAACGCAACGCTCCTGCGTGAACGGGTGACTGTCACCGATGCCGGTCCGGTTCCGGATTATTCTCTGGGCGACGAGGGGCTGTACCCGAAGTTCCGCTGGAGCCTTCGCCCCGTGCTTCGCCTGCCCGAACCACGGAAAGGCGATGTGGGGCTTCGGTTGTCCGGCACCTATGACATTGCTCCCGGCCTGGTGATCTCTGGCGCAATCTACAAGGAACTGGCCAGCAATCGCGACGGAGGTGCGGTTTCGACCTCTCCCCTGCAGCACGTTCGCACGGACGGATCGCTGTACAACGAATTCGGCGACCCGGCCCTGGAGCGGCTGACCTTTGCCTGGTATGCCCGGCCCGCCCCGGATTTCTATTCGCGCGTGACCGTCGGCTACCTGGAACGGATGCATGCCGGGATCTCGGGAGAGGTGCTGTGGAAGCCCGTCGACAGCCAGCTCGCCCTTGGGGTCGAACTGAACTACACCAAGCAGCGCGATACGGACGGCGGTTTCGGCTTCGGCGAATACGACTATGACGTCGTGACCGGCCATGTCTCGGCCTATTACGATTTCGGCAACGGCTATCTGGGCGAGCTGGACGTGGGCCGCTACCTTGCGGGTGATGTCGGCGCGACGATCTCGCTCGACCGGGTGTTTGCCAACGGCTGGCGGGTCGGTGCCTTTGCGACCGTTACCGATGTCAGCGCGGCCGACTATGGCGAAGGCGGTTTTGACAAAGGCGTTCGCTTCACCATTCCGCTGAACTGGGCGATGGGAACGGACAGCCGACGGGGCTTCGGCATGACCTTCCGGCCCACGGGCGGCGATGGCGGGGCACGGGTCGACGTCGATGGCCGCCTGTATGAATCGATTCGGGATTATCACACCGATGGGCTCGATCCCGATTGGGGCAGGGTCTGGCGGTGACTTCGATGCTGAAACTTGCCGCCGCCCTTGCTGTCATTGGCATGCTCGCCGGATGCGGGTCGGAAAAGACCGGGCCGAGCCCGTTCGTCTCGGCCCTGGGTGCCATGGCGAAGAACACGGTTTCCAAGGTCAAGGGTGGCAAGACCGAAGAAACGACCGACGGCACGGTGAAAACTCCTGCGGAACGGCGTGCTGCCCTGGAAAAGGCCGGAAAGCCGATCCTTCGCGTGTCGTCCAAGACTTTGGGCCAGAACGCCTTCGTTACCGTCATTGATACCAAGGACGACGTCCTGACCTGGAAGACCCGGGACGGGGCGACGTTCTCCCAGCGCAATGGGGTGCTGATCCAGACCCGCGGGCTTGGCCCTGATCTGATGTCGGCGCAGGCGCCCTCGGTCGGCCAGCTTTTGGCAGCCGGGACCAGCTACCAGCGCATCTACTACTTCCTTGGCGATGACGATCAGGGGACGCGGCGGACGTATGACTGCTCGACCGCCATCGTCGGCAAGGAAACCATCGAGATTGTCGGGCGCAGCCACACGACGACCCATGTGACAGAGACCTGCGAAAGACCGCTTGGAAAGCTGTCCAATGACTACTGGATCGAGGGGTCATCGATTCGGAAGTCGCGGCAATGGGTAAGTGGCATGATCGGCTATATCGATTTCGAGCGCGTGATCGACTGACCGAATGCTTGCGCGCCCACGTCGGGTCGGCCCGGATCGGACGAAACTGATGCAATTTCCGCGCAACTTCGGCTATTGTTGAGTCACGCACCGATGATCGGCTGCGGAATTCCGGTACTGCGCCTATCTTCAGACATGGCCCCACAGCAGGAGGGCACCATGAAGCTATTGACCGCATTCGCACTGTCCGCTGCTCTGGTCGCATCTTCGGCCCAGGCCGGTGGCCCGGTTGTCGTCGTCGAGGAAGAGGAGCCGGTGGTCGCGGAGAAACCTGCGTCGAGCACCGGAATTCTGCCTTGGCTGGCGGTGCCGTTGATCCTGTGCATTGTCATGTGCGGCTCGGACGACGAAGAGGCAGCGCCGCCGCCACCCTGACCGGCAAAAGCAGGCGCCCGTGCGAGGCTAGTAGTCCCGCTCCAGGTAGATGCCGATCCCGGTATCGCCATCGGCCCCCAGGCGGCCCTTGACGGTCACGCCTTCGCGCAGGTCGAGGTTCAGGTTGATCTGGCTCTTGCCATCCTGATCCACCTCGACCTCGGTGTAGACATTGTCCGAGATGTATTTCCCGGCCTTCAGCGCCGTCGTTCCGTCCTCGGCCGTGGTGACGTCCAGATCATCCAGCCCGAAGTTGCGCCGCAGGTTGCCGACGATCCCCACGCCCCCGCGTCCGGCCAGAACTGCAACCGCATTGGCCAGCTGCGCGGCCTGCAACGGCGAGATCTTGTCCAGGCTGCGCCCGAACAACAGCCGCGCCAGCACCTCCTCCTGCGGCAGTTCGGGCGCCGAGGTGAAGCTGACCACCGGGTCATCCGCGGGGCCCTCGACCGTGACGCTGCTGGTGATCCCGTCGCTTTCGGTTTCGGCAGCGATGCTGATCTGGGGGATCAGGCTGCCTTCCAGCGTCAGGTCGGCGCGCGACAGGACCAGTCGGCGACCCAGGATGTCCATCCTTCCCCGGATCAGGTGAAAGGCCCCGGCCGGGCGGACATCGGCGGTCGTGCCCTGAAGCTGCATCTCGCCGCCCAGTTCGGCGTCGATGCCGCGCCCGCGGATGAAGACCCGGCTCGGCGCCGAAATAGTGAGATCCAGCGCAATGGGCCGACTTGCGCCATCGGCGCCGGATTGCCCGCTGCCGGTTCCCAGCAATCCGGCCTTTCGACGGGTCTCGCGCACCGCGCCGGGTTCGCGCAGATGACGGATGTCCAGCAGCGCATCGGCCGAGCTGAAGCCGGAGGCGGGCACCTGGATCTCGGTCTCCGCAAGGCTCAGGCTGCCCGACAGAAGCGCGCCGCCCGTCAGGGGACCTTTCAGCGTCAGGCTGCCGCTGACCCGTGTGTCGTAAAGTTCGGGATCGTAGAGCCGTAATCCTTCCAGCGTGATCGCCAGGTCGGCCGACTGCGGGCTCTCCAGCCCGACTGGCCCGTCGATCCGCAGCTTGCCGCCCGAAGACAGGGCAGAGGTCGCGGCCAGCCGCAGCGTACCGGACTGCAACTCGCCAATCGCCTCGACCCCCTGCAGGGACAGGCCCAGCCCCGGATCGGCGATCCGTCCGTCGGACAGAGTGACCCTGCCCGCAAGAGAGCGTAGCGCAAGGGGGCCGTTCAGCCGCAGATCATAGCCGATGCGGCCCGAAACCGATCGGGGCGAGATGAACAGGTTCGCCAGCCCCGCCTCGCCCGAGCCCTTGATGGTCAGGTCCGCCGTGGCAAAGCTGTTGGCGATCCGGCCGGCTACAGCGGCATTGATCTGACCCGGCCCCTTTCCCGTGATGTTCAGGCCATAGCCGTCTTCGTCCTGCGTGGCGGTGCCCGAAAGGGTCAGCGGGCCCTGTACCTCGGGCACGATCAGGCCAAGGTTCGCCAGCCGGGCATCAAGCTTGATAGTGCGCAGGCTGCCGTCGACCATGCCGTTCGCGGCCAGCGAAAACTGCGGGTTCGAGACTTTCGCCGACTGCACCTGCACCACGCCGTCTTTCAGGGACAGCGCAAGGTCCAGCACGCTTTTCCCTGCCAGCAGCTTGTCGGCCTCGCCGTTCCCGATCCGCAGGGACTGGCCGGTTCCCGCCAGCGTCACCTGCCCGTCCTCGGGCGTGCCGGCAAAGCGACCGTCGAGCGCAACGCTGCCGCCATAGCCCGGGCCCAGAACCGCCAGATCGTCCAGCGTGACCGACCCCGCCAGGTCCGACCCCAGCGAGGACAGCTTCCCGTTGGCCCGCGCCAGAAGACCGTTCGCCGCCAGCTCCAGCGACCGGAGGATCGTGCCGCCTTCGTCGCGGCGGATGGATGCGGTCAGGGTCGACGGACCGGCAAGCAGGCGGTCGGCCTCGGGGATATCCAGGCTCAGATCGGTGCCCTTGAACGCGATGTCTGCATCGAAGAAGCCCGACAATCGGCTGGCGGACCCGCTCAGGTCCAACCGTCCCGACCCACCCAGCCTTCGCCCCAGAAGCCGCGAGAACCGTGCGAAGTCGGCAGCCTCCACGGCAATCCGCCCGCTGGTCAGGAACGCATCCTCCAGCCCTTCGATCTTCAGCGCTCCGGTGCCGGTCAACCCTGCACCTTCGAAACGGATGCCTGACAGTTGCAGGGCACCGGAACCCTCCAGCATGTGCATCCGCACCGAACCGATGATCTCGGGCCCCAGGGCCTCGGCCAGTGCGGGGTCGGTCGGCGCAAGGCCCGAAGCCAGCACGTTGAACGTTCCGCCAAAGCTGTTGCCCACCGGGGTCCGCCCCACCCGGCCCGAACCGTCCAGCCGCATCCGGGCGATCTTCATGTCGGGCTGGTCGAACCCGTCCACCGACACTTCCCCCGACCAGCTGTCCTTGTCCCCCGGCTTCGTCGCCAGATGGAAATCGGCCCGGCTGATGCGGGTATCGTCGCCGAAAGGCAGGACAACAGGCATGTTGTCGGGCGCGGCGAGTGTGCCGGTCACGTCGAACCATTCCGGCAAGCCATCCGCCGCAATCTCGGCCTTGCCGCTCAGACTGACGGACCGGGCAGAAAGGTCGAACCGGTCAAGCGCGATCCGTCCGGCGGGCGAGCGCAGCGCATCAAGGCTAAGCGCCACGTTGTTGCCGAAGAATTCCAGCTGCTCAGGTGCCAGCAGAGGCGCAAGATCGCCTGCCACGTCCGCCCGCGCGCGGTAGCCGCCGTCCTCGCCCTTGATCGCGACCGTCCCCTTCAGGCGCTCGGCCCCGTCGGTCGCCAGCAGGATGTCGGCGGAGTAATCCTCGACCGGGCCCTGTCCCGTGATGTGCAGCGAGGCCGAGGGCGCCCCGGGAATGTCCAGCAGGCTGACGACGATCCCCTTCGCCCCCTCCTCGGCAACGAGCGCCAGGCCCAGTTCGCGTGAGGTGTTGGAGTAGGCGACATCCAGCGTGATCTCGCCCGCAGGTCCGTCGCCGGTGCGGATCAGGTCCAGCTTCGCCTGCCCCTCGCCCCCTGCCAGCTGCATCGAGGCCTCCAGCGTCCCGGTAACGGATTGGCCGAGAACCTCGGGCGCAAGTTCGATTCGTTCGGCGGCGACGCGGTCGATATTCACCGAAACCGGCAGGTCAGGCAGGCTAAAGCCAGAGGCTTCGGCCTCCGGCATCGCGCTCGACTCGGACTGCGGGAGGCGGGCCACGATGATCTCGGCCGCCGAAAGCTCGTTGACGTTCAACTCGCCCGACAGAAGCGCCGAGCGGCTCCAGTCCAGAACCACGCCGTTCAGTGTGATCCAGACACCTTGGTCGTCGGCGATGGTCAACTGCTCGATGGTGGCCTGGGACGACAGCGCCCCGGCGAAGCCCGTTACCGTGACCGTCCGTCCCGCGCCCGACAGCGTGTCTTCCAGAAAGGCGGTCAGGTAGTCGCGGTCATCCTCCTGCGCCCAGGCGGTCCCGGCCAGCAGGCAGGCGCCTATCATCATGACCCGCCGCATCAGAAGGACTGCCCCAGGCCGACATAGAACTGCACCCCGTCGCCAGTCGTGCCGCTGATCGGTGCGGCCACGTCGAACCGGATCGGTCCAAGCCCCGTGTCATAGCGCAGGCCAATTCCCGCCCCGGCGTGGGATTCGGCAAACTCGCCGGTGAACCCGTCCAGCCCGATGCTGCCCCAGTCGACAAAGCCCACGACGCCGATCTTGTCGCTGACCTTGGCCCGCACTTCCAACGACCCCGCAAGGAAATACTTCCCGCCGATCAGGAACTCCGGCCCGAACCCGCGTGTCACCGCGATGCCGAGCGAGCGGTAGGGCTGCCCGCGCACTGTTCCGCCGCCGCCAGAGAAGAACAAATCACCGCGGGGTGTCTCCAGTAGGTCGGAGCCCAGCACCGCCCCCGCCTGCACCCGCGCCGCGACGACGACTTTTCCGGGTTCGCCCAGGCTGCGATAGGCACGGCCATCCAGCGTCGCCCGCAGACCTGACCCGGTGGTGCCGAAGCCCGCGAAGGGCTTGGCTTCGGCATCCAGATAGAACCCCTTTGTCGGATTGTTCGCCACGTCCCGCTTGTCCCAGGTCACGCCCAAGGGCAGCGAAAGGTTGCGAAAGGTGAAGGCACCGCCGGGGTCGCGTCCGTCTACGTAGTCGTAGGTCAGCCCCGCCCGGGCGGTCAGCCGCTCGGAAAACACATGGCTGAACTTCAGGCCGAAGGTCACCGAGTCGAGGTTGTAGTCGATCTCGTCCTCATGCGAATAGCCCAGCACCAGCCCCGCCGTCGTATCGGGCGTCAGCGTGGCGGGACGATCCAGCGTCACCTCCAGCCCGTAGTCGACCCCGCTTTGCCCCGATCCGATGTTGGTCGCGTCAGCCGAAACGCCCAGCCGTTCGCCGCCACCCAGAAGGTTGCGGTGCAGCCAGGACGCGGACAGCGACAGCCCGTCCAGGCTGGCGATCTCGGCGCCGAAGGAATAGCGGCGGGGTTTCTGTTCGACGACGGTCGCGGTCACGCCCAAAAGGTCGGGAGCCGTGACCTGATCATCCTCGGTCAGCGCGACCGAGGCGAAGATGCCCGTCCGCCGCAGCCGCGTCTCCGCGCGACGCAGCTCGGTCTCGCTGAACGTCTCGCCTTCCGGTAGACCGGCGATCTTGCGGATGCGGCGTTCGCGCATCCGGTCTTCGCCGACGATCTCCAGATGTCCGAAGCGCAGGCGCGGGCCGGGGGCAAGCCCCACATCCACATCCAGCCGCTTTGCCGCATGGTCGGCGAGCACGTCCTGCGCCGCGACAAAAGCCTTGGCATGGCCGGTTTCGCGCCAGGCCTTGATCGCCACGCCCACCGCCGAGGTCACGGCTCCACTTTCCGCGACGGCGCCGGTCCGGAATTCCTGCGGCAACTCGGTCCCGGGCGGCAGGGGTTGCACCCGCGCCAGGCCAAAGCGGAACGGGGCGCCGGGATCCACCGCGATGCGGATCGTTGAAATGGACCGGGGGGCTTCCAGCACTGGAATTGCCGCCGCCTCGCGTCCGTCGATCTGGATGCGGATATCGACCGAATAATGCCCCCTGGCATACATCGCCGCCAGAATGCGTGCATAGTCCGACCGCGCTGCTGCCAGCAGGTCCTGCGGATCGGTCTGCCCCTGTGCCTGTAAAGCCCGGACCTGCGAGGCCTCGTTGACCGCTTCCGTCAACGCCTCCGATCCGCCCGCCACGCTGATATCCAGCCGGTCCAGCGCCTGGGCCTGGGCCGCGGACAGCACCATCACCGCCAATGCGACAGTCAACCGGAACCGCGACAGACCGTTACCGGCGAACATTCAGCAGACACCCCATTCGCAACCTTCCCCGGACTATCGCAGCTTGTTCAGACCCCTGCAATCAGGCCAACGTGACTGGGCGGAGTTGGGTTCCTCGACGGCCCGTCTTGCCTCTTGCAGACTCGGGAAGAGGGGCCTATATGCACCCCAACAGCTGCTTCAGGGTCCAAACCTGAAGCTACCGAAAGTGACGGGCGGGCCGCTGGGTCCGCTTTTTTGTTTCTGGAACGCCATGTCCGATCTGATCGCGAAAACCGCCATCGACCGCCGCCTTGCCGACATCGTCGGCCCGGTGATCGAAGGCATGGGATTCGAGCTGATCCGCCTGCGACTGATGGGCGGCAAGACCCGCATCCTTCAGATCATGGCCGACCGTCCTGATGGCGGCATCGGCGTTGACGAATGCGGCGACATCTCCACCGCCGTCTCGGCCGTGCTGGACGTGGAAGACCCGCTGGAAGAAAACTACATCCTTGAAGTCTCCTCTCCCGGGATCGATAGGCCGCTGACCCGGCTGAAGGATTTTGAGATGTGGAAGGGCTGGGAAGCCCGGGTCGAGACCACCGAACTGATCGACGGCCGCCGCCGCTTCAAGGGCGATCTCGCGGGGGTCGAGGGCGACGAGGTGCTGATCACCCTCGAAGAGGGTGGCGAGGACGTGACCATCGGGCTGAAGTTCGACTGGCTGTCCGACGCCAAGCTGATCCTTTCGGATGCGCTGATCACCGAGATGCTGCGCCAGAAGAAGGTGGCGGAGCCCGCCGATGGCCAGTTCGACGAGATCGAGGAAATTGACGGGCCAGAACACGATGGGGACGAGGACGACGAGCCCACCCCCGAGACGAAACACTAGGGAGAGAACCCCATGGCAATCACCTCCGCCAACCAGCTGGAGCTTCTGCAGACCGCCGAAGCCGTGGCGCGCGAAAAGATGATCGACCCGGATCTGGTGATCCAGGCGATGGAGGACAGCCTCGCCCGGGCCGCCAAGTCGCGCTACGGCGCCGAGATGGACATCCGCGTCAAGATCGACCGCAAGACGGGTCGCGCCAGCTTTACCCGCGTCCGCACCGTGACCGAGGATGACCTGGTGGAAAACCACCACGCCCAGATCACCGTGAAGCAGGCCAAATCCTACCTTGCCGACCCGCAGATCGGCGATGAGGTCATCGATGAAGTGCCCCCCGTCGACCTGGGCCGCATCGCCGCGCAATCGGCCAAGCAGGTGATCCTGCAAAAGGTCCGCGAGGCCGAGCGTGACCGCCAGTTCGAGGAATTCAAGGACCGCAAGGGCACGATCATCAACGGCGCCGTCAAGCGCGAGGAATACGGCAACGTCATCGTCGACATCGGCCGGGGCGAGGGCATCCTGCGCCGGAACGAGAAGATCGGCCGCGAGGCCTACCGGATCGGCGACCGCATCCGCTGCTACATCAAGGATGTCCGCCGCGAAGCGCGGGGTCCGCAGGTCTTCCTGTCGCGCACCGACCCGCAGTTCATGGCCGAGCTGTTCAAGATGGAAGTGCCGGAAATCTACGACGGCATCATCGAGATCAAGGCGGTGGCCCGCGACCCGGGCAGCCGGGCGAAGATCGCGGTGGTCAGCTACGACAACTCCATCGACCCGGTCGGGGCCTGCGTCGGCATGCGCGGCAGCCGCGTGCAGGCGGTGGTGAACGAGCTTCAGGGCGAGAAGATCGACATCATCCCCTGGAACGAGGACGTGCCGACCTTCCTGGTGAACGCGCTGCAGCCGGCCGAGGTGTCGAAGGTGGTGCTGGACGAGGATGCCGAGCGGATCGAGGTGGTGGTTCCCGACGACCAGCTCAGCCTCGCCATCGGCCGGCGCGGCCAGAACGTGCGGCTGGCCAGCCAG
>NZ_JAEULP010000074.1 GCF_016792905.1 Tabrizicola sp.
AGCAGGCCTGTCGCCTGCGCGGCGATCTGACAAAGGGTGGCAAGCGCGCAGAAGCCCAGCAAGTGTTGAGTTTCACCCAGAACTGACCCATTTGGGCTCAGAATTTCCATTGAGAATTGACCCATGTGACCCTTCCCCCAAGGCGGCGCGCGGCGGGGGGCACTGGAGTGATCACCATGGAACTTTTGAACCTGATCCGACGGATGCGGCTGCGTGAGAAGCTGTCGTTCTACGAGATTGCAAGACGAACGGGCTTGTCGCGGAACACTGTGAAGAAGCACCTGAAGGCTGACACGGTCGAGCCAAAGTTCGCCATTTCGCACCGTTCGAGCAAGCTGGACCCCTTCGCCGACAAGCTGACGGCATGGCTGAAGTCCGAGGCCGCGAAGACGCGCAAGCAGCGCAAGACCTTGAAGCAGATGCATTCGGATCTTGTCGCGCTCGGCTTCACGGGGTCTTACAATCGTGTGGCTGCATTTGCGCGGGAATGGCGCGTGAACCGGCAGCGTGAACAGCAGACGACAGGCAGGGGCACCTTTGTTCCCCTGGCTTTCCGGCCCGGCGAGGCGTTCCAGTTCGACTGGAGCGAGGACTTTGCCATCCTGGGCGGTGAGCGGACCAAGTTGCAGGTCGCGCATATGAAGCTGGCGCACAGCCGGGCATTCGTGGTCCGCGCCTATCTTCTTCAGACCCATGAGATGCTGTTCGACGCCCACTGGCACGGGTTTCGTGTTCTCGGCGGGGTGCCGGGGCGCGGGATCTACGACAATATGAAGACGGCCGTGGACCGCGTCGGCCGGGGCAAGGACCGGCAGGTCAATGCCCGGTTTCTGGCGATGACGAACCACTATGTCTTCGAGCCTCAGTTCTGTAATCCGGCTTCGGGCTGGGAGAAGGGCCAGGTCGAGAAGAACGTCCAGGATGCCAGGCCACGCCTTTGGTTGCCGACGCCGAGCTTTCCAGATCTGGGAGCCTTGAACGCATGGCTGGAACAACGCTGCCTCGAACTTTGGCGCGAGATCCCGCATGCCGTTCTGCCCGGAACGATCGCCCATGTCTGGGCCGAAGAACAGGCCGCGCTGATGCCACTGCCGACGGCCTTCGATGGCTTTGTCGAGAAGAGCAAGCGCGTGTCGCCAACCTGCCTGATCTCGTTCGACCGCAATCGCTACAGCGTTCCGGCGTCTTTCGCCAATCGTCCGGTCAGCCTTCGGGTTTACCCAGAGCGGCTGGTGGTTGCCGCCGAAGGGCAGATATTGTGTGAGCATGCGCGGCTGATCCAGCGCTCCCATAACCTGCCAGCGCGCACGATCTACGACTGGCGGCATTATCTGGCGGTCGTTCAACGCAAGCCCGGCGCGCTTCGGAATGGTGCGCCGTTTGCGGAATTACCGAAGGCGTTCCGACAGTTGCAGGATCACATGTTGCGCAAGCCTGGCGGTGATCGCGAGATGGTCGACATCCTTGCCCTCGTCCTGCATCACGACGAGCAGGCGGTCCTTGCCGCCGTGGAGATGGCCCTGGAAGCGGGCGTGCCGACAAAGACGCATGTGCTGAACCTCCTCCACCGGCTGGTCGACGGCAAGACCATCGATGACCCGCCACTCGACACACCACAGGCGCTGATCCTGAAGCATGAGCCGAAGGCCAATGTCGCCCGTTACGACGGCCTGCGCGCCATGATCGAGGGAGATCGCCATGCGTCATGATCCTGCCGCCGGGGCCGTGGTCATCATGCTCCGAAGCCTGAAGATGTATGGCATGGCGCAAGCTGTCACCGAGCTGGCCGAACAGGGCGCCCCAGCCTTCGAGACCGCCGTGCCCATGCTGTCGCAGCTCCTGAAGGCCGAGATGGCCGAGCGCGAAGTGCGCTCCATCGCCTATCACATGAAGGCCGCACGCTTCCCGGCCTACAAGGACCTCGCGGGCTTCGACTTTGCCGCCAGCGAGATCAACGAGGCCTCCCTGAGGCAGCTGCACAGATGCGAGTTCATGGACGGTGCCGAGAACGTCGTGCTGATCGGCGGGCCGGGCACCGGCAAGACCCATGCCGCCACGGCCCTCGGGGTGCAGGCCATCGAGCACCATCGCCGAAAGGTCCGCTTCTTCTCGACCATCGAGCTGGTCAACGCCCTGGAACAGGAGAAGACCAAGGGCAAGGCCGGTCAGATCGCCGAAAGCCTGACGAAGCTGGACTTGGTCATCCTGGACGAGTTGGGCTACCTGCCGTTCAGCACATCAGGCGGCGCATTGCTCTTCCACCTCTTGAGCAAGCTCTACGAACGCACCAGCGTCATCATCACCACCAACCTGAGCTTCAGCGAATGGGCCACCGTCTTCGGCGACGCCAAGATGACCACGGCCTTGCTCGACCGGCTGACCCACCGATGTCACATCCTGGAAACCGGCAACGACAGCTTCCGCTTCAAGGCAAGCTCAGCCGTAGCTACCCGCAAAAGGAAGGAGGCGACCCAGCCCTTGACCCAAGCCTGAACCACGGAACATAACCCTCAGGTGGGTCACTTCTCGATGGAAAACCCGGGTCAGTTCTGCGCGGAAATTCACACCATTTTGTCTTTGGAAAGCGGCTAAGGCTTCTGGTCCAGCCGAACGGCAAGAACCGCTGCGCAATCCGTCCAGACGCTTCGGATCGCGTGACGATGTTGGTGCCAGCAGGCTCAACGCCCGACCAGAAGGCACGCTGGATGGCGACGTGGTACCGATCACAGCTGCGGGAAAAGGCCGTTCCCCGCATCGCCAAGTGGTCAGAACAGCTGGGCGTACCGACACCGCGGTGGGGCATCCGGTTGATGAAGACGAAATGGGGCAGCTGCAATCCCGAAAAGGGGCTGGTGTGGCTGAACCTCGACCTGGCGAAGAAGCCTCTGGCCGCCCTCGACTACGTCATCCTGCATGAAATGGCCCATTTCGTATCACCGCGACACGACGAGCTCTTCTTGAACACCCTCGATCGAAACATGCCGGGGTGGCGACAAATCCGGTCAGACCTCAACGCGCTTCCCCTGTCGGATTGAAGCTCGCTGCAGGAGTTCGATTTCTGTTCCATCTCACGAACGCCACCGGCGTCGAAGTGTTCAGGTGGCGCGAGGAGTTGGTCCAATGTTTTCCTCTGGTTACGGGCTCTACACCGAATGCGCGCAGTCGAGAGGTCCGGAGAATGTCGGGCTCAAGAGAACGTGTCCGCCTGCTATGGCGAGGACGTCGGTGCAAAGCCCCTCCCGCATAACCCTCGAAAACAACGGAAAAATCCGGCCGGAGCCAGATCGGGAGAACGCTTTCGCGAGGGCAAGTGGCGGAGCAAAGGCCCGCATGACCACCCCGCAGAACACCAGACTCGGCATCTGGCTGATGATCGTGACCACGCTGGTCTTTGCCGTACAGGACGGGATCTCGCGGCATCTGGGGTCGCATTATCACGTCACCATGGTGGTGATGGTGCGGTTCTGGTTCTTCGCCCTCTTCGCCATGGCGTTGGCCGCCCGGTCGCCCGGGGGCATTGCCGCGGCGGCGCGGTCGGCCTTTCCCTGGGTCCAGCTTTCGCGCGGGGTGATCCTGGTCGCCGAAATCGCGGTCATGCTGGTGGCCTTCGTCAAGCTCGGGCTGATCGAGGCGCATGCGGTCTTCACCTGCTATCCGCTGCTGGTCGCGGCGCTGTCCGGGCCAATCCTGGGCGAGAAGGTCGGCTGGCGGCGCTGGTCGGCGATCCTGGTGGGGTTCGTCGGCGTCCTGATCATCCTTGAACCGGGGTTCGGGGTCTTCAGCCCCTGGGCCCTGGTGCCCCTGCTGTCGGCCACGATGTTCGCCGTATATGGGCTCTTGACCCGCTATGTCGCGCGCAAGGACAGCGCGAACGTCAGCTTCTTCTACACCGGGGTCGTGGGCGCGGTGGCGATGACGCCCTTCGGCCTGATGCACTGGACCTGGATGAGCCCCGGCGACTGGGGCTGGATGGGCGTGCTCTGCTGCACGGCGGCGCTCAGCCACTGGCTGTTGATCAAGTCGCTGGCTGTCGCCGAGGCCTCGGACGTCCAGCCCTTCGCCTATCTCCAGATCGTCTGGGCCTCGGCCATCGGCCTTTATGTCTTTGGCGAGACCTTGCGGCTCAACGTCGCCATCGGCGCGGGGATCGTGGTGGCGGCGGGGATCTTCACGCTCTGGCGCCAGCGGGTGCGCGAGAAGGCAGCGCTGCGGCAGGCGTGAGGCGGCGGTTGCCCCGCCGGGCGGCAGGGCGTAAAACCCCGGGCGGAACCAGACCGGAGACCACCGATGCCCGCCCCGAAACCCGTCGTCCTGTGCATCCTTGACGGCTGGGGCATCGGCCCGGATCCGAAGACCAGCGCCCCGGCGCAGGCGCATGTACCGACCTTCGACCATCTCTGGGCCTCGTGCCCCCATGCCACGTTGACCACCTTCGGGCCGGACGTGGGCCTGCCGACCGGGCAGATGGGCAATTCCGAGGTCGGGCATACGAACATCGGCGCGGGGCGGGTGGTGGCGATGGACCTGGGCCAGATCGACCTGGCAATCGAACAGGGCACCTTCGCCACGGAACCGGCGCTGAAGGCCTTCATCGCGGCGCTGCAAGGCTCGGGCGGGACGGCGCATCTGGCGGGGCTGGTCTCCCCGGGCGGGGTCCATGCCCACAGCGCCCACATGATCGAGGCGGCGCGGGAGATTGCAGCGGAAGGCGTGAAGGTCGCGATCCATGTCATCACCGACGGTCGGGACGTGCCGCCGAAATCCGCCGCAGAACAGGTGAAGACCTTCGAGGCCGCGCTACCGAAGGGCGTCCACATCGCCACCGTCACCGGGCGCTACTTTGCCATGGATCGCGACAACCGCTGGGAACGGGTGGCCGACGCTTACCGCGCCATCGTGCAAGGCAAGGGCGTGGCGCGGGCGGCGACGGCGCAGGACGCCATCGCCGCCGGGTATGCCGCAGAGAAGACAGACGAATTCCTGCCCGCCACCGTGATCGGCGGTTATGCCGGGATGCAGGACGGCGACGGGTTGTTCTTCCTGAACTTCCGCGCCGACCGCGCGCGGGAAATCCTTGCCGCCATTGGTGATCCGGGCTTCACCGCCTTCGACACCGGCCCCCGCCCGAAGCTGGTGGCGCGTCTGGGGATGGTCGACTATTCGGATGCGCACAACGCCTACATGACCTCGGTCTTCCCCAAACGATCCATCGTCAACACGCTGGGGGAATGGGTGGCGAGCCATGGTCTGACCCAGTTCCGGCTGGCCGAGACCGAGAAATACCCCCATGTCACCTTCTTCCTGAACGGCGGGCGCGAACAACCCTATCCGGGCGAAGACCGCGCCATGCCGCCCTCACCCAAGGTCGCGACCTATGACCTGCAACCGGAAATGAGCGCGGATCAGGTGTCGGACCATTTCGTTGCGGCCATCGAAAAGGGCTATGACCTGATCGTAGTCAACTATGCCAACCCCGACATGGTGGGGCATACCGGCAGTCTTCCCGCCGCGATCAAGGCCTGCGAGGCGGTGGACCGGGGCCTGACCCGGGCGCTGGCGGCGCTGACGGCGAAGGGCGGCGCGATGATCGTGACGGCGGACCATGGCAATTGCGAGGTGATGGTCGATCCGGTCACCGGCGAGCCGCACACCGCGCATACCGTCAATCCGGTGCCGGTGATCCTGGTCGGTGGACCGGCGGGCGCGACCCTGCGCAATGGCAGGCTGGCCGACCTTGCGCCGACGCTTCTGCAACTGATGGGCCTGCCCCAGCCGCCCGAAATGACCGGCAAGACCCTGATCGCATGATCCGCGCTACCGTCCTTCTCTGCCTGCTGGCCCTGCCCCTGCGGGCCGAGACCGTGGCCGAGCAGGCCACAAAAGCATCGGTCGAATTGCAGGAGGCCGTCGCGGCATTGGACGCCGCGACCGAGGCGCGGGACCGGGTGACGGCACTTTCCCAGACGATCCGCGCCTATGAGGCGGGACTTGCCGCCCTGCGCGGCGCGCTGCGCGAGGCGGCGCTGCGCGAGGCGACCCTGACCCGCGCCTTCGACGCCAAGCGCGACGGGATCGGGCGGCTCCTGGGCATTCTGGCCACGATGGAGGCAAACCCCGGCCCGCTCCTTCTCCTCCATCCCGAAGGCGCGGTCGGCTCGGCGCGGTCTGGGATGATCCTGGCCGATGTGACACCCGCGCTCCAGTCCGAGGCGCTGGCACTGAAGTCCCAGTTGCAGGAACTGGCCGACCTGCGCGCCTTGCAGCTTTCCGCAGGCGAGGTGCTGGAGCGCGGCCTTGCCACCGCGCAAACGGCGCGCACGGAACTCTCGAAGGCCATATCCGACCGCACCGACCTGCCGAAGCGCTTCACCGAGGACCCGGAGGTGCTGAAGGGCCTTCTGGACAGCGCCGACACGCTGGATGCCTTTGCCGCCGGCCTGTCGCCCGACACCGAAGCCGACACCAGCTTTGCGGGCGAAAAGGGCCGCCTGCCTCTGCCGGTCCTCGGCACGGTGCTGCGCCTGCCGGACGAGGCCGACGCCGCCGGAGTGCGCCGCCCCGGTGTGACGCTGGCGACGCAGGCACGGGCGCTGGTCACGGCGCCCTGGCCTGCCACCATCCGCTACCGGGGCCCGCTCCTCGACTACGGAAATGTGATGATCCTTGAGCCCGGCGACGGCTATCTCCTGGTGCTCGCCGGGATGGAAACGCTGTATGGCGAAGTGGGAGAGGTGGTCGCCGCCGAGGCGCCGCTGGGCCTGATGGGAGGACCCCGGCAAGCGACGGCGGAATTCGTGGCGGGGTCACCAGATGGGTCTGGCGGGCGCGACACGGAAACGCTTTATATGGAACTCAGACAGGGCGCCTTGCCCGTGGACCCGATGGACTGGTTCGCTGGCCTGGCCCGCACAGGAGACTGACGAGGATGAAGAAGCATGTGATGGCCGCCCTGGCTGGAACCGTCGCCGGGGTCATCGCGACCACGCAGATCGCCGGCCCCCTCGTCGCGCAGGAGGCGGTGCAGGAAAGCTCGGTCTACGAACAGCTGGACCTTTTCGGCGACATCTTCGAGCGCGTCCGCAGCCAGTATGTCGAGGAAGTCCCGACCGACAAGCTGATCACCGCCGCGATCAACGGGATGCTCACTTCGCTTGACCCGCATTCCAGCTATCTCTCCGCAAAGGACTTCGAGGACATGCAGGTGCAGACCCGGGGCGAGTTCGGGGGCCTCGGGATCGAGGTGACGCAGGAGGAAGGCTTCATCAAGGTCATCTCGCCGATGGACGGCACCCCCGCCGCCAAGGCCGGGATCCAGGCGGGCGATTTCATCACCCATGTCAACGGTGAGCCGGTGTCGGGCCTGATGCTGGACGAGGCGGTGGAAAAGATGCGCGGCCCGATCGGGTCGGAAATCATCATCACCGTGGTGCGCGAAGGCACGCCCGAGCCCTTTGACGTGTCGATCATCCGCGACACGATCAAGTTGACCGCGGTGAAGGGCCGTGTCGTCGGCAAGACCGTGGTCCTGCGCATCACCACCTTCAACGACCAGACCACCAGCGGCATGAAGGAAGAGCTGGACAAGGGGATCAAGGAACTGGGCGGGCTCGATAACCTCGAGGGCGTGGTCGTCGACCTGCGCAACAACCCCGGCGGCCTTCTGAACGAGGCGATCAGCGTCTCGGACGCCTTCCTGGACAAGGGTGAGATCGTCTCGACCCGGGGTCGGGCAGCGGGCAGCGGCGAACGCTACAATGCCGAAGCGGGCGACCTGATCAACGGCAAGCCCATCGTGCTGCTGATCAACGGGGGGTCCGCCTCGGCCTCGGAAATCGTGGCGGGGGCCTTGCAGGACCATCGCCGCGCCATCGTGGTCGGCACCAAGAGCTTCGGCAAGGGCTCGGTCCAAACGCTGATCCCACTGCGGGGAGATGGCGCCATGCGATTGACCACGGCGCGCTACTACACACCCTCGGGCCGGTCGATCCAGGCGCTTGGCATCTCGCCCGACATCGTGGTGCAGCAGCCCGAGGTCAAGCCGGTGGACCCGAACGCGCCCGAGGAGGAGAAATCGGCCGCGATGAAGGAGCGGTCCGAGGCCGACCTGCGCGGGGCGATCAGCAACGATTCGATGACGGACGAGGAAAAGCGGCTGTATCAGGAAGAGCAGCAGCGCGCGGAGGAATCGGCCAAGCTTCGGGACGAGGACTACCAGCTCGCCTATGCCGTCGACATCATCAAGGGGCTGACCGCCATCGCCCCGGAAGTCGAGAAGTGATCGCCCGGCGATGATCGACCCCGAGACCCTGCCCTACCGGCCCTGCGCGGGCGTCGTGTTGATCGATGCGCGCGGCATGGTTTTCGCCGGGCAGCGGATCGACAACCCCGCTCCCGCGTGGCAGATGCCGCAGGGCGGAATCGACGAGGGCGAAAAGCCGCGCGAGGCCGCCTACCGCGAGTTGTGGGAGGAAACCGGCGTCACCCGCGACAAGGTGGAGTTTATCGGCAAGACGCATGGCTGGGTGACGTACGACCTGCCGCCGGAATTGCTGGGCAAGGTCTGGGGCGGGAAATACCGGGGCCAAAAGCAGAAATGGTTCCTGTTCCGCTTCAAGGGGGTCGACAGCGACGTGAAGATCGCGACCGATCATCCGGAGTTTTCCACCTGGCGCTGGATCCTGGCCGACGAGATGGTGGCCAGCATCGTCCCCTTCAAGCGCGCGGTCTACGAGGAAGTCATCCGCAGCTTCCGCGCCTACCTGGCCTGATAGCGCATCACTTCAGCGGCAACCCGTCGCTCAGATGCACCCAGGGCAGTTGCTCGACCGAATGGAAATGCGCTGTCGGTTGGTAAGCCAGCGGGTCGTCGAGGGTCGCCGCGTAGAAATGCATCTCGTCCGGCCAGCGCGTGCTGCGATAGGCCATCTGCGTCCCGCAGTGCGGGCAGAAGTCGCGCCAGGTGCCGGGCGAGGAGTTGAAGGTGGCGGGCGCCTGCCCGGTCCAGGACCAGGTGCCGTTGCGAACCCCCAGAAAGGAAGTGAAGGGCGAGGCGGTCGCCCGGCGGCAGCTTTCGCAATGGCAATGCCCCTGCCACAGCGGAGCGGCTTCGCAGCGGTAAGTCACGGTCCTGCAGAGGCAGCGACCGGTGAAAGGTGGGATCATCGCAGCCTCCCTGATCAGGCAGTATTGGGACCCGGGAAAGCGCCCTTGACAAGGCCCCTGTTGCGGCGGCCCCGGCGGAATGCTTTCCCGCGCTTACCGCAAGGGCGGAAGCGGAACGGAATTTTCACCCCGGATCATGCTGCAACGCAGAACCCCGGTCCACGCCCGGCAAGCAGCGCAACATTTCCGCCTTATCTTGCGTGAATCCCCCGCATCCGCTTGAAACCGGCCCCCCGCTCGGGCTACGGACCCGCGCAACTGGCAGGGGTATCCTGCTCTCCTGAAAGGTCTTGCCCCATGTCACTGCCGAACCACGCCCCAATCCCGGAACTCTACGTCTCCTATGACTCTGCGCAGAAACTGAAGGGCGAGGCGGCGCAACTGCCGTCATGGGACCTCACCCAGCGGCAGATCTGCGACCTTGAACTCCTGATGAACGGCGGGTTCCATCCGCTGAAAGGCTTCATGAGCCAGGCCGACTATGACGGCGTGGTCGCCAACATGCGCACGGCGGATGGCACGCTCTGGCCGATGCCGATCACGCTGGATGTCTCGGAGGCCTTCGCCGACAAGGTCGAGCCGGGACAGGACATCGCGCTGCGCGACCAGGAAGGCGTGATCCTTGCGATCCTGTCGATCAGCGACAAATGGAGCCCTGACAAGTCGGTCGAGGCCGAAGGCGTCTTCGGCGCCGATGACCTCGCCCATCCGTCGGTGAACTACCTGCACAACGTGGCGGGCAAGGTCTACCTCGGCGGCCCGGTGATCGGCATCCAGCAGCCTGTCCACTATGACTTCAAGGCCCGCCGCGACACCCCGAACGAGCTTCGCGCCCTGTTCCGCAAGCTGGGCTGGCGCAAGATCGTCGCCTTCCAGACCCGCAACCCGCTGCATCGTGCGCACCAGGAACTGACCTTCCGCGCCGCGCGCGAGGCGGAAGCGAACCTCCTCATCCACCCGGTCGTCGGCATGACCAAGCCGGGCGACGTCGACCATTTCACCCGCGTCCGCTGCTATGAGGCGGTGCTGGACAAGTATCCGGCGCAGACGACGGCGCTCAGCCTCCTCAATCTCGCCATGCGCATGGCCGGCCCGCGCGAGGCGGTGTGGCACGGCATCATCCGCCGCAACCACGGCTGCACCCACATGATCGTCGGCCGCGACCACGCCGGCCCGGGCAAGAACAGCCAGGGCAAGGATTTCTACGGTCCCTACGCGGCGCAGGAACTGTTCGGCAAGCACCAGGCCGAAATCGGCGTCGAGATGGTCGATTTCAAACACATGGTCTATGTGCAGGAAAAGGCGCAATATTTCCCGGCGAACGAGATCCCGGAAGGCTCGACCGTCCTCGACATCTCCGGCACCGAACTCCGTCGCCGTCTGCGCGAAGGGTTGGACATCCCGGAATGGTTCTCGTTCCCCGAGGTGGTCAACGAACTCCGCAAGACCAGCCCCGCGCGGTCGAAGCAGGGCTTCACCGTGTTCTTCACCGGACTGTCAGGGTCAGGCAAGTCCACCATCGCCAACGCGCTGATGGTCAAGCTGATGGAGATGGGCGGGCGCCCGGTGACGCTTCTGGACGGCGACGTGGTGCGGAAACACCTGTCGTCGGAGCTGGGGTTCTCGAAGGAGCACCGCGACCTGAACATCAAGCGCATCGGCTATGTCGCCAGCGAGATCACCAAGAACGGCGGCATCGCGATCTGCGCGCCCATTGCCCCGTACACCGCGACCCGGCGGGCGGTGCGGGAGATGATCGAAGCCTATGGCGCTTTCGTGGAAACCCATGTGGCCACCAGTATCGAGGAATGCGAACGCCGTGACCGCAAGGGCCTGTACAAGCTGGCGCGCGAGGGCAAGATCAAGGAATTCACCGGGATCTCGGACCCCTACGAGGCCCCGACCAATGCCGAACTGGTGGTGGACACCGAGAATGTCGATGTCGACCACTGCGCGCACCAGGTCCTGTTGAAGCTGGAACAGATGGGCCTGATCAGGGCTTGATTTCGGACAGGAAGCGAAAGGCCGCGCCCCTTGAGGCGCGGCCTTCTTCATTCCTGATCACTCCGCCCGCATAATCCGGCCCAGCAGGCCGTCCTTCAGCACATACTGGTGGTAGAGCGCCATCAGCGCGTGGCCCAGAATGACAATCATCAGCACATTCGCCCCCAACTCGTGAAAGTCGCCCACGTCGAGACCCAGGAAGAAGGTGCAGACCCCGCCCAGCGGCACGGCGATCATCAGAAGGTAGATCAGCCGGTGGCCCCAATCGGCGGCGATCACGGAAAGACTGCCCGGGGATCCCGGAGCAGCAGGCGCACCCCGCCCGAACCGCACCAGAAGCCGGACCAGAACCAGCGCCAGGATCGACAGGCCCAGCGCGACATGCGGCACGAACCCCGCGGCACCGCCCTTCTCGACCGTGTCCATCGCGTGTTTCCCGCCTTCGCCGGTGAACCAGGCGATAACGATCAGGATGGCGACCAGCCAATGCAGGGCGATCTGCACGCCCGAATATCCGGTTGTGGTTTTCACGACGACCTCCTCTAAGGAACCATACACCTACGCCTCAGCGTAGCGGTTCCGTCGGGCAAGGCCAGTCAGCAGCGGCTGCCGATGTCGAAATCAGTGGACGCTTACCGGGGTGAAGTCGTGCTCGCGCGCCAGGTGGAAGGCAAGCTTGCGGTCGGCGACCAGCGCCAGCTGGCGGCCATCGGCGCCATGCACCGACCAGATCACCTGTGCTTCGCCGATCTGCTCGCGCACCTCGTCCGGCAGGTCGCCCACCGCGATTTCGCGGACATAGACGATCCGGTCCGCGCCCTGCGGCAGTCCGTTGAATGGCGTGTTCATGTGTTGCCCCCTTTCTGGCTGGCATCCTTGCGACCGATCCTGATCGTCTGCACCACGGTGTCCGGCACCTGGCGGCGCAGGTCGACGTGCAGAAGCCCGTTCTCCATCGTGGCCCCCGCGACCTCGACCCCGTCGGCCAGCACGAAGCTGCGCTGGAACGCGCGCGAGGCGATGCCGCGATGCAGGAACACCCGCTCTCCCACGTCATCGCCCTGACGGCCCCGCACGACAAGCTGCCGGTCCTCGACGGTGATCGACAGGTCCTCCTCGCGGAAGCCCGCGACCGCCAGCGTGATCCGGTAGGCGTTTTCCGCCACCGCCTCGATGTTGAACGGAGGGTAGCCCTCGGCCCCGGATTTCGCGGTGCGCTCGACCAGCCGTTCCAGCTGCTCGAACCCCAGAAGATAGGGATGGGCCCCAAAGCTCAGTTTCGTCATCGGACAGTCCTTGGCATAAGCGACGGTTCGGTCTTAGCGGCCCCGCATTCAGGCACCGCATGGCTTCAATATGGGGCCCGAAGAACCGCCCCGCAAGGCCGGGAACCGGGGCAGAACCTGCCATTTCCGCGCGAATTTGCGCAGAAAGCTTCCCGCAACGCAGGTGCTTTCCTATATCCTGTCGGAAAGGCAGGAATCGATTCGTCCATCATGAACGCCCCCACCGAACTCAATCATGTCGAGATGCTGGGCATCAGACTTGAAGTCCTGCGTCGCGAACACCGCGACCTTGACCAGGCGATTCACGCGCTGGAAGAAACCGGTCGTCCCGACGCGCTGACGCTGCGCCGCCTGAAGAAACAGAAGCTGGCGCTGAAAGACCAGATCGTGAAGATTGAGGACATGCTGATCCCCGACATCATCGCCTGACGCTTGCCCCTTGGCCCGCGCCACGGTAATCGCGCCCATAGCAAGCTCGGAGGCGCGCATGGCCGTTCACGTCGGAATCATCATGGGGTCGCAAAGCGACTGGCCGACGATGAAGGCTGCCGCCGAAATCCTGGATGAACTGGGCATCGCCTATGAGGCGAAGATCGTCAGCGCCCACCGCACCCCTGACCGGCTGTGGGACTATGGCAAGACCGCCGTTTCGCGCGGGTTGAAGGTGATCATCGCAGGCGCGGGCGGCGCGGCGCATCTGCCCGGCATGATGGCCTCGAAGACACGTGTCCCTGTGATCGGCGTGCCAGTGCAGACGAAGGCGCTGTCGGGAGTTGATTCGCTCTATTCCATCCTCCAGATGCCCAAGGGCTACCCCGTCGCCACCATGGCCATCGGCGGAGCCGCCAATGCGGGGCTGATGGCGGCGGCGATATTGGCGGTGTCGGACACCGCTGTCGCCGCAAAGCTGGATGCCTGGCGCGAGGCGCTCTCAGCCTCGATCCCGGAGGAGCCGAAGGATGACTGAACTCCCCCAAGGCGCCGCCATCGGCATCCTTGGCGGCGGCCAGCTTGGCCGGATGCTGTCCGTCGCCGCAAGCCGGTTGGGCTACCGCTGTCACATCTACGAACCCGGCGCCGCACCGGCCGGCGACGTGGCGCTGACCGTCACCACCGCGCCTTATGAGGACGAGGCCGCGCTTCGCGCCTTCGCGGCTTCGGTCGATGTCATCACCTACGAATTCGAGAACGTCCCCACCTCGGCGCTGGACCTCCTCGAAAGCCTGAAACCGATCCGTCCGAACCGCAGGGCGCTGGCGATCAGCCAGGACCGGATCAGTGAGAAGCGCTTCCTGAATGACCTCGGCCTGCAAACTGCCCCCTGGGCCGCCGTCAACTCCGAAGTCGATCTGCGCGCTGCCGCCGACAGCCTTGGCCTGCCCGCGATCCTGAAGACCACCCGCCTCGGCTATGACGGCAAGGGCCAGGTCAAGCTGGACGACGCGGCGGAAATCCCAGCCGCCTGGGCATCCATGAACAACGCGGCCTCGGTGCTGGAAGGCTTCGTCGCCTTCGACCGCGAGGTTTCCGTCATCGCCGCCCGCGGCCTCGATGGCTCGGTCGCCTGCTTCGACCCCGGCGAGAACATCCACCGGGACGGCATCCTGCGGACGACGACCGTCCCCGCCCGTCTGTCCCCTGCCCAACGCGCCGATGCCGTGCTGGTCGCCGCCCGCATCCTGAACGCGCTCGACTATGTCGGCGTCATGGGGGTGGAGCTGTTCGTCACAGCCAAGGGCCTGCTGGTGAACGAGATCGCGCCCCGTGTGCACAACTCGGGCCACTGGACGCAACAAGGCTGCACGGTGGACCAGTTCGAACAGCACATCCGCGCGGTTGCGGGCCTGCCGCTCGGCGACGGCAACCGCTATGCCGACGTGGTGATGGAGAACCTGATCGGCGAAGACGTGCTGCGCGTGCCCGAGCTTCTGATGGCCCGCGATACGGCGGTGCATCTTTACGGCAAGGGCGCGCCCCGTCCGGGCCGCAAGATGGGGCATGCGAATCGGGTGGTCCGAACCTGACCCCTCCCGCGTCGCGACTTCGTCTTCTCGTCGGATGCGCCCCCGCGAGGAAGAACGAAGTCATCGACAAGCAGGTCGCGGCGATCTGACCCAGATCAGGGCACCTTTTCCCGGGAAGTGAGTTACCTTGGCCATCGGTCCGTCCGAACCAAGGTGCCCCATGTCCGACCACGCCTCGATCTACACCCATGCCGCCCGCTGGATCGCCCAGCTGTCGGGCCGCCCCGTCACCTTCCTGTTGGCCGTCGGGCTGATCGTCGTCTGGCTGATCACCGGGCCGATCTTCGACTACTCCGACACCTGGCAGCTGGTGATCAACACCGGCACCACGATCATCACCTTCCTGATGGTCTTCCTGATCCAGAACACCCAGAACCGCGACACCGTCGCCATGCAGCTGAAGCTGGACGAGCTGATCCGCGCCACCAAGGGCGCGCATCTGTCGCTTCTCGACCTGGAGGAGCTGGAGGAGAAGGAGCTCGCCGCCTTCGTCTGCCAGTACGAGGCGCTGGCCGCCATGGGGCGCGAGCAGTTGCAGAAGGGCCGCCCCGACACCGGCACGCCCGAGGTCGTCAGCCGGACTGCACCGCCTGAAAAGTCGCTTTCACGACGGAAGCCAGCGTCAGCGAAGGGTTGAACCGGCCCTCTTTCAGAAAGGCCAGAACCTGACGGATAACCACCGGGTTGACCATCATGAAGGTATGCGTGACCGGCAGCACCAGATGTTCGGCCATGCCGTCAAGCCTGGTGCTTTCCACCGTCACCTTGCCGTCGTTCGGACCCGGCAGCATGGCGTTCCAGACCGGGTTCAGCGACCGTGTCCCCGCGATCACCCCCAGCGGATAGTCGGCGGGCGGCAGGCTGTTCGGCCAGCTGTCGGGCCCGGTGCCCAGCGTCTTGCCCGCCTTGCCGTTGACCATGTGGAACACCGGGTTGTCGCCCAAGCGGTCCACCAGTTCCGACCCATGGTTCGGCGGCGCGAGCATCACCACGCGGCCCATCTGCGCCGGACGGTGCCGCGCCAGCCAGTCGCGCAAGAGGATGCCGCCCATCGAATGCGTCACGAAATGCACCCGCCCGGGCTGGACCTTCGCCACCGCCTGCCCGACCTCTGCCGCCAGTTCCTCGGGCGGGGCCTTGGTCGAGGGGTAGGACCAGTTCAACACCCGGAACCCCGCCGCCTTCAGCGCCAGCGCCATCGGTGCCAGCGAGGCATCGGTCCGCGCGAGGCCATGCAGAAGGACCACCGCATCGGCCACGCCCGCGCCTTCCTCGGTCGCGGGGGCGGGCAGGTAGCGGGCGAAGGGTCCGGTCAGCCACATGGGGCGACTGTCCCGCGCGCGCGTTCCCCGATCAAGCCCGGATTTCCCGCCGTGGATCCAAATCGACGTGGCGTCACGCATGCCCTCCCGCCGTCGACGACGCAATTCCGCACGGCTGCCCTGCGTGCAATGCGCTTGCTCCACCCGCCCCTGCCCTGCTACCCCTTCGCGGCCGGGCTTTTCCGGCGTTCTCAGGGCGGGGTGCAATTCCCCACCGGCGGTGACAGCCCGCGAGCGCCCCGGCAACGGGGGTCAGCAGATCCGGTGGAACTCCGGGGCCGACGGTGACAGGCCGGATGGAAGAGAGCGATGGTCCTCCCGCGCCCCGCGGGTGGACGCGTTTTCCCCTGACTGCTCGGGTCCTGGAAGGAGACGCCATGAGTCAGTCATTCCCCCTCCGCGGTGCAGCCATGATGGTCGGCGCGGGGCTCTGCTTCGCGCTGGCCAATGCGCTGACGCAGATCGTCACCAGTCAACTGGGCTTTCGCCCGCAATCCGACAGCTTCTGGCAATATGCCATCGCGCTTGTGCTGGCCCTGCCCTTCCTGCGCCGCCAGGGGCTGCGGGGACTGAAGACCGACCGTCCCGGCCTGCACCTGGCGCGGGTCGTGGTCTCGGCGCTCGGCGTGCAGGCCTTCGTCATGGCGCTGGCCCATGGCACGCCGATCTGGCAGGTGATCGCGCTTGTCATGACCTCGCCCTTCTTCGTGATGCTGGGCGCCGCCCTTTTCCTCGGCGAACGGGTCGGCCCAGGGCGCTGGGGTGCCGCCGCACTTGGCTTTGCCGGGGCCATGGTCCTCCTCCGCCCGTGGGAGACGGGCTTCGCCCCTGCCGCGCTTTATCCGGTGGCCGCCGCTCTTCTCTGGGCTGCCGCTTCGCTGATGACCAAAAGCCTGACCACGACCGAACGGCCCGAGACGGTGACGCTCTGGCTTCTGGTCCTTCTGACCCCGATCAACGGCGCAATCTCGCTGCATGCCGGGTTCGAATGGCCGACCGGCATGGTGCTGGTCTGGCTGCTGGCCGGCGGGGCGCTGGTCTTCCTGGCGCAGCATCTGCTGACGCTGGCCTATTCTGCGGCCGATGCGGCCTTCGTCCAGCCCTTCGACGACATCAAGCTTCTGTCGAATGTCGCGGTCGGCTGGCTGGTCTTCGGCTATCTGCCCGAAGGCCCGCTCTGGCTGGGCGTCGCGATGATCCTTGCCGCCTCCGGCTGGCTTCTGTGGTCGGAACGACAGGGAGCCACGCTGAGGCCCGCCGCGGCATGACCCTTGGCCCCTCCGCCCGGTGCGGAGGGGCAATGCTCTGGACAAAGCGCAGCGCAACACCCAAGCCTTGCACCATGGCCAAGATGAAGCCCCGCCTCGCCGTCCGCGCGCTGATCCTGCATGAGGATCGGCTGCTTCTGGTCAACGCCTATCCCGGCGCCCGCCTTGGCCTCTGGTGCGCCCCTGGCGGCGGATGCGAGGCCGGCCAGTCGCTGCCCGAAAACCTGACCCGCGAAGTGCATGAGGAGACGGGCCTGACCATCGCCGTCGGCCCGCCCGCGCTTGTCAACGAATTCCACGACCCCGAGACCGGGTTCCACCAGGTCGACGTCTTCTTCCGCTGCACGCTGGCCGAAAGCGACCTCGACGATGCCTGGGAAGACCCCGAAGGCGTGGTAACGGACCGCCGTTTCTTCTCGCGCGTCGAGCTTGCCTCCGGCCATGTCCGATTCAAGCCCGACAGCCTGCCCGACGCTGCATGGGGCACCGGGGCCGCCCACTATGACCCGCTGGAAGTGATCCTGAAATGAGCCGCGCTTTCGTCAACGAGGATGCCGGGAACGACCGCCCCGACCTGCCCGAGCTTCCCGTTCCGCCTGGCCCGAACATCGTCACCCCGCGCGGCCTTGCCACCCTGCACACACGCATCGCCGGGCGGCAGTCCGACCTTGCCGCGCTCAAGGCCCGCCCCGACCGGCTGGACAAGCTGCCCGAAGCCGCCGCCGAACGCGACCTGCGCTGGCTGGAGGCGCGGCTGAAGGCCGCCGTCGTGATCGACCCCGCCACCCATGACCTGAGCGAAGTTGCGTTCGGCCTTGCCGTCACCGTCGCCGACGAGGTGGGCAACGAGACCACCTACGAAATCACGGGCGAGGACGAGGCCGACGCCACCCGCCACCGCATCGCCCCGCATTCACCTCTCGCCCGCGCACTCCTGGGCGCGCAGGTGGGCGATGTGGTGACATGGAAGCGGCCCGCCGGGGCGGTAGAGCTGGAAGTCGTCTGGATCACCCATGCTGATCCGTGAGTTGTTTCCCACCGAAACCGCACTGGTCGCACAGTTCTACCGCGAGGCGCCCGACTATTGGCTGCTGGCAGAAGGTCGGGTCGACCCTGAACATCAGTCTCAGGAGTTCTTCACCGACGCCCCGCCGAACTGCGATCCCACGCAAAGCGACCGGCTTGGCTTCTTCCTGCGCCAGCGGCTTTCGGGAGTGGCCGAACTTTCCCACGGCTTTCCGGAACCGGGAGACGCCTACCTTGGCCTGATGCTCCTCGGCCCCTGGGCGCAGGGCGCGGGCCACGGGCGAACCTTCCTTGCCCATGCCGAAACTCTCGCCCGCAAACGCCACGCCCCGCGGCTTTACCTTGCCGTGCTCGACGCCAACCCCCGCGGGCGGGCGTTCTGGGAGCGGGAAGGCTTCAAGGCCACGGGCAAGCGCGGGCAGGACAAGATCACCGGCCACTGGATCGAACGGATGGTCAAGCCGCTCTGACCCGTGGTCCAATGCGCCTCTCCCCCCGGTGGGGAGGGGGGGTGGCGGGTCGCAACCGGCAAAAAGAAAGGGCGACCCGAAGGCCGCCCTTTCCGTATCCGTTGACCGGATGGATCAGAAATCCATCCCGCCCATGCCGCCGCCGCCCGGCATTGCCGGGGCAGCTTTCGGCTCGGGACGGTCGGCGATCATCGCTTCGGTGGTGATCAGCAGCGAAGCGACCGAGGCCGCATCTTCCAGCGCGGTACGGGTCACTTTCGCCGGGTCGATCACGCCGAACTTGAACATGTCACCATATTCTTCGGTCTGGGCGTTGAAGCCGAAGGTCGCGTCGTTCGACTCGCGGATCTTGCCCGCGACGACAGCCCCGTCGACACCGGCGTTCTCGGCGATCTGGCGCAGCGGAGCTTCCAGCGCGCGGCGGACGATCTGGATCCCGGCTTCCTGGTCGCTGTTCGCGCCCTTCACCTTGTCGAGGCCCTTGGCCGCCTGAACCAGCGCCACGCCGCCACCGACGATCACGCCTTCCTGCACGGCCGCGCGGGTCGCGTTCAGGGCGTCATCGACGCGGTCCTTGCGCTCTTTCACTTCGACTTCGGTCATGCCGCCGACGCGGATCACCGCAACGCCGCCCGCCAGTTTCGCCACACGTTCCTGCAGCTTCTCGCGGTCGTAGTCGGAGGTGGTTTCTTCGATCTGCGCCCGGATCTGGCCGACGCGGGCTTCGATTTCCGCCTTGTCGCCAGCGCCGTCGATGACGGTCGTGTCATCCTTCTTGATGATGACCTTCTTCGCCCGGCCGAGCATGTCGAGCCCGACGTTCTCCAGCTTCATCCCGAGGTCATCGGAAATCACCTGGCCGCCGGTCAGGATCGCGATGTCCTGCAGCATGGCCTTGCGACGGTCGCCGAAGCCCGGAGCCTTGACGGCAGCGATCTTGAGGCCACCACGCAGCTTGTTGACGACCAGCGTGGCCAGAGCCTCGCCTTCGACGTCTTCGGCGACGATGATCAGCGGGCGCTGCGACTGGATGACAGCCTCCAGCAGCGGAACCATCGGTTGCAGCGACGACAGTTTCTTTTCGTGCAGCAGGATGTAGGCGTCTTCCAGCTCGGCGATCATCTTGTCGGCATTGGTGACGAAGTAGGGCGACAGGTAGCCGCGGTCGAACTGCATGCCTTCGACGACGGTGGTTTCCGTCTCCAGGCCCTTGTTCTCCTCGACGGTGATCACGCCCTCGTTGCCGACCTTCTGCATCGCTTCCGCGATCTGGCGGCCGATTTCGACCTCGCCGTTGGCCGAGATGGTGCCGACCTGGGCAACTTCGGCGCTGTCCTTCACCGGGCGGGCCATCGCCTTGATCGCCGCGACGACGTTGTGGGTCGCCAGGTCGATGCCGCGCTTCAGGTCCATCGGGTTCATCCCGGCGGCGACGGCCTTCAGGCCTTCCTTGATGATGGCTTGCGCCAGCACGGTCGCGGTGGTGGTGCCGTCACCGGCTTCGTCATTGGTGCGGGAAGCGACTTCCTTCACCATCTGCGCGCCCATGTTCTCGAACTTGTCGGCCAGCTCGATTTCCTTGGCGACGGTGACGCCATCCTTGGTGATCCGGGGCGAACCGAACGACTTGTCGATCACCACGTTGCGGCCTTTGGGCCCCAAGGTGACTTTGACGGCGTCGGCGAGGATGTTCACGCCGCGCAGCATCCGGTCGCGGGCGTCGGTGTCGAACTTGACGTCTTTTGCAGCCATTTTTATAGCTCCTAGAATGGGTTACGGAAAGCGTAGGGTGGGTGTCAACCCACCATCCGTCAGGAAATGATCCCGAGGATGTCGCTTTCCTTCATGATCAGCAGCTCTTCGCCGTTGAGCGTCACTTCGGTGCCCGACCATTTGCCGAATAGAATGCGGTCGCCCGCCTTGACCGACGGCGCGATCAGCTCGCCCGAGTCCTTGCGGGCGCCTTCGCCGACCGAGACGATTTCGCCTTCAGCGGGCTTTTCCTTGGCGGTGTCGGGGATGATCAGCCCGCCCTTGGTCTTTTCGTCGGACTGGATACGCTTGACCAGAACGCGGTCATGCAGCGGTTTGAAAGCCATCTGGGGTACTCCCTTGAGTTTCCAGGTTTGATCTTGATTAGCACTCAGGCCATCCGAGTGATAACGCGGCTTGAGGTAGGCGATGAGCGTCCTTGAGTCAACACCCGGTCCCCGGCTTTTCGCATTGCCTTTTGCCCAAGCGGTGCCACGATGCGCGCCGAACTGCCCAATGGTGATTGCCCGCATGTCCCGTCTGTTCGCCGCACTCTCTTTCGCGCTTGGCTTTCTCGCCGCAGCGCCCCTGGCCGCCGAATGTGTCGGGCAGAACCTGTTCGACACGATGGACCCCGCCCGCCGGGCCGAGGTTCAGGCCGCCGCCGACGCGGTGCCCTTCGCACGGGGCAATTTCTGGCGCGCGACCAAGGGGGATCAGATCATCACCCTGGCCGGGACCTATCACTTCGACGATCCCCGCCACGCCGCCAACCTCGCCGCGCTGATGCCCGCGATCACCGGGGCGACCACCGTCCTGGTCGAAGCCTCGCCCGAGGCCGAGAAACAGCTGAAATCGCAGATCGCCAAGGACCCGGGGACGATGGTGATCACCGAAGGCCCGACCCTGAACCAGCAGCTACCGCCGGACGTCTGGAAAGAGCTGTCCGAGGCGATGTCGGCGCGCGGCATCCCGGCCTTCATGACCGCGAAGTTCAAGCCCTGGTATGTTCTGACGCTGCTCTCGATCCCGCCTTGCGCGATGCTGGAGATGAAGGGGGAACCCGAGGGCCTCGACCGCCTGGTCATCAAGGTCGCCGAAGAGGCCCGGGTGCCCGTGCAGTCGCTGGAACCCTACGATACGCTGTTCAGGATCTTCGGCAGCCTGACCGAGGCCGAGCTGACCGAAATGCTGGTCTCCACCCTCGCCATCGAACCGCAGGGCGAGGATTATTTCACCACCCTCGTCGACAGCTATTTCGCCGGGGAAAGCCGCGCGGCATGGGAGCTGATGCGGTTCATCAGCTATGACCTGCCGGGCTACACCCATGAGCAGGTCGATGCCGAATTCGCCCGGATGGAAGAGATCGTCGCCGCCTCGCGCAACCGCGCCTGGATCCCGGTGCTGACCGAGGCCGCCGCCAAGGGTCCGGTCTTCGCGGCCTTCGGCGCGCTGCATCTGTCGGGGCAGGACGGGGTGCTGAACCTGTTGCAGGGACAGGGCTTCACCATCGAAGAACTGAAACTGTGATCCTTCCGGGCAGACTGGCGCGGCTCTACATCCTCGACCTTGGCCTGTTCGAGGTTCGGGGCGGCGAGCGTGTCATCGGCATCCCCGGCTTCCTGATGCAGACCGACCGGGGCGTGAACATCCTGTTCGATACCGGCTTCCCGCCGGACTACCTGGCCGATCCCGACCGTCCCGCGAAGGACGGCCTGCCCCGCTTCGGTCGCCTGCTGAACTTCCATCGAAATCAGACTGCTGAAGGCGCGCTCGACCTTCTGGGCCTGAAGCCGCAGGACATCGACCTTGTGATCCTGTCGCACAGCCACATCGACCACGTCGGCTCGCTTCCCCTCTTCGCCGAAGCCCCCATCGTCATGACCGCCCGCGAACGCGCCGAGCCGCGGCCTCTCTACTTTGGCACCGCCCGCCCGATGGATTGGCCCGATGCCACCTACCACCTGATCGACGCTGACACCCCCGTTTGCGAAGGCCTGACCCTGATCCCCACTCCCGGCCACACCGCGGGCCATCTGTCGGCCCTTCTCACCCTGCCGGACGGGCGCAGCGCGATCCTTGCCGCCGATGCGATCAACCGCGCCTCGGAACCCGCCGAGAACTTCGCCGATGCAGACGATCCGGCCACCGCAAGGACCTCCGCCGACCGCCTTCTCTCCATCGCCCCACCCGATGCGCTCCTGATCTACGGCCACGAACCCGTGCAATGGCCAATCCTGCCCAAAGCTCCGCAAGCATGGTAGACGCCCACCGCCATGGAATCCTGCTGCTCCTCGGCGCCACCCTCGCCTGGAGCACCTCGGGCCTGTTCGCCCGCGCCATCCCGCTCGACACCCCCACGGTGATCCTCTGGCGCGGGCTGGCCGGCGCGGCGGGCCTCTTCCTCACCCTCTGGTGGCTGAAGGGAGCCGAAGGGTTCCGCGACTTCCGCCGCCTTGGCTGGGCAGGCTGGGCCTATTCTCTGTCGTCCGGCCTCGGGATGCTTCTCTTCGTGGGCTCGCTGAAGGCAACCTCCATCGCCCATGTCGCGATCATCTACGCCACGCTGCCCTTCGTCGCCGCCTTCCTCGGCTGGTGGCTGCTGAAGGAACCGCCCGGCCGCGCCGGAATCCTTGCCGCCGCGCTGGCCCTCGTCGGGGCGATGGTCATGGTTGGCCTCGGCGGTGACGGCACCCTGATCGGCGACCTGATGGCCTTCGGCATGGTGCTGGCCATGGCCGCGCTGATCCTGATCGCGCGTGGCACGCCCGAGACCCCGACCCTTGCCGCGGGGACGCTGTCCGCCGTCTTGGCGCCGCTGGCCATGCTGCCCTTCGCCAGCCTCGCGGGCCTCGATGCGCCGAACCTTCTGCTGATGGCGGGTTTCGGCCTGATCAACTCCACCCTCGGCTTCGCGCTTTTCGTCCTCGGCTCGCGCCATACGACCCCGGTAGAAACCGCGCTGATCGGCGCGCTGGAAACCGCGCTGACGCCGGTCTGGGTCTGGCTGGTGTTCCATGAAACCCCGACCACCCCCACCCTGATCGGCGGGGCCATGGTCATGGCAGCGTCCATCGGCCACATCCTCTGGACCGCGCGCCACCCGGTGCAGCGCTGACACCGAACCGCCCGCGTGACAATCCGTGCGCACCGGCCTATACCGCGCGCGAAAATTTCGAAATCTTGCAAGGGCACCCCATGACCACCCTCGTCTTCGGCCACAAATCCCCCGACACCGATTCCACCGGCTCGCCCATCATCTGGGCCTGGTACCTGACCGAGACCGGCACCCCGGCGAAACCCGTCCTTCTGGGCGAACCGAACACCGAAGCCGCCTTCGTGCTGAAGCACTGGGGCCTCGACAAGCCTGCGATCATCTCGGACGTGACCGCGGACGACAAGGTCGTGATCGTCGATACCAACAACCCGGCCGAACTGCCGCCCTCGATCAACGAGGCGAAGCTTCAGGCGATCATCGACCACCACATGCTGGTCGGCGGCATCAAGACCAAGACGCCCATCGACATCACCATCCGCCCGCTGGCCTGCACCGCGACGATCATGCACGACCTGATGGGCGAAACGCTGAAGAAGGCCCCGCGCGGCATCAAGGGCGCGATGCTGTCCTGCATCATCTCGGACACGCTCGAATTCCGCAGCCCCACAACCACCGGCCATGACCGCCATGTCGCCGAAATGCTGGCCGCCGACCTCGACGTGAAGATCCCCGTCCTCGCCTCGCAGATGTTCGAGGCCAAGTCGGACGTCTCGGCCTTCTCCGACGCCGAACTGCTCCGGATGGACTCGAAGGAATACAACGTCGACGGCAAGGAACTGCGCGTCTCGGTTCTGGAAACCACCGCGCCCAAGGTCGTGCTGGACCGCAAGGACAGCCTGATGCGGGCAATGGAAGGCGTGGCCAAGGAAGACGGAGCCGATCAGGTCCTGCTGTTCGTCGTCGACATCATCAGGGAAGAGGCGACGCTCCTCGTCCCGAACGATCTGGTGAAGCGGCTGGCGGAAGCCTCCTTCGGCGCAAAGGTCACGGGGGACACCGTTGTCCTTCCCGGCATCATGAGCCGCAAGAAGCAGATCATCCCGGCGCTCAAGCTCTGACGATCGGCCGGGCGGGGTCATCCCCAATAGCCATCGTAACCTGAGCCGGTTGCACAGCCAAGCTGTACGCGGAGGATACCGGGGAAAGGACGACAGGCGTCGCGCCCGGCGCTGACCTGCAAAGAAAAACCCCCGCCCTCATGGGGCGGGGGTTTCGAGTTCTCGGCCCGGGTTACTCGGCCGTCAGAAGTGGCGGTTTCTGCCCGGTCAGCCGGGGTTTCGCCGGTTCCTCGATGTCAAGGACGATGGCGTCGTCCTGCACCTTCACGCGCACGAGGCCGCCCTTGACCAGCTTGCCGAACAGAAGCTCCTCGGCCAGGGGCTTCTTGATGTATTCCTGTATCACCCGGGCCAGCGGACGCGCGCCCATCTTGTCGTCATAGCCCTTGTCGCCCAGCCAGGCGGCGGCTTCGGGGCTGAGTTCGATATGGACGTTGCGGTCCAGAAGCTGGGCTTCCAGCTGCAGGACGAACTTCTCGACCACCTGCATGATGATCTCCTTGCCCAGCGGGGCGAAGTTGATCACCGCGTCCAGCCGGTTGCGAAATTCGGGCGTAAAGGTCCGCTCGATGGCGGCGGTATCCTCGCCCGTGCGGCGCTCACGGCCGAAGCCGATGGCCGACTGCGACTGTTCGCGCGCCCCCGCGTTCGAGGTCATGATCAGGATCACGTTGCGGAAATCCACCGTCCGGCCGTTGTGGTCGGTGAGTTTCCCGTGGTCCATCACCTGCAACAGGATGTTGTAGACATCCGGGTGGGCCTTTTCCATTTCGTCCAGAAGAAGGACCGAATGCGGATGCTGGTCGATGGCGTCGGTCAGCATGCCGCCCTGGTCGAAGCCGACATAGCCCGGAGGCGCGCCGATCAGCCGGGAGACCGCGTGCTTCTCCATGTATTCCGACATGTCGAAGCGGATCAGCTCCACGCCCAGGGACGAGGCCAGCTGCTTCGCCACCTCGGTCTTGCCAACGCCCGTTGGCCCGGCAAACAGGTAGTTGCCGATGGGCTTTTCGGGTTCGCGAAGGCCGGCACGGGCCAGCTTGATCGCCGAGCAGAGGGCGGTGACCGCCTTGTCCTGGCCGAAGACCACGCGCTTGAGGGTTTTCTCAAGGTCACGCAGGGTTTCGGCATCGTCCTTCGACACGGTCTTCGGGGGAATGCGGGCGATCTTGGCGACCACGGCCTCGATCTCCTTCAGGCCCAGCGTCTTGCGGCGCTTCGATTCCGTCACCAGATGCTGCGCCGCCCCGGCTTCGTCGATCACGTCGATGGCCGAGTCCGGCAGCTTGCGGTCATGGATGTAGCGTGCCGCCAGTTCGACCGCGGCCTTGATCGCCTCGTTGGTATAGCGCAGGTCGTGGTGTTCCTCGAAATGCGGCTTGAGGCCCATCAGGATCTTGATCGCATCAGGCACGGACGGTTCGTTCACGTCGATCTTCTGGAACCGGCGGCTCAGCGCCCGGTCCTTTTCGAAGTGCTGGCGGAATTCCTTGTAGGTGGTCGAGCCCATGCAGCGCAGCTTGCCGCCCTGCAAAGCGGGTTTCAGGAGGTTGGAGGCATCCATCGCGCCGCCGGAGGTGGCACCTGCGCCGATGACGGTATGGATCTCGTCGATGAAGAGGATCGCGTCGGGGTGATCCTCAAGCTCCTTGACCACGGCTTTCAGCCGTTCCTCGAAGTCGCCGCGATAACGGGTGCCGGCCAGAAGCGCGCCCATGTCGAGCGAGAAGATCGTGGCCTTGGACAGAACCTCCGGCGTCTCGCCGTTGACGATCTTGCGGGCCAGGCCTTCGGCGATGGCGGTCTTGCCGACGCCGGGGTCGCCCACCAGCAGCGGGTTGTTCTTGCGGCGGCGGCACAGGACCTGGATCGCCCGCTCAACCTCGGCCTCGCGCCCGATCAAGGGGTCGACGTCACCCTTCTTCGCCTTGACGTTGAGGTCGACGCAGTATTTCGACAGGGCGGATTCCTTCGCCTCTCCTGCTTCGGCCTTGGGCGTCTCATGCTGTTCCTCGGCGCCCTGCACGGGGCGCGCTTCGCCATAGGACGGATCCTTCGCCACGCCATGCGCGATGAAGTTGACCGCGTCGTAGCGGGTCATGTCCTGTTCCTGCAGGAAGTAGGCGGCGTTCGATTCGCGTTCGGCGAAGATCGCGACCAGCACGTTGGCGCCGGTGACTTCGGTGCGGCCCGACGATTGCACATGGATCGCCGCGCGCTGGATCACGCGCTGGAAGGCGGCGGTCGGCACGGCCTCGCTCCCTTCGACATCGGTGACGAGGGTCGACAGGTCGTCATCGATGAAATCGGTCAGGGTCTTGCGCAGCTCGTCCAGGTTGACGGCGCAGGCCTTCATGACGCGGGCCGCATCGGGTTCGTCGATCAGGGCCAGGAGAAGATGTTCCAGCGTCGCCAGTTCATGGCGGCGGGAGTTTGCAAGCGCCAGCGCGCTGTGGATTGCCTGTTCAAGCGTGGTCGAAAACGATGGCACTTCAGTGCTCCTGTCCTGCTGGTCGGAGGGGCGCCAGGGCCCGATCCAACCGTGGCCTCATACTGCTTAAAGTTCGGTTTTCCTCGCCGCACTTCAAGCGCAATCTTCCAGATTTTGGGGTTTCCCCCGGGTACTCACGCCATTTGTGATACAGTCGGCCTAGAACTTGTCTTTTCTGGCACGAATTTCGGCGAATACCGTGACATCATCGGCATCCGGCAGGCCGACGGCTGTCTTGAGGGCGGGCAGGTGGGCCCGGAGGTAGGGGTTCGTGTCCAGCTCGATTTGCAGCGGGACAGGAACCGTGGGGGTGCCCTTGGCGCGCTTTTCGGCGACATCGGCGATCCGAGAGATAAGCGCGGGATTGTTCGGTTCAAGGGTCAGGGCGAAGCGCAGGTTGGTGGCGGTGTATTCGTGACCGGAACAGATAAGGGTTTCGGGGGGAAGGGCAGCGAGTTTTTGCAGCGAGGCGTGCATCATCCGGGCGCTGCCTTCGAACAGGCGACCGCAGCCCCCGGCCATCAGGCTGTCGGCAGTGAAGCAGAGATGGCTGTCGGGGAAGTGGAAGGCGATGTGGCCGATGGTATGGCCGGGGACGTCAATGACGCGGGCCATTTCGCGCCCGAGGGAGAAGGAGGCGTGTTCGTCCAGCGCAAGGTCGAGGCGGGGCAGCCGGTGGGCATCGGCGGCGGCGCCGAGGACCATGGCCCCGGTCTGGGCGCGCAGGGTGTCGACGCCCTGGATGTGGTCGTCGTGGTGGTGGGTGATCAGGATGTCGGTCAGACGCCACTGGTGGGCGTTCAGCGCGCCGAGGATCGGGCCGACCTCGGGGACATCGATCACGGCTGTCTGTCCGGTTTCCGGGTCGTGGATCAGGTAGGCGTAGTTGTCGGCCAGGCAGGGCACGGTGACGAGTTCAAGCGGCATGGTGTTTTCCGCCTCCGCAGCTAGGATGGCGCCAGAGTGATCCCAAGGCTGGCGGACCGCAATGCATCTCGATGTGCTGGACCTGCGGAATTTCTACTACCGCACCCAGCTGGGCCGGGTGGCGCAGCGGGCGATCCGGGACCAGGTGGTGCGGCTGTGGCCCCCGAAGGTGGGGGAGACGGTGGCGGGCTTCGGCTTCGCGGTGCCCCTGCTGCGGCCCTATCTCTCCGAGGCGCGGCGGGTGGTGGGGCTGATGCCGGGACCGCAGGGGGTGATGCCCTGGCCTGCGGGGATGGAGAACGTGTCGGTGCTGTGCGAGGACACGGCCTGGCCCCTGTCGACCGGCTTCGTGGACCGGCTGGTGCTGATGCACGGGCTGGAGACTTCGGAGAACCCGACGGCGGTTCTGGAGGAATCGGCGCGGGTGCTGGGGCCGGGGGGCCGGGCGCTGTTCATCGTGCCGAACCGGTCGGGGCTCTGGTCGCGTCGGGATGTGACGCCCTTCGGCTTCGGGCGACCCTATTCGGTGGCGCAGCTGGAGGCCCAGCTGAAGCTCCACGGCTTCACGCCCGAGCGGAGCTGTTCGGTCCTGTTCGCCCCGCCCTCGGGGACGCGGTTCTGGCTGCGGTCGGCGAATTTCTGGGAAGGGTTCGGGCGGAAGATGCCCTGGCTTGCGGGCGGGGTGCTGATGGTCGAGGCGTCGAAGCAGGTATATGCGCCGACAAAAGGCGGGTTGCGGGCGGCGGTGAAGAAGCCCTTGCGCGTGCTGGAGGGGGTGGGCCAGGGCTCGCCGGAACCGGCGTTGAACCGGGGGTGAGGTGCGACAAGTCGGGGCGAGCCCCGACCTGCGCGGACCCATCGGCGCGCCTCAGATCACGCGGACCTGGGTGCCGACCGGGCAGAGGTCGAACAGCTCGGCGATGTTTTCGTTGAAAAGGCCGATGCAGCCGTCGGAGGACCGGCGCCCGATCTTCCGCGTGTCGTGGGTGCCGTGGATGATGTAGGCGGGCCAGGAGAGATACATGGCGTGGGTGCCGAGCGGGTTCTCCGGCCCCGGGGGAACCGGCTTCCAGTCGGGGTAGCGCTCCATCTGCGACGGGGTGGGCGTCCAGCTGGGGCCGACCTTCTTGCGCACGATGGAGGTGTAGCCGCGCTTGGTCAGTTCGTCCGAAATCGGGACCGAGGTTGGGAAGATGCGGTAGTCTGCGCCATCCGCGCTCCAGAAATGCAGGGCGCGCGATGTGGTGTCGGCGACGATGGTGGCGTGGCCGAGTGTGTCGAAATGGTCGCGCCAGTCCTGCGCCCGGAAGCTGGAGATGTTGTTGCGCACCGCAGGCGTGTCGGCCTGTGTTGCCGTGCCAATAACCATCGCGCCAAAGCCTGCGCCCAGAAGCCCGCGTCGGGAAAATGTCATGCTGCCTGCCTTTCGCTTTTCTTGTCGGCGGGCACCCTTTCGGCCGGGCGCGCCGGGGTCAACCGGGGCGGACCCCACCTTGACGCCCATGTGACCGGACGTGACCGGGCGAATCCGTGATCCGCGTCACCCGTCGCAAGGTGGGGAACGGCGCGCCCGCAGGGCGGGATCGGCCCGGAAAACGTGCTGGCATGGGCGGCAGGGCGGCCCAGAGGCGAGGTTTGCGCCACCAGCGGCAATCTGGCCCTCCGCGGGCTCAAGAAACCGTGTTCAACCCGGTTGCGGGGTGGGAAAGCCTCTGCTAAGGACCCCGCGACGGATGGTGCCGCCCAGACGGTTTTCGAGGTGTGCGCCAAAGGGACGCCCGGTTCGGATGAGCCCGGGGCATAAGACAGCGGAAGGGTTGACGTGTCAGAACCAGCTTCGATCTCTCTGGGCATCGCCGCGCGCTACGCATCGGCCTTGTTCGATCTGGCCAAGGAAGGCGGCGCGCTGAAAGCCCTGGAGGCCGACGCCACCGCCCTGACCGAAACCCTGGACGCCAGTGCCGACCTGCGCGACGTCATCGCCTCGCCGGTGATCAGCCGCGAGGAGCAGGGCAGGGTCATCGCCGCCATCGGCGCCAAGCTGGGCCTGAATGCGCTGACCGCCAACACGCTGGCGCTGATGGCCGACAAGCGCCGCCTGTTCGTGCTGCCGCAGTTCGCCGCACAACTGGCCGACCTGATCGCCGAGGAAAAGGGTGAAGTCACCGCCGAAGTCACTGCCGCCCGTGCGCTGACCGCTGCACAATCGAAGAAACTCGCCGAGACGCTGAAAGCCAGCGTCGGCAAGACCGTGAAACTGAAAACGACCGTCGATGAATCCCTCATCGGCGGTCTTGTCGTCAAGCTGGGCTCGACCATGATCGACACGTCGGTCAAGGCAAAGCTCGCGGCCCTGCAAAATGCA
>NZ_JAEULP010000079.1 GCF_016792905.1 Tabrizicola sp.
ACCTCCGGCGGCAGGCCCAGGAAAGCCTCCGCAATCCGCCCCATCAGCGGCACCGGCCATTCCACCAGTCCCGCAACTTCGGCCAGCAAGCCGGGGTCCGCGACCACTTCCATCCCGGCGGCAAAGGCCAGGTTCTGCGCCCCCTGCCAGATCGCCGCCTCGCGCTCGGCCGTATCCAGCACCACGCGCGCCCGCTTCAGCTTCACCGCGTAATCGTCAAAGCCCGAGACTGTGAAGCGCCCGTTGCCCATGAACCGATGCCCCTCGGTCACGTTCCCCGCCTTGATCCCGTCGACCTCCATCGGCACGACATGCGCCCCGGCCTCGTCCGTCAGCAGGCAGATGATCGACTGCAACGGCCGCACCCAGCGCAAGGACCCCGAGCCCCAGCGCATCGACTTCGGCCAGGGGAAAGCGCGGATCACGCCCTCCAGCACCTCGGCCACGATGACCGCCGCCGCCCGTCCCGGCTTTTCCACGACGGCATAGAAGGTCTCGCCCTTCTTCTCCGCCCGCCGCTCCAGTTGCTCCAGCGTCAGCCCGGTCGACCGCAGGAACCCCTCCACCGCCTGCGCAGGCGCGCTGGTCGACGGCCCCTTCCGCTCTTCCCGCACCGGGCGGCTTTCCGCCGTCAGCCCCTCGACCGACAGCACCAGCCGCCGCGGCGTCGAGAAGGCCCCCGCCGAAGCATAGGTCAGCCCGGCCTCGACCAGCCCGTCCGTCACCAGCTTGCGCAGGTCGTCGCGGGCCTTCCCTTGCATCCGGGCCGGGATTTCCTCGGAAAAGAGTTCGATCAGCAGGTCCGGCATGATCAGTCCTTGAATTGGGCGTTCAGCTGTTGCCAGGCATAGGCCCGGCCATCGGCAAAGACCGCGACCACCCGGTCGACGCCGGGGTGGATGTTCGGCTCGGAGAGGAAAGCCAGCGCCTCGCCCGTCTCCAGCGCACGGCCGATGGCGTCGGCGTCGAAGCAGTCGAAGCCCGAGGGCGCGACCAGCGGCTCGGCCCCGGGATAGTCGCGGTAGGTCTCGGTCAGCGTGGCCAGCGTGAGCGGCGTGGTGAAACAGGCGCGGAACTTGATCGGAGAGCTGTCCGCGTCGATCCCCTCGACGCCGCTCACGATGATCGCCTCGGGCTGGTCCGAGGTCAGCGGCACAAGGCGGATTTCCGCGCCGGGCTGGAAGGCGACGGGCGTGTAATAGGCACGCTCGGCGGTATACCACAGGACCGCGCCCGCAATGGCCGCAACGATCACGATAGCCCCCACGATGAGCTTTCCCGCATTGACCGGACCCGCATTCACGCGTCCATCCCCGCTTCCGTCAGCCGGAAGGCATCGGCGCATTGCTTCGCCAGCGCGCGGACCCGACCGATATAGGCCTGCCGTTCGGTCACGGAGATCACCCCCCGAGCGTCGAGCAGGTTGAAGAGATGGCTGGCCTTGATCGTCTGGTCATAGGCGGGATGCGCCATGATGATCCGCTTGCCCGACTTGGGGTCCTGCGGCTCGAAGGCGAGAAGACGCTCGCATTCGGCCTCGGCGTCCTGGAAATGCCGAAACAGCATCTCGGTCGTCGCCCCGTCGAAGTTGTGGCGGGAGTATTCCTCCTCCGTCTGCCGGAAGATGTCGCCATAGGTCAGCGGGATCGGGGACTGGGGGTCGTTGAAGGCCATGTCCATGACATGGTCCACGCCCATCACATACATCGCCAGCCGCTCCAGCCCATAGGTCAGCTCGCCCGAGACCGGCTTGCAGTCATGCCCGCCGACCTGCTGGAAATAGGTGAACTGGCTGACCTCCATCCCGTCGCACCAGACCTCCCAGCCGAGGCCCCAGGCGCCGAGCGTCGGGCTTTCCCAGTCATCCTCGACAAAGCGGATGTCGTGCAGGCCGAGGTCGATGCCGATGGCGGCGAGGCTTCCCAGATACAGATCCTGCAGGTTCGCGGGCGATGGCTTGATGATCACCTGGTACTGGTAATAGTGCTGGAGCCGGTTCGGGTTCTCGCCATAGCGCCCGTCGGTCGGGCGGCGCGAGGGCTGGACGTAGGCCGCCGCCCAGGGCTTCGACCCCAGGCTGCGCAACGTGGTCGCCGGGTGGAAGGTGCCTGCGCCGACTTCCATGTCATAAGGTTGCAGAACCGCACAGCCCTGCCCCGCCCAATAGGTCTGGAGCCGCAGGATGATCTCCTGGAAGCTTTTCGGCGTGGCGGTGGCGTCGGACATGGGGAAGCCTCTGGCGGGGGCGAAACGTGCCGCCTTCCCTATTCCCTGGGGGGCAAAGGGTCAATTCCGGAACGAGACCTTCGCAAACGTGACAGGTTTCGCCTTGCCGCCACGCGCGCCTTCACTAATGTCGCGCGAACGCCATCCGACTTCAGGACGTAAAGATGTTCAGACCCGTTGCCCTCATTGCCCTGCTGCTGTCCGCCCTTTTCCTTGTCAGGCCCGAGACGGCACAGGCCCAGGATGGCACTGTCTGGCTCCAGGTCGAGGCGCTTCCCGACCTTGCCACCGCAACCGACCGGGCCGAGGCCTATGCCTCGCTTTTCCCCGAAACCGGCGGCTTTCGCCTCCGTTCGGGCTGGTATGGCATCGCTCTTGGCCCCTACCCCGCCGATGAGGCGGCACTTCGCCTTGCTGCGCTGAAGCGCGAGGGCCAGATCCCGGCGGACAGCTTCATCGCCTACGCCAAGGACTTCGGCGAGCAGTTCTGGCCGGTGGGCGGCGCGCCCGCGGTTGTTCCCGTGCCCGAGGCGCCGGAAGTCGTGGCGACGGCCGAACCCGAACCCGCCGAGGCCCCGGACGAAACCAAGGCCGAGGCCCGCGACAGCGAGGCGATCCTGCTGCCCGAGGACCGCAAGGACCTGCAGACCGCGCTGCAATGGTTCGGCTTCTATCAGGGCGGCATCGACGGCGCCTTCGGCCCCGGCACCCGCAATTCCATGGCCGCCTGGCAAGAGGCGCAGGGGATCGAGCCCACCGGCATCCTCACCACCCGCCAGCGCCGCACGCTGCTCGACGCCTGGAAGGGCGAGCTGTCGGCCTTCGGCTTCTCGGAAGTCGTCGAGCCCGAATCCGGCATCACCGTCACCCTGCCCCTCGGGCTGGTGGAGTTCGACCATTACGAGCCGCCCTTCGTCCACTACCGCGCCAAGGCGGACGGGGCACCGCGCATCCTTCTGATCTCGCAACCCGGCGACCAGGCCGCGCTTTACGGCCTCTACGACGTGCTGCAGACGCTGGAATCCGTCCCCCTCGACGGCGCGCGCGACCGGGGCGACCGTGATTTCCGCATCCGCGGCACCAGCGCGACCACAGACACCACCGTCTTTGCCGCGCTGAAGGGCGACCGGATCAAGGGCTGGATGCTCATCTCCACCCCGGGGAACGAGACACGCGATGCCCGCATCCTCCAGGTGCTGGAACAAAGCTTCAAGCCGGACGGTGACAGCGTGCTGGACCCCGGCATGGTGGCGATGGACGCAGGCACCAAGGCCGGGCTGCTCTCCGGCCTCGAAGTGCGCAAGCCGAAGCTCAGCCGCACCGGCTTCTTCATCTCGCCCGAGGGCGCGGTACTCACCACGGTCGAAGCCGTCACCGCCTGCGGCCGCGTCACCATCGACCGCGCGACCGACGCGACTGTCACCCTGTCCGACACCACGTCGGGACTGGCGCTTCTTACGCCCAGGGCGCCTCTGGCCCCCCGCGCGGTGGCCGGATTCGCCACCAGCCCCGCCCGCCCCGGCAGCGAGATCACCGTGCCCGGCTATTCCTACGAAGACCGCCTGCCTGCCCCGACCCTGACCTTCGGCACGCTTGAGGATCTGACCGGCCTGAACGGCGAGGCGGGCCTGAACCGGCTGTCCCTGCAATCGCTGCCCGGCGATACCGGCGGTCCGGTCCTTGATGCCTCGGGCGCGGTCCTGGGGATGCTGCTTCCGGCAGCGCCGCAGGGGGGCAAGCAACTGCCCGCGGGCGTGGTCTTCGCGCTGCCCGGCGCCGAGATCGCCCGCATCCTGTCACCCACCGGCATCGCGCCCCTGCCGACCGCCCCGACCGGCGCGCTGTCACCTGCGCAGCTGGCCGACACCGCAATGGGCATGACCGCGCTTGTCTCCTGCTGGAACTGACGGGCCTCAGCGCCGCCAGAAGCTCGGCAAGACCAGGACCAGGATCGTCAGCAGGCCCAGGCGGCCCAGAAGCATGCACAGCGACATGATCGCGATGGCGCCGGGCGGAAAGTCGATGAAGGTTCCGGTTCGCTCGACCAGCGGGCCGAAACCGTAGCCGATGTTGCCGATCGCCGTCCAGACCGCGAACAGCGCCGAGGTGCTGTCGACGCCCAGAAGCGTCATCGCCACGCTCATCAGCCCCAGGATCAGGATATAGCCCGAGACGAACAGGATCAGCGCGTTCAGCACGTCCTCGCCCACCGTCCGTCCGTCGTATCGGATCGGGTCCACGCTCGACGGATTGCCGATCCGCCGCACCTCACGCCGCATCACGGCCAGCACCAGCTGCACCCGGAACACGGTCAGCCCCGCCCCGGACGACCCGGAACAGCCCCCGACGATCCCGATCACGAAGGCCACCACCAGCATGAACCCGCCCCAGGTCGGGAACGTGCCGGTGAAGAAACCGCTCGACGACATGATCGAGGTCAGGTTGAACAGCGCCTCGCGGAACACCGGCTCGACCGGATCGCCCGTCGTCCAGACCCGCCAGAGGGTGACGGACAGGACCGCATAGGCCAGCCAGCGCAGATAGGCCCGCGCCTGGGCGTCGTGCCACAATGGCCGCGGCGAGCCGTTCACCAGCTGCACATAGCGGATATAGGGCAGACTGCCGAGGATCATGAACAGCGACCCGAAATATTCGCCCGCCCCCGCATATTTGTTGAACGATGAATCCGAGGCCGAAAACCCGCCGGTGGCAACGGTCGAGAAGCCGTTGACCACGGCATCCAGCGTTTCCATGCCGATCGCCGCGTAGACCGCGATGCAGATCACCGTCAGCCCGACATAGACGCCCAGGAGCTGCACGGCGATGTCGGTGGCACGCGGCAGGGCCTTGCCGAAGGTGTCGAAGCCTTCGGTGCGGAAGAACTGCATGCCGCCGACGCGCATCAGCGGTAGGAAGATCATCGCGATGAAGGCGATGCCAAGCCCGCCCAGCCAGTTCATCATCCCCCGCCACAGGTTGGTGCCGGCGGGCAGGTCATCAAGTCCGTAGATCACCGTCGCCCCGGTGGTGGTGATGCCCGACACCGCCTCGAAATAGGCGTTGTTCAGGCTCAGCCCCGGCGCGCCAAGCCAGAGCGGAAGGCAGCTGAAGAACGGCACGAGAAACCAGGTTCCTGCCGTCAGGAGATAGGCCTGCCTTGTATCCAGCGGCTTTCCCAGCGCATTGGCGGTCGACAGCGTCAGCCCCGCGCCCACCACACCCGTCAGCGCCGCCGATGCCAGGAAGTCATAGCCATTCACCAGCCCGGCCCGCCAGTCGATGATGGCAGGGGCCAGCATCAGGATCGCAAGGACGATCAGGATGCGACCGATCACATAGGCGACTGGGCGGAAATCAACCATGGTCGCGCATGGCTACGCGGCGCCGCGCGCTGCGTCAATCCGGCCCGTCGATCCAGCCTGTCAGCGCCCCGTCACCGGCCGTGGATCAGGCTCTGGAGCAGATGCGGGTCCAGGCTATCGACCGCGAAGGTCGCGCCTTCTGTCAAAAGGCTGACCGCGTCGTGGCTGTGCAAGGACTCCTGATGGCTCGCCACCACCCGGAAATCGCCGATCCGCGCGTCGGCCCGCAGCGCCTCGCAGAAGAGCCGCGCCGCATCCTCGACGAAGATCGGATTCGCCGCGTTCAACTCGGCAAAGGCCTGCTCGTCCTCGCGCTTGACCATCACCTGCGTCTCGGTCACGACCGCGCCCCGCGCCAGCTCGATCAGGTCCTCGAAAGCCATCTCGCCGGTCAGGACCACCGACAACCGCGCGACCGAGCGCTGCGAATGCGGCGTCGCCAGCTGCCCCCGCGTGGCGCGAGCATGTTCGGCCAGTTCCAGGCTGCAGGGGCAGGTCGAGGAATAGACATAGTCCAGATGCACGATGCGCTGGCGCACTCCCGCCGTGTCGACCAGCTCCAGCGCAAGATCGTAATACTGCCAGCCCGACAGCCCCGACCGCAGCGATTGCAGCTGCATCGGGAACGACACGCGCATCTGGATGCGGGCGTCGAAGGCGCCGAGGTCGGCCTTGTAGTCGTCGAGCGCCGCCTCGATCACCCCGAACGAGAACTCCTTCTCGGCATGGGCATAGAACGACCGCATGATGCGGCTCATGTTGATGCCCTTCTTCTCGGCCTCCAGGCTCACCGTGCCGGTGACGCTGGTCTCCAGCACCAGTGCCGCACCGTCTCGGGTCGCGTAGCGGATCGGCAGGCGGAAGTTGGAAATGCCGACATGCTGGATGCGCGTCTTCGCGCCCCGGATCAGGCTTTCCGGCCCGTTCTGCAAGTCGGGCATCGAAGCCCGATAACCCGCATCCGGGCGGAAACCTTCAGGATAGACGCGCGACAGTGCCGGATAGCCCTGCCCCGGCACCAGCCAGCCCACCGCCGAATCCAGCCGCGAAATCTCTTCGTCGGACGACTTTCCGGCCCACTGCCGCAGCACGGCAAGCGCCGCCTCTGCCTCTTCGCGCGTGGGAAGACGGTCGATCTCGGGGGTATGGATGTTCATCGGGCTGGTCCTTTCGGTTCAGGCGGGCGCATGGCCACACCGTCAATTTCCGGAATATTCTACGAGAGAGGCCCGCCGCCGGATCACCCTGGTCCGGGGCAGACCCCAATCACATAGGCATTCCGCCGCCCAAAGCAAGCACCGATTGCGACGATCACGCGACCGAAAGCGCCCGGTTCAGGTCGGCGACCAGATCACCCGCATCCTCCAGCCCCAGGGACAGCCGGATCAACCCGGGCGTGATGCCCAGGCTGTCCTTCTGGTCCTGCGGCAGGCGCTGGTGCGTCGTCGTCGCCGGATGGGTGGCTATGGTCTTGGCATCGCCCAGATTGTTGGAAATCTTCGCGATCTCCAGCGCGTTCATGAAGCGGAACGCCGCCTCCTTGCCGCCCGCGACCTCGAACGTCACCAGCGTGCCCCCGGACCCCATCTGCGCCATCGCCAGCTTGTGCTGCGGGTGGCTGGCGAGCCCCGGGAAGATCACTTTCGACACTTTAGGATGCGCGGACAGCGCCTTGGCCACCACCAGCGCCGCATCCGCCATCGCCCGGCAGCGCAGGTCCAGCGTCGCCAGGCCGTTCAGATGCATCCAGGCGGTGAACGGACTCATCGAGCCACCGGTGTGCTTCATGTAGGGTTCCAGCACCTTGCGGACAAACTCCGTCGTGCCGCAGACCACACCGCCCAAGGCCCGCCCCTGGCCGTCGACATGCTTCGTCGTGGAATAGACCACCACATCCGCACCCTGCTCGACCGCACGGCTGAAGATCGGTGTCGCGAAGACGTTGTCACAGATCACCAGTGCGCCCGCCTTGTGCGCGATCTCGCTGACGCCGCGAATGTCCACCAGCTCCAGCGTCGGGTTCGACATCGATTCGAAGAACACCGCCTTGGTGCCCGGCACCACAGCCTTGCGCCACGCGTCAAGATCCGCCCCGTCGACGAACGTGACCTTCACGCCAAAGCGCTGCAACACCTCTTCCAGCACATAAAGGCAGGACCCGAACAGCGCGCGCGACGACACCACATGGTCCCCCGCCCGCAGGCAGGACATCAGCGCCCCGGACACCGCCGCCATGCCCGAAGCCGTGGCAAAGGCGTCCTCCGTCCCTTCCAGCGCCGCGATCCGTTCCTCGAACATCCGCGTCGTGGGGTTGCCGTAGCGGGCATAGATGAACTCGTCCTCGCCCGCCTTGACGAAGCGCGCCTCGGCCGCCTCGGCCGTCGGGTAGACGAAACCCTGCGTCAGGAAGATCGCCTCGGCCATCTCGCCATACTGGCTGCGGCGGGTGCCTTCGTGCACCAGTTGCGTGCGGGTCTTCCAGTCCTTCGACGACATCGCCAGATCTTCCCTAGAACGGCCTCCCGGCCAATAAAAAGCCCCGGCAAACCAGAGGTGCCGGGGCTGACGCCCTTCACCTCTTTAGCGGCTTGTTTAACGTGGCCCGCAATCCGGTAACAAATCGCCACGAGCGCCCTCTTACGCCCCCGCCCCGGCCCGGTCAATGCCGCGCCCCCCATCGCCCTTGATTTTCCCCCGCAGGTGGCCGACGCTCCGCCCCGGAACCACCATGCAGGCCCCCATGCGCTCCTTCCTTTTCGTCCTCGCCGCCGTGCTTCCGACGAATGTCCTGGCAGAGACCTGCGATGACCGCAGCCAGGATTTCGAAGCCCGGATCGCGCTCTGCGACCAGGCCTTCGAGGCCGCCGATACGCCCGAGGCCGCCGCCCAGGCCCTGTCGCTCAAGGGCGAGGCACAACGCATGCTCGGCCAGCTGGACGAAGCCGCCGCGACCCTGCAGCAGGCGCTTGGCTTCAACGCGGAAAGCGCCTGGGTCTGGGTCGAGCTGGGCAATGTCCGCTACGACCAGGGCGACACCGCCGGGGCGCTGGCGCATTACTCCGCCGCGCTGGCGGTCGAGGACTACATCGACGCCTGGGCCAACCGCGCCGAAAGCTGGTGGCAGTTCAACAATGGCCAGCGCTGTTCCGACGACGCCGACAACGCCCTGCGCCTCGACCCGCAATATGCCTATGCGAACGAAATCAAGGGACGCTGCCTGATCGACCTCGGCCAGGCGGAACAGGCGCTAAGCTACTTCGACACCGCCATCTCGCTGATCCCCGGCTATCAGAATGCCTATCGCAACAAGCTTGCCGCCCTGGCAGCGCTCGGTCGCTACGAAGACCTTGTCGCCGTCGCGGACGAGGCGTTGCGCCCCGGTGTGGTCACCGACCCGAACCCCTCGATCGAAGAGGACATCCTGGCCCGCCGCCTGCTGGCACTTGGCGAATATGCCCCCCCGGCCACCGTCGCGGCCGAGGCGGATGCGCTTCTGAAGCGCTATCCGCAGAATCTGGCCGCGGTAAACGTGCAGGGCGCCGCCCTTCTCGCCGACGGCAAGGTGGAAGAGGCCGATCGTGTGACCCAGGTCCTGCGCCAGAACCCCGACGGCGCCCGGATGGAGGCGACCTATCACGACACGCTTGCCCGGATTGATGCGGCCATGGGCCGGATGGAAGACGCCTACGCAAACTACGAGGCGGCATTGAACCTGGACGCGTCGCTGTCCAAGACCTATGCGCGCAAACTGTCGGAACTGGGGTTCCTGCCCTTGTCCAACGCACCGGCAGGCGTCCTGACGGCGCTGCGTCGCTGCATCGACGTCAAGAAGACCGGTTGCGTGATGTCGCACTGAAACGGGCGCCCGTCACGGACGCCCGACACTCTCCATCTGCACCGGCGTTCAGGCTTCGTGGCCCGCGTCCAGGTTGATCACCGTCAACACCATGGCGCGCAGCACCGTATGCCCGATGATCGGCAGCACGGCCCAGAACAAGAGCCAGTGCGAGGGATCGACGGCGCGGATCATGGTTTCGTTCAGAAGCAGGAAGCCGAAGTTGTAGACCACCATCATCCGGGTCAGGTTCGGCAGATGCTCGCGCATCTCGGCGTCCGGCCAGAAGCTTGCCGCGGTCGAGGTCCGGCCATGCATCAGGTCCTGCAGGAAGATGCCCGCGATCACGACATAGAACACGCTCTGCATGCGCTGGCACCACAGCGGATCGTCGACCAGCGCCAGAACCGCCAGCGGCAGGCCCGCCATCAACAGCGCGAAGACCACCGCTTGGCCCGCCGAATAGCGCGTCAGCATCCGCCGCACCATGCCCTCGAAGCCCATCCCGATCCGCACCGCCAGCGCGGCAAGGAAGGCGGTCGCGAAGGCCTGGCCACCGTTGTCCGACCCAAGAAGCACCGACAGGACCGGATAGCCGATCAGCAGGACCGCGCCCGGCAGATAAAGGGCCCGCGACAGGGGCGGCAGATCCTGGAACAGGCTCAGGAACAGGCGGACAAGATCAAAGGGGCTGCGGTGCATCGGTGAACTCCATCAAGCTCACCGTCTGGTCTAGCCAGCCATCAAGGCAGGTCTGGGGCAGAACCCGGCCCCAAGCGGGGCATTCCTGTGCCGAGTGTCAGCTTTCGTCCGTCGGCTCTTCGATGAAGTAGCGCTGCAGCGCCATGAAGTTCGCCATCAGGAACAGAAACAGTGCCGCAGGCATCGCGAAGGTCTCCAGGATGACCCAGGTCTCCTCCGCCTGGGTGCGCCAGATGATCTCGTTGGCGACCGCCAGCCCTGCGAACATCGCCGTCAACCGGCGGGTCAGGATCATCCAACCCTCTGGTTTCATGGCCAAAGCTTCCGCCATCACCCATTGCAGCAGGCTTTTCCCGCGCAACAGGCCCGCCCCCAGGATCACCGCGAAGATGCCATAGACGAAGGTGGTCTTCATCTTGAAGAAGGTCGCGTCGTTGAACCAGGCGGTCAGCCCGCCGAAGAACACCACCATCACCCCGACGAAGATCTGCATCCGGCTGACCGTGCCCGTCAACAACCACAGGGAGAGCGTTGCAACCAGAAGCAACGGGATCAGGATCAGCGCCGCCACAATGAAGCCCGAATATTCGGTTCCCCCGAACATGAAGGTCTGATCCTTGATCCGCATGTAGATCAGGAAGAACAGAATCGTGGGCCCCAGCTCCAGCACCTGCTTGAGAATCGGGTTGATCTTCCGCCCGGCCATTGCCTCACCCTTCGTCAGAACCTGCGCCTATCTGGCCCGGATCGCCGCGCGGTTCAAGGTGCAAGCCCCGGCTGCCAGTCGACCGCCAGAGCGGCGTCGGACAACAACCGCGCCAGTGCCTCCGGCCCCGCCGGATCGTCGGACAAGGCCAACAGGCCGAGCTGCGCCGCGCCGATCCCGGTTTCCGCCCCGAAGTCCAGCACCAGCCGACCCCGGCCTTGCGGCAACGCGGCGATGAACCTTTCCAGCGCCTCGCCGTCGGCCTCGGGCAGATTGCCCTCCGGTATCGCGTGAACCACCCCAAGCAAGGCCGCCCGCGCCGCAAGCACCGCCTGCGTCCCCGACATCCCGGGATCGACCTCGGCGCCCAGGGCCTCCATCACCGGACGCAGCGTCCGGCCATCGTTCGTCCACTCAAGATGCAGTGCCACCACCCGCCCGGTCAGGATCGACCCGGCCGACAGCCGAGCCTCCGCGACTTCCGCCGTCAGAAGCAGCTCGCCACCCCCCGACAGCCCCAGACGCCCGCCCTCCAGCACCAGCCGGCCCGTCGCTTCGTCACGCCGCACCAGCAGGTGAACCTCCGCCGACTGCAACCGCAAAAGGTCGCGCAGCCAGCCCGGCATGTCCCGGTCGTTCAGCGCCGGTCGCACCCGCAGCCCGGCGCCGTCGATTTCCACCGACAGCAGTTCATCCTCCGCCATCGTTCCCGCCAGCCGCAACCGCGCGACCGAAACCTGCGGCGCCCCGTCCCCGGTCAGCCGCGCACCGTCCAGCACGCACCAGCCATCTTCCAGCGCGGCGGGCGGAAAGCTCAGGCTCAATCCGGTGAAAGATTCGACTGCCGCAACGACCGTATCGCAGCCTGCCGCCGTCTCGCCCGCCACCGGACCGGCCATGAGCGCCAGCAGCATCCAAAGCCTAAGGCGCATCGACATGGCTCCAGTCCACATCCAGCGTCACGCCCTGGAACAGCGGTGCCGCCTCGGCCAGCGTCCCGGGCATCCCCGTCACCGCATAGCCCGCTGCCCGCACCGGCCCGAGCCCGGGTTCTGCGCGCACCGACACGACAAGGTCGCCCGCCGGGTTCGGAAGTTCACCGATCAGCGCCACGAGTGCAGCCTTGCTTTCGGCCGATACGCTCGTCTCCGGCAGTTCGGCCACCACCGTCCGCAGATCGGCCCTGATCCCCTCCGCCGCCGCCTCCATGTCACCCTCTGGCGGCAACATCGCCGGCCCCAGCGTCATCAGCGCGTACCATTCGAACAACCCGTGCGTGGTGATCCGCAGGTCGGCCTCGGTCAGCGCGAAGCTGGTGGCCGACATCTGAATCGCCCCGGGCGAGGACAGGTCCACCCCCGTCAGCACGGCAGAGGCTTCGACGAGATTGTCGCCGGGGAAGTCCAGGCTCAGCCCCTCCAGCCGCAGCACCTTGGCTCCCGCATCCCAGGCCAGCGAAGCCTGAGCGTCGATCCCGTTCGGGCGGGCCTGCGCGGCGAAAAGCCAGTCCATCTGCGCATTCCCGGTCTGCACCACCAGCCGCAGCCCCTCCACCGCAATCTCAAGGCCCTCGGGGGTCCCGGCTCCTTCCGCGATCCAGCCCAGCGCCGATCCGCGAAAGCGCAGCCGATCCAGATGCCAGTCCGGCAGATACTGTCCTTCAAGGTCCAGAACCAGGCCCTGAACGAGGCACCAGTCCCCATCTTGCGAAAGCGTGCCGCTCACCGAGCCAAGTTCGGACAGCGCCGCCGAGACCTTCTCCCAGGCCGCCGGACACAACTCCGCGGCCCCCGCCGGACCCGCCAGCATCAGCCCCAGAAGCCCGGCGCGGATCACCCGTCCGCCCCGACCAGTGCCTTGGCAAACTCCTCGGGGTCGAAGGGCGCCAGGTCGTCGATCTGCTCGCCCACGCCAATCGCATGGATCGGCAGCCCGAACTTGTCGGCCAAGGCCACCAGCACCCCGCCCTTCGCGGTCCCGTCCAGCTTGGTCATCACCAAACCACTCACGTCCGCGATCTTGCGGAAGATGTCGACCTGCGTCACCGCGTTCTGCCCGGTGGTCGCGTCCAGCACCAGCAGAGTATTGTGCGGCGCCGTAGCATCGACCTTGCGGATCACTCGCACGATCTTCGCCAGTTCCTCCATCAGGTCCTGCCGGTTCTGCAACCGTCCCGCCGTGTCGATCATCAGCAGGTCCGCGCCATCCGCCTTCGCCTTGGTCAGCGCGTCGAAGGCCAGCGAGGCCGGGTCCGAGCCTTCGGGCGCGGTCAGCACCGGCACCCCGGCCCGCTTGCCCCAGATCTGCAACTGCTCCACCGCCGCCGCGCGGAACGTGTCGCCCGCCGCGATCACCACCGTCTTGCCCGCCGCCTTGAACTGGCTGGCAAGCTTGCCGATTGTCGTGGTCTTGCCCGACCCGTTCACCCCCACCACCAGCACCACCTGCGGTTTTGTCGGATAGAGGGGCATCGGCCGCGCCACCGGCTCCATGATCCGCGCCACTTCCCCGGCCAGCGCCCCACGCAGCTCGCGGGTCGAAACCTTCCGCCCGAAGCGCCCCTCGGCAATGTTCGCCGTCACCCGCACCGCCGTATCCACGCCCATGTCGGCCTGGATCAGCAATTCCTCCAGGCTTTCCAGCATCGCGTCGTCCAGCACCCGGCGCGGCTCCTCTGCCGCGCCCCGTCCGAACAGCCGCCCCAGAAGCCCCGGCCGCGCCGCCTCTGGCGCCGGGTCGGCTACCGTGGTGGGTGAAACCCGGTCCATGGGCATCGGATCCTCGGGTTCCGGGTTCTCCGGTTCCGGCGCATCCGGTTCGGGGATCTCCGGCAGGTCGGGCTCCGGCACCTCCGGCTCGGGCAGGTCCGGCACCTCCAGCGGCACCTCCGGCACCGGGTCGCGCGGCCCCTCCGCCCCTTCCGCGACCAGCGCCTCCAGCCCCTCGCCGATCTTGTCCGAGGAACGGAACATCCGGTCCTTGAGCTTCTTGAAGAACGACATGCGGGCGCCTTTCGGGAAGGATTTCCCTTCACCTAGTCGCTTTGCCCCGCCATTGAAAGACTGTCAGCCGGAACCCACGCCCCAGAAGACAACCGCACCCCAGGCAATCAGCACCTGCCCGCCCCAGTAGGCGGGCCAGAGAGCCAGCGCCAGCCGCCGCCGCAGGCCCGCGCCCGTCGCGACGAACAACTGGATCGCCAGCATCAGGTCGGACAGGATGAACAGCGCCGCCCCCCAGCGCAGCACAGACTGCCCCGACGCCACTGGCAGCAACACCGCCGCCACCCCCATCAGCCCGATCAGGACCACATAGCCCCGCACCGGCCAGCGCAAGTCTCCCGTGCGCGGTGCCAACCAAAATTCCGTCGAAACCAGCAGCCCCGCCAATACAACGAGCGCCAGACCCTCGCCCGTCGACACTCCGTCGAACCCCAGCGCCCCCGACCGCAGCAGGAAGCCCCCCGCATAGGCCAGATGCCCCAGCCCGAACGCTCCGACCCCCGCCAGGAACCACCGCTCCCCCTTCAGCGCCAGGCACAGATCGCCCAGCGCCCCCAGCGCCAGGCCCAATGGCACCAGCCAGAACCACCCCGTCCCCGGCATCGTGGCCAGCAGAACCGCGAGCAGCCCGGTCGACGCCGTCTTGACCCCGGCCCCCCGCCAGCCCTTCTCCTCGGCTGCGGCAAAGAGCCAGCCGTAGCCCACCGCCGCCGCCAGCGACAGAATGGCAGTTGCGATTGCCGCGAATTCGCCCAAGGCTGCCCCCCGAACCTGATGCCTCGCCAAAAGCGTTGACCCGGACCCGAAGCCGATGCAAGCCGAACCCCGCCGCCCCCTGCCCCTGGCCTCCTTCGCCGTGGCGTCACTCCTGCCCCTGCCGCTCCTCGGCCTCGGGCTCTGGCACGGCGGCCTCTGGCTCTGGGCCGCCTTCCTCTACATGGCCATCCTGACCATCCTCCTCGACCAGCTTGTCCCCCTCGTCCCCGGCCAGTCCGACGCCAGCGAATTTCCCGGCGCCGACCTCCTCCTCGCCACCATCGGCCTTGGCACCCTCGCCCTCCTGCCCGCCGCCACATGGGCCATCGCCGGGCCCTCCGCCCTCACGTTCACCGAGCGCGTCCTCACCTTCTTCGCCACCGGCTTCTGGCTGGGCCAGGTCGGCCATCCCGCCGCGCATGAGCTGATCCACCGGCCAAACCGCACACTCTTCCGCCTCGGCGCCGCCTATTACAGCGCCATCCTCTTCGGCCAGCACGCGAGCGCCCATCGCCTTGTCCACCACCGCCACGTCGCCAGCCGCGAGGACCCGAACTCCGCCCGCGCGGGCGAAAGCTTCTACCGTTTCGCCCCCCGCGCCTGGATCGGCAGCTTCCGGCAGGGCTGCGCCGCAGAAACCGCCCTGCGCTCGGGCCATCCCAGCCTCCACCCCTACGCTGCCTACCTCACCGGCAGCGCCGCCGCCCTGATCCTCGCCTCGCTGATCGCGGGCCTCCCCGGCCTCCTGATCTGGACGGCCCTCGCGCTGCACACGCAAAGCCAGATCCTCTTGTCCGACTACGTCCAGCACTACGGCCTGACCCGCGCCCGCCTGCCCGACGGCAGGCTCGAACCCGTCGGCCCGGGCCACAGCTGGAACACGGCGCACTGGCTCACCTCGGCGATGATGCTGAACGCCCCCCGCCATTCCGACCACCACCTCAACCCCTCACGCCCCTTCCCCGCGCTGCGTCTTCCCGACGACGCCCCCCGACTGCCCTGGCCGCTGCCGCTGGCCTGCGCCATGGCGCTTTGCCCCCGGATCTGGCGCCGCGCCATGTCCCCGCACCTCGCCCGCTGGCAGGATTCCAGACCCGGAAACACAACGGCTTGACTGGCCAAGCCCGCGCCGCTCTGGCACTCTCCCCCCGAATACGAACGGAGCCCTTGATGCGTGCCCTCCTTCTTGCCCTCGCCCTTCTCGCCACCCCGGCGCTGGCCGAAACGCCGCTCAATGCCGACGAATTCGATGCAGCCACCAGGGGCGCAACCCTCACCTACGACTACGGCAACGGCCTCTACGGGACCGAGGAATATCTTGACGGCCGCCGCGTCCGCTGGGCCTTCGAGGGCGATCTCTGCATCTACGGCGTCTGGTACCAGAAGGACGACGAGATCTGCTTCGACTACGAAAACGATTCCACCCCCGCCTGCTGGCTCTACTTCCTGGAAAACGGCAAGATCCGCGGCCGTTACATGGGCGAGGGCGGCGGCTGGGAAATCCTCGAATCCTCCCGCGAGGGCGGCCCCCTGCCCTGCGCCGGGCCGGATGTGGGCGTCTGAGCCCATGCGCGTGGCGGTGATAGTCGGCCTTCTCGCCAGCCCAAGCCAGGCCGAACCGCCGATCACTGCAAGCGAATTTGCCGCCCATGTCGGCAACGACACAATCGTCTACCAATACACCGACGAAGTGGGAATCGCGGACTACGGGCCCAACGGGTCCCTCGTCTGGCGGCGAAAGGAAGACTTCTGCGTGGCGGGCCATTGGCGGCAGGAAGGAGACGCGCTTTGCTTCTATTTCGCAAATTCGGAAGAATCCCACTGCTGGCACTTCTTTCTCAGGGGCGGGAAACTGGAAGCCGTCGGGACCGGGCGCGACCATACAAGAATCCGCGAAGTGTCACGCTCGGATCACCCCCTCGACTGCGCCGAGGTTCAGCTCTAGCGATGCGCTTCATTCTCTTCGCATTGCTGATCGCCACGCCCCTTCGGGCCGAAACCCCGATTACCGCCGAAACCTTCGAGGCGCATGTCACCGGCAAGACCCTGACCTACCGGCAATTCGACTATGTCTTCGGGATCGAGGAATACCTGCCCGACCGCAAGGTCCGCTGGTCGACCGCGCCCACCGAATGCCTTTATGGCAGCTGGTATCCGCAAGGCGACGACATCTGCTTCGTCTACGAATACGATCCGACCCCGGCCTGCTGGACCTTCTGGCTGAAGGACGGCGCGCTGGTGGCGCTCTCCAGCACCGGATTGCCCGGCGAGGAGCTGCACGAAGTCGACGCCAGCGCCCGGGGCCTGCCCTGTCCCGGGCCGGATGTGGGCGTCTGATGCTGCGCGCCGTCCTCTGCCTTGCCTGCCTTCCCGCCGCTGCGGGCGCCGAAACGGCCATGACCAGCGCCGAATTCGAGGCCTGGTCGACCGGCAAGACGCTGGAATACGATGTCGACGGCAGACACCGGGGCAGCGAGATGCATCTCGCAGGCCGCGCCACTGTCAACGCGCATGTGGGAAAGGCGTGCAGGTCGGGCCACTGGTATCCGTCGGGGAACCTGATCTGCTTTGTCTATGACACCAGCCCCGGCCCGCATTGCTGGCGCTTCCTGAAAGTGGGCGATCAGGTCTTTGCAGAATTTGCGGGTGACGATGAGCCGCAGAGGATTTCCGTAACCCTGTCGACCGCACGCAATCCCTGCGATCCGGGTGTGGGACTCTAGGATGCGCGTCGCCCTCGCCCTTGTCCTTCTGGCAGGTCCAGTCTTGGCCGACCCGCCCCTGTCGGCCGATGACTTCGACGCTTTGACCCTTGGCCGCACCATGACCTGGGCGGCATTCGGCACGGTCTACGGCGTCGAACAGTACCTGCCGGGCCGCAAGGTGCGCTGGACCTTCACCGGCGACGAATGCAAGACCGGCTATTGGTATCCGGACGGTCCCGCGATCTGCTTCCAGTACGAGGGCGACCCCGAACCCGACTGCTGGGAAATCACCACCTCCGGCCCCGATCTCCTCGCCCGCTACACCACCGACCCGCCCGGCACCGAGCCGGTGCTGGTTCGGGAAACCACCGAACCTCTCGCCTGTTTCGGCCCGAAAGTCGGCGTCTGATGCGCGCTCTGGCTCTCGTCCTCATGCTCCTTCCCGGCGCGACCCTGGCGGAAGGCGATCCACCGATGACGGCCGAGGCCTTCGAGCGCTTCGTCGAAGGCCGAACCATGGACACCCACAACCGGAGCGGCCGTTACGGGGTGGAAACCTTCCTCCCGGGCCGCCGGGCGATCTGGCGCGACGCCGAGCAATGCCTCGAAGGCCGCTGGCGGCCACAGGGCGACCTGATCTGCTTCGACTACCAGGGGATCGACCTGCCCTATTGCTGGACCTACCACGACCGCGGCGGCTGGCTGATGGCCTGGCTCGACGGCGACCGGGCGACCGAGCCGATCATGCTCTACCCGGCGGAGGACGTCGTGACCTGCGAGGGCTATTTCGGCGTGTGATGCAAGCCGACCGCGGCCAACCGATCAACCCATGCCCATGTGGTTGTTCTCCTCACAGGACAAATCCCAGGCTCGCAGCTCCAGCCGGCGCAGCCCCGATCGGACGAAAGGATCGGACCGCGCCATGGCCTCGGCCTGCGCGGCGGTTTCCGCACGCAGGATCACCATGCCGCCCGACCCGTCCGCGAAGGGTCCTGCCAGTTCCAGCGAACCCGCCACTTGCAGGGATCGCAACCAGGCCACATGGGCCCGAATCGCCGCGATGTCGGTCGTCACGCCCGGCACCGGATGCAGCAGCGCGACATATCGGGTGAATTCGCCCATCCTTGCCCCTCAGAACAGGGTCCCCTGCCCGCTTTCTCCATCCCCCTTCGACCGCTTCCCGGCGCGGCCACCCACGGAAAGCCGCCCGTCCCGGAACTCGATCTCCAGCGCCGCCGCCTTCTCCGCCGCCGCCTTCGACGTGACAACCGCCCCATCCCCCCGCACGACCGCATAGCCCCGCTTCAGCGTCGCCGCATAGCCCAGCGTTCCCCTCGTCCGGTCCAGCGCCTCAAGCCGGTCGGCGAGCCGCGCCAGCCGCTGCCCGGACGCAGCCTCCAGCCGGTCGCCCAGCGCCGCCAGCCTGCCCCGCCCCTCTGCCGTCCGCCGCCCGGCATCGCCCAGCATCCGCGCCAGCGCCGGGGCCAGCCGTGCCGCCAGCGCCTCCAGCCGCTCGCTCCGCCGCTCCAGCCGCAGAAGGATCGCCCGCCCCAGCCGCTCCCCCCGCGCCGTCAACTGGTCCCCCTGCCGCGCGAGCCCCGCCCGCAGCGCCTGCGGCTGCAACCGCCCCGCCACCCGGTCGAACTCGCGGTGCTTGCGCGCAACCGCCAGCCCAAGGCCAGAGGACAGCCGCAGCACCGCCCCGTCCAGCCGCTGCCGCGGCGTCGCGACCAGCGTCTCGACCCGCGGCAGCGCCCGGGCCAGGTCGCGCAGCCGCTGCCGCCGCAGCACCACTCCCTGCCCGATCCCGCGCACCAGCCGCGCGCCCAAGGCCTCCAGCACCGCCAGCAACTCCAGCCGCACCGGCACCGCCAGCTCCGCCGCAGCCGTCGGCGTGGGCGCCCGCAGGTCGGCGGCAAAGTCGATCAACGTGGTATCGGTCTCGTGCCCCACCGCCGAAATCAGCGGAATGCGCGACCCCGCCGCCGCCCGCACCACCACCTCCTCGTTGAACCCCCAGAGGTCCTCTAGCGACCCGCCCCCCCGCGCGACGATCAGCACGTCCGGACGCGGGATCGGCCCGCCTGGCTCGATCGCGTTGAAGCCCTTGATCGCCGCCGCCACCTGCGCCGCGCAGTCCTGGCCCTGCACCGCCACCGGCCAGATCAGCACATGCCGGGGAAAGCGGTCGCGCAGCCGGTGCAGGATGTCCCGGATCACCGCCCCAGAGGGAGACGTCACCACCCCGATCACCTTGGGCAGGTAGGGGATCGGCTTCTTCCGCCCGGCATCGAACAGCCCCTCGGCCTGCAACGCCGCCCGCCGCTTCTCCAGCATCGCCATCAGCGCGCCCGCCCCCGCAGGCGCCACGTCATCCACGATCAGCTGATACTTCGACTGGCCCGGGAAGGTCGTCATCCGCCCCGTGGCGACAACCTCCATCCCCTCCTCCGGCCGGACCTGCATCCGCGCGACCTGGCCCTTCCAGCTGACCGCCGCGATCACTGAACGATCATCCTTCAGGTCGAAATACATATGCCCAGACGACGGCCGCGACACCCGCCCGACCTCGCCCCGCACCCGGATCAGCCCGAACTCCCCCTCGATCACCCGCTTCACCGCGCCCGAAAGCTCGGACACGGTGTATTCCGGCTGGTTGCCCTGCGGGGCGGGCCCGGTGCCGTCGCTGTCGTCGATCAGATCCATCGCCCATTCATGCCCCGACCCGGACCGGGTTGCAACTCGCGGGCAAGATGGCCGCGCGATAGCCTTGCCCCGGGGGATCGGTTAACATCCGGCCGAAAGTTGCCTCCCTTCCCCGCCGCATGGTCCGACGCATGGTCCGCAGCCTCGCCCTTCCCGCGATCCTTGCCGCCCTGGGCGAACTCACCCTTGCCTCCGCCGCATCGGCACAGGACTGCGATCCTAACTATTCCGGCAAATGCGTCCCCATCGCCTCGGATGTCGACTGCGCGGGCGGCAACGGCAACGGGCCTGCCTATGTGGGCGGGCCGGTCTACGTCGTCGGCAGCGACATCTATGAACTGGACCGGGACGGCGACGGCGTGGCGTGCGACCGCTAGCTCCGGCGATCAGTCGCCATTCCCCGGACGGTCAGCGCCGATGTCACCCGACCAGCCTTCCCCGGGCGGCATCCGGCCATGTTTCCGGCGATAGGCTGCGTAGCTTCCGACGATCATCGCAGCGCCAAGTCCCGTCAGCCACAACGGACCCGTCCCGATCCCCCAGACGACTGCCATCAAACCCGCCGCCTCGGTCAGCCTGACCAGCGGCGACGGCTTCGGCCTGTGCGACTTGCCGGTGCCCAGTGTGACGGCGACATCGGGTTCCATGCTTGCCTCCCGCTCGCGCGCATCCTAAGACGCCTTCACCTTCAGGCCAAGCGGGGCGCGTCCATGAACATCCTGATCCTCGGTTCCGGTGGCCGCGAACATGCCCTTGCCTGGGCGGTGAAGCAGAACCCGAAATGCGACCGCCTGATCGTCGCCCCCGGCAATGCAGGCATCGCCATGCTGGCGGAATGCGCCGACATCGACATCCTGGACGGGGCGGTCGTGGTCAGCTTCTGCGAGGAAAACGCCATCGACTTCGTCATCGTCGGACCCGAGGCGCCCCTCGCCGCCGGGGTCGCCGACGCAGCTCGCGCCGCCGGACTCCTCACCTTCGGCCCCTCCGCCGCCGCCGCGAAGCTCGAGGCTTCGAAAGCCTTCACCAAGGAAATCTGCGACGCCTGCAACGCCCCAACCGCCGCCTGGGCCCGCTTCACCGAAGCCGCCCCCGCACGCGACTACATCCGCAAGCAGGGTGCCCCCATCGTCGTCAAGGCCGATGGCCTGGCCGCCGGAAAGGGCGTCATCGTCGCCATGACGGAAGCCGAGGCGCTCGCCGCCATCGACGACATGTTCGGCGGCGAATTCGGCGCGGCGGGCGCGGAAGTCGTGATCGAAGAGTTCATGACCGGCGAGGAAGCAAGTTTCTTCTTCCTCACCGACGGCACCAACGCCCTGCCCATCGGCACCGCGCAGGATCACAAGCGCGCGGGCGACGGCGACACCGGACCGAACACCGGCGGCATGGGCGCCTATTCCCCCGCCCCGGTCCTGACGGACGCGATCCAGACCCAGGCCTTGGACGAAATCGTCCTGCCCACGATCCGCGAGATGGCCCGGCGCGGCACGCCTTACCAGGGCGTCCTCTATGCCGGGCTGATGATCGAGAATGGCAAGGCCCGCCTCGTCGAATACAACTGCCGCTTCGGCGACCCGGAATGCCAGGTCCTGATGATGCGGCTTGGCGCGCAGGCCCTCGACCTGATGCTCGCCTGCGCCGAGGGGCGCCTGGCCGAGGCACAGGTCAACTGGGCCGAAGACCATGCCCTGACCGTCGTCATGGCCGCGAAAGGCTATCCCGGACCTTACGAAAAGGGCAGCTTGATCAATGGGCTGGACCGGATGCCGGAAGACAGCCGTCACATGGTGTTCCACGCCGGAACCGCGCTGAAGGACGGGCTTGTCACCGCGAACGGCGGCCGCGTCCTCGCCTTCACCGCCCGCGGCGCAAGTCTGGAAGAGGCGCACCACCGCGCCTATGCGATGATCGACCTCCTGGACTGGCCGCAGGGCTTCTGCCGCTCCGACATCGGCTGGCGGGCGCTGCCACAATGATCGTCCGCGACAAGCCCGGCGTCCTGCAACTTCTCTTCGCGGTCCGGGGCTCGGTCCTGCCGCATATCGCGCCCGAGCTTCTGTTCGTTGCCGCCTTTTCCGCCGCCGTCGTCGCCCTTGATCATTATGTCGTGCCGCTTCCGCATGTGCAGGCCGCACCGCTGGCGGTATTCGGTGTCGCGCTCTCGCTCTTCCTCGGTTTCCGCAACAACGCCGCCTATGACCGCTGGTGGGAAGCGCGGCGGCTCTGGGGCGGCCTCCTTGCCGACACGCGGAGCCTTGCGCGCGAGGCCGACCTGTTCCTGGCCGACGACGCCGCCCGGCTGGCCACCCTGCGGCTGACGCGCGTCTTCCTGCACCTGCACCGTGCGCATCTGCGTGGCATTGCAGGCGATCCGGTGGCAATCAGCCTGTCGGCCGCCGAGGGCCTGACCGGCGCGCACCCCCTGCCCCCGGACGCCGCGCTTGACGCGATGAACCGGGTCCTGACCGCGGCGCATCGGGGCGGCACCCTCGACGGCTTCGGCGCGCGGGCGCTGTCGGCGCGGCTCGGCTCGCTGGCCCTCGCCCAGGCGGGATGCGAGCGGATCAGGGCCACCCCCCTGCCTTACGTCTATTCCCTCCTCATCTTCCGCACGAGTTGGCTCTACTGCCTGCTTCTCCCCTTCGCGCTGATCGAGCCCACCGGCTGGCTGACCCCCCTCTTCGCGGTGATCGTCGCCTACACCTTCTTCGGCCTCGCCGAAGTCACCGAGGAACTGGCGCATCCCTTCGGCACCACGGCGAACGCCCTGCCGCTGGACGCGATCTGCCGGACGGCGGAAATCAGCCTTGCCCCCCATCTGGGCGAGGTGCCACCCCCGCCACTGCAACCCACAGACTACCGGCTGGACTGATCCACCGGCCCCTTGCGCCCGCCCCTGCCCCCGCATAAGAAGCCCACGTTTTCGAAGGCCCATGGGGGAGGCGCGGATGCCGCTTCTGGTGATGAAATTCGGCGGAACTTCGGTTGCCGACCTGTCGCGGATCGAGAATGCCGCGAAGAAGGTCCAGGCCGAGGTCGAGCGCGGCTACGACGTGATCGTCATCGTCAGCGCCATGTCCGGCAAGACCAACGAACTGGTCGGCTGGGTCGAGACCACGTCCAAGCTTTACGACGCCCGCGAATATGACGCCGTGGTGGCCTCGGGCGAGAATGTCACCGCCGGCCTGATGGCGCTGCGCCTGCAAGAGATGGGCGTCCCGGCCCGGTCCTGGCAGGGCTGGCAGGTGCCGATCAACACCACCTCCGCGCATTCCTCGGCCCGCTTCGTGTCGATCCCGCGCGAGCACCTCGACGCCAAGTTCGCCGAAGGCTTCAAGGTCGCCGTCGTCGCGGGTTTCCAGGGCGTCAGCCCGGAAGGCCGGATCACCACGCTGGGCCGGGGCGGCAGCGACACCACGGCCGTCGCCTTCGCCGCCGCCTTCGGCGCCGAACGCTGCGACATCTACACCGATGTCGACGGCGTCTACACCACCGATCCCCGCATCAGCCCCAAGGCACGGAAACTTCCGAAGATCGCCTTCGAGGAGATGCTGGAACTCGCCTCCCTCGGCGCCAAGGTGCTGCAAACCCGCTCGGTCGAGCTGGCCATGCGCTACAAGGTGCGGCTGCGGGTGCTGTCTTCGTTTGAAGACACCGACGAAAACTCTGGAACCCTGGTCTGCGACGAGGATGAAATCATGGAATCGAAAGTCGTCTCCGGCGTCGCCTATTCCCGCGACGAAGCCAAAATGACCCTGCTGAAGGTCGAGGACCGCCCCGGCGTCGCTGCCGCCATCTTCGGATCGCTGGCCGATGCGGGCGTCAACGTCGACATGATCGTGCAGAACATCTCCGAACAGGACGACCCGACCGACAAGCGCGCCCATACCGACATGACCTTCAGCCTGCCCACGAACCAGGTCGACCGCGCCAAGAAGGCCATCGACGAGGCCGCCGCAGCGGGCAAGTTCGTCTTCACCTCGCTTGTCACCGACACCGATGTCGCCAAGGTCTCGGTCGTGGGCATCGGCATGCGCAGTCAGGTCGGCGTCGCCGCCAAGATGTTCGCGGCCCTGGCGGCGGAAAACGTGAACATCAAGGTCATCACCACCTCCGAGATCAAGATCTCGGTCCTGATCGACCGCAAGTACATGGAGCTTGCCGTCCAGGCGCTCCACGACACGTTCGAGCTTGAAAAGGCCTGACCCGGCAACCGCCGCCCAAGTCTTGTGCACGGCCCCGGTCCCGTCGCGGCACGGCGGGACGCGAAACCGCGTCAATCCGCGCAATTCCGTTTTCTTCCTGACATGGCGCACCTATAGGTAGGGGAAGACCAGAGGAACGCCGCGATGACCGAACGCACCGAAAGCGAAAGCCGCAAGCTTCTCCGCCGCTTGCGCGATGTCCTGTCGGTCTCGGGCGAGGGGCAGGACCGGCTGGATCGCATCACCCACCTGATCGCCGACAGCATGGGCACCGAGGTCTGCTCGATCTACCTCTTCCGCGACCCCGAGACGCTGGAGCTTTGCGCAACCGAAGGCCTGAAGAAGGAAGCCGTCCACCAGACCCGGATGAAGCTGGGCGAGGGCCTTGTCGGCCGCGTCGCCCGCAGCGGCCAGCCGGTGAACACCGCCGACGCGCCCTCTGAAAAGGGTTTTCGCTACATGCCCGAAACCGGGGAGGAACTCTTCTCCTCCTTCCTCGGCGTGCCGATCCAGCGCGTCGGCGAAAAGCTCGGCGTCCTTGTCGTCCAGTCGAAGACGGCGCGGCAATTCAGCGAAGACGAGATCTACGCCCTCGATGTCGTCGCCATGGTCGTCGCCGAGATGACCGAGCTTGGCGCCTTCGTCGGCGGCGAGGATGGCGCGATGCGCGCGCTGCACAAGCAGCCGGTGATGTTCCGCGCCACCTCCGGCCAGGAAGGCGCGGCGGAAGGCCGGGTCTGGCTTCACGAACCCCGCGTCGTCATCACCAACCCTGTCGCCGACGACCCCCTGACCGAGATCGACCGCATCCGCGGCGCCGTCGGCGAATTGCGCGTGTCCATCGACGACCTCCTCGCCGCCCAGCAGCTGGACAAGGACCAGAAGCAGGTGCTGGAGGCCTATCGCATGTTTGCCCATTCCCGCGGCTGGCTGCGCCGCATGGAGGAAGACATCATGCGCGGCCTCTCCGCCGAGGCCGCGGTGGAAAAGGAACAATCCGCCGCCCGCGCGCGGATGGAGCAGGTGCCCGACCAGTACCTGCGCGAACGCCTGCAAGACCTTGACGACCTCTCGAACCGGCTCCTCCGCATCCTGACCGGCCAGGGCCAGGACACCGGGGCCGAGATGCCCGACAACCCCATCCTCATCGCCCGCAACATCGGGCCCGGGGAACTCCTCGACTATGGCCGCAAGCTGAAGGGCGTCGTGCTGGAGGAAGGCTCGGTCGGCAGCCATGCCGCCATCGTCGCCCGCGCCCTTGCCATCCCCCTGGTGATCAACGCCAGCCGCGTCGTGGCCGAGGCGCTGAACGGCGACCACATCCTCGTCGACGGCGACCAGGGCATCGTCCACCTCCGCCCCGAGGAAACCATCGCCCGCGCCTTCCGCGACAAGATCGCCATGCAGGCCGAGGCGCAGAAGCGCTATGCCTCCCTGCGCAGCCTCCCCGCCACCACGCTTTGCGGCACCACCATCAGCCTGCACATGAACGCCGGGCTCATGGCCGACCTCCCCAGCCTGGAAGGGTCCGGCGCCGATGGCGTCGGCCTCTTCCGCACCGAACTGCAATTCCTGATCCGCTCGAAGATGCCGCAGCGGGCGGAGCTGGCCAAGCTCTACGCCCGTGTCATGGATGCGGCCAAGGGCAAGCGCGTCGCCTTCCGCACCCTCGACATCGGGTCGGACAAGGTGCTGCCCTACATCAAGGCGCCCGAGGAGCCGAACCCGGCGATGGGCTGGCGCGCGGTGCGGGTGGGCCTCGACAAGCCCGGGGTCCTTCGCATGCAGGTGCAGGCGCTGATCCGCGCCGCGAACGGGCGGCCCCTGACGGTGATGTTCCCGCTGATCACCGAGATGAGCGAATTCCAGCAGGCCCGGTCCTATGTCCTGCGCGAGCTGCACCGCGAGAAATCGCTCGGCCATCCGGTCCCGTCAAAGGTTGAAATCGGCGCAATGATGGAGACGCCCAGCCTTGCCTATGCGCCGAAGGCCTTCTTCGAACTGACCGATTTCATTTCTGTCGGCGGCAACGACCTGAAGCAGTTCTTCTTCGCCGCCGACCGAGAGAATGAACTGGTCCGCCGCCGCTACGACACGCTGAACCTCACCTTCCTCGCCTTCCTGGAACAGGTCGTCGCCCGCTGTGCTGAGGCCGGAACCACGCTCTCTTTCTGTGGTGAGGACGCGGGCCGCCCCATCGAGGCGCTGGCCCTTGCCGCCATCGGCTTCCGCACGCTCTCGATGCGCCCGGCGTCGGTCGGCCCGGTGAAGGCGCTTCTGCGCAAGATCGACCTGACCGAGGCGCGGACGGTGATCGACAAGGCGCGGGCAGAGGGCGCCGAAACCGCGCGGCCTGCGCTGATGGACTGGCTGGCGTCGCAAGGCGTCTAGCGTCGCACCCTGCCAGACCGGCCGTTCAGTCCACCCGCGCCGCCGCCAGGATCTCGGCCGGCCCGGCCGTCTGCACGATCACCGCGCCCGGCTCGTCTCCGGGATAGGGCGCGGTCACTTCCAGCGGAGCCGTGCCGCCCCAATCCTCCAGCCGCTCCCACGAGGTGACGATGTTGCGATAGGTGATGGTCTTCCCCGCATTCTCGCCGCGCTCGATCGTCACCGTTTCCTCGGGGTTGTAGCGCACGAGCTGCACCCGAACCGGCTCGGTCAGCGGCGGATCGGCCTCGGCCCGGATCACCAGCCTGTCGCCCTCGCGCGTCACCGTCAGCCGGACCGGCGTGCCCGCCGCCAGATGGTCGCGCAGCCGCTCGGCGGTTTCCTCCGGCGCGTAGCCCTCGATTCGGTCCACCCCGCCGATGATCAGCTGCGGCGTGTAGATCGTCCGCGACCCCGCCGCCTTGGCATAGTCACGCTGGCGGTCGGTGAACTTCCCTTGAGCGAAATGGTCTTCCCAGCCGATGTAGTCCCAGTAGTCGACATGCAGCGCCAATGGCAGGATGCGGGGGTCGGAGGCCAGCATCGCCAGGAACTCATCGGCGGGCGGGCATGAGGAACAGCCTTGCGAGGTGAAGAGTTCCACCACCACCACCGGCTCGGCCTGGACCTGTGCCGTGGCCGCCAGCCAGAGGCCGCAAGCGGCGCTGACGAAATGTCGCATGTCGCGTATCCTGATCCTTGGTCCCCTCCGCTGTTATAGGGATGCCAAAACGCACGAGCCAATCAAGGTTTTGCGAGAGAGCTGTCATCTGTCGTATGAAAGCCACGCCGAGGGGCTGGATATTCGGCATACAATGGTATACAACGCGCGCAGCAGCCGCCTTTCCTTACTGGGAGCCACGATATGACCGTCACCGTCGGACATGACCTTTCCAAGACCCGCAAGACCCTGACAGCCGGGGGACAGACGGTCAGCTACTATTCCATCCCGGCAGCCGAGGCCGCGGGCCTGGGCAATTTCGCCAAGCTTCCCGCCTCGCTGAAGGTCGTCCTGGAAAACATGCTGCGCTTCGAGGATGGCAAGACCGTCACGGTCGACGACATCAAGGCCTTCTCGACCTGGGGCAAGAACGGCGGCCAGAACCCGATCGAGATCGCCTACCGTCCGGCCCGCGTGCTGATGCAGGATTTCACCGGCGTTCCGGCGGTCGTCGACCTGGCGGCGATGCGTGACGGGATCAAGGGCCTTGGCGGCAATGCCCAGAAGATCAATCCGCTGGCCCCCGTTGACCTCGTGATCGACCATTCGGTGATGATCGACGAATTCGGCAATCCCCGCGCCTTCCAGATGAACGTCGACCGCGAATATGAGCGGAACATGGAGCGTTACGTCTTCCTGAAATGGGGACAAAGCGCCTTCAACAACTTCCGCGTCGTGCCGCCCGGCACCGGCATCTGCCATCAGGTGAACCTGGAATACCTGGCCCAGACCGTCTGGACCGACACCGATCAGGATGGCCAGCCCGTCGCCTACCCCGACACGCTGGTCGGCACCGACAGCCATACGACCATGGTCAACGGCCTTGCCGTCCTCGGCTGGGGCGTCGGCGGGATCGAGGCCGAAGCCGCGATGCTGGGGCAACCCGTGTCGATGCTGATCCCCGAGGTTGTCGGCTTCAAGCTGACCGGCGCAATGGTCGAAGGCACCACCGCCACCGACCTTGTGCTGAAAGTCGTGCAGATGCTGCGCAAGCATGGCGTGGTGAACAAGTTCGTCGAATTCTACGGCGAGGGGCTGGACCGCCTGCCCCTGGCCGACCGCGCCACCATCGCCAACATGGCCCCCGAATACGGCGCCACCTGCGGCTTCTTCCCGATCGACGCCGAGACGCTCCGCTACCTGCACATGTCCGGCCGCGACGAATCCCGCATTGCCCTGGTCGAGGCCTATGCCAAGGCCAACGGCATGTGGCGGGACGAGGCTTACGATCCGGTCTACACCTCGACCCTGCACCTCGACATGGGCACCATCGTCCCGGCCATTTCCGGCCCGAAACGCCCGCAGGATTACCTCCCCCTGCCGGATGCCGCGCGCAACTTCTACAAGACCGTCTGCGACTATCGCGGGCTCGATGTCTCGGCCGATGCCCGCGCAATGGCGGATGAAGGCGGCGCCGCGGTGATGGCGCGCGATCCGCGCAAGACGACGGCGGTCGAAGGCCAGGACTACACGCTGGGCGACGGATCGGTCGTGATCGCCTCGATCACCTCCTGCACCAACACCTCGAACCCCTATGTGATGATCGGCGCCGGTCTGGTGGCGCGCAAGGCCCGCGCGCTGGGGCTGAACCGCAAACCCTGGGTTAAGACCTCGCTCGCCCCCGGATCGCAGGTCGTTTCGGAATACCTCGAGGCCGCCGGCCTTCAGGAAGACCTCGACGCCATCGGCTTCAACCTTGTCGGCTATGGCTGCACCACCTGCATCGGCAACTCCGGTCCCCTTCAGCCCGAGATTTCCAAGGCGATCAACGAGCATGACCTCGTCGCCGCCGCCGTCCTGTCGGGCAACCGCAACTTCGAGGGGCGGATTTCTCCCGATGTTCGGGCGAACTACCTCGCCTCGCCGCCGCTGGTCGTGGCCTATGCGCTGGCCGGCAACATGAACATCGACCTCGCCAACGACCCAATCGGCACCGGAAAGGATGGCACGGCGGTCTTCCTCAAGGATATCTGGCCCTCCAACAAGGAGATCGCCGATCTGGTGGCCAAGACCGTCACCCGCGCGGCGTTCCAGAAGAAATACGCCGACGTGTTCAAGGGCGACGCCAAGTGGCAGGGCGTCAAGGTGACGGATTCCGAAACCTATGACTGGCCGCCGACCTCGACCTATATCCAGAACCCGCCCTATTTCCAGGGCATGTCGAAGACGCCGGGCACGATTTCCAACATCACCGGCGCCCGGGTGCTGGCGCTTCTGGGCGACATGATCACCACCGACCACATCTCGCCTGCCGGTTCGTTCAAAGCTTCAACTCCGGCCGGCAAGTATCTGACCGAACGGCAGGTTCCGGTCAGCGAGTTCAACTCCTACGGTGCCCGGCGCGGCAACCATGAGGTGATGATGCGCGGCACTTTCGCCAACATCCGCATCAGGAACGAGATGCTGGACGGCGTGGAAGGCGGCTACACCAGAGGGCCGGACGGAGTGCAGACCAGTATCTACGACGCCTCGATGGCCTATCAGGCGGTCGGCACGCCCTTGGTGATCTTCGGCGGCATCGAATACGGTGCAGGGTCGTCCCGCGACTGGGCCGCCAAGGGCACGGCACTTCTGGGCGTCAAGGCCGTGATCGCCGAATCCTTCGAGCGTATCCACCGCTCCAACCTTGTCGGCATGGGCGTGATCCCGTTCGAGTTCACCGGCGGCGACACCCGCAAGTCGCTGGGCCTGAAAGGCGACGAAGTGGTCAGCATCGGCGGCCTTGAGGGCGACCTGAAGCCGCTGAGCCTTGTCCCCTGCACCATCCGTTACTCGGACGGGACCGAGAAGACGATCCAGATCAAGTGCCGGATCGATACCGCCATCGAGATCGAATATGTCGAGAACGGTGGCGTCCTGCACTACGTCCTGCGGAACCTCGCGGCGTCCTGATTTCGGAAACGGATTGTTTCGACCGAGGGCCCGGGCAACCCCTGGGCCTTCACCTTTTGTTCTTGTCTTCGCGCGCAGTCTGACGACACCCCAGCCAGAAGGCGCCGAACATGTCCGACCGCTTCCCGCCGCTTCGCCCGCAAGCCCCGCAATCTGTCAGGCGGGCGCCGCCGGGCACTGCCGCCATCGACATGACTGTCCTCGCCGCTCTGGTCTTCCTCGCTGCCCTTGCGCTGCTGTGACGGGACCGGTCGCGACTCGTAGGGTGGGTCGTTCTGCGCCGAAAGACGCAGGTTGACCCACCATCGAGGTGTTAAGAAAATCTGAACGTCCGCGGATATCCCATTGATTTCCTTGGGTCCAAAAATCTGTCCACCGTGGACATCACTTCTGCCCGTCCAGCGCCTTCTCAAGTTCCGGCACGAAACGGGTCTCGTAATCGGTCCCGACAAGCGGCCCGACGAAGCGGAAAAGGACGGTCCCGTCGCCGCCCACGATGAAGGTCTCCGGCGGGGCCGTGACCCCCCATTCCACCCGGTTCCGCCCGTTCGGGTCGGTCGCGACGCCGAGGAACGGGTTGCCCTCCTCGGCCAGGTATTCCACCGCCTTCGCGTCGTCATCCATGATGTTGACGCCGCCCACCCGCACCCCGTCGGCGGCCATCTGTTTCAGGACCGGATGCTCGGCCCGGCAGGGCGGGCACCAGGTGGCCCAGAAATTGACCACCGTCACCTTGCCGGTCTTCAGCTCGGCATCCGACAGGCCCGGAATGCCGGGCAGCGTGGTCAGGGGCAGCGCAGGCGCCGGATGGCCGACGAAGACCGACTTCAGCTCACCCGGGTTCTCCCGGTACATCCCCGCGTAGAACAACCCCGCCAGCCCCGCGAAGAGGACCGGCGGCACGACCATCAGCCATCTAGCCATCCGTCTTCCCCTGCCGCGCCTCGACCTCGGCCAGCGCCCGTTTCATCCGCGCCGACTGCCAGAGCGTCAGCCCGACCAGCGCCGCGATCAGAAGGGCCGTCGCCAGATAGGACCCCAGCACCGCCCCCGCGTATTTCCCCAAGTCCGGCATCACGCCACCCTTTCCCGCGCCAGAAGCGCCTTCAGCCGCCGCGAGCGGATTTCCGTCCGCGTCCGCAGCAGGACCATGGTCACGAACAGAAGGATGAACCCCGCGATGCAGACCAGAAGCGGCAGCCAGAACACATCCGCCACGTTCTCCTTCTCGTCCATCGACAGCGACGCCCCCTGATGCAGCCCTTGGTTCCAGAACAGCACCGCATAGCGGGAAAGGAGCGCAAAGACCGACCCGACAAGGCAAAGGATCGAGGTCAGGTCGGCCGCGGTATCCGGGTCCTCGATCGCCGACCACAGCGCCATGTAGCCGAAATAGAACAGCGTCAGGATCAGGAACGAGGTCAGCCGCGGGTCCCAGGCCCACCAGGTCCCCCACATCGGCTGGCCCCAGAGCGCCCCCGTGACCAGCGCAATCAGGGTGAAGGTCAGGCCCACAGGTGCTGCGGCCTTGGCGGCGAGCGCCGAGACATGGTGGCGGCGGACGATCCAGACCAGCGATGTGACCAGCATCATCCCCCAGGCATTGATCGCCATCATCGCGGCGGGGACGTGCAGGTAGATGATCTTGACGGTCGCGCCCTGCTTGTAGTCGTCCGGCGTGAAGAAGAAGCCCCAGACAAGGCCGGTGACGAGAAGCGCCAGCGTCAGCCCCACCACCCAGGGCAAGGCCCGGGCCGAGGTCTCCATGAACTTCTTCGGGTTCGCATATTCCCAGATCGACATGGGGGTTCGCCTATCCTGTTCCGGGTTGCCGCTCAACACACCATCGCGCGATACCTCAGCGCAGATTGACGCGGATCGCGCTGGCGGCCGCAAAGGGAAGGAGCGCCGCCGCGCCAAGGCTGATCGCACCGAGGAGCGCGAGCGGGGTCGCCAGTGCCATGCCTTCCGCCCCGCGCCGCACGACCTCACCGCCGAAGATCAGGGTTGGGACATAGAGCGGGAGGACGAGGAGGCTGAGGAGGAGGCCGCCCCGGCGCAGGCCCACGGTGATCGCCGCGCCGAAGGCCCCGATCACCGAGAGCGCCGGGGTGCCGAGGAGGAGCGTGAGGACAAGCCAGGAATAGCCGCCCGCAGGCAGGTTCAAGAGGACCGCAAGGCCCGGTGCGATGACGGTCAGCGGCAGCCCCGTGACCAGCCAGTGCGCCAGCGCCTTGATCGCCACCACCGCCTCCAGCGGGATCGGCGCGGTGGCGAGAAGGTCGAGCGAGCCGTCCTCGTGGTCCAGCGCGAAGATGCGGTCGAGCGAAAGGAGGCAGGCAAGGAGCGCGCCAACCCAAAGGATGCCGGGGGCGATGCGGCCCAGCATCCCGCCTTCGGGGCCGACGCCGAGCGGCACCAGGACGGAGAGGAGGAAGAAGAACGCGAGCCCGAGCCCGAAGCCGCCGCCCGAGCGGAAGGCAAGCCGCAGGTCGCGCAGGAGAAGCGCCTTCATGCGAAAGCCTCGTCGAAGCCCGTGCTCTGGATATCGCGGGCGCGGTGCGGGTCGAGGTCGAGCACCGTCGCCTCGGGCAGGCCAAGATCGACATGGGTGGCGATGACGGCCAGGCCGCCCTTCGCCAGATGGTCCCGCACCACATCGGCGAAGAGCGCGACCGAAGCGACGTCAAGGCTAACGGTGGGCTCGTCCAGCAGCCAGACCGGGCGGCCCGTGACCAGAAGCCGCGCAAGGCCCAGGCGGCGCTTCTGCCCGGCAGACAGTTCTCCGGCGCGGCGGCGAGTCAACTGAGTGAGGTTCAGCGCGGTCATCGCATGGTCGATGCCGGGGCCGCCGTAGATGCTGGACCAGAAGGCGAGGTTCTCGGTCACGGTCAGGGTGGATTTCAGCCCGTCGGCATGGGCGGCATAGGCGACACTGTCGGGGGGCAGGTCGTAGCTGCCCTCGGCAGGGGGTTGCAGGCCCGCGAGCGTGCGCAGGAGCGTGGTCTTGCCTGACCCGTTGGGCCCGCGCAGGATCAGGGCCTGGCCGGGATGGACGGCGAGGGTCAGGCCGCGCAGCACCGTGACGCCGCCCCGGGCCACCGAAAGATTGGACAGGCTCAACATGGGCGAAGGCCTAGCCGATAGGGCCGCGCGGGAAAAGGGGATTGGTCAAGTCGTCCGACCTTTGTCGCGTCAGCCCCAGTCGCCCAGCAGGATGTTCCTTGTCACCACCTCGACCGGGCGCTCCCTCGCGATCAGGCCCGCCACCCATTCACAGGACCCGGCGTTGTAGACCGCCCCCCTGCCCCGGCGATACTCCGCCATGCAGCCATTGCCCCGGCTCGCAAGGCCCAGGGTCTCGGGGGTGATTTCGCCGTAGATGGTCTGGGCCACCTCTTCGGCGTCGAGGGTGCCGATGAAATAGTCCATGTCATGCGGGCCGGTGTGGTGCGACAGCGTGGTGGCGGGCGACAGGCCGACGATGGTCAGTTCCCCCTCCAGCCCCGTGCCCTCGGCGGCGTGGGGCAGGCCCTTGCGGGTTTCGTAGTCGATGCCGTCCACCTCGTAGCCGAAGATTTTCGAGGACGCACCCAGCACATCGCCATAGCCAAGCCCGGTGCCCTTGAGCGACCAGTGGTCGGGACGATAGACGGTGAATCCGCCCGAGCCGTGCGCGGCGCAGCGGCTCCACCCGGCATAGACGCCCATGCTGCCGGTCAGGCCCATAGTGGCCACGGCGGGTCGGCGGGCCTGCGGGTGGTCCCAGTAGCTGGTCAGCCGGTCGGTCGCGCCCAAGGGGTCCTCCGCCTCGGCCCGGGTCTTGTAGCAGGTCTGGGTGGTCAGGTCGGCGGAGAGCCGGGTCTGCCAGAAGAAGTTGCCGCCGAAGCGGGCGAGTTGGCCGCCGCGGTCGAGCCAGGCCTCCAGATGGTCGCGCATCTCCCAGGTCCAGTATTCGTCATGGCCGACGATCACGGCGCGGGGATAGCCGTCGAGGAGTTGGGGGTCGGCGTGCAGGTCGTGCTGGGTGAAACAATCGAGCGGGATGCCCTGAGCCTCGCACCAAAGCGCGAAGGGCCGCTCGAAGGCCGCCCAGCCGGAGGAGGCGTATTTCTTCGAAATCCCGTTCGCGCGGGCATAGTCCATGTGCGGATAGCGCGGGCGGCTGAGAAGCGGCGATGCATGGGGAATACGCGGCGCATCTTCGGGCCAGCGGACGAAGCCCGTGGCCCAGGGGCGAAGCAGGCTGACCTCTCCGGCGAAATCGCCGCCCGAAGGACCGGTCAGGCCCTGATAGTGGTTCGACCCGCCCCAGTCATTGTAGGCGCACCAGGTTCCGGTCGCGAGGATCAGGGCAAGCTTCGCCGTGGGTTTCGCCGGTTTCAGGACGAACATGCCCCGGCTTTCGTGGCCCTCGATGGACAGGGTGATGGCATGGACGCCGCTCGGCCAGTCGCCGGGGATCACCGTCTCGAAGACGACGGGCCAGCCGCAGCCCTTGACCGAACAATCGGCGGGCGTGGGGGCGAAGCGGGTGGGAATCGTGGTTTGCAGCACAGGTTGCGGCGTCAGCCCGTCACGGATGATGGTAAGCCGCGCCTCGGGCGCGCTCGACATGGCGTGCAGGCGCAGCGTGTCGCCCGGCTTGTAGGACAGCGCGGCCGTATAACCCCAGACCTGCGGGCGCGCGGGGTCGCTTGAAGCCATCTCATAGTAATGCCCGGTGACGGGATCGCCGTCGTCGAACGGGCCGGTGACGAAAAAGCCCTGCATGTATCGCTCCCTGCTTTTCCCGCAGCATCGGCGGGGAGTGGGCCCTTGGCAACGGGGCAGGACGCCGCTTGGCCCTTGAAATGCGGCGGGGGCTGTGTCTCCCTTTGGGCCAAAAGGGGGACGCATGCGGATCGGGGACGTTTCTTTCTGGTATGCCGACATCGGCCTGCCCTACCGCCGTGCGGCGCTGGCGGGCGACACCACGGCGGATGTTGCGATCATCGGGGCGGGCTATACCGGGCTTTGGACCGCCTACTACCTGAAGCGGGCCAATCCGGCGCTGGACGTTCTGGTGATCGAGAAGGACTTCGCGGGCTTCGGCGCCTCGGGGCGCAACGGCGGCTGGCTGACCGGCGGCTTCGCCTGGAACCACGCGCGCTATCTGGAGACATCCTCGGAGCATGCCGTCCGCGCGATGGTCGAGGCGATGAACGGCACGGTGGACGAGGTGATCCGCGTGGCCGAGGCCGAGGGGATCGAGGCCGACATCCAGCGCACGGACGAGCTGATGGTGGCGACGAAGCCCGCGCAGGTCGGGCGGATGCGAGGAGAGGTGGCGCACCGGCGACACTGGGGCGAAGAGGGCCGGGTGTTCGAGATGAACGCCGCCGACCTGGCCCAGCGCATCCGCATCCCCGACGCCCTCGGGGCCATGGTGGTGACGAACGTGGCCCGGGTGCAGCCGGCGAAGCTGGTGCGGGGGCTCGCCAGGGCGGTAGAGCGGCTGGGGGTGCGGATCGTCGAGGGGACGGCGGTCACGGCGTTCGAGAAGGGCATGGTCACGACCGACCACGGGACGGTGCGGGCCCCGGTGATCCTGCGCTGCACCGAAGGCTTCACCGCAGGACTGCCGGGACGCAAGCGGGAATGGCTGCCGATGAACTCGGCCCAGATCGCGACCGAACCGCTGCCGCCGGAGATCTGGGACCAGATCGGCTGGCAGGGTCAGGAGATCGTGGGGGATTTCGCCAATGCCTATTGCTACTGCCAACGCACCCGCGAGGGCCGCATCACCGTGGGCGCGCGGGGGGTGCCCTACCGTTTCGGCTCCAGCCTCGACACCAATGGCGCGCCCGATGCCGAGACGATCCGGCGGCTGACGGCGATCCTGCACCGGCATTTCCCGGCTACCCGGGCAGCGAGGATCGACCATGCCTGGTGCGGCGTCCTGGGCGTGCCGCGCGACTGGTGCGCGACGGTCGGGCTTGATCCGGCCACCGGGCTTGGCTGGGCGGGAGGCTATGTCGGCGTCGGCGTCTCGACCTCGAACCTGGCCGGGCGGACACTGGCCGACCTCGCCCTTGGCCGCGACACCGACCTTGCGCACCTGCCCTGGGTCAACCGCCGGGTGAAGGACTGGGAGCCGGAGCCCTTCCGCTGGCTGGGCGTCCACGGCATGTATGCGCTCCTCAACGCCGCCGACCGGCAGGAGGACAGGCCCGGCGCCGGTCCGTCACGGCTGGCGGCGGCCGGGAACTGGCTGACCGGGCGCGGATAGCAATATTCGTTGCGCGCGCACCGGGTGCATGACAAAACCGTTGCAACACAGGGGGAGAGAACCATGAAGCTGCGCCGTCGCCAGGTCCTGGGGCTTTCCATTGCCGCGCCGCTGGCCTTCGGGCTGGGCCCGGCGTTCGCCGCCGACCGGCAGGCGGTCGAGCGCGAGACGATCACCACCTGGTACAACCTGATCCTGGAACTGGTGCGCCATACCGCGACCTATTCGCCTCCCGTCGCCAGCCGGGCCTTCGCCTATATCGGCATCGCCGCGCATGAGGCGCTGGCCACCGGCAACCCCGCTATGGTCTCGCTCGCAGGTCAGATCAACGCGCTGACCCCGCCGCCAACCCGCGAGTCGGGCGCTCATGACGAAGCCTGCGTGTTGCACGCCGCGATCGCCAGTGCCGCCAAGGCTCTGTTTGCCAACACCGGCCCGACCGGGCAGCGCGCCCTGGGAAAGATGGAGGAAAGCCTAGGGCGCAAGGCGATGGAAGGGATCGACCCGGCGGTGGCCGAGCGCAGCGTGGCGCATGGCGCGGCGATCGCGGCGCATATCCTGGCCTGGGCACAGGACGATGGCGGTGCGGTGATCGAGAACATGGGCTTTCCGCTGGACTATGCGCCGGGCACCGAGCCGGACGACTGGGTGCCAACCAGCACGATCGCCCTGCAACAGGCGCCGTTGCTGCCCTACTGGGGCACGGTCCGCACCTTCGCCATGCCCGCGGGCGACACCTGCGCCATTGCCGGCCCCCCGAGCTACAGCGAGGATCCGGCCTCGGCGTTCTTCAAGGCCGCGAAGGAAGTCTACGACATCGGCAACGGCCTGACCGACGACCAGAAACTGTCGGCGCGGTTCTGGTCGGATGACCCGATGCTCTCGTCCACCCCGCCGGGGCACTGGATCGCCATCGCGGTCTACCTGATCGAGCGCGACGCGATGCCCACAGGCCGCGCGGCGGGCCTGATGGCGGTGCTGGGGGTGGCGATGGCCGACGCCTTCATCGGCTGCTGGCAGACGAAATACGCGTTCAACCTGATCCGCCCCGTCAGCTTCATCAAGCGTCACATCGACCCGAAATGGGAGACGTTGCTGGTCACGCCGCCCTTCCCGGAATACCCGTCCGGCCATGCCACGGTTTCCGGTGCGGCGGCGGTTGTCCTCACGCAGATGCTGGGCGAGGACTTCGCCTTCGACGACCCGACCCATGAGCCCGACGACCTGCCAGTGCGCAGCTTCACGAGCTTCTGGCAAGCGGCGGAGGATGCGGCGATGTCGCGGGTCTATGGCGGCATCCACTACCGCTTCTCCTCGGAGGGCGGGCTGGCGCAGGGCCGCTGCATCGCCGCCTATGCCACCAAGCTGCGGACCCGTGCGTGATGCGCCCGGCTCTGGCACTTCTCGCCCTGTCCGCCCCCGCCCTTGCCGACCCCGTCGTCCCGGTCTTCACCGACGAGACGAAAACCGCAGGTCTGTCCACGCTGTACGAGGGCGAATGGGAATACATGGCGGGCGGCGGGGTCGCGAGTTTCGACTGTTCCGGCGACGGCTTCCCCGAGGTGTTCCTGTCGGGTGGTGCGGGGCCATCCGCCCTGTACCTGAACCGCAGCCCGCTTGGCGGGGCGCTGGCCTTCGAGAAGACCGACGCCGTGACTTTTGACGCGGTGCTTGGCGCCTACCCGCTCGACGTGGACAGCGATGGGGTGATGGACCTTGTCGTCCTGCGCCAGGGCGAAAACAAGCTGATGCGCGGCCTGGGCGACTGCCGCTTCGAAGCGGCGAACGAGACCTGGGGTTTCGACGGCGGCGACGCCTGGTCGACCGCCTTCGCGGCGATCTGGGAGAAGGGGCAGAGCTGGCCGACACTGGCCATCGGCAACTACATCGACCGCAAGGAAGATGCCTTCCCCTGGGGCTCCTGTACCGACAACTGGCTGCACCGGCCCGAACCGGGGCCCGAGGGCACAAGGTTCGGCGCGCCGATCCCGCTGACGCCATCCTTCTGCGCACTTTCGATGCTCTTCACCGACTGGAACCGCTCGGGCCATCCGTCGCTGCGGGTCTCGAACGACCGCGAATACTACAAGGGCGGGCAGGAACAGCTCTGGCACCTGGAACCTGGCCAGCCGCCGAAGCTTTACACGGAAAAGGATGACGGCTGGAAACGCCTGCGGATCTGGGGGATGGGGATCGCCAGCGCCGACGTCAACCTGGACGGCTTTCCGGACTATTTCCTGACCTCGATGGCCGACAACAAGCTGCAGGTGCTGAAGGATGCGGCCAGCGGCAAACCCGATTTTGCCGATATCGCCCTGAAATCCGGTGTCACCGCGCACAAGCCCTACGCGGGTGACGATGTTCGCCCCTCGACCGCCTGGCATGCGCAGTTCGCCGACGTGAATAACGACGGTCTGTCGGACCTGTTCGTCGCCAAGGGCAACGTCGACAAGATGCCGGACTTTGCCGGGAAAGACCCGAACAACCTGCTGCTGGCGGCGGGGGACGGCAGTTTCATCGAAGCGGGGGACAAGGCTGGCGTGGCCAGCATGAATGTCGCGCGGGGGGCACAGATCGTCGACCTGAACCTCGACGGGAAGCTGGACCTTGTGGTGCAGAACCGCTGGACCGGGCCGGAAATCTGGCGGCAGACCGGCGAGGCGGGGGCTTGGGTCGAGCTACGCCTGGCGCAAGAGGACACCAACCGCGATGCCATCGGCGCAGTGGTCGAAATTCGGCGCGGCGACAAGGTCGAACGGCACGAGATCACCTCGGGCGGCGGCCATGCCTCGGGATCGGTCGGCTGGCTGCATTTCGGGCTGGGTGCGGCGGAAAGTGCCGAATTGCGCGTGATCTGGCCGGACGGGACCGAGGGCGACTGGCTTGCCCTGCCCGCGGGCAGCTTCCAGATTCTGCGCCCTGGCGCCCCCGCAGAAGCCTGGCTGCCCGAATGAGGGCAACGAATCGTTTTTGGCGGGCTTCATGCAATCGGGCTGCTCAACCCCGGGCTTAGTCATGCGGCCAGTCTGCGCGCTGTGGTCGTCAATGTCGCGGAAACATGGCAGGAACACGACGCATCCCTCTGGGATCGTTGTTGTTTTTACCACAGTTTGCATTTTGCAACACAGCAACCCAAAACCGCTTTGGTTGCAACTAATCCGTTCAGATTCAGACATTTACCGCAGCCGATCTACCCCGCTGCCGCACCGTCGGGCGGATCCGGAGCACATGCGGTCGATTCTTGCGGGGGTACGTCGGTGCTGTCAGTTTGCGCGGCAGGCCGGTCCGGGACTACAATAGCCCTTGGGAAACGTTTTACTCCGGAGCTGAGGCCGAAGTAGTTTACCCATGGGAAAGTTGGATTGTTTACGATGTGCCACGCGACGCTGCGTGTGCCCTTGTCTTGATGAGTGACCAGCCCGGTAGGAATGAACGTGACACAAGGTCCGACACAGATCAGCGCTCAACTGGAGTCCGAGCTGGACCGGGTTGATCCTGACGCTTTTGCCGATGATCTGAAGCCCGGCACGCGGCTTCTGGGCGGGCATTATGTCATCTCGGGCTTTCTCAACAGCGGCGGGTTCGGCATCACCTATCTGGCCAAGGACAGCCTGGACCGCACGGTCGTCATCAAGGAATGCTTCCCGAACGCGCTCTGCCGCCGCTCGACAAGCCTCGTCCGTGCCCGCTCGCGCAAGCATCAGGGCGATTTCCGCGGTTTCGTCGAAAGCTTCCTGGCCGAGGCGAAAAGCCTGTCCCGCCTCGTGCATCCGAACATCGTGGGCGTGCACCAGGTGTTCGAGGACAATGACACCGCCTACATGGCCATCGACTACATCGACGGGCGCGACCTGCACGACATCCTGGATTCGACCGACCAGGCCTTCACCCCCGACCAGGTCGTTGCCATGCTGAAGAAGATGCTGAGCGCGGTGGAATTCATCCACCAGGTCGGCATCCTGCACCGCGACATCTCGCCCGACAACATCCTGGTCGACAAGACCGGCAACCCGATCCTGATCGACTTCGGCGCCGCCAGCGAGCAGGTGATGCGCGCGACCCGTGTCCTGACCGGGCGGCGGGTGATCAAGGAAGGCTACTCGCCGCAAGAGTTCTATCTGACCGGTGCCGAACAAAGCCCGGCGAGCGACCTCTACTCCCTTGGCGCGACCTTCTACCATGTCATCACCGGCAGTCCTCCGCCGGAAAGCCAGCGCCGCCTTGCCCGGGTGGCCGAGGGGGAGAGCGACCCCTATCAGCCGCTTGCCGGCCGGTTCGAAGGCTATCCACCGGGTTTCCTTGAGGCGATCGACAAGGCCGTGCGCGTGATGCCCAGGGATCGCATACAGTCGGCGGGTGACTGGCTGGACTGGATTCGCATCGGCGAGGAAGGCGGCCCCCTGCCCGCAGCGCTGACCGACGCACCCCAGGTGATCCAGTCCCGCCCGCTCACGCGGCCAACGGTCGGCGGCGGCGGGCTGCTGGCCGACAACATGGGCTATCTGGTCGGTGCGGGCGCGGTGTTCCTGATTGCCGGGATCGCGGCCCTTTGGTCCTACCTCGGCTGAGGCGGATCGACCGTTGGCCGGAAGTGGCGCGATCTTCGCGCCCTCGACGACCTGGTCCGAGCGATGCAGGATCACCCGGTTTCCGGGCTGAAGCCCGTCCGGCACCTGCGCGAAATCGCCGTTCCGTTCCCCCGCCCCATCCGGCGACCTGCGCCGCGTCGCGTGCCAGGAGGTCGACCACAAGTTCAAGGTTGCCGGGACCACCGGGTTCCAGGATCGGCGTTTCCGGCCGGAAGAGTATGCGCCGGACGCACCCGGCGCGTCGCTTCGAATCCACCGCGCCCTTCATGCGACATCGCAGGCGAGGCTCCCGGGCAGACAGCAGACGAAAAATGCTTTCGTCGAAATCATCCAACGTTTGCCATGCGGTTGCGCGACCAGAGTGCTGCGGCTTGCTGCGCAGCGACGTCAATTTCGGTCATTCGTGCCGCAGGGCAACGATTGGATCAAGCGAAGCCGCTTTCCGGGCCGGGAAGTAGCCGAAGATCACGCCGATCAGCGCCGAGAAGCCGAAGGCCAGCACCACGACGTAGGTCTGCGGCGCGAAGGGGATTGCCATGAAGAACGAGGCCACGAAGGCCAGGAGAAGGCCCACCGCCACGCCGATGATCCCGCCGACCAGCGACAGGACCACCGCCTCGACCAGGAATTGCGTCAGCACCTGCCGCCCTTCGGCCCCGACCGCCAGCCGGATGCCGATCTCGCGGGTGCGTTCCGTGACCGAGACCAGCATGATGTTCATGATGCCAATCCCGCCGACCAGAAGGCTGACGGCGGCGACCGATGACAGCATCCCCGTCAGGACCGAGTTGATGCCGGTCAGGATCGAGGCGAGCTGCGCCATGTCCATGACGCTGAAATCGTCCTCCTCGCCCACCGCGATCCGGCGCCGTTCGCGCATCAGGGTCTGGATTTCGCGGATGCCACGCGCACCCGACACGCCCGAGGCCAGTGCCACCGAGATGGAGCTGACATTGTCGGTGCCAAGGAACCGCCGCTGCACAGTGCGGATCGGCATCAGCACGATGTCATCCTGATCCTGCCCGAAGCTGCCGGCCCCCTTGGCCTGCAAAAGCCCGATAACCTCGCAGGTGACGTTGCCCGCCCGCATCTGCTGGCCGGTCGGGTCCGAATTGCCGAAGAGCGCCTGACGCACCGTCTCGCCGATGATGCAGACTGCGGTGCCGGAACGATCCTCGGATGCGCTGAAGGTCCGCCCGCGCAGCAGCGTCCAGTTGCCAACGACCAGATAGCCCGAGGTCGCCCCGGTGATCGTGGTCGACAGGTTCTGCCCACCCGCCACCACGGTCTGCGTGCTGCTGACCGTCGGCGAGATGCCGGCTATCACCGGCAGGTCGGCCAGCGCCTCGGCGTCGCGCAGGGTGAAGGGACGCAGGGTCTGCCCGCCGCCGGGACCAGGACCGCGGTCGGGGCGAACGGACAGGACGTTGGTCCCGAGGCTCGCCACACTTTGCGTCACCGACCGCGAAGAGCCCTGTCCCACCGTCACCATGGCGATGACCGCGGCCACCCCGATGACGATGCCCAGCATGGTCAACCCCGACCGCAGCTTGTTGCGACGAAGCGCCAGAAGCGCCAGGCGCACGGTTTCCCAGATCATGCGCTTGCCCTTTCCGGCACCGGACCATCGCTGGCCACCTTGCCATCGGTAAAGACGATCAGCCGGTCGGCATAGGCGGCGATGTCATCCTCGTGCGTGACCATGACGATGGTGATCCCGTCCTCGCGGTTCAGGGACCGCAGAAGCCGCATGATCTCGTGGCTGCGGTGGCTGTCGAGGTTGCCGGTCGGCTCGTCCGCCAGGATCACCATCGGGTTGCCGACCAGCGCCCGGGCAATGGCAACGCGCTGCTGCTGGCCACCCGACAGTTGCGAGGCGTCATGGTCTTCGCGCCCGTCAAGGCCCACCTTGTGCAGCGCCGCGCGGGCGCGCCCGATCCGCTGGGCGCGCGGCATGCCCTTGTAGATCAGTGGCAGCTCGACGTTTTCCAGCGCCGAGGTCCGGGGCAGAAGGTTGAAGCCCTGGAAGACGAAGCCAAGATAATGCCGACGTAACAGCGCGCGCTGGTCACGATCCAGCTCCTGCACCTCCAGGCCATTGAACAGGAACCGGCCCGAACTTGGCCGGTCAAGAAGCCCGATCGTGTTCATCGCGGTCGACTTGCCCGACCCCGACGGGCCCATGATCGCGACGAACTCGCCCTGCCGGATCGTCAGGTTCACATGGTCGAGCGCACGCACTTCTGTCTCGCCCGAGCCATACACCCGGCTGACATCGGCCAGCTCGATCAGGGGTGGATCGGCCGGGGTCGCCATCTCAACCGCCCGTGGTCTGGTCGATGATCACCAGGTCGCCCTCGGCCAGGTCATCCGAGCGGACCGCCGTCAGCTTGCCGTCGCTCGCGCCGGCCTCGACCTCCACTTCCGTCGCGACACCGTCGCGCAGGACCCAGACGGTCGGCGCATCCGTCGCCTTGGCCTCGCTCGACGCGGCCGAGGGGCGGCGCGGCATGATCATCCCGATCAGCCCGCTGCCGCCGCGGCTATCGCCACTTTCAGCCGTTTGCGGCGGCTCGAACCGCAACGCAGCGCTTGGCACCCGCATCGTGTCCTCGACGACGGTCACGGCAATGGTCGCGGTCGCAGTCATACCGGGGCGCAGCAGGCCCTCGCTGTTGTCGACCGACAGGATGGCCTTGTAGGTCACGACGCCGTCCGTCGTCTCGGGGGCATAGCGGACCGTGGTGATCTGGGCGGGGAAACTTCGGCCCGGATAGGCGTCCACGGTGAACGTGGCCGCGTTGCCCACGGCGACCCGGCCGATGTCGGCCTCGTCGACATCGACCCGCAATTCCATCCGCGCCAGATCCTCGGCCAGCGTGAACAGCACCGGCGCATTCAGCGAGGCGGCGACGATCTGCCCCGGCTCGGCCGTGCGGTTCAGCACCACGCCAGAGACCGGCGAGCGGATCGTGGTCTTGCCCATGTCGGTCTCGGCTGCGGAAAGCCCCGCCTCGGCCAGTGCGACCGAGGCTTTCGCGCCGTCCACCACCGCCTGGGCCTTGTCGCGCGAGACCTCGGCCGCGATCATCTTCAGTCGCGTGCTTTGCCCGCGTTTGTCCAGCTCGCTCTGCGATTCATAGGTAACCTCAGCCTCTCGGGCTGCCGCTTCGGCCTGGGCAAGGCTGGCCCTTGCCGCCTGCAACTGGGCGGTGGCCGTCAGGACCTGGTCAGCAAGCTTGCTGTCGTCCAGCCGGGCCAGCACCTGACCGACCTCGACCCGGTCGTTGAAGCCGACCAGGACCTCTGCCAACGCGCCGGAAAGTTCCGAGGACACGTCGACCTGCGTCGTCGGCTGGACCGACCCCGTTGCGGTGACGGTCACGACCAGCCGGCCCCGGCTGACGGCCTCGGTTTCATAGCGAACATCGGCGGTTTTCAGAATCACACCGGTCCAGATCCAGGTTCCCGCGCCCCCCAGCACGAGCAGCGCCAGCCCGATCCACAGCCAGCGACGCCGGGGCCTGCGACCCTTGGCCAGGATCCGGGCCATGTCCTCCGCCGCATTCGCCATCGTCCAGTTTCCTTGTTCGGGCCGCATCTTCCGGGCGCGATGCCGCGTCACCGGATCGCCAAGCCTCCGATCATACGTCGCAGCCGCCGTCTTCCGTCGCGGTCAGGTCGGAAAATGGTGGGCGGTGAGGGGCTCGAACCCCCGACATTCTCGGTGTAAGCGAGACGCTCTACCAACTGAGCTAACCGCCCCCCTCCGGTGCCTAACCCGCCGGGCCCGGCCTGACAAGCCCCGACAACCGCTGCCCAGCAATCACAAAGGCGCGCCGGTCAGGCGCGCCTTTGGGGAATGATGGTGGGCGATAACGGATTTGAACCGCTGACATCTTCGATGTGAACGAAGCGCTCTACCGCTGAGCTAATCGCCCGATGCGCGGTCTTCTAGCTATCCTCGCCGTCGTCCGCAAGAGCCAATGCGGCTGCGCTCGCGGCCTCGGCGCGGCGCAGCTTCAGGGTCAGTGACGGGCCCTTGGCCTTGACGACACGCAGCTTGCCCAAGGGCGGCAGAGCCAGCGCCTTGCCGGCGGCCAGCGCCTCGCCCATGGCCGCAAGAGTCGCCGCTACCACGGCCTTGACCTCGGGCTTCTTGCCCCCCGTCGCGGCCGCGACGCCTTCAATCAGGTCCTTCAGCTTCATGGCCGCAACCTTTTCCGCCGTCTCGGGAGACCCGACCAGCGTCGGCGCAGGTTTCGGTGCAGCTTCGGCGACGGGCTTCTTCTTGCCCGGCTTGGCTGCCCTGGCGGGCTTCTTCTCGGCGTCTTTCGGTGTGCGGGGGGCCATGGTGCCTGACTGTCCTTCGGGTTCGTTCGGGGCGGGACGATAAAGCGCCTTTTCCGGCAGGGCCAGCCAATTCGGGCACGAATGCAAAAGGCGCGCCCAACGGGGGCGCGCCTTCGCCTGTCATTTGCGCGGGATCAGTGCGCGGTCTGCACCGGCGGCACCACCGCCGCCGCCCGTGCCGCCGCGGCCGCCTCTTCCGCCGCCTCGTCCCATTCCACCGGCTCGGGCTGGCGCACCAGCGCCTGGGCCAGGACCTCGCGGACATGGCTCACCGGGATGATCTTCAGGCCGGTCTTCACGTTCTCCGGGATCTCCGCCAGGTCCTTGGCGTTTTCCTCCGGGATGAACACCGTCTTGATCCCGCCGCGCAGCGCGGCGAGCAGTTTCTCCTTCAGCCCGCCGATCGGCATGGCGTTCCCGCGCAAGCTGACTTCGCCGGTCATGGCGATGTCCTTCCGAACCGGAATCCCGGTCAGGACCGAAACGATGGAGGTCACCATCGCCAGACCCGCCGAGGGCCCGTCCTTGGGCGTCGCACCGTCCGGGACGTGGACGTGGATGTCGATCGCGTCGAACTTCGGCGGCTTCACCCCGATCTGGGGGCTGACCGAACGGACATAAGATGCCGCCGCGTCGATCGATTCCTTCATCACCTCGCCCAGTTTCCCGGTCGTCTTCATCCGACCCTTGCCCGGCAGCTTCAGCGCTTCGATCTGCAAGAGATCGCCGCCGACGCTGGTCCAGGCAAGACCCGTCACCACGCCGACCTGGTCTTCCTTCTCGGCCAGGCCATAGCGGTAGCGCTGGACGCCCAGGTATTCTTCGACCTTCGCCGGGTCGACCTCCACCCGTCTGGTCTTGCCCTTCAGGATGTCGGTCACGGCCTTGCGGGCCAGCTTGGCGATCTCGCGCTCCACGTTCCGCACGCCCGCTTCCCGGGTGTAGTAGCGGATGACGTGGTTCAGCGCGTCGTCGCTGACGCTGAATTCGCCCTTCTTCAGCCCGTTGGCCGCGATCTGCTTCGGCAGGAGGTGCTGTTTGGCAATCTCGCGCTTTTCATCCTCGGTGTAGCCCGCAAGCGGGATGATCTCCATCCGGTCCATCAGCGGCCCCGGCATGTTGTACGAGTTCGCCGTGGTGATGAACATCACGTTCGACAGGTCGTACTCCACCTCCATATAGTGGTCGATGAAGGTGTTGTTCTGTTCGGGGTCCAGCACCTCCAGCAGGGCCGAGGCCGGGTCGCCCCGGAAGTCCTGGCCCATCTTGTCGATCTCATCCAGCAGGATCAGCGGGTTGGTGGTCTTGGCTTTCTTCAGCGACTGGATGATCTTGCCGGGCATCGAGCCGATATAGGTCCGCCGATGGCCGCGGATCTCGGATTCATCCCGCACGCCGCCCAGCGAGATGCGGATGAACTCGCGTCCCGTGGCCTTGGCGACCGACCGGCCAAGCGAGGTCTTGCCCACGCCCGGAGGCCCGACAAGGCACAGGATCGGCCCCTTCAGCTTGGTCGACCGCGCCTGCACCGCCAGGTATTCGACGATGCGTTCCTTGACCTTTTCCAGACCGAAGTGATCTGTATCCAGCACCTTCTGCGCGGCGGGCAGATCCTTCTTCAGGCGCGACTTGACGCCCCAGGGCACGCCCAGGAGCCAGTCGAGGTAGTTGCGCACCACGGTCGCTTCCGCCGACATCGGCGACATCGACTTCAGCTTCTTGACCTCGGCATCCGCCTTCTCGCGCGCTTCCTTGGAGAGCGCGGTCTTGGCGATGCGGGCCTCCAGCTCGGCAACCTCGTTCTGGCCGTCCTCGCCGTCGCCGAGTTCCTTCTGAATGGCCTTCATCTGCTCGTTCAGGTAGTACTCGCGCTGGGTCTTCTCCATCTGGGTCTTCACCCGCGACTTGATCTTCTTCTCCACCTGCAGGACGGACAATTCCCCCTGCATGTGGCCATAGACCTTCTCCAGCCGCTCGGCGACGTCGAGCGTTTCGAGGATCGCCTGCTTCTGGCCCACCTCGACGCCCAGATGTCCGGCCACCAGATCGGCCAGACGCGCGGGTTCGCGGGTGTCCGAGACGGCGGCCAGCGCCTCCTCGGGGATGTTCTTCTTCACTTTCGAATAGCGCTCGAATTCCTCGCCCACCGCGCGGACCAGCGCCTCGACGGCGGTCTGGTCGCCTTCGGTCTCGTCCAGGACTTCGGCGCTGGCCTCGAAGAAGGCCGGGTTCTCGACAAAGCCGGTGATCTTCACCCGCGCCTTGCCTTCGACCAGCACTTTCACGGTGCCGTCGGGCAGCTTCAGAAGCTGCAACACGTTGGCCAGAACTCCAGTGCGGAAGATGCCATCCGCATCCGGGTCATCGGCCGTCGGGTCCTTCTGCGCGGACAGTAGGATCTGCTTATCGTCCTGCATCACCTCTTCCAGCGCGCGGACCGATTTCTCGCGCCCGACGAAAAGCGGCACGATCATGTGGGGAAACACCACGATGTCGCGCAAGGGCAGGACCGGATAGCTTTGGGTGCTCATGTGTCTACCTTCATTCGCGGCAGCGATACGGGGTCCCGACCATCGGCAACCCTGCCCGCTCCGCCTTCAGATGTGTTAACTTGTGGTCCCCGAGCCGGGGATTCAAGTTCCGGTTTGGTTCGGCAGAATGAACCCTCGTGCGGGTGCGTGCAAGGTGGGAAAAGGTCTGGTGCTTGAGCCCGCAGTCACACCGGCTCCACATCCCCCTCGGCCCGCCGCGCATGGAACCCGGCCACGAACCCGGCCAGCCCTCCCGCCTCAATCGCCTCGCGCAGGCCCTGCATCAGCAGCTGATAATAGTGCAGGTTGTGCCAGGTCAGCAGCATCGACCCGATGATCTCGTCCGCCTTCACGACATGGTGCAGATAGGCACGGGAGTAGCTCCGGCAGGCGGGGCACTGGCACCCTTCCTCCAGCGGACGCGGGTCGTCCTTGTGCCGGGCGTTGCGCAGGTTCACCTGCCCCCGCGCCGTCCAGGCCTGCCCGGTGCGGCCCGAGCGGGACGGCAGCACACAGTCCATCATGTCGATCCCGCGTTCCACCGCGCCCACGATGTCGTCGGGCTTGCCGACCCCCATCAGGTAGCGGGGCCTGTCCGCGGGCAGAAAGCCCGGCGCATAGTCAAGGACCGAGAACATCGCCTCCTGCCCCTCCCCCACCGCCAGCCCGCCGATAGCATAGCCGTCGAAGCCGATCCGCTGCAGCGCCTCGGCAGATTCCTCGCGCAGCTCGCGCGTCACGCCACCCTGCATGATCCCGAACAACGCATGGCCCGGCCGGTCGCCGAAGGCATCCCGCGACCGCTGCGCCCAGCGCATCGACAGGCGCATGGATTTCGCCACGGTGGCTTCGTCGGCAGGCAAGGCCGGGCATTCGTCGAAGCACATCACGATGTCCGACCCCAGAAGCCGCTGGATCTCCATGCTGCGCTCCGGCGTCAGCATGTGCTTCGACCCGTCGAGATGCGAGGAAAACCGCACCCCCTCCTCCGTCAGCTTCCGCAAGGGCCCCAGCGACATCACCTGGAACCCGCCCGAGTCGGTCAGGATCGGCTTTTCCCAGTTCATGAAGCGGTGCAAGCCGCCCAAGGCCGCCACCCGCTCCGCCGTGGGCCGCAGCATCAGGTGATAGGTGTTGCCCAGAAGGATGTCCGCCCCCGTCGCCGCCACGCTTTCCGGCAGCATCGCCTTCACCGTTCCGGCGGTGCCCACCGGCATGAAAGCCGGTGTGCGAATCTCTCCCCGTGGCGTGGAAATCACCCCGGTCCGCGCCGCGCCATCCGTCGCGCCCACCGTGAAATTGATGCCCGTCGCCATGCACGCGCCCCCTGCTCTGCCGCTCCTTTGGGCCAAATCGCCCGAAAAGCCAAGCCGGACGCCATGACCCGCATCATTCTGCTTGACGTTTTCGTGAGGTCGCCTATTTGCGTGAATGAACGTTCATTCCCAAGACTGGCCTCATGTCCCTCGCCCCCCATCCCAGCCAAGCCGATGCGCGCAGCCACGAAATCCTTGCCTCGATCCGGCAGGCCTTCGCCGAGAAGGGCTTCGACGGCGCCTCGATGCAGGACCTTGCCCGCGCCGCCGGGATGAGTGTCGGCAACTTCTACCGCTACTTCCCCTCGAAGTCCGAGATCGTGAAAGCGATGTGCGGCTACGACCTGTCCGAGATCCAGGCCGAATTTGCCGATGTCCAGAACGCCCCCGACCCGATGCTCTGCCTGCGCGACCACATCCTCGGCCACTTCGACGGCAAGGAAGAGGCCGACGGCCAGCTTTGGGCCGAAATCACCGCCGCCGCGATCCGCAAGCCAGACATCCGCGAGGCGGCGGCAATGATGGAAGGCACGATCATCGCCTTCCTGATCGCGATCTTCGCCGCAGTCACCCGCCGCAGCGAGGCCGAGGCGCGCCAGCGCTACGAAGGCCAGGCGCAGATGCTGGTGATGCTGGTCAAGGCCATGGCCATGCGCACGTGCCAGTGCGGCCCCGCTAGCCCCGCGCTGTCGGCGCAGGTGGTGGCGGTCGTGGACCGCGTCCTGTCCGAGATATCCAACGACAAAGCAGAAGGCTGAGACCCATGCGCCCGACCCTTGCTCTTGCCGCCCTTCTTGCCCTTGCCCCCCTGCTGCCCGCCCGGGCGCAAGAGGCCGCAGCCGCCGAAAGCGCACCCGCCGCCCCGGCACTGCCCGCGATCACCGTCAGCTCGGTCACGCCCCAGACCCTGACCGACCGGATCATCGCCTCCGGCCTGATTTCTGCCGTCGAGGAGGTGCAGGTCGCGCCCCTGGTCGAGGGCCAGCCGCTGGACCGGCTTCTGGTCGACGTGGGCGACATGGTGGCCGAAGGTCAGGTTCTCGCCGTCCTGTCGAAATCCACCCTGGAATTGCAGAAGACCGAGGCCGTCGCCTCGCTCGCCGCCGCGCGCTCGACCATCGCCCAGGCCGAGGCACAGAAGGTCGAGGCCGAGGCCGCCGCTGCCGAGGCCGCCCGCGTCGTCGACCGCACGACCAAGCTCCGCGCCAGCGGCACCGCCCCGCAGGCGACCTGGGATACCGCGAACGCCAACGCAATCGCCGCCAACGCGCGCGTCATGGTCGCCACGCAGGGCCTGGAATCCGCCCGCGCGCAGCTGGCGCTTGCCGAGGCGCGGCTGGAAAACGTCGACCTGATGCTCAACCGCACCGAGGTGAAGTCCCCCGTCGCGGGCCGGATCGTGGCGCGCAACGCCAAGATCGGGGCCATCGCCACCGCTGCCGGGCAACCGATGTTCGTGATCACCCGCGACGCCGCGCTGGAACTCCGCGCCGATGTGGCGGAAATCGACCTCCTCCGCCTCGCCCCCGGCCAGACCGCGCATCTGCGCGCCGTGGGCATGACCGAGGCGCTTACCGGCACCGTCCGCCTGGTCGAGCCTGCCATTGACCCCGTCACCCGCCTTGGCCGCGCCCGGATCAGCGTCGAAGCAGGCGACACGCTCCGCACCGGCATGTTCGTCGAGGCCGAGATCATCGCCGCCGAGCGCGACGGCCTTGCTGTCCCCGTCACCGCCATCGGCGCCTCGCCCGAGGGCAGCACGGTGATGCGCGTGAAGGACGGCGTGGTGGAACGGGTCACGGTCAAGACCGGCATCCGTGACGGCGGGCTGGTCGAGATCACCGAGGGCCTGACCGCAGGCGACACCGTCGTCACCAAGGCCGGGGCCTTCGTCCGCACTGGCGACCGGATCAACCCGGTCCCTGCAGCCACGAACTGAGGGGCCTGCGCATGAACTTCTCCGCCTGGTCGATCCGCAACCCCGTCGCCCCCCTTCTGGCCTTCTTCCTGCTGCTGATTCTCGGCTGGCAAAGCTTCAACGCCCTGCCGATCACCCGTTTCCCGAACATCGACGTCCCCCTCGTCGCCGTCTCCGTGGCCCAGTCCGGGGCGGCGCCTGCGGAAATGGAAAGCCAGGTCACCAAGGAAATCGAGGATGCCGTCGCGGGCCTGACCGGCGCCAAGCGCGTGACCTCGACCGTCACCGATGGGCTTTCGACCACCGTGATCGAATTCCGCATGGAAGTGCCGACCGACAAGGCGGTGCAGGACGTGAAGGACGCCGTCGACCAGATCCGCGGCGACCTGCCGGGCGGGATCGAATCCCCCATCGTCACCCGCATCGACGTCGAGGGCCAGGCGATCATGACCTTCGCGGTCCACGCCCCCGACATGACGATGGAGGAGATCAGCTGGTTCGTCGACGACACCGTCACCCGCGCCCTGCAAGGCAAGCCCGGTATCGGTCGCGTCACCCGCATCGGCGGGGCCGACCGCGAAATCCGCGTCGAACTCGACCCGGTGAAACTGGACAGCTACGGCGTCACCGCACAAGCCATCAGCGCCCAGATCGCCGCTACCAACACCAACCTTGGCGCCGGCAAGGTCAAGCTTGGCACCGGCGAGCAGGTCATCCGTACACTTGGCGACCAGGGCACCGTCGACAGCCTTGCCAACACCACCATCGCCCTGCCCTCGGGCCGGTTCGTCAAGCTGACCGACCTCGGCCAGGTCATCGACAGCTATGAGGAGCTGAAAAGCTTCGCGCGCATCGACGGCGAGGCCTCGGTTTCCTTCCTCGTGTTCCGTTCCAAGGGCGCATCAGAGGTTTCAGTCGCCGAAGTCACCAACCAGGTGGTCGAGGAACTGCGCCAGCAGAACCCGAACGTCTCCATCACCATGGTCGACGATTCCGTCTTCTACACCTACGGCAACTACGAATCCGCGCTCCACACGCTCCTCGAAGGCGGGCTTCTGGCGATCCTCGTCGTCCTCGCCTTCCTCAGGAACTGGCGCGCCACGCTGATTTCCGCCGTGGCCCTTCCCCTCTCGGCGATCCCGACCTTCTGGCTCATGTCGCAGCTCGGCTTCTCGCTGAACCTCGTCAGCTTCCTGGCCCTGACGCTCGCCACCGGCATCCTCGTCGACGACGCCATCGTGGAAATCGAGAACATCGCCCGCCACATCCGCATGGGGAAAACCCCCTACCGCGCGGCGATCGAGGCCGCGGACGAGATCGGCCTGGCCGTCATCGCCACCACCTCGACCATCATCGCGGTCTTCGTCCCCGTGTCGTTCATGCCCGGCATCCCCGGCCAGTACTTCCGCCAGTTCGGCCTGACCGTGGCCATCGCCGTCTTCTTCTCGCTTCTCGTCGCGCGCCTGATCACCCCGATGATGGCGGCCTATTTCATGCGCGCCAAGGATGCGGTCGGTCATGAAGAGGGCCACGCCGATGGCGCCTTCATGCGTGCCTACATGCGGGTGGTGAAATCCACGACCAAGGTCCGCCGCTGGAAGAAACACCCCCGGATCGCCCTTCCCACCTACTACATCACCCTCGTCGTCGCCGTGATCGTGGTGATCATCTCGGTCATCGCCATGCTGCAAGTGCCCGGCAGCCTCTTCCCGCCGGAAGACGAAAGCCGCATCGTCGTTTCCGTCGAACTGCCCCCCGGCTCCACCCTCGACGATACCGCCGCCACCACCGACGCGATGCGCGAGGTTGTCAAGGACATCGACGGGGTGGACTCCGTCCTCGTCATCGGCGGCTCGACCCCCCTTGGCGACCGCGACATCCGCCGTGCCACCTTCACCATCATCCTCGACCGGCTGGACAACGGCCTCGAACGCAAGCTGATCGACCTTGGCCGCGCCCTGCCCCTTGTCGGCAACCTGATCCCGGAAATCCCCTCCGAAGGCCGCCTGCGGCCCCAGGTGGAAATCGAGGCCGATGTCTTCCAGGCGCTGAAAGCCGTCCCCGACGTGCGCGCCTTCAAGGTCTCCACCATGGGCGGCGGCGGCTCGCGCCCCTTCGCCTATGACATCCTCTCGACGGATGAGCAGGCTCTCGACACCGCCGTCCGCAAGATCGAGGAGGCGCTGCGCGACGAGCCGATGTTCCTCAACCCCTCGACCGAGGCCGCCCTGCCGCGCCCGGAAATCCAGATCACCCCCAAGGCGGACGAGGCCGCGCGGCTGGGCGTCACCGTGCAGCAGATCGCCACGGTCGTCCGCGTCGCCACCATCGGCGATGTGTCGGCGGCGCTCGGCAAGCTGTCCATCGACAACCGCCTGGTCCCGATCCGCGTGCAGCTGGACGAGGTCTCCCGCGACGACCTCGCCCGCATCGCCGCCCTGAAGGTGATGACCACCGCCGGTCCCGTCCCGCTCTCTGCCGTCGCCACGGTCGAGGTCGGCGAGGGTCCTTCGGTCGTCAAGCGCCTCTCGCGTCAGCGTGTTGCCACGCTTGGCGCGGACATTGCCCCCGGCAAGGTGCTGGATCAGGTCACTGCCCGCTTCAACGAGATTCTGCCGACGCTGCACCTTCCCGCCACCGTCAAGGTCGCGCCCTCGGGCGATGCCGAGGTGCAGGCCGAACTTCTGGTCAGCTTCCAGAACGCGATGATCCTGGGCGTCCTTCTGATGATGTTCGTGCTGATCCTCCTCTTCCATTCGGTCCTGCAACCGATCACCATCATCTTCTCGCTGCTCCTCTCGGTCGGCGGGGTAGCGACGGCCCTGATCGTCACGCAGAACCCGCTCTCCATGCCCGTGCTGATCGGCATCCTGATGCTGATGGGGATCGTGGCGAAGAACGCGATCCTCCTGATCGACTTCGCGATCGAGATGCGCGACCGCGGCATGTCCCGGATCGAGGCCGTGGTCGAGGCCGGCCACAAGCGCGCCCAGCCCATCGTGATGACCTCCATCGCCATGTCCGCCGGGATGCTGCCTTCCGCGCTCGGCGTCGGCGAAGGTGGGGCCTTCCGTGCCCCCATGGCCATCGCGGTGATGGGCGGGATCATCGTCTCGACCGTGCTCAGCCTTGTCGTCGTGCCCTCGATGTATCTGGCGATGGACGACCTCTCGCGCTTCTTCTCCTGGGTGCTCGGCCGCTTCATCGGCAAGAAGGAGGTGGAGCCGAAGGTCCCCGACCCGTTGGTCCTCGCCGACAGCATGGCGCGCAACCAGATCGACGTGGCACTCTTGCAGGGCCGGATTTCGCTCCTGGAAGAGACGCTCGCCCGCCGCACCCCGAAGCCCCACGCGGCAGAATGACCACCTCCCGCTCCCCGTAGGGTGCGCTACAGCGCACCATCCGTCCGCTGTTCGCGATTCGTCCTGCGTGGTTAACGGCGATACGTATGGCCGTGCGTATGGATGGAATCCAGACGGAAGGAAGACGCTTTCCAGACGGGAAATTCCGGCAGACCCGGCGCCATTAATCCAGCGTTCCCAACGGGTTGCCCGGGCCCTGACACCCCGTTGCGCAGCCCTGGAAGATTTTTCGTCAACCTTCCCTTAACCCCGGCCACAACCGCGCGGCCTCTTCTGCCGTGTATCGCCCCAGCCGCACATCCTCGGCCACCAGCGCCGGGTCACGCTTCGCCGGGTCGCCATAGCCCCCGCCGCCGGGCGTCCTGACCCGCACCCGGTCCCCCGGCTTCAGCGCAATGTCCTGCGCCTTCGACAGATGCTCCGGCACCATCACCACGCCATCCCGGATCACCTCCACCCGGTTCACCGCCCCGTCCTTCCCCCCCAGCGCGCCTTGCGGCCCGACCCGCCCGTGATCCATCACGAACGACGCCCGCGCCTCGCCGCGCAGAAGCTCGATCTCGTAGTCGAGGCCAAATCCCCCCCGATGCTCCCCCGCCCCGCCTGACCCCTCATGCAGCGCGTAACGCCTGTAGATCACAGGGAAATTCTGCTCCATGATCTCGACCGGCGGCGCCTTGGAAATGCCGATGGTCGAACAGCCATTGGCAATCCCGTCCCCCCCCGCGAACCCGCCGTAGCCCCCGCCCGAGATCTGGTACATCACATAGTCCCGCCCCTTCTCCGGGTCGTTCCCGCCCAGCCCGAAGTTGCCCGAAGTCCCCGCCGGGGCTGCCGTCACATGCCCCGGCACCGCCTGCACCAGCGCCGCGAAGACGACTTCCGCAATGCGCTGGCTGACCTCTGCCGCGCACCCCGACACCGGGCGCGGGTAGTGGGCGTCAAGGAAGGTTCCTTCGATCCCGACCACCTCCAGTGGCTCGAACGCCCCCGCCGAAATCGGTACGTCGGGAAAGATATGCCGTATCGCCAGATAGACCGAGGACAGCGTCGTCGCCCGGACCGAGTTCATCGGCCCCATGCAAGGCCTTGAAGAACCAGAAAAATCGAAGCTCAGCCCACCCCCTGCTTTCGTCACCGCAAGGGCAATCGTCAAGGGCTCGTTCACCACCCCGTCACTGTCGACGATGGCCGTCGCGCGATAGACCCTCTCCGGGATCAGCCCGATCATCGCCCGCATCTGCCTTGCCGCCAGCCGCCGCATTTCGGCAATGGCCTCGATCACGGTCGCATCGCCATATCGGTCCAACAGCGCCCCCAGCCGCTCCGCCCCCACCAAGAGCGCCGAGGCCTGCGCCTTCACGTCGCCAATCCGTTGTTCCGAAACGCGAATGTTGGAACAGATGATCTGATAGATCTCCGGGTCCAGCACGCCCTTCTTGAACAGCTTTACCGGAGGAATCCGCAACCCCTCCTGTTCCGCACTGATGGCGCTTGCCGAGAACCCGCCCGGCACAGCACCGCCGGTATCCGGCCAATGCCCGGTGTTCGACAGCCAGCAGAAGATCCGCCCCCCGCGCCAGACCGGCATCGCGAAGCGCACATCCATCAGGTGCGTGCCCCCGAGATAGGGGTCGTTAACAATGTATATGTCACCTTCCTCGGGCGGAGCCGTCACTCCCGCCGCGATGCGCTCCAGGATGGTCCTTGTGGAAAACTGCATGACGCCGACGAAAACCGGCAGGCCCTTCGACCCTTGCGCGATCAGGCTGCCATCGGTCGCCGAATAGATGCCGTCGGATCGGTCATCCGCCTCGGCGATCACCGGACTGAAGGCCGCACGCGAAAACGTCATATCCATCTCGTCGCAGACCTGCTGGAGGCCCGCCTGAATCACGGCGAGGGTGACGGGATCAATCATTTGTTAACCTCGATGATGAGGTTGCCATCCGCATCCGAAGTCACTCTCGCACCCGGGTCGACGACAACGGTCGTATCCATTTGCTCAATGACCGCAGGCCCTTGCAGGCCGATCCTCAAGGGAAGATGATCGCGCCAGTAGACCGGAGTATCTCGCCAGCCGTCGAACCAGACCCTGCGGGTCGCCGATGGTTCGGCACCCTCTTTCCGCCCCTCCGGGTCGATCAGCCGCGACAGGTCCAGCGCCGGGCGTTCGCCGATGACCGAGACATTGAGGTTCACCAGATTGGCCCGGATCGTCGGCAGGTCCACCCGGAACCGGGCGTGATAGGCCGCCTCGAACCGGCTTTGCAAATCCTCCCGATCGGGCAACGCCGATGGCAGCGTCACCCGCAGCAGGTGGGTCTGGCCGACGAACTGCATGTCCGCCGAATACTCCGCCCGGATGGACGTCAGTGCGATCTTCTCCAGCCCGATCAACCGCCGCCCCTCGGCCTCCTGCGCGGCCAGAACCCCGTGCACCTCGGCCATGTCCACGCTGTCCAGCGGTCGGTTCAGGGTGCGCACGAAATCGTGCCGCAGGTCGGCCACCACGCAGCCGAGCGCGTTGGTGATGCCAGGGCGGGCGGGGATCAAGACCTTGGGAACATTCAGTTCCTTCGCCAATGCTACAGCGTGCAAAGGCCCCGCCCCGCCAAAGGCGAAGAGCGCAAAGTCGCGCGGATCGGCGCCCATCGAGATCGAGACCATCCGGATCGCCCCCGCCATGTGGGTGTTGGCAATGCGGATCACCGCCTCCGCCGCCGCCTCCACCGACAGGACCAAAGGCACCGCGATCTGCTCCCGCATCGCCGCGTAGGCCGCCTCTGCCGCCTGCCCGAACCGGCTGGCGGGAAGCCGCCCGAGGATCAGGTTCGCGTCCGAGATCGTGACCCGCGTCCCCCCTCGTCCATAGCAGACCGGCCCGGGGTCAGAGCCCGCGCTTTCCGGCCCGACCCGCAGCATCCCGCCCGCGTCGATCCGGGCGATGGAGCCACCCCCGGCGCCCACTGTCCGCACATCGACCATCGGCACATGGATCGGCATGGCATATTCAACCTCGATCTCGTTCGAGACCGGCGCCACCCCGCCCCGGATCATCGCGACATCGGTCGACGTGCCCCCCATGTCATAGGTCAGCAGGTTTGTGATCCCCGCCCTGCGCCCCGTCGCCACCGCCGCCATGACGCCCGAGGCGGGCCCCGACATCACCGTCTTGACCGCCTCCTTCGCCACGTCCTTCGCCGCGACCATCCCTCCGTTGCCGTTCATCACCAGAAGGTCGCGCGCATAGCCCCTTGCGGCCAGCTGATCCGCCAAACGCGCCACATAGCGCTCCAGAAGCGGCTGGACCGACGCGTTGACCGCAGCCGTCACCCCCCGCTCATACTCCCGAGATTCCGAAAGAAGTTTGTGCCCCAAGGTGATGTAATCATTGGGCCAATTCTCCGCGGCGATTTCCCCGGCCCGCAGTTCGTGCGCGGGGTTGGCATAGGCGTGCAGGAGGTGGATCACGATGGCCTCGCAGCCCGCCTCGCGCAGGCGCTGGACGGCGGCCCGCAGCGCACCCTCGTCCAGTGGCGTGACCACCCGGCCGCGGGCATCCATCCGCTCGGGCACCTCCAGCCGCAGGTCGCGCGGGATGATCGGGGTGAAGGCCCCATGCATCCCGTAGGCCTGCGGTCGGGTGCGGCGGCCAAGTTCCAGCACGTCGCGAAAGCCCAGCGTGGTGACAAACCCGGTCTTCGCCAGCTGGCGCTCCAGCACGGCATTCGTGGTCGTTGTGGTGCCATGGACGATCAGGTCGATGCCGGAAAGGTTCGCTCCGGCAGCCTCGAAGGCGGCCAGTACCCCGCCCGACTGGTTCGGCAGCGTCGTCGGCACCTTGGCCAGCCGCACCGCGCCACTAGCGGGATCGAAGACCACCAGATCGGTGAAGGTGCCGCCCACATCGACGCCTGCCACAAGACCCGTCATTCACACCCCCACATAGTTTCGGAACACCGGGTCGTCTGCCGCCAAGCCCTTGACATCCCTCGTCTCCTCCACCCGGCCCGCAACCATGAAGGCCACGCTGTCCGCAAGCCTCAGCACCGCATCCACCCGCTGTTCCACCAGCACCACCGCGACGCCCTGCCCCGTCAGGGTCCGGATCGCATCCTGGATCAGGCTGACCATCGACGGCTGCAACCCCTCGGTCGGCTCGTCCAGGAGCAGGACCTTTGGCTTCAGGCACAGCGCGCGGGCGATGGAGAGCATCTGCTGCTCGCCGCCCGAAAGCGTCTGCGCGACCTGGCTCAGACGCTCGCCAAGGCGGGGGAAGAGGGTGAGAACATGGGCCAGCGTCGCCCGATCATTGCCCTGCACCAGCCCGCCGATGGCAAGGTTCTCGGCCACCGTCAGCGGCCCGAACAGGCGGCGGCCCTGCGGGACATAGGCGAGGCCGTGTCGCGGCACCTCATGCGCGGGCAGGCCCTCAAGCGCGGTGCCATCCAGCCGGATCGTGCCTTCCGTGGCGGGGACAAGGCCCATCAGGCATTTCAGGAAAGTCGACTTGCCCACCCCGTTCCGGCCCATCAGGCAGGTGATCCGGCCCGGTTCGGCCCGGAAATCGACGCCGCGCAGCACGGTGACGGGGCCGTATCCGGCGATAAGGCCTGCCACCTCAAGCGCCAAGATAGGCCTCCTGCACGGCGGGGTTGGCGCGAATTTCAGCGGGCGTTCCGGTTGCCAGCACCTTGCCGAAATTCAGGACGGTGATCCGGGTGGCAAGGTCCATCACCACCTCCATGTTGTGCTCGATCAGAAGGACGGTCGTTGCGGGAACCAGGCCTTCGACCAGCCGGATGAAACCCTCGATCTCGCTGGCGGCAAGGCCCTGGGTCGGCTCGTCCAGGATCAGGACGCGGGGCTGCAGGGCCAGGCCCATGGTAAGTTCAAGAAGCCGCTGGTGGCCGTAGGACAGGGTCTGCGCTTCCTGCTTCTCCAGCCCCTCCATGCCGACACGGGCCAGCGCGGCGCGGGTCCTTCCGGCCAGATCGCCCACCCCACGAGCCTGCACGGCCAGGGCCACGTTGTCGAAGACGCTCAGGCGCGGAAAGATCGAGGTGATCTGGAACGTGTAGGCGATGCCCTTGCGGACCCGGACGTGCGCAGGAAGGGCCGTGATGTCCGTACCGTCCATCAGGATCGTGCCGGACTGCGGCAGGCGGCGGCCGGACAAGAGGCTGACGAAGGTCGTCTTGCCTGCCCCGTTCGGCCCGATGAGCGCGTGGATTTCGCCGGAGTTCAAGGTGAAATCGACGCCATCCACCGCCTTCAGGCCGCCGAAATGCAGGGTCAGGCCACACGTTTCGATCAGGGCAGCCATCTGACCCACCTTTCCCGGATCGTGCCCAGAATGCCCTTCGGTGCAAACAGGACCAGCGCGACCAGCGCGGCCCCGACCAGGAAGAAATAGGCCGAAGTCAGGCCGGATGCGGCCTCGATCAGCGCGAACATGACAAGCGCGCCAAGGAAGGGGCCGAGCGTGGTGCCCGCCCCGCCGAGAAGGACATAGAGCATCGGCAGGATCGAATACTGGATGGTCGCGAAGCTTGCCCCGGCATAGCCAAAAAGCAGCGCATAGGCGGCGCCTGCCGCCCCGGCATAGAGGCCGGAACAGGCAAGGGCCGCGAGCTTCACCATAAACGGGTTGTAGCCGAGCATCCGGCTGCGTTCCTCGTTTTCCCGCATCGCTACCATGCTGCGACCGAAGGGCGAGCGGACAAGGGCGAGGCTGGCCAGAAGGCCGAGGGCGAAGATGACAAAGGCCGCAAGGAAGCGCGGCGTGTCGGCCGAAAGGTCGAAGCCAAAGATCCTGCGGCTGGCATTGGCCAGGGCAAAGCCGTCGTCCCCGCCGGTGATGGGGGCGAAGTAGAGAAGGGTCAGGAAACCGGCCTGGGCAAACATCAGCGTGACGATCATGAAGCTGACCCCCGCAGTGCGCAGGGCCAGAAGGCCGACCGCTGCCGCCATCAGGCCCCCGCCTGCGACCCCGGCAATGAAGGCGGGCCCCGCGCTCCAGCCCCAGAGCTGGGCAGGCAGGCCCGCGGCATACATTCCGGCGGCAAGGAGAAGCGCATGGCCGAGGCTGAGAAGCCCGGTGTAACCGAAGGCAAGGTTGTAACCCATGGCGAAGACCGCCAGCACCATGATCCGGACCAGGTTCGTGGCGTGATATGGCGACAGCCAGAACTGCGCGCTGAACAGGACCGCAAGCAGCGCAAGGTGCAGCACCCAGACCTTCACGCCCCCGCCCGTCACGCCCCCGCCCGTCACGCTTTCGCTCCGAACAGGCCATGCGGGCGGAAGACCAGCACCATGGCGACCAGCAGCGTGGCTAGAATCTTTGCAAGAGTGGGAGTGAAGAACATCGAGATCACGCCGTCCGACAGGCCGATGACCAGCGCCGCGATCAGCGTGCCGCGCAGGGAGCCGAGGCCGCCGATGATCACCACGATGAACGACAGAAGGAGTGGATCGCCCCCCATCAGGTAGTGCGCCTGCTGGATTGGCACGATCAGCACCCCTGCCAGCGCTGCAAGGCCTGCGCCAAGGGCGAAAGTACCCATGTAGACCCGGTCGACGTTGATGCCGAAAGCGCGGGCGGTGGTCCGGTCGACCTGCGTCGCGCGCATTATCAGGCCCGCCTTGGTGCGCGTCATGAAGGCCCACAGCGCCAGCAGTACAAGGCCGGCCGCAAGGATCACGAACAGCTTGTAGCCGGAATAGCCGAACCACGGCAGCTGGATGCGCCAGTCGAACGGAGCCTGCACAGGGTTGGCGTTCGGCCCGTAAAGCGACAGCGTCGCCTGCTGGATCATGTAGAGAAGCCCGATGGTTGCGACGATTGTGGCCTCGGGATCGTAGTTCAGCCGCTTCAGGATCAGCCCGTCGGCGGCGGCGGCCAGGGCGCCCACCAGAAGCGGCGCCACGACCAGCGCCGCCAGGAAAGCCAGCGCCGGTGGGCCGGGAACAAGGGCCGCGACCGCCCAGGCAAGGACGGCGCCAAGCATGTAGAACTCGCCATGCGCAACGTTCACCACCCGCATGACGCCGAAGACCAGCGACAGCCCCGCCGCCGCCAGCGCAAGCGTGGCAGAGGTCACAAGCCCCTCCATCAGGGCCAGAAGCAGGAACGGTCCGAAGGCCATCTGGGGGTCCGGTACCAGGGAAAAGCCGGGAAAATCACCCTCCTGCAGGTGCAGGGGGGTGATTTTCCCATGCGGCTCAGAAAGCCATCGTCGTGTAGTCGACCGCATCGTCATAGGCGCCGTCGGCCATGCTGGTCTGGTGGACCCGCACCAGCTTGCCGCCCTGAATCTGGCTGATGTTCTGCGTGCCGAAGACCTGGTGCGTCTTGCCGTTGAAGACCTTGGCCCCCTGCGGCCGTTCGATGCCATAGGGCATGTCGCCGATCGCCTCCATCGCCTCGACCAGCTTCTGCCTGTCCGCCGGGCCGGTGTATCCCGCGGCCTCCATCGCCTGCTTCAGGAAGAACAGTGTCTCCCAGGTCGAGAACATGTGCGAATAGGTCGCCACATCCGCCGGATCGCTGACCGAGGCGCCGTTGTCGTCCACCCCCACGGCGGCGCGATAGGCGGCCTCGTGCTCGCCCGCGTCGGCGGGTTTGACGCGCGGATGCGCCTCCCAGAAATGCGAGCCTTCCAGGAATTCCAGCCCCGGCGTCGCGGTATCGACCGCTTCGAGAGAATCGATGAAGCCGAAAAGCTGCGGCTTCGCGCCCGAGCCGTAGAACTCGCCCAGTTCCTTGACGAAGGTCAGGACCGCCGGGCCGACCATGACATGATAGATCACCTCGGTCCCGGCCGGGATCTGCGGGAAATAGCGGGTGAAGGTCGTCTCGGTCGGCGGAATGGCGATCTGGGCCACCACCTCGCCGCCCTGGGCCGCGATCGCGGCGGTGAAGAAATCGCGGTGGTCGTAACCGAAGGCATAGTCGGGAAAGACCATGGCGACCTTCTTGCCGAGATTGGCCGAAACCCAGGGCGCCATCGCCTGTATCTGGCTCCGGACATCGGTGATGCCGGGCTGCAGGGTCCACCGGTTCAGCGCGCCGGACGCGACATGGTAGCCCTCCGAGCAGACGAGATAGGGTACCTTCAGCTCGCCCGCGCGGGGCGCCGAGCCCATCACCACATGGCTGAAAAGCGTTCCCATCACCACGTCGCAACCGTCGGACTGGGTCAGCTTGTCCACCACCTCGGCACCGCGCTTGGGGTCGGTCGCGTCGTCCTCGAACAAAAGTTCGACCGGGCGTCCGGCAATGCCGCCGCCGTCGTTGATCGCCTTCAGCGCGGCCTGCGCGGTGCGTTCGTACCAGCGACCGTAAGCCGCGCCGATGCCGGTCCGGTGCAGCTGGAAGCCGATCTTGATCGGTGCGCCTTGCGCGGCCACATGACCCGGCAGTGCGGCGGTCAGAAGCCCCGCACCCCCGGCCAGAAGCAGGCCGCGGCGGGTGGGATGAAGCAAGCTCGTCATGTCCGATTCTCCACTGTTGCGGCCCCGTGTCGGGCCCTGGTTGTCATGGGGGGTCAGTGCCCCGGAACTGTCCAGCTTTTTCATCCGGTTCTGGCGGTGGACAGCAGCCAGAGCCCAAGCACGGTGTACGCGACCATCAGCACCGTCATCGGCACATGCGCCAGCGGCCGTGCGCCCTGCCCCGCCAGCTTAAGCCCCAGGAGGACCGCCAGAAGATGCGCGCCCAGGATCGCCGCGAACTGGGCGGCATAGATGAACGGCATCACGCCCGGATCGGTCAGGAAGCCGAAGGAGACGTAGAAGGGCGGCAGTCCCAGCCAACTGTCGCCGGTCAGGAACGGGTCGTTCAGGGCGGCCAGCGTGTATTGCCCGGCGGTGAGCAGCATGACCAGATAATGCGCCGCGTGATACCCCGCCGCGATGGCAAGGAAGGACAGTATCACAGGCCCCGTCGCGACGCCCCCGCCGATCCGGCGGGCAAGGGTGATCGCTGCAAGGATCAGCGTCAGCGTCCCAACCCAGACCGCGACAAGCCCGACCGTGTTCTGCCAGACCACAGCGCTGCGGCCCACCGGCTCCAGCGGGTTCTGCCCGATCAGCGCCTGCCACCAGAAAGTTTCCGCCATGCCGTCGAAGGTCAGGGCGGCCAGGGCAAGGCTGACGAAGACCACGGCGGACGGGGACAGCGACGGCATCGCCAGCACCTGCGTCCCCGGCCAGCCCACCATCAGGCGGGTTCTGCGTTCATCAATTTCGTGCCAGACGGGCGAAACCTTCGAGATGAGGCCGAAGAGGACGGTCAGGAACTCGCCCCGCACCAGCCAGTCCTCGCCCTCCAGCGTGGCGAGAGTGAAGATCACCAGCCAGTAGCCGAGCGCGAGCTTCGCCAGCACCGCCGGGTCGTCGGGGTAGAGCGAGACCATCTGGAACCAGACGAACCCGGCATAGCCGAGGACGGCTGGCCAGTGGCCGAGGCGGGAGAGGCCGATGGAGCCGCTGCGGCCCAGCAGCGTTCGGGCGATGCGGACCGGCCCGAACCAGGGGTTGATCGCCCGCCAGAGGTTGCCGAACAGCATGGAGCCGATCGGGACCACGATCCAGACCCCGGTCCAGAACACAAGCGTCATGAGGTTGTGCATCGGATCGCGCTCGCCAAAGAGGCCGACGAAGATCAGGGCGAGGAAGACCAGGAAGGAAAGGTAGGAGGTAAGGGCCACCGGCAGCAGCACGCGGTGTTCCCAAACCAGGCGCGGTGCCATCACCGGAAGACGATGCACCGCCGCACCGAGAAGCGCGGTCAGGGCGACCGTCAGCGCGGCAGCGGTGATATAGTGGCCGGTCGGCAGCGTCAGGATCACCGAGGGCGGCAGGGCACAAGCGAAGGCAAGGCCGGGTGTCAGGAGAACGGCCACGGCGGCGAGCCCCGGAATTTTCGAAAATTCCGGCCAAAATTCTTCGAAGAATTTTGCGAAGGGCTCGCGTGTCACCGCAATCCGTCCTCCCCCTTGACCTGCTCGATCTCCAACCCCCCCATCCGGCTGTGTATCCGCCCGCCCCGCGCCATGCCGAGCGCGAACAGGACCTCGTTCGCCCGCGGCCCGTCGGCGCAAGCCAGCGTGATCGCGTCGAAGCGCGACCGGACATAGGCCGCGTTCAGATGGCCAAGCGGCATGTCGAGCGTCGCGCCCATGCCGCCGACCTTCATCACGCTTGGCACGATGGCCCGGCATTCGCCCAGCCGCTCGCGCATCCCGTAGCCGCCCGCGACATGCCAGAGCGCGCCATGCTCGCTTTCGCCACCTTCGCCGGTGATGGCGCCCTTGCCATAGGCGTCGATCCCCTGACGGCCCCCGAGTGCGGCAACCAGCCGGTCGGTCAGGTCCAGCGCCAGCGGCTTCAGGTCCTCCATCGCCGCTTGCAGGTCGGCGACGTAGCGGCCCGCGAAGGGGTTGGCGCAGATCGCGTAGATCGCGCCCCTGACCGGCGGAGGCGTCACCAATGGCCCGCCTTCGTGCCGGATTTCCTCCAGCTGGATCACGATCTTCCGCACTGCGAAATCAGCCACTTGCATCCCCCGTCTCCAGCGCCAGCGCGCCCGTCACCCGACGCTCACCCTGCAGGAAAAGTGCCGCCCCTTCAATCAATCCACGCGCCCGGAAAGCTTCCGCCGCCCGCAGTCCTGCCTCCAGCGCGCAGGCCCGCTCCTCCGGCGCAAGCACCGGCACCGAGACCGTGACCAGTCGGTCGCCAAGGTCGGTGTCGCACCGGATATCCCGCGCAGGGCGTCGCCCGATCCCCGGATGGTCCACATTCACCGCATTGGCCACCATCGTCGCCGCCGCATCCGCCAGCGCCGCGGTCCGCGCCACCACCGTCACCGCATCGGCGATCCCGAGGGAGAAGCTGCGCCCGCGCCAGCCTGACGTCGCGATGCCGCGCACCGGATCGGTCGCGGCGACCATCACCCGGTCCATCCCATCGGAGACCGCGAGTGCGCAGGTCAGCCGCTCACCCGGGGCCAGCCACAGCGCGATGTCGCCGCCGTTGTTGGCATAGGCGCGGGTGATGCCCGGACCAACAAGCGCGGCCAGCACCTCTTCGGCAACCGCGCCCGCGACGGCGGCCATGGGCGTGACGAAGGCGGGTCGGAACGGGGCCACGGCGGCGGCCATCCGACGGGCGATCCCCCCTTCCACCGGCGTGTCCTCGGACCGCAGCGCAGGCAGTTCGAAGACCAGTTCCTCCAGGATCGTCGCGAAACGGCCTGCGGCGCGGGCGTAGGCGCCGCGGATTGCCGGGGGGAAACCGAACGCCTCGGCTACGATGTCGATAGGCCCGTGCTGCAGGTGAAGCCGCCCGCCCGGCACCAGGGCGGCGACGGCTTCCGAGGCAGAGGGCGCGTTCAGGGCCATGGCTCGACCCTCGCCGCCGTCGGGTATTCGCCACCTTCGGCCATCGCCTCTTCGAGGCTTCGGATGCTGTCCTCGTGGCCCCCCATCGCCAGATAAGCCTCGCGCGGCAGGGTGAATTCCAGCGGCGCGACCAGCGCAGGCGTCGGGACATAGCCGAAAGCCCCCTTCGGCAGGCGCGTCACGTCGACCATGAAGGTGATTCCGCCCCCCGGCCAGACGAAAGTTTCCGCCCCACCACTGGTCAGCCGCGTGACGCCGCCCTGCACCGACCGCGTGAGGCGCACCGGGTTCTTCGCCACTCCAGCGCGCAGGCTGCCCCCCGCGCCGCCGACGAAAAGCACCGTGCAAAGCGAAGGTTCGCAATTCTCGTCAATGAGTTCGACGGTCTTCCTCAAGTTACCTGGCAACTCGTGTTGCACCGGGCGCAGATCGTCGTCCAGCACATAGTAGGCATACTGCTCGCCCGTGGTGGACACCATCAACAGCCGCAACCCCGGTCGCGCGCCCTTCTTCGGATTCCACTCGCCAAGAATTTCCAGCGGGTCGGTCAACCGGGTGCCGCCCCAGCCTTGCCCCGGCTCCGACACCCGGAAATAGCGCCCCGGCGTAGACCGGTGCCCCTTGATCTTGATGCCGGAGGGCTCCCAGCCGATCACCTTGCCGGCCTGATGCTCGCTGACGACGCCGGTGATGTGGTCGTCAACCACCACCACCTCGTCAACGAGGCCCCGCCACTGCACCGCGAACATGCCGATGGTGGCCGACCCGCAGCCGACCCGCATCCGGCGTTCCCTGACCCCGTCCACCACCGGCGCCTGTCCGGCCTGCACCACGACCGTCGAGCCGCCGTCGATGGTCAGTTCAACCGCCCCGCCGTTGCACAAGGCCAGCATCGCGGCGCAGGTGACGCGCCCCTCGGCCTTGCCGCCCCCGGTCAGGTGATGCACCCCGCCCAGCGACAGCATCTGACTGCCATATTCGGCGGTCGTCACATGGCCCACGGGCTCGCCCTGCGCCCGCACGATAGCGCCTTCCGGCCCCAGGAAGCGGTCGGTGTCGATCTTCACCTTGACCCCGCAATAGGAGAAGATCGCCTCGGTGACGACCGTCACCATGTCGGCCCCCTCGACCTGCGAGGACACGATGAAGGGCGCGGGTTTGTAGTCGGGGTAGGTGGTGCCCGAGCCGATGCCGGTCACGAAAGCGTCGGCGGGCACGGGCGAGCCGTCCCAGTCCCGCGCGGCGAAGGGCACCACGCGCGCCCCGGCCTCGACGGTATGCGACAGCAGAACCACCGGGTCGGTGCGGATGATCCGGCCATCCGCGTTCGCATAGCGGTCGCAAGCCCCGGTCTGGCCGGGCGCGATGTAGCACATCACCGGGCAGGCATCGCAGCGGATCTTCGCGGGCGCTTCGGTCATCTCAATGCCTCCAGGACCCGGTGTGGCAACGCCGGAATCCGGGTGATCTCGGCCCCAGTGGCATGTCGTATCGCGTTCAGGATCGCGGGGGCGGTCGGGATCAGGACGTGTTCCCCCAGACCCTTGGCGCCGAACGGGCCTTCGGGATCAGGCACCTCGATGATTAGGCTTTCGATGGGCGGCACATCGCCGAAGGTCGGGATCAGGTAGTCGTGCAGGTTCTCGGTGCGGCCCGGCAGGTATTCCTCCATCAGCGCCATGCCGATGCCCTGCGCGATGCCGCCCTCGATCTGACCCTGCACCAGCATGGGATTGATCGCGCGCCCCACGTCATGCGCGGCGGTGATCTTCAGAAGCCGCACGGTGCCAAGCGCCCGATCGACCTCCAGCTCCACCATCTGCGCGCCGTAGCCGTAGACCGCATAGGGCGCCCCCTGCCCGTTCTCGTCCAGCTTCGAGGTCGGCGGGTCATAGCTGGCCTCGGCGCTCAGCGCATGGCCATGCGCGTCGGCAGGCAGCGCGGCAAGGTCGATCCGGGCCGTCATGCCGCGGTCGCGCACCAAGACACTCGCGCCCTCAAGCGACAAAACTGCCCCCTCTCCCGCATTGGCGCGGCGCAGGATCTCGGCGCGCAGGCCCTCGGCGGCCGCCTTTGCGGCGCGGCCGGTGACATAGGTCTGGCGGCTGGCCGAGGTCTTGCCTGCATCCGGGGTAAGCGCGGTGTCCGGCCCAATCAGCCAAAAAGCGGAAAGCGGCAGGCCCACGGCCTCGGCGGCGATCTGGGCGATGACGGTGTTCGACCCCTGGCCGATATCGGTCGCGCCCTGATGCAGGACGACCTCGCCTTCCGGCGAAAGACCGATGCGGATGGTCGAGGGGTTCGGCAGCGCGGTGTTGCCACAGCCATACCAGCACGAGGCGACGCCGACGCCCCGGCCCCCTTGGCCCTTCGCATCCGCCAGCGCGCGGGTCCAGTGCGGCTTCAGCGCCACCAGGCAGGGGTGGATGCCGGTCGCCTGCAACACCTGCCCGGTCGCCGAGGCATCACCGTCGCAGAGCGCGTTGCGCAGCCGGAACTCCAGCCGGTCGATCCCGGCCTTGTCCGCCAGCCGGTCGAACATGGTCTCCTGCCAGAGCGCCCCCTGCGGCACGCCGAAGCCGCGGAATGCGCCGGAGACGGGTCCATGGGTGTGGATCGCCCGCGCCCGGGCGGCGATGGCGGGGGTGAAATAGGGGCCGGAGACATGCACCGGCACCCGGTTTGCAACCGTCGGCCCCCAGCTGGAATAGGCACCGGTGTTGAAGCGACCCTCGAACTCCATGCCCATGATCCGCCCATCCGCATCGCAGCCGATCCGCCCCCGCATCTCGGCCGGGTGGCGCTTGGTGGTCGAGGTCATGCTTTCGTGACGAGAGTAGGTCATCCGGCTGGGCCGCCCGGTCTTCAGCGTCACAAGCCCGATCAGCGGTTGCAGCGAGATGTCGAGCTTGGACCCGAACCCGCCACCCACTGCCGAGGGGATGATCCGCACCCTGTCAAGCGGCAGGCCAAGGATCGCGGCGGTATCCTCGCGGTCCATCCCCGGCGCCTGGGTGCAGGCGCGGATCGCCAGCATCTCGCCCTCCATCCAGGCCGATCCGGCCTCGGGCTCGATGTAGGCGTGTTCGACAAAGGCAGTGGTCATCGTGCCCTCCACCACATGCGCCGACCTCGCCAGAGCGGCGGCGGCATCGCCCTTGACCACCCGCCCCTCGATCAACAGGTTGCCAGGACGGTTGGGATGCAGGGGCTCGCCCGCCTCCGCCTCCTCTGGCGTGGACAGGACCGGAAGCGGAGTCCAGGTGATCGGGAAGCCGGACAGGTCGGGCTCGGCATCGGGCTCGAAGGCCACCAGCGCCACGCATTCGCCGCGGAACCGGGCGGGCGAGGCGGCGATGGCGGGCTGGTCGGCGAAGGGCGGGATGACGGAAAAGGCGTTGCGGCCCGGGATGTCGGCGGCGGTGAAGACGGCCGCCACGCCGGGGCGGGCGCGGAAGGCCGCCAAATCGACGATGGCGAACGCCGCATGGGGATGCGGCGAGCGCACGGCCTTGACCACCAGCGCGCCCTCGGGCCAGTCGTCGGCGCCGAAGCTGTCGCCCGCGACCTTGGCCGCGCCGTCCAGCCTGCGGACCGACACTCCGACGCCCCCCTCCGCCGCCGAGGGCAGTTCGCCCTGCCCGGCGGCCACGACCGCGGCGATGATGCTGCGATAGCCAGTGCAGCGGCAGAGAACACCCCCAAGCCCCGTCTCGACCTCCGCCGCCGACGGCTGCGGGGTGCGGGCCAGCAGCTCCGCCGCCGTCAGCAGCATCCCCGGCGTGCAGATGCCGCATTGCGCCGCGCCATGGGCGTGGAAGGCGGCGCGCAACCGGGTCAGTTCCGGCGTCTCTCCCTCGACCGTCGTCACCACCCGACCGTCCACCCGCAGCGCCGGGGTCAGGCAGGCGCAAACCGCCGCCCCGTCCAGCAGCACGGTGCAGGCGCCGCAATCGCCCGCGTCGCAGCCGACCTTTGTGCCGACCTTGCCGAGCCGCTCGCGCAGGGTTTCCGACAGGCGTTCAGTCGGGGGGGCCTCCACCACGACCGGCGCGCCGTTGAGCGAAAAGCGGATCATGCCACCGCCTCGGCCACGGCCCGCCGGACGAGTTCCACCACCGCCGCGCGCCGATACCCTGCCGTCGCGCGCACATCGTCAATGGGGGAAAGCGCCGCCTGCACTTCCGCTGCCGTGACGCGACCCTCCGCCCCAGCCACCGAAGCCCCCACCAGCGCCGCCTCCACCGTCGGAAGCCGCACCGCGACCGGAGAACAGGAGCCGACAGCGATTGCCGCCCCGGTGACACGCCCACCCTCCAGCACCACCCGTGCCGCCACCATGGCGATCGAGATCACCAGATGCGACCGCGCGCCCAGCTTCACGAAGGCCGACCCCCCGCACAGGGCGGCCTCCGGGATCAGCACCGCCGCCAGAATCTCTCCCGGTCGAAGGGCTGTCCGGCGCGGGCCGAGCAGGAACTCGGCCAGCAGCAACCGCCGCACACCCGCCGCCGACACCAGCTCCACCTCCGCCTCTAGCGCCAGCAACGGCGGCACGCCGTCGGCTGCGGGCGAGGCGTTGCAGAGGTTGCCGCCGATGGTCCCCGCGTTCTGCACCTGCTGCCCGCCCACCTGCCGGGCGGCTTGCTGCAACGCCCGCGCCGCAGGTGGCAGCTTTGTCCCGGCAATCGCGGCCCAGGTCGTCGCCGCGCCGATCCGGAGGCCCCTCCCCTCCATGATCCCGGACAGTTCCGGCAGTCCGGTCAGGTCAAGCACCCGGCCCGGCAGACCTGGCCCCGCGCCTGGGTAAAGGTCGGTCCCTCCGGCCAGCACCCGCCAGCCACCCTGCGCCAGAAGTTCCGTCGCCGCGGCCAGCGTGCCGGGGCGGGCATAGTCCCGCACGGAGGGGGCAGAATTCATATGCATGACAACAAGATTGCGACTCGCGCCCGGTTGCTGTCAACAACCTTGCACGGATCAACCGCAGGGCGTATCGCCAAGCCATGAGCGACGCAAAAGATTATCACCTCGATGACCAGATCGGCTATATCCTGCGCCGGGTGACGCAGCGCCATCTGTCGATCTTTGCCGCCGCCATCCCCGAGGTCACGACCACCCAGTTCGCCGTCCTCGCCCGTCTTGCCGAGATCGGGCCGGTCTCGCAGAACCACCTGGGCCGCGCCACCGCCATGGATGCCGCGACCATCAAGGGCGTGGTCGACCGCCTGGCCAGGCTGGGGCTGGTGGCAACCACCGCCGACCCGGCCGACCGCCGACGCCTGACCGTCAGCCTGACCGAGGCCGGAACCGAGCTATTCGCGGCGCGCGCGGCGACGGCGCTTCAGATTTCTGCCGACACCGTCTCACCACTTTCGGTGGCAGAGGCGCAAGCCCTCAAGGCCCTGCTGCTGCGCCTGACCTGACCGCGTGGCGGTCAAGGAACGCGGCGACCTCCGCGCTGGTCGGAGCAACGCCCGAGAAGATCAGGGCATAGGCCGGAATGCGGGCCATGCGGACGTCGAAACTTTCGTCCGAACGCAGCGCGATATATCCGACCTGGGTCAGATACAGCGTCCGCGCCCGGGTGTCGGATTCTGTTCCGTCATAGCCGAAACGGCGGAACAAGGCCGCGATCGCCGCCACGCGGGCCGCATCAGCCTCGGCCATCGCCGTAGCGACGGCGGCATCGGTCTGCGACCAGGTCCGCATCGCGAACTCCAGGCGGCTGTCGAAAAGCTCGGGATCGACCCAGCAGTCGATCAGGTTCAGCATCGCTTCGGAAATCGCCGCCGCCGGGGCCTCGCAGCGCGCCACCAGATTGCCGGTATTCTTCGACCGCCAGCGGGCGATCAAGCCGGCAAGGAGCGCCTCCCGGTCGGGGAAATGCCAGTAGAAGCTTGTCCGCGACAGGCCCAACCGGTCGGCCAGCGGCATGACCTTCACCGCCTCGACGCCCCCCTCGACCAGAAGTCCATAGGCCGCATCCAGCCATAGTTCGGGGGTACCCCGCCAGCCGCGCTCTGTCTTTGCCATGTTCATGCGACCGACCTAATCATCCGATGCCTTCCGGCACAAGCGGATCAAAACAAAACTCGACACATGTGTCAAGTTTTGCCATACTCCGCCCCAGTCCACGATTCCACCCCGCGAAAAGGCCAGGGCCCCATGTCCAACGATCCCCTTCTCCAGCCGTTCCAGTTGAAACACCTGACGCTGCGCAACCGGATCATGACCACCAGCCATGAACCGGCCTACGGCGACGACGGGATGCCGAAGGACCGCTACCGGCTTTACCATCTGGAACGCGCCAAGGCCGGGGTCGCCATGGTGATGACCGCCGGGTCCGCCAGCGTCAGCCGCGACAGCCCGCCGGTATTTTCCAACCTCCTGGTCTGGAAGGACGAGATCGTGCCGTGGATGAAGCGGCTCGTCGACGACTGCCACGAGGCCGGGGCTGGGGTGATGATCCAGCTCTCGCATCTTGGCCGCCGGACGCGCTGGGACAAGGGTGACTGGCTGCCGGTCGTCTCCTCGACCCACGAACGCGAACCCGCGCACCGGGCCTTCCCAAAACCGGCCGAGGACTGGGACATCGACCGCATCATCCGCGACTATGTGGATGCCGCCGAACGGATGAAGGACGCGGGCGTCGACGGGATCGAGTTCCTGTGCCACGGCCACCTGCTCGACCAGTTCATGTCGCCGCTGACCAACTTCCTTGACGGCCCCTACGGCGGGTCGCTGGAAAACCGCGCCCGGCTGACGCTGGACATCGTGGCCGCCGTCAGGAAGCGGATCGGCCTGAAGATCATCCTTGGCCTGCGTTACGGCGTCGACGAGATGGAGCCGGGCGGGATCGACATGGAAGAGGGCATCGCCCTTGGCAAGATGTTCCGCGACAGCGGCATGGTCGACTACCTGAACGTCAACCGCTCGCGCATCCACACCGACCCGGCGATGACCGACATGATCCCGATCCAGGGCATGCGGTCCGCCCCGCACCTCGACTTCGCCGGCCGCATCCGCGCCGAAGTCGGGATGCCCACGCTGCACGCCGCCCGCATCCCGGACGTGGCGACGGCCCGGCACGCGGTGGCGACGGGCCAGGTCGACATGGTGGGGATGACGCGCGCGCACATGGCCGACCCGCATATCGTGCGCAAGATCGTCGAGGGCCGCGAGGAAGACATCCGGCCTTGCGTCGGCGCAACCTATTGCCTGGACCGGATCTATCAGGGCGGCATGGCGCTTTGCATCCACAACCCCTCGACCGGGCGCGAGCAGACGCAGCCGCATGAGATCGCGAAGGCAGACGTGAGGAAGAAGGTCGTCGTGGTCGGCGCCGGTCCTGCGGGGCTGGAGGCGGCGCGGGTGGCCGCCGAACGCGGGCATTCGGTGGTGGTCTTCGAAGTCGCCGACCAGCCGGGGGGACAAATCCGGCTGACGGCGCAATCGAAGCGGCGGGCCGAGATGATCGGGATCATCGACTGGCGCATGGCCCAGTGTACTGCGAAGGGCGTGGAGTTCCGCTTCAACACCTGGGCGGAAGCGGCGGACGTGCTGGCCGAGAACCCCGATGTCGTCGTGATCGCCACCGGGGGGATGCCGCAGACCGATATCCTGTCGGCAGGCAGCGACCTTGTCGTCTCCTCCTGGGACATCCTGTCGGGCGACGTGAAGCCGGGGGCGAACGTGCTTCTCTACGACGACGCGGGCGACCATTCGGCCCTGCAGGCGGCGCAGATGATCGCCGAAGCGGGCGGCAAGGTCGAGGTGATGACCCGCGACCGCAGCTTCGCGCCGGAGGTGATGGCGATGAACCTGGTGCCCTACATGCGGGCGATGCAGGACAAGGACGTGACCTTCACCGTGACCTACAAGCTGGACGCGGTCGAGAGGGCCGGGAACCAGCTGAAGGCAAGGTTCGGGTCGGATTACATGAAGCTCGACAAGACCGGGGTCTATGATCAGGTGGTGGTGAATGCGGGGACGCTGCCCTTGGCCGACATCTACTTCGATCTGAAACCGCAGTCCGGGAACAAGGGGGCGGTGGATTACGATGCGATGATCGACGGGCGGGCGCAGCCTGACGTGGAAGGCTTCCAGCTGTTCCGGATCGGCGACGCGGTCGAGGCGCGGAACACCCACGCGGCGATCTATGACGCGCTGCGGCTGGTGAGGACCGTTTAGGTCTTCTTCCGGCAGTAGAGTTCCATCCGGTGATGGATGATCTCGTAGCCAAGTTCGGCGGCGATTTCCCGCTGGAGTTGTTCGATCTTCTCTGACCGGAATTCGGTGATCTGGCCGGTGTCGAGGTCGACGATGTGGTCGTGATGGGGCGCGTCGGCCACCTCGTACCGTGCCCCGCCGTTTTCGAGGGCGAGGCGGAGGACGACGCCTTCCCGTTCGAGGACGGAGAGGGTGCGGTAGACGGTGGCCAGCGACAGGCTGTCGTCGAGGGTGCGGGCCCGGCGGTGCAGCTCGGCCGCGTCGGGGTGGTCGGAGGCTTCGGTCAGGACTTTCAGCAGCGCTTCCCGCTGGCGGGTCACACGGACTCCGGTGTCGCGGAGGGCCTGGGTGGGGTCTTGCTTCATCAGGGGATGGTAGCGGGTGGGGGGGGCGGGGTCAAATGTCGCGCCTGTGTCCACAGTGGACAAATTTCGATTGCTGTTTGATTACAATGAGTTGTGATTTTCCGTTAGGGTGGCGTTAAGGTTTGGCCGCGGGCGTCCCCACCCCATCCCTCCTCCACAGCCCTGGGGTGGGAGGTGCTTTCGGGTCCGGCGTTGGATTGGATGGCCGGTGGCGGACCGGGGGTTTCACACCCCCGGACCCCCGTGGGATATTTGGGCAAATGTGAAAGGGAGGTGGATGGGCGTCCGACTGCGCCAACTGGGTGCCTGGTGCTGCCTCAGGACGATTGCTGACATTTCGCCATCGGAACCAGCTCTGTGAATCGCCATTCCGTGCGCTTGCGGACTGCGATTGCAACGCAGACTTTCGAGCCCGGAACGAGGTGCAGATCGCCAACACTCTGCGAGACTTCGACGACGCGGCCGTTTTCCAGCAGGGCTGAGAACCGATATCTCCCTGCCTTCGGACTGCCGGGGTATTCAGAAGAGATCGTTCCTGTCAGGTAGACAAAGGATTTCACCGGTTTCAGCCAGTCGATGACGGCGAAGAGGACAACAAGAAGCAGGATTGGCGAAAGCAGAAACGTGACGAGCGAGGCAGTCCGAGAGAACGAGGCGGGTAGTTTCAAGTCTCACCTCTGAGCGCACCCTATGATACGGAAACGGCGGGCGCTTGGCCCGCCGTTTGGTTTCGTCTGTCGAGCCGGGATCAGCTACACCCGGTCGTTGCGCCACAGCTATTGCACTTCAGGCAGGAGCCGTTCCTGACCATCGTGTAGTTCCCGCATTCCGAGCAGCTGTCGCCGGTGTAGCCCTGGATCTTCGCCTTGGTCCGGGCGTCGGAGGTGCCGAGGGCGAAGGTGCTGGTCGATTCCGAGAAGCCGGAAACCCGGGTTTCGGAGAGGACCGCCGTCATCGGGGCGGCCAGGTCGGTGCCGGTGGCGAGGCCGCCGCCGAAGGCCGTGGTCTGGCCACCCTGCAACACGGTGAACTCCTGCGGCAGGCGTTTGCGCAGGTAGCCGGTGGAGCTGATCTGCTTCAGCACTTCCAGCGATTTCGAGGCTGCCGTCTCGCTGGGCTCGGCGATGTTGCGCTTGCCCTCTTCCTCGCCCCGTCCAAGCTCGTCGAACGACGCGCCCTTCGGAGCGACATGGGCGAGGTCGGTGCGGTCGAGGTAGCTGACCGCCAGTTCGCGGAAGATGTAGTCGAGGATCGAGGTCGCATTCTTGATCGAGTCGTTGCCCTGCACCATGCCTGCCGGTTCGAAGCGGGTGAAGGTGAAGGCTTCAACGAATTCGTCCAGCGGCACGCCGTATTGCAGGCCCACGGAAACCGCGATGGCGAAGTTGTTCATCATCGCCCGGAAGCCCGCACCTTCCTTGTGCATGTCGATGAAGATCTCGCCCAGGGAGCCGTCGGCATATTCGCCGGTGCGGAGATAGACCTTGTGGCCGCCGACGATGGCTTTCTGGGTGTAGCCCTTGCGGCGTTCCGGCAGCTTTTCGCGGTGACGGCTGATCAACTCCTTGACGATCACCTTCTCGACGATCTTCTCGGCGATGACGGCGGCCTTTTCCTGCGCCGAACCGGTGGCCAGGATCTCCTCGGCCTCTTCGTCGTCCTCGATCAGGGCGGCGGCGAGGGGTTGCGAGAGTTTCGAGCCGTCGCGGTAGAGCGCGTTGGCCTTGATGCCGAGCGAGTGGGAAAGCTCATAGGCCGCCAGCGTCTCGGCGATGGTGGCGTTGTTCGGCATGTTGATCGTCTTGGAGATAGCGCCGGAGATGAACGACTGCGCGGCGGCCATCATGGTGATGTGGCTGTTGACGCTGAGGAAGCGCTTGCCGGTCTTGCCGCAGGGGTTGGCGCAGTCGAAGACGTTCAGGTGCTGCGGTTTCAGGAAGGGGGCGCCTTCGAGGGTCATCGTGCCGCAGACATGGTCGTTCGCGGCGTCGATCTGGGCCTTGGTGAAGCCCAAGTGACGCAGAAGGTCGAAGGTCGGGTCGGCCAGTTTCTCGGCGGGGATGCCAAGGGTGCCCTTGCAGAAATCCTCGCCCAGGGTCCATTGGTTGAAGACGAAGCGGATGTCGAAGGCCGAGGGGAGCGCGGCCTCGATCTTCTCGATCTCGCGCGGGCCGAAGCCGTGGCCGATCAGCGCGGTGTGGTTGATCGCGGGGGCCTGGCCGAGGGAGGCGTGGCCGACGGCATAGGCGACGATCTCGGCGGCCTGGGCAGTGGAGTAGCCGAGGGTTTCGAGGGCGGCGGGGACCGACTGGTTGATGATCTTGAAGTAGCCGCCGCCCGCGAGCTTCTTGAACTTCACCAGGGCGAAGTCGGGCTCGATGCCGGTGGTGTCGCAGTCCATGACGAGGCCGATGGTGCCGGTGGGGGCGATCACGGTCGTCTGGGCGTTGCGGTAGCCGTGAGCTTCACCCAGACGCAGGGCCTCGTCCCAGGCGGATTTCGCAAGGGCGACAAGGCTTTGGTCGGGGACGTTCGCGTGGTCAAGCGCGACGGCGGGGACGTTCAGGCCTTCATACGCGGTGCCATGGGCTGCCGCGCGGTGGTTGCGGATGACGCGGAGCATGTGCTGGGCGTTGCGCTGGTAGCCGGAGAACGGCCCCAGTTCCTTGGCCATTTCGGCCGAGGTCGCGTAGCTGACGCCGGTCATGATCGCAGTGAGCGCCCCGCAAAGCGCGCGGCCTTCGTCAGAGTCGTAGCCAAGGCCCATGTTCATCAGGAGGCCGCCGATGTTGGCGTAGCCGAGGCCGAGGGTGCGGAAGTCGTAGGAAAGCTGGGCGATTTCCTGCGACGGGAACTGCGCCATCATCACCGAGATTTCCAGCGTCACGGTCCAGAGCCGGGTGGCGTGGACATAGGCCTCGGCGTCGAACTTGCCGTTGTGATGGAAGGTCAGCAGGTTCATCGACGCCAGGTTGCAGGCGGTGTCGTCGAGGAACATGTATTCCGAGCAGGGGTTCGAGCCGCGGATCGGGCCGTCCTCGGGGCAGGTGTGCCAAGCGTTGACGGTGTCGTGGAACTGGATGCCGGGGTCGGCGCAGGCCCAGGCGGCGTGGCCGATCTGGTCCCAAAGCTCACGCGCGCTCACGGTCTTGGCGACCTTGCCGTCGGTGCGGCGGATGAGCTCCCAGGGCTTGTCTTCCTTGACGGCCTTGAGGAAGGCGTCGGTGACCCGCACCGAGTTGTTCGAGTTCTGCCCCGATACGGTGGCATAGGCCTCGCTGTCCCAGTCGGTGTCGTAGGTCGGGAACTCGATCGCGGCATAGCCCTGGCGGGCATAGTCCAGCACCCGCTTGGTATAGGTATCCGGGATCGCGGCCTTCTTCGCCGCCCGGAGCGCGGTCTTCAGCGCGACGTTCTTCGCCGGATCGGTGGCGTCGGCCAGACCACCGTCCCAGC
>NZ_JAEULP010000002.1 GCF_016792905.1 Tabrizicola sp.
CATGTCTTCCTGCTGAAGGACTGGATGACCTGCCGCAAGCCGGGCCGGGTGTCGACCTACGAGATCACCTCGGCGGGCCGGGCCGCCTTGAAACGGTTGGTCGACGAGGAAGACCGCCGCCGCCACGGCATGGCCGAGGCCGCGACCCCCTTCGGCGACCAACATCGGGTCTGGGGCGAGCGCGAGGTGATGGACGATGCCGGCCCCCGCCGTGTCCGCTACAACCTGGCGGAAAGCCCGGTGGCGCTTCTGGGGCGGCGCAAGGACCGCGACGGCAAGCCCTTCCTGGAGCCGGAACTGGCGGCCGCCGCCGAACGCCTGCGCGAGGATTTCGAACTGGCGCAGATGGGACCGCGTGTCGCGCAGAACTGGGACCGCTTCCTGACGGGCGGCGACCGGGGCGGTTTCCAGCCCGACAGTGGCCTCGGCGAAGGGCCGTCCACGGCGCGGTCGCGGGTTGCAGCCGCCCTGCGCGACCTCGGGCCGGGACTGGGCGACGTGGCCTTGCGCTGCTGCTGCTTCCTCGAAGGACTGGAGGTCGCCGAAAAGCGCATGGGCTGGGCGGCGCGCTCGGGCAAGATCGTGCTGCGCATCGCGCTGATGCGGCTCAAGCGGCACTATGAGGAGACCTACGGAAAGTCCGGCCCGCTGATCGGCTAGGCTGCGATCCCGCGCGCGATCAGCACTAGCGAGACCGCTGCCAGCCAGATCGAGGCCAGTCGCCGCAAGACGAAGACCGCGCGCGGCTGGCCCGACCCGCCCGCACGCAGGACCGCGCCAAGCCCCGCCCAGATGGCTGCAACCAGCACCACCAGCCCGGCGAAGATCGCCAGATTGGCACCAAGCCGGTCGGGCGAGGGCAGAAGCACCAACCCGAAGATCAGCGCCTTGGGGTTCAGCGCGGTGGTCACGAACAAGGCGCGGCCTCCGACCGACCTTCCGCCGTCCGCCGCCTCCGGCACCCGCCACAGCTTCGCCGCCAGCACCGCCACCCAGGCCCCCGCCGCCAGTGTCACTGCCGTGCGCAGCGCGTGGTGATCAGCCAGCAGCGTCGTTCCCATCAGCGCCAGCGGCAGGACGGTCAGCAGATAGCCCGACAGTTCGGCCGGGATCAGCCGCAGCGCGCCCGGCCAGCCTCGTTCGGCCCCGGCGAGGAGCACCAGAGAATTCGTCGGGCCCGGCGTCAGCAGCAGGACCAGCACGGCAAGGGTCAGTTCAACGGGAGACATCATCACCTCGGTTTCTGGCGGCCTGATGTCAGCTTGGCAAGGCTGCTGCCTTGATCCCTGTCAAACACGCTCGGACAAGCGAAAAGGGGGATGCCGCGACTGGCACCCCCCCTTCCTCCGGGGCTTCCCCGTCCCCGGGTCGCGCACCAGCCTCCTTGATCAGGCGGCGCGCGTAACTCCCATCCGGTGCAACAGGCCTGCGACTGCCCCACCGGCCAGCGGCGCCACGATGAAGACCCAGAGGTCGGCCATCGCCTTGCCACCGACGAAGAGCGCCGGCCCGAAGGACCGCGCCGGGTTGACCGAGACCCCGGTCACGTTGATCCCGACAAGGTGGATACCGGTCAGCGTCAGGCCGATCGCCAGCCCCGCCATCGCCGAAGGCGAACCCTCCTGCGTCACACCCAGGATCACGGTCACGAAGACGAAGGTCATCACCGTCTCGAACACCAGCGCCGCGCCAAGCGAGTATTCCCCAAGATACCCCGGGCCATAGCCGTTCTGGCCAAGGCCGTTGACCGCGATGTCATAGCCCGCCTGCCCCGAGGCGATGGCATAGACGATCGCCGCGCCCAGCACCGCGCCCACCACTTGCGCGGCGACATAAGCCGCAAGGGCGCCGCCCGTCATCCTCCCGGCCATGAAGGCGCCGAGGCTGACCGCCGGGTTCAGATGCGCGCCCGAGATCGGGCCGATGCCATAGGCGGCGGCCACGATGGACAGGCCGAAGGCAAGGGCGATGCCCATCATCCCGATCTGCGCGCCCATCAGCACCGCAGCACCGCAGCCAAACAGCACAAGGATCGCCGTGCCGATCACTTCGGCAATGAATATCTTCGACATGGAAAGCTCCGTTCCGGATTGCACCAGACGCAAGGGGCCACGGCGGTGTGTCACAGCCCTGTCGCGTTGCCTTGCGCGCAAAACCTGCTTATCTGGGGGACAGCCACGCGGTCAGGGGGAATTTTCCGTGCGCGACCTCAAGCTTCCCGAAGAACGCCACCCCGAAAAGGCGCATCGCCCGGACAACGCCCAGCCGAAGAAGCCAGCGTGGATCCGGGTCAAGGCGCCGACCTCGGAAGGCTACAAGAAGACCCGCGACATCCTGCGCGAGAAGAAGCTTGTCACCGTCTGCGAGGAGGCCGGTTGTCCGAACGTCGGCGAATGCTGGGGCCAGGGCCACGCCACCATGATGATCATGGGCGAGATCTGCACCCGCGGCTGCACCTTCTGCAACGTCGCGACCGGCAAGCCGCAGACGCTCGATGCCTTCGAACCCGGTCGCGTTGCCCATGCGGTTTCCGAACTTGGCCTTGCCCATGTCGTCGTCACCTCGGTCGACCGCGACGATCTTGACGATGGCGGGGCCGAACATTTCGCCCAGACCATCCGCGCGATCCGCCATCGTAGTCCGGAGACAACGATCGAGGTCCTGACCCCGGATTTCCTGAAATGCCCGCCCTCGGCGCTGGAAAAGGTGGTCGAGGCGCGGCCGGACGTCTTCAACCACAACCTCGAAACCGTGCCCGGCCTCTATCACGAGGTCCGCCCCGGCGCCCGCTACTTCCACAGTCTGCGGCTTCTCCAACGGGTCAAGGAACTGGACCCGACCATGTTCACCAAGTCCGGCATCATGGTGGGCCTTGGGGAAGAACGGCCCGCCGTACTTCAGGTGATGGACGACATGCGCAGCGCCGATGTCGATTTCCTGACCATCGGCCAATACCTGCAACCGACGCCCAAGCACCATCGAGTCGCCCGCTTCGTCACGCCCGAGGAATTCAAGGCCTACGAGTCGGCGGCCTGGAGCAAGCGGTTCCTGATGGTTTCGGCCACGCCGCTGACGCGGTCAAGCTACCACGCGGGCGACGATTTCGCCCGGATGCGCGCCGCACGGCAGGCGGGCAGGGGGTAGGCAAACGAAAGGGCCACCCGGAAAGGTGGCCCCGTTGTGCCGACCTGGGGTCGGATCAGAACTTGTACCCGACGCCGATGTCGTAGATCTCGTCCGAACCATTGGCCTTGGTGCCACCACCTTCGACGAACAGTCCGTTGCTCATGCTGTAGGTCGCCGACAGCGAATAGATGTCCGAGGCATCCTGCACCAGCAGCGCGTCGCCGCGCAGCGTCAATGACGGCATGACATCGAAGCTGCCGTACAGCCGAAGCGAGTTGGTCTTGTCCGACGTATCGAGCTGGGCCAGCGCCGCGCCGAGGTCGTAGCGATCAGCATCGTGGAAGGCCCCGATCTGCATCAGCGAAAAGTTGGTTCCCGGAGCGTTTGCATATTCGCCCGAGATGAAGAAGGTGGTCGCGCCGCTTTCATAGCGCATGATGCCTTCCACGATATCGGTATTCCCGCCGTCGTTCAGGTGATGGTAGCCCGCGCCGAACGTCAGGTTGCCCTGGGTCTGCTTCCAGGTGACGCCCGGCGTCACGCCGTTGTCGTTCCCGCTGGCGATCGAGGTGATCGGGCCGCGCAGAAAGCCGGTTTCCAGGTCCAGCACCCGTGAGGTCGAGAACCGCGGCATCACGCGCATCGTCTCGACCAGCGGGCGCGGGGCACCCACCGAGAACTCGCCCGCGCCGGTGGACAGGACCAGTGCCGCCCAGAGGTTGGTGAAGTCGTCGCCGCTATCAAGATAGGTCGTGTCGAGCGCGGCGTCGAAGCCCAGAAGCCCACCCGACCGCCAGCTCATCCCGACGTCTCCGTCGAAGGCCCAAAAGCCGGAATCGGCGTCAAGATATTCCAGCTTCACCTCGCCGCCAAAGGAAAGGCCATTGCCATCCTGGGCGGCGGCGGGAAGCGCAGTCAGCGCGAGAATCGCGGGAAGAAGAATTCTGGTCATTTCAAGGTTTCCGTGCTGCTCGTGTTTTTTCATAACTTACTTCAAAATTGCGGGTCCGAAAAGCCGCAATTATCAATATCTTGTATCAATCCGCAACAGCGCAGACAGCGGGCATACCCGGAAGCATTGCCAGGCTGCATAGGGAAACGGGCGGGGAAAACCCCGCCCGCCACCGAATGTCACTCGCTAAGAACCCTATTCCTCGGGCTGGCGATAGACCTTGTGGCAGGCCGCGCAGGCTCCGCCGATTCCGGCCATGCCGGCTTTGAGGCTGTCGAGGTCGGTGCCCGCCGCAGTCTGGAACGTCGCCGCCGCGGTGTTCAGGTCGGCGACCTTCTTCAGGAAGTCGTCCTGCGCCGTCCAGATCGCCGGAAGGGCGAAGCTGTCGGTCGCCTTCTGGTATTCCGACCCGGCAGGGAACTGGTCCATGCTCAGGACCGAGGCGATGGCCGCGATGTTTGCCGCCGCCTTGCTGGCTACCGCTGCATCATACGGGGCCTCGTCCTTGGACATGGCGCCGACCTTGCCCATCTCGGTCGCCATCTGCAACATCAGGCCGTGCCGTGTCTCGACGGCATCGGCGAAGTGGTCTTCCTCTTCGGCAATCGCGACTGTTGCGCATACGGCGCTGGCCGCCGCGACCATCAGCATGAATCTCATCTGCGTCTCCCTGTTTGAGGTGGCATCAGGCAATCCGATGATCCAAAGGGCGGCAATACATCGAAGGTGTATTGAGCCGCTTTACGCCTTTGGTTTATGGCAGTTCCTTGCCGACCGCGGCTTCCGTGCAAGCCGCGGCCGCGCTCATTCCACGCTCGGCACGGCCAGCAGATATTCTGCCACGGCCTGCCGGTCGGTTTCCGGCAGGCGCGCCATGTTCTCCACCACATGCGCCATATGGCCGCCCACGCTGTCGAACTCGGGCGTGAAGCCGGTGGTCAGGTACTGCACGATGTCTGCCGCGCTCCACTTGAGCTTGCCGGGCGTGATGTTCGGGATCTTGCCGTCGCCCGAGGGGTTCGGCGCCCCGCCGAGCCAGCGCGCGGTGTCGAGCCCGCCCAGAAGGTTGCGCGGCGTGTGGCATTCGCCGCAATGCGCCAGCGCTTCGGCGATATAGCGCCCGCGGGTGGCCGTGGGGGTTAGGTTGCCGGGAAGCGCCCAGCTATCGGTCAGGAACATCAGTTTCCACAGCCCGAGCGACTCGCGGAGGTTGAAGGGAAAGCCCAGCTCATGCGGCTGGCTCGGGGTCGGATCGGCAGGAAGCGTCTTCAGGAAGGCGTAAAGGTCCGCCACATCCTGCATCTGCATCTTGGCATAGGAGGCATAGGGCAGGGCGGGGTAAAGGTGTTCCCCCTCGGGGTTGACCCCCCGGGTAATGGCATTGGCAAGGTCCAGAAGCGTCCAGTTTCCGATGCCGTGTTCCGGGTCCTGGCTGATGTTCGGCGCGATGAAGGTGCCGAAGTCTGACGGAAAACGCTGCCCGCCCGACAGGACCAGCTGCGCCGCGCCCTCGGCCTTGTCGGCCATGTGGCACGAGGCGCAACCGGCGGCCCAGAACACCTGCTCGCCATGGACCGGATCGCCGGTCAGATCCGCCACCGCGGCGGCGGACAGCGGTTTCGGCCGGGCCATCACATAAAGCCCCCCCGCCGCGACCAATCCCAGGACGATCAGCCAGCGCATGATCCGCATCGCACTTCTCCGTGTTCAACCTTTCGGCGAACCTAAACGAGAGAAGGCCCGCGTCCAATCACGGTTTCTGGCGTAGGCTGTTCACCGTCATCCAGTCCGGCCAGCCGATGAAATGCTCGATCCCAATGATCACAAGGCAGATCGCGATGACCCCGAACACCAGCTTCACCCGCCCGGCCGAGGGCGGGTTCTGCACCCAGCGCTTCGCGCGCAGAAGCCAGTGGAGCTGGTTCATCGACGACCCCTCGCGAATTCACTCAGCGCAGGCGCGGGCATCTTCTGCGGTCCGGGCCTGGTAGACGCAGTCCTGCATGTCCCGCAATGTTTCATCCATCTTCAGCGACGCATCCCGGATCGAGTTGAAGTCCCTGATCAGTTCGTTGTGCTTGTCGACAAGCGCATTGTATTCGTTCTGAAGACTGTCGTAGTTCGAAGCACAGTCCGTCAGGTGTGACTTGCAGGTGAAGCCTTCGTAGTTGCATTGGTAGGTGTCGAAGCAGGCTGCCGAACTGTCCACCACCCGGTCTCCGTAATCAAGACAGGCGGGCTCTCGTCCAATGGGGCAGGAGAACGATTGCGCGTTGGCGGCGGGGGATAGCCCCAACAGCGCGAAGGCAAGGGCGGCGAGGCGCCAGCCGCGCGTTTGACAAAGGCCCATCATGCGCCCTCAGTGAACCGCACCTTGCCGATGAAGGGCAGGTTGCGGTTCCGTTGGGCGAAATCGATGCCGTAGCCCACGACGAACTCGTCCGGAATCTCGAACCCGGTCCAGTCTGCCTTGACCGCCACCTCCCGGCGCGAGGGCTTGTCGAGAAGCGCGCAGGTCTTCAGACGCTTCGGTTCCCGCGCCTTCAGAAGATGCAGCACATGGGAAAGCGTGAACCCGGTGTCGATGATATCCTCCACCACCAGCACGTCGCGCCCCGCGATCTCGCCCCGCAGGTCCTTCAGGATGCGGACCTCGCGGCTGGAATGCATGGAATCGCCGTAGCTGGAGGCTTCCAGGAAATCCACCTCGACCGGCAGGTCGATCTCGCGCACGAGGTCGGCGATGAAGACGAAGGATCCGCGCAAGAGCCCCACCACCACCAGCTTGTCGCAGCCCTGGAAATGCGTGGTGATCTCGCGTGCCAGCGCCTCGACCCGCGCCGCGATGGCCTTGGCGCTGATCATCTGGTCGATCACATATGGGCGGTCTGGCATGGGGCGCGGTATCCGGTTGTTGCGCCCCCTTCCTAGCGTCCAAAGTCACAGTTGGCGAGGCGTGACATGTGAGCCGCTTGATCTTGGCCACGACCCGGGCCACATCTCGGCAAAAGAGACGCCGATGCCCAGCCATTCCGAGACCAAGCGCCTGCCCTATACCGCCCGCCAGATGTACGATCTGGTGGCCGATGTGGCGTCCTATCCGAAGTTCCTGCCCTGGAATTCCGCCGCCCGCATCCGCTCGCGCCAGCCCATCCCGGGCGGCGAGGTGATGGAGGCGGAGCTGGTGATCAGCTTCAAGGTCTTCCGCGAACGCTTCGGCAGCCGGGTCACGCTCTGGCCCGAGGCGCAGAAGATCGACACCGAATACCTGGACGGCCCCTTCCGCCACATGCGCTCCACCTGGGCCTTCCGCGACATTCCGGGCGGATGCGAGGTCGATTTCCACGTCGACTTCGAGTTCCGCAACGCCATCCTGCAAGGGATCATCGGCGTGGTCTTCAACGACGCCATGCACCGCGTCGTCCGCGCCTTCGAACGCCGCGCGGCGGAATTGTACGGACCTGCCCCTCTCTGAAGCGACGGAAACCCCTCACACCGGCGTGAAGGCTTCACGTCCAACCGGAGGGTTTCCCATGCGCAAGTTCTTCCTCGTTCTGGCCCTGCTTGGTCTCTCGCTTCCCGCCGCCGCCGAGACCGTCCGCCTTGGCGAGCGCTGGTATGACATAGCGCTGCCCGCCCGCCCGAAAGGCGCCCCCCTGATCCTGGCCCTGCACGGCGGGGGCGGCGACCCGCAGCAGTTCGCTTCCTCCTCGGGTCTTGCCCGCGCCGCGACCCGCGCGGGATTTGCCGTGGCCTTCCCCGCAGGCACCGGCAGGTGGGACAAGCGGCTCCTGACCTGGAACGGCGGCTATTGCTGTGGCTCCGCCGCGAAGAACGGGGTCGACGACACCAGCTTCCTGAAACAGGTGATCGCGGATGCCGCCCAACGCTTTGGCGTCGATGGCAGCGGCGTCTACCTGACCGGCATGTCGAACGGCTCGATCATGTCGGAAACCTTCGCCGCCCGGAACCCCGGCATGGTCCGCGCCGTCGCTGGCGTTTCGGGCACGATGGACACCGCACGCACCCACGTCGAAGGCCGCGTTCCCCTGCTGATCATCCACGGCACCGCCGACACCAAAGTGCCCTATGACGGCGGGCGGGGCGATACCAGCAACACGCAGGTCGATTTCGCCTCCGTCGCCTCGGTCGTGCAGGCCTTTCTTGCGCCCTGGGGCCGCGTGTCCGAAAGCAGCCGCACCATCGACCGGCATAATGACGGCACCTCGATCACCGTGACCGACTATCGCAAGCGCGGTGGCGTGGCCCTGCGGCTGATGACGATCGAGGGCGGTGCGCACCATTGGCCCGGTGGCCGCAATCTCCGGCTCGACCACGGCAAGACGCAGGAGATCGACGCCAATGCCGAAATCATAAAGTTCTTCAATGTGTTCCGGTAGGAACTTGCGGCCTCAATAGGGAACGGCCCGGTGCGTGCGTGCAGAGATCATCCAGCCTCACCCGATTGCCCGCGCCAAAAGCCCCAGCGCATGTTCCGTGGCAGCCTTGCGTACCTCCGCCCGGCCCCGCGCGCCGAACTCCACCGTCTCGACCCGCGTCGCGCGACCTCTCCGCGCCAGGCCAAAGCAGACCCGGCCCTCGGGCTTGTGCTCGGACCCGCCGGGCCCTGCGATCCCGGTGATCGATACGGCCAGATCGGCCGCCGAATGCGCCAGCGCCCCCTCGGCCATCTCGCGCGCGACCGCCTCGGACACCGCCCCATGCGCCTCCAGTGTTTCGGGCAGGACGCCCAGCATCTCCACCTTCGCATCGTTGGAATAGGTAACAAAGCCGCGCTCGAACACGTCCGATGAGCCCGCCACATCGGTCAGGGCGGCGGCGACCATGCCCCCGGTGCAGCTTTCCGCCGTGGCGACCTTGACGCCCCAGTAGCGGGCCTCGGCCAGAAGCTTCGCCACGTCTATCCCAGTCATGGCTGCACCACCCCGTGATAGAGCCCCGCCAGCGCGACCGAGCCGATCCCGGCGAAAAGCCCGGCCCAGAGATCGTCCAGCATCACCCCCGTCGCATCGCCCCGCCGGTCGGCCCGGCCCACCAGCCAGGGCTTCCAGATGTCGAACAGGCGGAAGAGGAGGAACGGCACCACCCAGCCCGGCCAGGCGCCGGTCAGAAGGTCGGGAATGCCGTGCCGCCAGAGCGGGATCACCGTGAACGACAGCGCCAGAAGCTGTCCCGCAACTTCGTCGATCACCACTTCCGAGGGGTCCTCGCCACCCGTCGCCCGCAGATAGCGCGGCACTGCCCAGAATCCGGCGAGCGTTGCGACGACGAACCCCACGGGCACCGCCAGCGCCAAGCCCATCTGATAGGCCGCGACCGCCAGCGCCACCGTGATCGCGCTGGCCCAGGTGCCACTCGCGGGTTTCAGGAACCCGGCACCGAAGTAGGTGGCAATCAACCTGCTCATGCCTTCACCAGCGTTGCCGTAGCCAATGCCGCGATGCCTTCCTCGCGGCCGGTGAAACCGAGCCGTTCGGACGTGGTGGCCTTGACCGAAACGCGGCCCGCCTCGACCCCCATGATCCGCGCCAACTCCGCCTGCATCGCAAGGGCATGCGGGCCGATCTTCGGGCGCTCGCAAACCAGCGTCACGTCGCAGTTCCCCAGCCGGTATCCGCGCTCCGCTGCCAGCCCGACGGCATGGGACAGGAAGATATGGCTCGCCGCGCCCTTCCATTGCGGGTCACTCGGCGGGAAATGCCGCCCGATGTCGCCTTCGGCCAGCGCACCGTAGATCGCATCGGTCAGCGCGTGCATGCCCACGTCGGCATCGGAATGCCCCAGAAGCCCGCGCGAGTGAGGCACCTTCACCCCGCACAGCCAGACATGGTCGCCCTCGCAAAAGGCATGCACGTCATAGCCGTTGCCCATGCGCACATCCATGTTCCGTCCCTTCAGGATCGCCTCGGCCCGGGCAAAATCGCCGGGAAAGGTCAGCTTCAGGTTGGTTTCCTCGCCCTCGACGATGGCCACGTCAAGCCCCGCCGCCCGCGCGACCGCGACATCGTCCAGCGCCCCGCCCGGATGCCCCAGATGCGCGGCAAGGATCGGCGCGAAGCGAAATGCCTGCGGCGTCTGCGCCCGGTAAAGTCCCGTCCGGTCCACCGTGCCCGCGACCAGCCCGGCCTCGCCCCGCCACAGCGCATCCGTTACCGCCAGCGCCGGGGCCGCACCCTCATGATGGTCCAGCGCCGCGACCAGCCTCCCGATCAGGCCGCGCGAGACCAGTGGCCGCGCCCCGTCATGGATCAGCACCTTCGTCACGCCGGACCCTTCCAACGCCCTGAGCCCCGCCAGCACCGAGGCATCCCGCGTCGCGCCTCCCTCGACCAGCCGCACCCCCAGACCTTCGGCCCGGGCCCGGTCGTCGGGGTGGATGACCAGCACCACGCGCATCCCCGCAAAGGCCGCCAGTGTGTGGGCAATCACCGGCCTTCCCGCCAGAAGCTGCCATTGCTTCGGCACCTCGCCGCCCATGCGGCTGCCGCGACCCGCGGCGACGATGATGACGGCAGTATCCATGGCACCAGCCTTTCGTCCCCTGCCTAATCCAGCCCGACCTGCATGACAATCTGGCGCTTGCTGCCCGTGATTGCCCAATATTTGTGCATCGCATGTTTTTCAGTCATTATCCTTCCGCGCTGCCTTGGTCGTGTTACCGGATCGGGCTAGCAGGGTCGCAACTGCACAAGGAAAAGGCTTTGTCCCTCGCCCTCGGCCGCCTGACGCTCGACCCGCCGGTGTTCCTCGCCCCGCTGGCCGGAATCACCGACCTGCCGTTCCGCAGGCTGGTCGCCCGGTTCGGCGCGGGCCTCGTCGTCAGCGAGATGGTGGCTTCGGCCGAAGTGGTGCGCGCCCAGCCGGAAGCGCGGGCACGGGCGGAACTCGGGTTCGGCGAGCAGGCGACCTCGGTCCAGCTTGCGGGCCGTGATCCCTACTGGATGGCCGAAGGCGCGCGTTTCGTCGAAGGGCAGGGCGCGAAGATCATCGACATCAACATGGGCTGCCCCTCGAAACGGGTGACGACCGGCCTCTGCGGCTCGGCCCTCCTGCGCGACCTGGGCCTGGCGCTCACCCTGATCGAGGCGGTGGTGAAGGCGGTCAAGGTCCCGGTCACCCTGAAGACCCGCCTGGGCTGGGATGACACCCTCCACAACGCGCCCGAGCTTGCGAAGCGCGCCGAAGGTGCAGGCGTCCAGATGATCACCATCCACGGCCGCACCCGCTGCCAGTTCTACAAGGGCCACGCCAACTGGGCCGCGATCCGCGCCGTGAAAGAGGCCGTGACCATCCCGGTCATCGCCAACGGCGACATCACCGACACCGCCACCGCCCACGAGGCCCTCCGCCGCTCGGGCGCCGATGGCGTCATGATCGGCCGCGGCGCCCAGGGCGCCCCCTGGCGGCTGGCGGACGTGGCGCATGACATCTACGGCACGCCCGCCCCGCAAATCCCCGAAGGCGGCGCGCTTGGCCGGATGATCCTCGACCACTACGACGACATGCTCACCTTCTACGGTCGCGACCTCGGCCTGCGCATGGCCCGCAAGCACCTCGGCTGGTATCTGGACGAGGCGGGCCTTCCCCACGCCCGCGAGCCGATCCTCACCTCCACCGACCCCGCCGAGGTGATCCAGCTTCTCGAACAGGCCTTCGCCGAGCTGGAGCTTGCCGCATGACCCCCTACCGCGCGCCCTATCCAGTGCCCGGCGTCATCTGGGCCTCGCTTCCGTTTCCGACGCTCCTGATCGACCAGGGGGCCACGATCCTTGAAGTCAACCCTGCGGCCGAGACCTTCCTCAACACCTCGCAGAAGAGCCTGATCGGCCAGCCCGTCTTCGACCGCCTGTCGATCGAGGCGCCGATGGAAGAGGCGCTGACCCGCGTCCGCGCCAACCAGTCGCCCTTGAACATCAACGACGTCGACGTGACCACCGGCGAGAAGCCCCCGGTGCAATGCACGATCCACCTCGCGCCGATGCACGACAACCCCGACATCGTGATGCTGATCCTCTCGCCCCGCGAACTGGCCGACCGGCTGGGCCGCTCGATGGGCGCCAAGACCGCCGCCCGCTCGGCCATCGGCATGGCGGAAATGCTGGCGCACGAGATCAAGAACCCCCTCGCCGGTATTTCCGGCGCGGCCCAGCTCCTCAGCATGAACCTCACCCCCGAGGATCAGGAGCTGACCGACCTCATCGTCGAGGAAACCCGCCGCATCGTAAAGCTGCTGGAACAGGTCGAGCAGTTCGGCAACCTCAGGCCCCCCGACCGCAAGCCGGTGAACATTCACGACGCGCTCGACCGGGCCCGGAAGTCGGCCCTCGTCGGTTTCGCTGCCCACATGACCATCACCGAGGACTACGACCCCTCGCTTCCCCCCACCTTCGCCGACAGCGGCCAGCTGATGCAGGTCTTCCTGAACCTGATCAAGAACGCCGCCGAAGCCTGCAAGACCGGCGGCACGATCCGGCTCCACACCTTCTACGACCTCTCGCTGCGCCTGCGCCGCAAGGATGGCCCCTCCGCCGCCCTGCCGCTCAACGTCGAGATCATCGACGACGGTCCCGGCATCAAGCCCGAGATCGCCGCCAACATCTTCGAGCCCTTCGTCTCGGGCCGCGAGAACGGCACCGGCCTCGGCCTGGCACTCGTCTCGAAGATCATCACCGACCACGAGGGCTGGATCACCGTCGATTCCACCCCCGGTCGCACCGCATTCCGCGTGTCGCTGCCCATGGCGCCCCGCGAGAAGAAGGAGTCCCACTAGATGGACGGCACCATCCTTGTCGCCGACGACGACCGCACGATCCGCACGGTCCTGACCCAGGCGCTGACCCGCGCAGGCTGCAAGGTCCACGCGACCTCATCCCTCATGACGCTGATGCGCTGGGTCGAGGAAGGGAAGGGCGACCTCGTCATCTCGGACGTGATCATGCCCGACGGCAACGGGCTGGACGCGCTGCCCCGCATCGCCAAAATGCGCCCCGGCCTGCCGGTGATCGTGATTTCCGCCCAGAATACCATCATGACCGCGATCCAGGCGGCCGAGGCGGAAGCCTTCGACTACCTGCCGAAACCCTTCGACCTGCCGGACCTGATGAAGCGCTCCGCCAAGGCGCTGGACCAGAAGCGCCGCGCACCCAAAGTCGTGGCCCCGGCGCGCGAGGCCGGGGATGACCTTCCCCTCGTCGGCCGCACCCCGGCCATGCAGGCGCTCTACCGCCTCGTCGCCCGCGTGATGAACACCGAGCTTGCCGTCCTCATCACCGGGGAAAGCGGCACCGGCAAGTCGCTCATCGCCCGCGCGATCCATGATTTCTCCGACCGCCGGACGCTGCCCTTCGTCGTCGCGCAGGCCGCCGACCTGGCGGGTATCGACGGGCCTGCGACGCTCCTGTCGCGGGCGCGCGGCGGCTCCGTCGTCTTTGACGAGGTTGCCGACTTCGATGCCGACACCCAGGCCCGCGTCGTCCGCATGCTTGACATGCTGGGCGACAAGGCCCCCCGCGTGATGGCCACCAGCCAGTCCGACCTCGCCGGACGGATGGAAGCGGGGAAGTTCCGCCAGGATCTCTACTACCGTCTCGGCGGCGTCACCCTGCATGTCCCTTCCCTGCGCGAACGGGTCGAGGACATCCCGCTGCTCGCCGAGCACTTCCTGATCAGGGGCGAACGCGAGCTTGGCACGATCCGTCGGCTGTCCCAGGGTGCGACCGACCTGATCCGCGCCTATTCCTGGCCGGGCAACGTGCGGCAACTGGAAAACACCATCCGCCGCCTGCTCGTCACCGCGACGGAAACCGACATCGCGAGGGGAGAGGTGGAGCAGGTTCTGGGCCAGCAGCCCAGCCCCGAGCCGCTCACCGGCGTGGGCGAGGGCGACAAGCTCTCCGCCTCGGTCGCCCGCCACCTGAAGCGCTACTTCGACCTGCACGGCGGCCAGCTGCCGCCCCCCGGTGTCTACCAGCGCATCCTGCGCGAGGTGGAGCTGCCGCTGATAGAGATTGCTCTCGATGCGACTGCCGGGAACCAGGCGAAATGTGCCGATCTTCTGGGCATTAACCGCAACACGCTGCGCAAGAAGATCACCGATCTAGACATCCGCGTGACCCGTCGCCGAAAGTTGATGTAGCAAAGCAACGCCCACCTGTGTCTTTTGGGTTTCACCCCGGCGATCAGCTAGATATAGTGGCCCGGGGTGGGCAAACCACCGGCTGACGGGCAGGGCAGGGTGGAGCGGGCGGTTCGAAGGGATATCTGGCTGAGGTTTTCCCGCCTGCGTCGGCAACGCCGGGTGCAGACGGCCCTGACGCTCGGGCTTGTATTTCTCGGGCCGGTGCTTGCCGTTGCCACCTTCCTGGCCCTCGGCCCTTTCAACCAGGATTCCGGAGCGCCCGCTCTGCGGCTGATCCTGCTGGCCGACCTGATCTATGTCCTGGTCATCGCGGCCCTCGTCCTGGCCCGCGTCATTCGCCTCGTCGCCGACCGCCGCTCCCGCTCCGCCGGGTCTCGGCTGCACCTTCGGCTCTCTGGCGTCTTCATGTTGATCGCGCTGATCCCGACCGTGCTGGTCGCGGTCTTCGCCGTCCTTTCCATCAACATCGGCCTCGAAGGCTGGTTCTCCGACCGCGTCCGGTCGGTCGTCGGCTCCTCGCTCTCGGCCGCGCAGGCCTATGAGGCGGTGCAACGCGACGATCTGGCCGCCGATGTGGTCACGCTCGCCGGCTACCTGAACAATGCCAAGCGCCGGACCGCCTTCCTGCGCGACGACCAGCTGCGCCCGCTTCTTTCCCAGGCGCAGGCCGTCATCCAGCGCGGACTGAAGGAGGCCTATCTCGTCGATGGTACCGGCGCGCTGAAGACCCGGGGCGAACGCTCCTACCTCTTCGGCTTCGAAGACCCGACGGAAGAACAGCTGAAGCTTGCGCGCGAAGGCAACACCGTCCTGATCCCCGACTGGTCGAACAACGAATTCCGCGCGCTGGTCCTGCTCGACGCCTACACCGACCGCTACCTCTATGTCACCCGCACCGTCGACGGCTCGATCCTGTCGCTGCTCGATGAAACCCAGGAAACCGTGCAGCTTTACAACCAGCTGGAGTCCGAACGCGGGCGGCTTCTGTTCAACTTCGGCCTGATCTACCTTGGCTTCGCGCTGATCCTGATCCTCGCCGCCATCTGGCTCGGCCTCTGGTTCGCCGAGCGCCTGTCGCGTCCCGTGGGCCGCCTGGCGGGCGCGGCCGAAAGGGTAGGGGGCGGCGACCTTGACGTGCAGGTCACGGAAGAAGAGGGCGACGACGAAATCGCCTCGCTCGGCCGTCTCTTCAACCAGATGACCCGCCAGCTGAAAGGCCAGCGCGAGGCCCTGGTCGAAAGCCATGCCCAGACCGAAACCCGGCGACGGCTTTTCGATTCCGTGCTGTCGAACGTCACTGCAGGGGTGATCGGCCTCGACAGCGATGGCGACATCGACTTCGTCAACCGCGCCGCCGAGCGCCTGCTCGATCTTGCCGACGGCCAGGTCGACACCCCCCTTGCTGCCGCTGTCCCGGAGTTCGCCGCGCTCTTCGACCGCTTGCGCCACGGCACCGGCAGCGCCGTGCAGGAAGAGATCCGTCTCACCCGCAAGGGTAAGCTCGAAAGCCTCCTCGTCCGCATGTCCACCCGCCAGAGCGAGGCGGGCGACCTCGAAGGCTTCGTCGTCGCCTTCGACGACGTGACCGACCTCGTCTCCGCGCAGCGCATGGCCGCCTGGGGCGATGTCGCCCGCCGCATCGCGCATGAGATCAAGAACCCGCTCACGCCCATCCAGCTTTCCGCCGAACGCATCAAGCGCAAGTTCGCCACCCAGGTCCGCGACCATGAAGACCTCGAGCAATACACCGACGTCATCGTCCGCCAGACGAACGACCTGCGCCGGATCGTCGACGAATTCTCCAAGTTCGCCCGCATGCCCGAACCCGACCGCCGCGACTGCGACCTTGCGGCCCTGCTGAAGGGTGCGGTCCTCCTGCAGGAAAACGGCCAGCCCGGCGTCCGCTTCGTCAAGGCCGTTCCCGAGGGCGAGCTGCACCTCGACCTCGACGCCACCATGATCGGCCAGGCCTTCACCAACCTGATTAAGAACGCCGGTGAGGCGATTGAATCGTATCAGGAAAAGGCCAAACCCGAAACCTTCGTCCCGGAGATCCGCATCGCGCTGACAGCCGACGACAGCGAGGCGGTGATCCGCATCATGGACAACGGCACCGGCCTGCCGCCGGACCGCGCGCGCCTGTTCGAACCTTATGTCACCACCCGCGAAAAGGGCACCGGCCTTGGCCTGCCCATCGTCAAGAAGATCATCGAGGAACACGGCGGCACGCTCGCACTCCTCGACGCGCCCGTCTTCGACGGCTGCGATCACCCCGGCGCCATGGCAGAGATCCGCCTGCCGCGCGCCATCCGCAAGCGCCAGCGCACGCATATCCCATTGAAAGCCGCCCCGCCCACGAAGGAGGCCAACACATGAGCATTCTCATCGTCGACGACGAACAGGACATCCGCGAACTGATCGGCGACATCCTGCGCGACGAAGGCTACACCACCCGCCTTGCCGCGAACTCCGACGACTGCATGGCCGAGATCAACGCCGAGCCCCCGGCGCTGATGATCCTCGACATCTGGCTCAAGGACAGCCGCATGGACGGGATCGACATCCTGAAGACGGTGAAACGCGACAACCCCGACATTCCGGTGGTGATTATCTCGGGTCACGGCAACATCGAGATCGCCGTCGCCGCCATCAAGCAGGGCGCCTACGACTTCATCGAGAAGCCCTTCAATATCGACCAGCTGATGGTCGTCGTCGCCCGCGCGATGGAAACCAGCCGCCTGCGGCGCGAGAACCAGGAGTTGCGCCGCCGCGACGTGACCTCCTCCGACATGGTCGGCTCCTCGCTGGCCTTCAAGACGCTGAAGGCCAACCTCGACAAGGTCACGAAGTCGAACGCCCGGGTCATGCTGACCGGCGAGCCCGGCACCGGCAAGGAAATGGCCGCCCGCTACATCCACATGCATTCCAGCCGCGCGAGCGCCCCCTTCGTCACCGTCTCCTCGGCGTCCATCGAGCCCGAGCGGATGGAAGAGGTGCTCTTCGGCCGCGAAACCCCCGAACGGGGGGTCGAACCCGGCCTTCTGGAACAGGCGCATGGCGGCATCGTCTATTTCGACGAGGTCGCCGACATGCCGCTTGGAACGCAAGGCAAGATCCTGCGCGTGCTGACCGAACAGCAGTTCACCCGTGCCGGCGGGACCGACAAGGTCCGCGTCGACCTCCGCGTCATTTCCTCCACCTGTCGCGACCTGCGCAACGAGATCGGCCTCGGCCGCTTCCGGCAGGAACTTTACGACCGCCTGAACGTCGTCCCCATCGCGGTGCCCTCGCTTTCCTCGCGCCGCGAGGACGTGCCGGAACTGACGCAGCATTTCATCGACTGGTTCCACAGGACGCAAGGGTTGCCGAACCGCGCATTGTCCGAGGAAGCCAACACCGTCCTGCAGACCATGCCCTGGCCCGGCAACATCCGCCAGTTGCGCAACGTGATCGAACGTATCCTGATCCTCGGGGACGGGACCGGCCCGATCGAGACCAGCGAGATCCCGGGCAACGAGCCGAAGCCCGAAGCCGAAACCACCCTGTCCTTCACCGGAACGATCGCAACCCTCCCGCTGCGCGAGGCACGCGAGCTTTTCGAGCGTGAGTATCTCCTGACCCAGATCAACCGCTTTGGCGGCAACATCAGCCGGACGGCGAGCTTCGTCGGCATGGAACGTTCGGCCTTGCACCGCAAGCTGAAGTCGCTGGGCGTCGTCGGCTCCACCCGCGGGGGCAGGGGGTTCGGCGAGTTCGAGGAGTAGTCGCGGCTTCCCCGCATCCTAACCCTCTCCCCCAAGGGGAGAGCGGACCTTTCGCGCCATTCTCGAACCACTCCGCATCGCTTCCGAGTGGTACGACGAAGACCCATAGCCCCGAAGCACCCACCTGTCCCCTCTCCTCCGAAAAGGCAAACGTTGGGGAGCGGTTCTCCGATCGGACTGAAGGGCATACCTTTCGCCTCTCGCACCACTTGTCCCCTCTCCCCTCGGGGGAGAGGGTTAGGGTGAGGGGGAGGCAACCGCTTAACCAGTTCTTTACCGAACTCGAACAACGATGGGCTCAAGCGTTCCGCTCAGATTGGGGAGAAGGGCCGACGCGAGGGGGCATGAATGCAGCAGACCGACCTGTCCAAGGCTCGTGCCCGCCGAATGCGCAAGGAGATGACCCCTGCCGAACGTGCCCTTGGTATGCCCTCCGCGACCGCCGCTTCATGGGCCTGAAAGTCCGCCGCCAAGTGCCCATCGGTCCCTATATCGCCGACTTCTATTGCGCCGACCACCGCCTGATCATCGAGGCCGACGGCTCCGGCCACGGCTCCCTGCGCGACCTCCGCCGCGACCAATGGCTCGCCGCCCAGGGTTTCCGCATCCTCCGCCTCTGGAACCGCGACATCCTGATGAACCTCCCCGGTTGCCTCGACGCCATCGCCGCCCAACTCCCGCAACATTGACCCCTCCGGCCCGATCTGACATTCAGGCGCAGACGGCGGAACGCGGGGGCACCGATGAAGGTCATCATCTGCGGGGCGGGACAGGTCGGCTGGCAGATCGCCCGCCACCTTTCCGGCGAGAAGAACGACGTCACCCTCGTCGACGTGAATGCCGACCTTGTCCGCCGCGCGACCGACACGCTTGATGTCCAGGGCGTCGTCGGCTTTGCGAGCCACCCGGACGTGCTGGCCAAGGCGGGCGCGCGCGATGCCGACATGCTGATCGCCGCCACCCATTCGGACGAGGTGAACATGGTGACGTGCCAGGTGGCGCACAGCGTCTTCAACATCACGCGGAAGATCGCCCGCATCCGGGCTCAGAACTACCTGGATCCCCTCTACGGCAACCTGACGAACGAGGTCGGCCTTGCCATCGACGTGGTGATCTCGCCCGAGCGCGAGGTTGCCGAAGCCGCGCTGCAACGCCTTGCGGCCCCCGCGACCTTCGATACCGAAAGCTTCATGAACGGGCGTGCGCAGCTCCTCGGCATCCAGCTGGATGAGGACTGCCCGGTCCTGAACACGCCGCTGCGCCAGCTGAACGAGCTGTTCTCAACCCTCCGCGCCATCGTCGTCGGCGTCCGCCGCGAGGACCGGCTTTTCGCCCCCGATCCCGCCGACCAGCTTTACGCTGACGATCAGGTTTACGTCTTCACCCATTTCGAGGACGTGAACCGCACTTTGGAAATCTTCGGCAAGAAAACCAAGAAGCAGGAGCGCGTGGTCATCGTCGGCGGCGGCAATGTCGGCCTTGCCGTCGCGCGGGCGCTGGAAGCCCGTACCGACCGCATCCGCGCCAAGATCATCGAGAAGAACCGCGCCACCGCCGAGCACGCCGCCGACGCATTGGAGCGCACCATCGTGCTGAACGGCGATGGCATGGACAGCGATCTCCTGATGGAGGCCTCGGTCGACCGGGCCGACGCGATCCTCGCGGTGACGGATGACGACAAGACCAACCTCCTCGTCGCCGTGCGCGCCAAGCAGGCCGGCTGCCCGATGACTGTCGCGCTGGTGAACGACCCGACGCTTGCCCCGCTGATGGCGCCCCTCGACATCGACGCCTACATCAACCCCCGCGCCACCACCGTCTCGTCGATCCTGCGCCACATCCGGCATGGCCGCGTCCGCGCGGTCTATTCCATCGGCGACGCCGAAGCCGAGATGATCGAGGCCCAGGTCCTTTCGACCTCGCCCCTTGCAGGTCGCCTGGTCCGCGACATCGAGTTTCCCGAAGGCGTTCTCGTCGGCGCGGTGATGAAGGGCGAGAAGGTCATGAAGCCGACGGGCGACCTTCGGATCGAACCGGGCGATGTCATCGCGCTCTTCGCCATGGCCAAGGACGTGCCGGAAGTCGAACGCCTCCTGCAAGTCTCGATCGACTTCTTCTGATGCTGGCCCGGCTGGCAGAACTGCCGCTCCTGGTCGTCCTCCTCGGCCTCTGCGGCATCCTGGGCCTGGTGCCCGCCCTCTACGCCTTTGGCGTCAGCAACCATGAACTCGCCCGCGATTTCCTCTATTCCGCGCTGATCCTCACGGTGATCAGCGTGATGCTCGGCATCGCCACCGCCGCCTATGCCCCGCGCGATCCGGCCCGCAGCCACCTCGCCGCCCTCGTCCTCGCCTATGCCGTCCTGCCCTTTGCCCTGGCCCTCCCCCTGGCCGAGGCCTTGCCCGACACCACGCTGACCAACGCCTGGTTCGAGATGATCTCGGCCTTCACCACCACCGGCGCCTCGGTCTATGCCCCCGACCGGCTCGCCGATCCCGTCCACCTCTGGCGCGCAACCGTGGGCTGGTTCGGCGGTTTCCTCACGCTGCTGGCCGCCTATGCCATTCTTGCCCCCCTGAACCTGGGCGGGACCGAGGTTTCCTCGGGCCGCGTGCCCGGGCGCGGCGGGATCGGCAGCGCGCTCATCGCCCGCACCGCCGACCCCGCGCTGCGGCTGACCCGTTTTGCCTTCATGCTTTTCCCGGTCTACCTCTCGCTGACCGTGCTGCTCTGGTGCGCGCTCCTCATCCTGGGCGAGACCGGCATTTCCGCCCTGATCCATGCCATGGGCACGCTCTCGACCTCCGGCATCACCGGGCAGACCCCCTTTTCCGCCTCCGCAGCCGGCTTCCCGGGCGAGGTCCTCGTCTTCATCTGCTTCGTCTTCGCAATCACCAGACGCGCGCTGCCGGGAGTCCGCCTGGCAGAGAACCGCCGCCCCCTCCTGCAGGATCCCGAACTTCGGCTTGCCGCGCTGATCCTCCTGATCGTCACCCTCCTTCTGTTCCTGCGGCACTGGTCCATCGCCGCCCAGTCCGACACGACCGGTCCGCAATCGGCCCTGGCCTCGATTTGGGGCTTTCTCTTCACTGCCGCCTCGTTTCTCACCACGACCGGCTATGCTTCGGCCAACTGGCAGACGGCGGTGGGCTGGTCGGGGATCGACACGCCCGGCTTCGTTCTCCTCGGGCTCGCGATCATCGGCGGCGGAACCGCCACGGCGGCGGGGGGTGTCAAGCTTCTCCGGGTCTACGCGCTCTTGCGACATGGCGAGCGCGAGCTGGAAAAGATCATCCACCCGAACTCCATCGGTCGCGGCGGGGCCGAAGCGCGCCAGCTCCGGCGCCAGGGCGCCCAGTTCGCCTGGGTGTTCTTCATGCTCTTCGCCACGACGATCGCGGCGGTTTCCGCACTCCTGCTGATCGCTGGTGTCGGGTTCGAACAGACCATCGTCCTGGCGATCGGCGCGCTCACCACCACGGGTCAGCTCGCCGAGCTTGGCGCCGCCGAACCCGTCCTCTACGGCGATCTCTCCGATCCGGTGAAAGTGATCCTCGGCATCGCCATGGTGGTCGGCCGGCTGGAGACGCTCGCGCTCCTCGCCCTCATCCTGCCCGGCCGCGGCCGCCGCTGAACCCGCCTCAAGGCCTCCGCCTAACAGGCTGATTTTTTTGCGCTGGAAACTCCCGCGCCGTCCCTTCATACTTATGAAAACCGTCAAGGGCGGTGAAGACAGGGCTCAATGAAGAACGACCACGACGCGACAGTGAAGCGATAGAAAAACAAGGCAAAGCAACGATGGCCGCTGACAAGCAAAACCTGCAGGACGCCTTTCTCAACCACGTCCGCAAAGCCAAGGTTCCGGTGACGATCTTCCTGATCAACGGCGTCAAGCTGCAGGGCGTGATCACCTGGTTTGACAATTTCTGCGTGCTCCTGCGCCGCGATGGCCAGTCGCAACTCGTCTACAAGCACGCGATTTCCACCATCATGCCGGGCGCGCCGATCAGCCTCTACGAAGGGGAAGACTGATCTCACAGACGCCGCAGGACGATGACGATCTCCTGTCGGACCGGGCGGGCCAGCGCCTGCGTGACACGGCTGCGGCGGCGACGCGGGCCTATGTCCTGCATCCGGCGCTGAAATCGGCCCATGCGCGCCGCCTGCCCGAACACGGACTTGCCGAGGCCGTGGCCCTTGCTGCCGCTCTGCCCGAGCTTGACGTGCAAGGCTCCGAGGTCGTCCGCCTGTCCCGCGTAAATCCCGGCACGCTTCTCGGCTCCGGCAAGGTGGCCGAGCTGAAGGACCGCTTCCACGACCTGAAGATCGATCTCGTGCTGATCGACGGTTCGGTCTCGCCGGTCCAGCAGCGCAACCTGGAAAAGGAATGGGGGGTCAAGCTTCTCGACCGGACCTCGCTGATCCTGGAAATCTTCGCCGACCGGGCCCGCACCAACGAAGGCGTCCTCCAGGTCGAACTCGCGGCGCTTTCCTACCAGCGCACAAGGCTGGTCCGCGCCTGGACCCACCTCGAACGCCAGAGGGGCGGCTTCGGCTTTGTCGGCGGTCCGGGGGAAACCCAGATCGAAAGCGACCGCCGCGCCATCGACGACCAGGTCGTCCGCCTGAAGCGCCAGCTTGAGCGGGTGGTGAAAACCCGCGAACTTCACCGCGCCGCCCGCCGCAAGGTGCCGTTCCCGCTGGTCGCGCTGGTCGGCTACACCAACGCCGGCAAGTCCACTCTCTTCAACCGGATGACCGGGGCCGAGGTGCTGGCCAAGGACATGCTCTTCGCCACGCTTGATCCGACGATGCGCGGCATCGTCCTTCCCTCTGGCCGCAAGATCATCGCCTCCGACACGGTGGGCTTCATCTCCGACCTGCCGACCCAGCTCGTCGCCGCCTTCCGCGCCACGCTGGAGGAAGTGCTGGAAGCGGACCTGATCCTCCATGTCCGCGACATCAGCCACCCCGAAAGCGCCGAACAGGCGCAGGACGTGGCCGACATCCTCACCTCGCTGGGCGTGAAAGCCTCGGTCCCGGTCTATGAGGTCTGGAACAAGCTCGACCTCGTCGACCCGGCAGCCCGCGTGGCGCTGGCCGCGAATGCCGAGGGGCGAACGAACGTCTTCCCGATCTCCGCCGTGACCGGCGAGGGCATCAACGACCTCCTCACCGCGATCAGCCAGGCCTTCGACGAAGAGAAGTCCGAGCGAACCCTCACCTTGCCCTTCGCCGAAGGCCGCAAACGCGCCTGGCTGCACCAGGAAGGCATCGTCGCGTCTGAGGAGGACACCGAGGACGGCCACCGCATCACCGTCCGCTGGACCGCCCGCCAGGAAAAGCGCTACCGCGATCTGTGACTCTCACCTCGCCTCCCGCCTTTCGTCTTTGCCAAATATCCCCGCCGGAGGCGCAAATGAGCCGTTGCGCCTTCCTCACCAGTCATCGCAAGTAGGCCGCTACCGCGAGCTGTAACCCTGCAGCGCAACCCGGCGACAAGCCCTTTCAGACTGGCCCAAATATCCCCGCCGGAGGCATCCCCTGCCTGCCACCCGCGCGCACCGTCGCCCTTTCATCTTTGCCCAAATACCCCCGCCGGAGGCAAACCCGAGCGCTTTTGCGTCCTTCACGCAAAAGCGCGAGACAAGGAATCTTCGCGCGTCAGCGCTCAATTCAAGAACCGCCCCGACCCGCTCAGGCCGCCGGTCCTCCACGCATCCGCGCCAGATACACGCTGTCGCACCACTCGTCCTTCCAGAGGAGCGTCCGCTCCGCCCGGTGCGTCTCGCGAAACCCCAGCCGGTCCAAGAGCCGGAGAGAGGCCGCATTGCGCGGGTCGACCTCGGCGGTGAGGTCCGGCAGGGCAGGGAACTCCGCCTCGACATGGGCGATCACCGCCGTCATCGCCTCGAAGGCCAGCCCCTTGCCCCAATGATCCGGGTGCAGCAGGAACCCCACTTCCGGCAACTGCCAGGCCCCGGCCTTGCCGATCACCTCGCCCTCCTTCTCGATCAGGAAATCCCGGCTGTCGGCCGCGGGCTCGACCAGAAAGCGCAGCCAGTGGCGGGTTTCCTCCAGCGTCTCGTGCTCGGGCCGCGACCAGTAGCGCATGGCGCGCGGGTCCGACATCAGCAGATGCACCGCCTCAAGGTCATCCCAGGTCGCCCGTCGCAGCACCAGCCGTTCGGTGCGGATCATTGCCCCTCCGGCGTCAGCACCATCACCCCGGTCGCCGCCGCCCGTGCAAGCTCGGGGTCCAGAGACATCGGGATATACTCCCCCCGCCGCCACAACTCGCCCAAGTCGTCATAGTGGCGGCTGAGCGGATGCCCGGACTGCCCGGTCGCGATGATGAAGACCGATGAATCCGGGTCGGCAAAGTCGTAGACCCCGCGATACCCGGCCGAGTGCACGTTCTGATAGGGCTCCGGCCCCTCGCCCCGCGTGACGCCGCGCATCAGCGTGTCATCGCCGCCGCTGGTCGACTGCCGGATGTTCACGAAATACTTGATGAACGGCACATCCCCCAGCACCGGATGGTCATGCGTCGCCTGGTGCGCATCGCCCCAGCGCCAGCTTTCGAGGTTCGGCCCGTATGTCTCGGTCAGCTCCAGAAGCGCCTCGTCCAGCGCGATCCGGGCGATGTCGGTGCAGCTTTCCACCGCCGCCGACTGGATCACGTCGCACCAGACCGATGCGCCATCCACGTTGCGATAGACCCGCTCGATGAAGACCGGCGAGATATGGGTGAAGCTTTCCGCCATCGCGCCCAGTTCGTCCTGGATCAGCCGCTTCTGCACCGCGCGCAGCCAGGCCTCGGCGATCAGCGGCTCCGGCAGATGCTCGTTCATCTCGCCGTTCCACTCTGCCAGCAGGACCAGCGCCCGCTGGCGCAGATGCTCCGGCGTGCCCTCCGGCGCCGCTTCCCCGGTGAACCACAGGTCCGCCCCGATCAAGGGCAGCAGCGACCGTGCCGTCGGATTCACCGTGTCGAGCTGCGCCTCGATGAAGCTTTCCCGCGTATGGACCTCGCGCGCCTTCATCAGCGTCAGCCAGCGCTGGATCCGCTGCGTGTCGCCCCAGTCGAAGCTGACATGGCTGGGGAACGGCCGGTCCACCGTCTTGTTGTTGGTATTGCCCAGAAGCCCCGAGGTCGGATCACGGAAACTCGGGTTCTCCTCATAGGGCAGCACCCCCTTGAACCCCACCCGCGCATCCGACCCCAAGGCGGGCAGCCGCCCCTGCGACGGATGACCCGGATCGCGCGCCGGAAGCACCCCCATCACTTGCAGGGCAATGCCAGACCCGTCCGCCAGCATCACGTTCTGTGCCGGCGCCACCACCTTGCGTCCGGCCTCGATCGCCTGATCCACGTCTCCCGCCCGCATCAGCGCCATTGCTCCGCTCAAGCTGGTGTCCGCCCCCGACAGCGCCGTCCAGCTGATCGCCGCGACATGCCCGGCAGGCGTGATCGACCCCAGGTCATAATGCCCCCCGGGCAGGATCGGCCCGTTCTTCGACCAGCGCAGCGTCAGCGTCACGGGTTCCGCATCCTTGACCTTGATGATCGACTGACGGCTCTCGAACTTCGCCCAGCCCTCCGGCGTCTGGTACTCTTCCTTGTTCTCCGGGTTCAGCGCTTCGATCACCACGTCCTGGTCGTCGACATAGGCCGTGGTCAGCCCCCAGCCCAGCTTCTCCGACCGCCCGACCAGCACCAGCGGCACGCCGGGGATCGTCCCCCCGATCACCCCGCCGGAGGACAGCTCCAGCCGCGCCAGATACCAGATCGTCGGCGCGGTCAGCCCCAGGTGCGGGTCGTTCGCCAGCAGGCTGCCCCCCGCCGCCGACCGGGCCGGGCTTGCCGCCCAGGAATTCGACGCCCCCGCCATCGCGGGATCCGCCACGGGCGAGAACGGCCCCTCGGCGAACTCGACCGGCTTCGAGGATGGCACGACGCCCGGCACCAGGCTCGCATAGTCCGGCAGGGCCGCAATCGCCTGGCCCGGATCGTCCGGCAGGATGTCCGCCAGCCGCTCGGGCGACAAAAGCAGCGACACCCGCGCCCGCAGCACCTCGGTCTGCAGGGCGCTCGACAGCTGCAAGGCCATCAGCTTCAGGATGGCGATCGAATCCGCCGGGGCCCAGGCCGAAATCTCCGGCTCGAACAGGAAGAACTCCGGCGCCCCACGGCCCCGCGCCCCCTTGTTCACCTCCCCGATCCAGGCGTTCACCCCGGCCGAATAGGCCTCCAGCGCCGCCAGCGTTTCCGGGTCCTGCGCCTTGACCGATGTCAGCGCCAGCCCATAGAGGTCATAGCGCCGCATCAGCTCGTCGACCTTCACCGTCGAGGGCCCGAAGATCTCGGACAGCCGCCCCTGCGCCGTGCGCCGCAGCATCGTCATCTGCCACAGCCGGTCCTGCGCATGGGCAAACCCAAGCGCGTAGAACACATCCGCATCGGTCTTGCCGAAGATATGCGGCACGTTGTCGTTGTTGCGCACGATCTCGACCGGGGCCGAGATGCCCGCCACGGTGAAATCCTCGTCATAGTCGATCAGCGACCGCGACAGGATGTAATATGCCAGAAGGGCGGCAATCACCCCCAGCCCGGTAAGACCGGCGACAATCCGGATCAACCAGCGAAAGGCGGTCAGCATGTGGGCCTGTGCATCGGGGCCTGTCCTTGACGGCGGGAACGGGATCGGTTCCTAGTCGATGCGCTGGTGAAGGGCAATGACAAGGGGAAGCAGATGGCGAAAGTGGCATTTCTTGGCTTGGGAGTCATGGGTTTCCCGATGGCCGGCCATCTTGCCGCCAAGGGGCATGAGGTCACGGTCTACAACCGCTCGCCTGCCAAGGCTGCGGCCTGGGCGGCGAAGCACAAGGGCAGGACCGCCGCCACCCCGCGCGAGGCCGCGAAGGGGGCCGAGTTCGTGATGGCCTGCGTCGGCAATGACGACGACCTGCGCCACGTCTGCATCGGTCCCGACGGCGCCTTCTCCGGCATGTCGCCCGGCGCCGTCTTCGTCGATCACACCACGGTCTCGGCCAATGTCACCCGCAAGCTCGGCGTGCAGGCGGCGGGGGCAGGCCTTGCCTTCCTCGACGCGCCGGTCTCGGGGGGCCAGGCAGGGGCGGAAAACGGCCAGCTCTCGATCATGTGCGGCGGCGACCCGGCAGACTATGCCCGGGCCGAGCCGGTGATGGCCGCCTATGCCCGCATCTGCCGCCTGATCGGCCCGCAGGGCGCGGGGCAGCTGGCCAAGATGATGAACCAGATCTGCATCGCGGGCCTGATGCAGGGCCTCTCCGAGGCGCTGGCCTTCGGCCAGAAGGCGGGCCTCGACGGCGAAAAGGTGGTCGAGGTCATCGCGCAGGGCGCGGCAGGCAGCTGGCAGATGGTCAACCGCCACAAGACCATGCTGGCCGATCAGTTCGACTTCGGCTTCGCCGTCGACTGGATGCGCAAGGACCTCGGCATCTGCCTTGATACCGCCGACGAGATCGGCGCGCGGCTCCCGGTGACGGCGCTGGTCGACCAGTTCTACAAGGACGTGCAGCTGATGGGTGGCGGTCGTAACGACACGTCGAGCCTGATCAGACGGTTGAAGTGACAGCTGGCACCCCGCGCACCATCCGTAGGTCGGGGCTTGCCCCGACTCCTTCCGCTTCCCCCTAACTCAACGGCGGAAAGCTCGCCTGCGCCACCGCATAAAGGTTGTCGAGGTCCACCCAGCCTTTCAACCGGGCCTTGTTTCCAAACTCACCCGTAATCACCCCGTCTGACTGGAACTGTCGCTTCACAGCCCCCGATTGCCAGCCATTCCCCTGGCCTCCGTCGCAGGTCGACCATTCGCTGCCCGAGGCGTCAAGAACCACGCCGACATGCTGGAACTGCGCCGGCTTGTCATATTGCGCCAGAAGGTAGATGTCCCCCGGCAGGGGCCGGTTGCCGCCCGCGAACGGCACCCAGCATTTCTTCGCGGGCGAATATTGCGTGTCCACGGCCTGCGCCAACTGTTCCCACCAGGTCGTGGGCGAGGTCAGGTACATGTTTCCCGCCCCCGACACATGCACCTTGAACGCCCCCGGCTGCCCGGGCGGGATCACCGGCAGCCTGGTGAAGACCCGGCCCGGGAACTCGCCGCAGCCGGTCGCGCCCGCCGGTCCGCTGCCGCCACTGGTCAGCCCGGTGGGTGGCACCAGCATCCGCGCCGTCTGCACATACTTGCGCCGCACCGGCGAATTCGGCCCTGCCACGCTCGGCCCGCTCGGTGCCTTGGGCGCCGTGGCCGCGCCGCCCAGCACTGCCGCCAACTTGCCGAGCTGGTCCAGAAGCTCCAGCAGCACCTTTTCGGTCTTGCCGCCAGCGTCGACCCGGCTGTCGGGATAGCACTGGTTCGTCGCCTGGAACCGCTTGATCGCGCTCATGGTCATTCCGCCGCAGATGCCGTCGCTGGCAAGTGCCGGGGCCGCCCCGCCTTTGCCCATCGGCACCGCATTCAGCATCGACTGCACAAGCCGGACGTCGGGCCCCTGGTTCTTGCCGCCGAACCCAACCGAGCCCTTCAAGACGGATGACGGAACTGCCATCGCAAGACTCCCTTCTGAAAATGACTTGAAGGCGCAGGATACCCTCCCTGCGCCCGTCCGTCACGTCCGGAAGCCGCTACCCCGCCCTGCCGGGCAAAGGTTAAAATTGTCTGAACCTCCGCGCCCAACCCATTGAAATCATTGGGTCGAAAAATCTGTCCACCGTGGACAGGCTCAGGGGATGATCCGGGTATACTTGATCCCCGACAGCGTCGCCCCGGCGATCAGGCCCTGCTGGCCGAAGACCAGCGCGATCACCTCGTTCAGCTCGGTGGATTCCTTGCCGATCGAGGCGCCTTCCTCCGGGCTCGCATAGCGGATGTCCCCGCCCACCGCCCAGCCCGATCCGCGCCGGAACTTCTCCAGCGCATCGGGGGTCATGAAGAACAGGGCATGAGCATACTGCTGCGCCCCGATCTGCAACCCGAACGAGCCCTTCGCCGCGGCATAATAGTCGACCGTGACCCCCTGGATCCGCAACGCCCCGCGCCCGAATGCCCCGCCAAAGCCAAGCCCCGCCTCGGTCATCAGCGGCATGTAGAGCACGCCCGCCGCGCGGGAAGCCAGGTCGCGGGTGCCGGGATACTGGTTGAACAGGTACTCCTGCGTCGCGCTGACCCGCGCCTCGATCTGGCTTGCCCCGTTCGACCCGATTCCGTTGTTGCAGGCCGCCAAGGCAAAGGCCCCCGCGCCGAAGGCCAGCCCGCGCCGTGTGATCATGTCGGTCATTCTGTCCGCCCTTTCATGCCTCATGGGGTCTCGCTCGCCCCTTGGCGCGAAAGGTAGCCGCTTTCCGCCCGCCTGTCATGCCCCGAAACCCGGGGCCGGCAAGCCCGCGCCTAACCTGTCAGCGTCCGGTACAAAGCGAAATCTTCCGCCGCCACCTCGCGCAAAAGGGTTTCCGTCTCCGCCGACAGTTCCAGCGCCCCCGGTGGCGAGACGTTCAGCCTGGGCAGGATGATCTCGCACCCCAGCCGCTCCTCCAGGAAATGCACGAAGCTCCCGATCGCCTCATAGCGGAAGAGGCGATCCACCCCCGCGCCCTGCCGCGGCCGCAGGAACTTGCCCTGGCTGCCCACATCCGCGAAATCGGGCCGCTGGTCCTGGCACCAGGCCCGGACGAAGTCATCGAAGCTCATCCCCCTGGTCGACTTCCCCGCCTCCGTCTCCTCGCGCTGGCGGAAGCGATACCAGGACCCCAGCCAATCCCTCGGTTCGCGCATCAGGGCGACCACGGTGAAGCTGTCCTTCGACGCGGCCTCCAGGAAGGGCCCGATGAATCGGCGATAACGATGCACCGTGGTGTGCTTCAGAAGCGGCGGACGCTGGATCGACACCGCCGCCAGCGATTCGAGCGCGGCGGCAATCGCGGTCGAGCCGGTCTTCGGCGTGGCCAGAAATGCCAGCCTCTGCTCAAAGAACACCAGCATGGAAGCCCTCCGCCTCAAAAATTCCGCCTCCTGCCGGGTGCAGGGGCGGTGCCGTCAACACTCCCTTAACCAAACCGGGAAGAAACTGCCACTGCGAGAAACAGGTTGAAATGTTCCCTTTTTGTTTGCATAAGTGCAAGAACACTTGGGGAACACGGGCAAGGATTGCCGCCCAGATGCGGCTATGAAATAAGGAGAACGACATGGCGGTGGCTAACCTTCTCGACCTCGGGAGCAAGCGGGATATGGACAAGTCGAAGGCGCTGGAAAGCGCACTCGCGCAGATCGAACGGCAGTTCGGCAAGGGCTCGATCATGCGGCTTGGTGCCGACAGCCCGGCGATGGAGATCGAGGCGACCTCCACCGGCTCCCTCGGCCTCGACATCGCGCTCGGCATCGGCGGTCTGCCCAAGGGCCGGATCATCGAGATCTACGGGCCGGAGTCGTCGGGCAAGACCACGCTGACCCTGCATGCGGTGGCCGAGGAACAGAAGAAGGGCGGGGTCTGCGCCTTTGTCGACGCCGAACACGCGCTTGACCCGCAATATGCCAAGAAGCTGGGCGTCAACCTTGACGAACTGCTGATCTCGCAGCCCGACACCGGGGAACAGGCGCTGGAGATCGTCGATACGCTCGTCCGTTCCGGCGCGGTGAGCATGGTCGTGGTCGACTCGGTCGCAGCGCTGGTGCCGAAGGCCGAGATCGAGGGTGACATGGGCGACATGCAGATGGGCTCGCAGGCCCGCCTGATGAGCCAGGCCATGCGCAAGCTGACCGCCTCGATCGGTCGTTCGAACTGCATGGTGATCTTCATCAACCAGATCCGGATGAAGATCGGCGTGATGTTCGGCTCGCCAGAGACCACCACCGGCGGCAACGCCTTGAAGTTCTACGCTTCCGTCCGCCTCGACATCCGCCGCATCGGCGCGATCAAGGACCGGGACGAAGTCGTCGGCAACACCACCCGCGTCAAGGTGGTGAAGAACAAGGTCGCGCCCCCCTTCAAGCAGGTGGAATTCGACATCATGTATGGCGAGGGGATTTCGAAGACCGGGGAACTGATCGACATCGGCGTCAAGGCCGGGGTCGTGGAGAAGTCCGGCGCCTGGTATTCCTTCAAGGACGAACGCATCGGGCAGGGCCGCGAGAACGCTAAGGCGTTCCTGAAGCAGAACCCCGGCGTGGCGCTGGAGATCGAGGACAAGATCCGCGCCGCCAACGGGCTCGACTTCACGATGGCCGGTGAGGACAGCGGGGACGTGCTGGACGAATGACCTCCGCCGCAATCCGACAAAGGCCGGAAGCCCTGCTTCCGGCCTTTTTTCATTGGGCTGCGGGCGGATGGTGGACAGGCCCACTGCGGGGGGCTACACGGGGTTCGATTTTCCGTTTCTGCCCAAGGACCGCGCCACATGGCCTCGCTGAACGACATCCGCTCCACCTACCTCGACTTCTTCCGCCGCAACGACCACCGGGTGGTGGACAGCTCGCCCCTCGTGCCCCGGAACGACCCGACGCTGATGTTCACCAATTCGGGCATGGTGCAGTTCAAGAACCTCTTCACCGGGGTCGAGACGCGGGATTACAAGCGCGCGACCACTGCGCAGAAATGCGTGCGGGCGGGCGGCAAGCACAACGACCTCGACAATGTGGGCTACACGGCGCGGCACCATACCTTCTTTGAAATGCTGGGGAATTTCTCGTTCGGAGACTATTTCAAGGACCAGGCCATCGCCTTCGCCTGGGAGTTGCTGACCAAGGACTTCGGCCTGGCCAAGGACAAGCTTCTGGTCACCGTCTACCACACCGACGATGAGGCCGCAGGGATCTGGAAGAAGGTCGCCGGTCTGTCTGATGACAAGATCATCCGCATCCCGACCGACGACAACTTCTGGCGCATGGGGCCGACCGGTCCCTGTGGCCCCTGCACGGAAATCTTCTACGACCATGGCGACCATATCTGGGGCGGCCCCCCCGGCAGCGCGCAAGAAGACGGCGACCGCTTCATCGAGATCTGGAACAACGTCTTCATGCAGAACGAACAGTTCGCCGACGGGCGACTGGTTCCGCTGGAGATGCAGTCCATCGACACCGGCATGGGGCTGGAGCGGATCGGGGCGCTCTTGCAAGGCAAGCACGACAACTACGACACCGACCTGATGCGCAGCCTGATCGAGGCCAGCGCGAACGCGACCTCCCAAGACCCTGATGGGCCGGGAAAAATTCACCATCGGGTCATCGCCGACCACCTGCGCTCAACCTCTTTCCTGATCGCCGACGGAGTGATGCCGTCGAACGAAGGCCGGGGCTATGTGTTGCGCCGCATCATGCGCCGCGCCATGCGGCATGCCCACATGCTCGGTGCGCAGGACCCGGTGATGTACCGGCTGGTTCCGGCACTGGTGCGGCAGATGGGCGGGGCCTATCCGGAGCTGACCCGCGCGCAGGCGCTGATCGAGGAAACGCTGAAGCTGGAGGAAACCAAGTTCAAGCAGACCCTCGACCGCGGGTTGCGGCTTCTGGACGACGAACTGGCCCGGCTGCCCGAGGGTGGCGCGCTCCCCGGTGCCGCGGCTTTCAAGCTGTATGACACCTACGGTTTCCCGCTTGACCTGACCCAGGACGCGCTGCGCGAAAAGGGCCGCGAGGTCGATGTGCCGGGCTTCGACGCGGCAATGTCGGAACAGAAGGCCAAGGCCCGCGCCGCCTGGGCTGGCACCGGCGCTGCGGGTGATGCGAAGATCTGGTTCGACCTGGCCGAAGAGCACGGCGTGACCGAGTTCCTCGGCTACGACACCGAAACCGCCGAGGGCGTGATCACGGCGCTCGTCCGCGACGGGGCGGCCATCGGCCAGGCTTCGGAGGGCGAGGCCGTGCAGATCGTCGTCAACCAGACCCCGTTCTACGCCGAATCCGGCGGCCAGGTCGGCGATGCCGGGTTTATCCGCACGGATACCGGAACGGTCGAGGTCAGCGATGTGAAGAAGGCGGCCGGAGTCTTCATCCACATCGGGCATGTCACGCAAGGCACTGTGATCAAAGGGCAACCGGCGAAGCTGGAAGTGTCCCACGGCCGCCGCTCGGCGATCCGCGCCAACCATTCGGCGACCCACCTCCTGCACGAGGCGCTGCGCCGCACCCTCGGCGATCACGTCGCCCAGCGGGGCTCCCTCAACGCCGCCGACCGCCTGCGCTTCGACTTCAGTCATTCGGCGGCGATCGCGGCTGATGACCTGTCCGGCATCGAGGCCGAGGTCAACGCCTTCATCCGCCAGAATTCCCCGGTCGAGACCCGGATCATGACCCCCGACGACGCCCGCGCCATCGGGGCGCAGGCCCTGTTTGGCGAGAAATACGGCGACGAGGTGCGGGTGGTGTCGATGGGCACGCTCGACGGGTCGGGCAAGGGCGGCGACGGCAGGACCTATTCGCTTGAGCTTTGCGGCGGCACCCATGTGGCGCGCACCGGCGACATCGGGGCGATGGTGCTTCTGTCGGAAAGCGCCTCCTCTGCCGGGGTCCGCCGGATCGAGGCGCTGACCGGGCAGGCGGCGCTGGACCATCTGCGCCAGCAGGACGCGCGGCTGAACGACATCGCGGCGATCATCAAGGCCCCGGCGGGTGAACTTGCCGACCGCATCCGGGCACTTTTCGATGAACGGAAGGCGCTCGCGAACGAGGTCGCCCAACTGCGCCGCGAGGTGGCGATGGGCGGCAAGGCTGCGGGACCGTCGCCCAAGGAAATCAACGGGGTGAAGTTCATTGCTCAAGTGCTTTCCGGCGTCTCGGGCAAGGACCTTCCGGCGCTGATCGACGAGATGAAGGCCCGCCTTGGGTCCGGGGCCGTGCTTCTCATCGCCGACACCGGCGCGAAACCGGCGGTGGCTGCGGGCGTGACCCAGGACCTGACGGCGAAACTTTCCGCCGTGACGCTGGTCAAGGCCGCAGCCGAGGCGATGGGCGGCAAGGGCGGCGGCGGCCGTCCCGACATGGCGCAGGCTGGCGGCGCGGACATTTCCCAGGCCGACGCTGCCATCAAGGCGGCCGAAGCCGCGATAGGGGCCTGACATGCCCACCGCTCTCTGGATCGCCCATGTCCATGTGACCGACGCCGAGGCCTATGGCCGCTACGCCAAGGGCGCGACCGAGGCCATCCAGGCCCATGGCGGCGTCTTCCTCGCCCGCGGCGGGCGCTATGTGCAGCTGGAAGGCAACGACCGCTCGCGCAACGTGGTCGCCCGTTTCCCGAGCCTGGAGCGCGCGGTGGAATGCTACAACTCGCCCGCCTATCAGGCGGCGCTCGCCCATGCGAAGGGCGCGGCGGTGCGCGACCTGATGGTCGTCGAGGAGATCGAGTAGGGGATTCCTCCCGAAGTTTTCATTGAATTGAGGGGACTTTTCCTGCGGGCCGGCGCAATCCGTGCTAGTCTGAAAAGAAAAGAACCCGAGGCGTGTGATGCAGTTCCGTTCCCGCTCCTGCCCGTTGGGGCCCCGCTGATGTGCCGCTGGGCCGCCTATACCGGCGCGCCGATCTTCCTGGAGGAGATCGTGAGCCGACCCGGTCACAGCCTGATCCACCAGAGCCATTGCGCCACGCAGTGCCACACGGCGATCAACGCGGATGGCTTCGGCATCGCCTGGTATGGTGCCAGGCCGGAGCCGGGCCTTTTCCGCGACGTGCTGCCTGCCTGGTCGGACCCGAACCTGAAAAGCCTGACCGCCCAGGTGCAGTCGCATCTCTTCCTCGCCCATGTCCGCGCCTCGACCGGCACCGCGACCAGCCGCAACAACTGCCACCCCTTCACCCATGGCCGGTGGAGCTTCATGCACAATGGCCAGGTCGGCGGCTATGACAGCTTCCGCCGCGATGCCGACATGATGATCCCTGAAAGCCTCTATCCCCACCGCAAGGGCGCCACCGACAGCGAGGCGCTGTTCCTGGTCGCCTTGGCCGAGGGACTGGACCAAGACCCGCGCGGAGCCTTGGAACGCGCGGCGGCCCGGTTCATCCGGCTGGCTCGGGACAAGGGGCAGGGGCCGCATCTGCGGATGACGGCGGCGCTGTCCGATGGGCAAAGGCTTTACGCGGTGCGCTACGCGACCGACGATGCCGCACCGTCCCTCTACCACCGCTGGTCAGACACAAGGCAAGGGCGCGCTGTGGTGTCAGAGCCGCTGGAAGCGGAAGAAGGCGGCTGGGAGGAAGTCCCGCCCTACAGCTTCTGCACCTTTGATGGCGAGACGGCGATGGTCGAGGATTTCCTGCCCTGCCGCCTCGCCGCTGCCGCCTGACCGGGGCCAAATTCCTTAGGCAAGGAGTTTGACAAAAACTTTCCTTAAAATTCTTGCCCTCGCCCCGACCGTCACTCCTTCCGCGACGCCCGCTTGCGCTCGTTCGGGTCCAGCTCGCGCTTGCGCAGCCGGATGATCTTCGGCGTCACTTCCACCAGCTCGTCGTCGTCGATATAGGCAATCGCCTCTTCCAGGCTCATCTTGATATGCGGCGTCAGCCGCACCGCCTCGTCGGTGCCCGAGGCGCGGACGTTGGTCAGCTTCTTGCCCTTCAGCGGGTTGACCTCAAGGTCGTTGTCGCGGGAATGCTCTCCGATGATCATGCCGACATAGACCTGCTCCTGCGGGCCGATGAACATCCGCCCCCGGTCCTCCAGGTTCCACAGCGCATAGGCGACCGAAACCCCGGCTTCGGTCGAGATCAGCACGCCCTGCCGCCGACCCTGGATCGGGCCCTTGTGCGGGGCGTGGCCGTGGAAGATGCGGTTCAACACGCCGGTCCCGCGGGTGTCGGTCAGGAACTGGCCCTGATAGCCGATCAGCCCGCGCGAAGGCACATGCGCGATGATCCGGGTCTTGCCGACGCCCGCGGGCTTCATCTCGACCAGATCACCCTTGCGCTCGCCGGTCAGCTTGTCGATGACCGCGCCGGAATATTCGTCGTCCACGTCGACGATGACTTCCTCGATCGGCTCCTGCCGCTGCCCGTCGATCTCCTGCATGATCACGCGGGGGCGCGAGATCGACAGCTCGAACCCTTCGCGGCGCATGTTCTCGATCAGCACGCCCATCTGCAATTCGCCCCGGCCCGAGACCTCGAAAGCCTCGCCGCCGGGGGTGTCGGCGACCTTGATCGCGACGTTGACCTCGGATTCCTTCATCAGCCGGTCACGGATCACCCGGGACTGCACCTTGTTGCCGTCGCGGCCCGCGAGCGGCGAGTCGTTGATGCCGAAGGTCACGGTGATCGTCGGCGGGTCAATCGGCTGGGCGGGAAGGGCGGTGTCCAGTTCCAGCGCGCAGAGCGTGTCGGCGACTGTCGCCTTGGTCATGCCCGCCAGCGTGACGATGTCGCCTGCGACGGCCTCGTCGATCTGGGTCTGGCTGAGGCCACGGAAGGCGAGGATCTTCGTGACCCGGAACTGCTCCAGCCGCTCACCGTCGCGCGACAGGGCTTTCAGCGAGGTGCCGGTGGTGATCTTTCCGGTCTCGACCCGGCCGGTCAGGATGCGGCCCAGATAGGGGTCGGCGGAGAGAGTGGTCGCCAGCATCGAAAAGGGCTCGTCCTGCCGCGCCAGCTGCTTCGGGGCCGGGACGTGGCGCACGATCAGGTCAAAGAGGGCTGATAGGTCCTTCCGTGGCCCGTCCAGCTCGGCATCCGCCCATCCGGCGCGGCCCGAGGCGTAGACATGGGGGAAGTCGAGCTGGTCGTCGGTCGCGCCGAGGTTGGCGAACAGGTCGAAGACCTCGTTAAGCGCGCGGTCGGGTTCGGCGTCGGGCTTGTCGACCTTGTTCAGCACGACGATGGGGCGCAGGCCGAGGGCCAGGGCCTTGGTCAGCACGAACTTGGTCTGCGGCATCGGTCCTTCGGCGGCATCGACCAGCAGGCAGACCCCGTCCACCATCGACAGGATCCGCTCCACCTCGCCGCCGAAATCGGCGTGGCCGGGGGTGTCGACGATGTTGATCCGCGCGCCGTTCCATTCGACCGAGGTACACTTGGCCAGGATGGTGATCCCGCGTTCGCGTTCGATGTCGTTCGAATCCATGGCGCGTTCGGAAACCGCCTGGTTGTCGCGGAAGGCGCCGCTCTGCTTCAGAAGCTCGTCGACAAGGGTGGTCTTGCCGTGGTCGACGTGGGCGATGATCGCGATGTTGCGCAGTTCCATGGGGTCCGGGTCCTGAAAGGGTTGGCGGGGGCCTTACAGGGTTTTCCGGCGGCTGGCCAGAGGGGCAAGGCTGTCCACGGTGGACAGATTTTCGGACGCAACGAAATCAAGGGGTTGCTCGCGGACGTTCAGAAAATCTTAACACATGCCCGCCGAGGTCAGGCGGCGATATAGCGGTCGCGGCGATGGTTGATCGCGATGACGAGGTTCACCACCACGGCGCCGAGGAAGCTGATCAGGACGGCTTTGGCCTCGACCACAAGAAAGGCCAGCGCGAACAGCACCGCGTCGAAACCCAGTTGCACCCAGCCCGCCCGCCAGCCAAGCCGGTCCTGCAGGAGAAGGGCCACGATGCCGATGCCACCAAGGCTCGCCCCGTGCCGGAACAGCGCGAGGAGCGCCGAACCGGAGAGGAAGCCGAAGAGCACCGCGCCGAGCCAGGGGTTGAGGCTGGCAAAGCTGACCTGACCCGGCATCCAGAGGCTGAGGCCGGACAGAAGCCCGACGGCCAGAAAGGTCTTGGCGGTGAAGGCCGCACCCATCCGCAGGTAGCCGAGCAGGTAGAAGGGCAGGTTGATCGCGAAGAACACCGGCCCGAAGCCCCAGCCGGTCGCGTAGGAGACCAGCACGGCCAACCCTGCGGTTTGCCCGGTGACAAGGCCGAGATGGGTGAGGATCACGATGCCGAAGGCCGCCATCGTCGCGCCATAGACGATGCCCTGGGCATCCTCGGTCAGGCTGTGGTGGTCGGTGTCGGTCATGGCAGCGGGACTACCCCGGCTATCAGGCGGACGAAAGACCTTCAGACTGCGACATATCGGTCGCGGCGGTGGTTCACCGCCAGGAACAGCGAGAAGACCGCCGCGCCGAGGAAACTGTAGCCGAGGGTGTCGAATGGCAGGACCAGCGCCGCAAGGCCGAAGATCACCACATCGGACAGAAGCTGGGCGTGGCCCGCCGGAAAGCCGGTACGGTCCTGCAACTCGATCCAGAGGACGGAAAGCCCGCCGAAGCTGCCGCCGTGACGGATGGCTGCCAGGCCCGCGATGCCGAAAAGGAGGCCGAAGAGGATGGCGGCCACCGCGGGCTCGATCCGGCCTAGCTCGATCCACTGCGGCAGGACGGCGACCAGCGCCGAAAGGGCGGCCGTCGTGACCAGCGTCTTCAGTGCGAACCGCGCGCCCATCCGGCGCCAGGCAAGGCCGAGGAAGGGCAGGGTGACGGCAAAATAGACCGCCGGAAAGGGCAGCCCGGTCAGATGGGCGATCAGCACCGCAAGCCCGGTGGTCTGGCCGGTGACAAAGCCCATATGGGTCAGGATATGCATGCCAAAGGCGGCCATGACGACGCCGAAGCCGATGCCCTGCGCATCATCCACCGCGCTGTGGCGGAGGCGGTCGGTCAGTTGGTCGGGACGGTCGGGCATGAATCACCTCTCTGGCCAGATGGGTCATATATTATGACGCATAACAAGTCAACATGGCTGACCTTTTATCGATCCGAGGCGCGGCGTCCGCGAGGCAGTAATCCGCAATTGGATACTGCCCGGAAACCATCCAGGATTGTGCGGATAGCTTGTTTCCCACGCAATGATTGTTTGTGCGCAATCAAGTTGCGATTTTAATCATTGTGGCGAAATAAAGCTGAAAATCGATACCTCTTTCGCCATATTGGACGCCCATATTCAATTACGGGTTGAATAAGACTTCCCAGGAAGACGGATCTGTTCAAACCAGACGGTCAAATTGTCGATCTGGTCGGGAACAAAGGCAAACTGGATCCGCCTTTCCCACTGGTGTTTGCCAATGGAGGCGATGAAATGACTTTTGAAATCATGCGGAAGATCAAGAAACTGCCGACGTCACGGACAGGCCTGGGCCAGACGGCCGCGCCGACCCTTCTGGTGGCGCTGATGCTCGCTGCAGCTCCGGCAGGCGCAGGCATTCTGGGGGTTGACGTTGATGTCGATGTCGACGTTGGCGGCGGCGGCGGCGGCGGCGGCGTCGGTGTTGGCGCGAGCGTCGGGGTAGGGGGTACCAATGTCGATGCCGACGTCGGACTTGGCGGTGCGGGGGTCGGTGTTGACGTCAGTATCGGCACTGGCGTTCCGGGCGGGCCGACAGTTCCGGGCATGCCGGGCGTCGTCAAGCCGGGCGTGCCGAAAGTCGCCTCCGGCGCAGGCGGCTTTGTCTGTGCCAAGGACGGCAATGAAACCGCCTACAACGGGTTCGTCGTCCGCGATCGTGACGGCGCCATGATCGGCTGGGTCCATGAAGCCACCGTTTCGAAAAGCGGAAAGCTGCTGGCGATGCGAATCCAGTCCACCGGAAACGGCTGCTACAAGCTGGCCAATGCGGGATTCCGGATCAGCAACAATGAAGTCTGGGCGAATGTCGACGGGAATTCGTTCCGCTGAAAAGAAGAAGGCCCGGGCCTAATTCCCGGGCCTCGATCAATTGGTCGTCGCGGCAATTACCCCTTCAGGGCTTTCCCCAGGTATTCGTCGACCTTTTCCAGATAGCCCATCGTCGTCAGCCATTTCTGGTCCGGCCCCACCAGCAGCGCGAGGTCCTTGGTCATGTAGCCGTCTTCCACGGCATCGACCGTCACCTTTTCCAGCGTGGTGGCGAAGCGCATCAGCGCATCGTTGTTGTCGAGCTTGGCGCGGTGCTTCAGGCCCCCGGTCCAGGCGTAGATCGAGGCGATGGAGTTGGTCGAGGTCTGCTTGCCCTTCTGGTGCTCGCGGTAGTGGCGGGTCACGGTGCCGTGGGCGGCTTCCGCTTCCACGATCTTGCCGTCGGGCGTCATCAGCACGCTGGTCATCAGCCCCAAGGAGCCGAAGCCCTGCGCCACGATGTCGGACTGCACGTCGCCGTCGTAGTTCTTGCAGGCCCAGACGTAGCCGCCCGACCATTTCAGCGCCGAGGCCACCATGTCGTCGATCAGCCGGTGTTCGTAGGTCAGGCCGCGCTTCTTGAATTCCTCGGCGAACTCCGCGTCGAAGACCTGCTGGAAGATGTCCTTGAAGCGGCCGTCATAGGCCTTGAGGATGGTGTTCTTGGTCGAAAGGTAGACCGGAACGTTGCGCACCAACCCGTAGTTCAGCGAGGCGCGGGCGAAGTCGGTGATCGAGTCGTCGAGGTTGTACATCCCCATGTAGACCCCGGCCGAGGGGGCGGAATAGACGTCCTTTTCGATGGTAGTGCCGTCGTCGCCGACGAATTTCATCGTCAGCTTGCCCGCGCCCGGGAAGCGGAAGTCGGTCGCGCGGTACTGGTCGCCGAAGGCGTGGCGGCCGACGACGATGGGCTGGGTCCAGTGCGGCACGAGGCGCGGGACGTTCTTGCAGATGATCGGCTCGCGGAAGATCACGCCGCCGAGGATGTTGCGGATCGTGCCGTTCGGCGATTTCCACATCTGCTTCAGGCCGAATTCTTCCACGCGGGCTTCGTCCGGGGTGATCGTCGCGCATTTGACGCCGACGCCGTATTTCTGGATCGCATGGGCGGCATCGACCGTGACCTTGTCCTCGGTGCGGTCGCGCTCCTCGATGCCGAGATCGTAGTAGTGCAGGTCGATGTCGAGGTAGGGCAGGATCAGCTTTTTCTTGATGAAGTCCCAGATGATCCGGGTCATCTCGTCGCCATCAAGCTCGACGACGGGGTTCAATACCTTGATCTTCGACATGCGGTCCTCCTGTCGGGATTCGTTGCGGGGTGCATAGCGGAAAAGCGCGGGCTTGGGAAGGGCGGTATGCGATTGTATACCGAAATGTCGCGGAGCTTGGAGGGCCCTGTTGCCGATGCCTTCGTCACCCCTCCTGACGGATCGTTCCCGTCGAGACGTCGCGGTCGCACGAGGAGGAGGTTAGCCAAACCAGGGCCGGGACTTTTCCTTGACCCAGGCCCACAACCCCGGTGCGCCCCTGGCGATCTTCAAACCGACGCGGGATTCCAGCTGGTCGAAGGTGACGTCATAGGTCTTCCACGTCCCCCCGCCGGACATCAGGTTCGCCATCACCGGCTGCACCCGATCGAGCGACTTGGCGAAGCGGGCGTCGGGGGACTCTGCGGTCTCGAAGTCCTCCCAGAGCGCGCGAAGATCGGTGGACAGGTCCTTGGGAAGCAAGCCGAAGATCCGGTCGGCGGCTTTCGTCTCGGCGGCCTGCGTTTCGGCGCTGGCATGGGCCTGACCGTTCTGTGAATGGATCGGCACGTCGCCGACGTCGATCTCGACCAGGTCATGGATCAAGAGCATCCGGATCACCCGGTTGATGTCCACGCCGGGCCCGGCCTGATCGGCCAGCACCAGCGCGTAAAGCGCCAGGTGCCAGGAATGTTCGCCGGAATTCTCGGGCCGCGAGCCGTCGACCAGCGTCGTCGCGCGCAGCACCGATTTCAGCCGGTCGGCCTCGTTCAGGAAGGCGAACTGGGCCTCCAGCCGGTCGCTCAATGGCCCATGCCGCCGAAATCGACCGGCGCCTCGGGCTCCTCGTCGATCTCGCCACGCTTGGCGGCCAGCGCCTTTTCCAGGAAATCCCGGCCCCGGCGTTCGGCGAGGCGAACGCGGACCGAAGTGATGTAGGCCTCCTGGAAGGTGGGGGAGGCGGCCATGATCACCTTCGCGACCTTTTCGTAGAAGCGGTCGTCGCCCAGCTCCGTCTCGGCGGCAAGCACGTCCTCGGCGAGCTGGTCGGCCATTTCCTGCAGGGTCGCCATCAGCGCGTCCCCTCGGTCATCCTCCGGCGGACATAGTCCGAAACCGTCTGGATCATCGGCTTCATATGCGCCTCTTCGTCCTTGAAGAAATGATCCGCACCCTCGACCTCGACATGGGTGATGGTGATGCCCTTCTGTTCGTGCAGCTTGTTGACCAGCGACTTGGTGTCCTTGGGCGGGGCCACCTTGTCGGCGGTGCCGTTGATGATCAGGCCGGAGGAGGGGCAGGGGGCGAGGAAGGAGAAGTCGTAGAGGTTCGCGGGCGGCGCGACCGAGACGAAGCCGGTGATTTCCGGCCGACGCATCAGAAGCTGCATGCCGATCCAGGCGCCGAAGGAAAAGCCCGCGACCCAGCATTGCTTGGAGTTCTGGTTCATCGCCTGCAGGTAGTCGAGCGCGGAGGCCGCGTCGCTGAGTTCGCCGATGCCCTGGTCATATTCGCCCTGCGACCTTCCGACGCCGCGGAAGTTGAAGCGCAGCACGGTAAAACCCAGGTTGTAGAAGGCGTAATGCAGGTTGTAGACGACCTTGTTGTTCATCGTGCCGCCATAGGCGGGGTGCGGATGTAGCACGATGGCAATCGGGGCGTCGCGGTCCTTTTGCGGGTGGTAGCGGCCCTCAAGGCGTCCGTCGGGGCCGGCAAAGATCACTTCGGGCATTGCACTCTTCTCATGCGGGAGCGATTTCTTGACGCTTTCGCTCGGCTAAACTAGAACCGTTCTAAAGCGGGCCAAGGCTGCCTTGGACCGGCTTTCCGGGGCTTGACTGAGGTAATGTGTGAAGCACTTGGCGTCAATGCGGTTGCGATTCCCCGAGAGGGGGCAGGAGGCAGGGAATGAAGCTTTCGACCAAGGGACGCTATGCGATGGTGGCGCTGGCCGACCTGGCGCTGGCCGAGGCTAAGTCGGGGGGCGACGACCTTGTCTCGCTGGCCGCGATCTCCAAGCGGCAGGACATCAGCCTGCCCTATCTGGAGCAGCTGTTCGTCAAGCTGCGCCGCGCGGGCCTGGTCGAGGCGGTGCGGGGGCCGGGAGGCGGCTACAAGCTCGCCCGCGCGCCCAACGACATCCGCATCTCGGAAGTGATGGAGGCGGTGGAGGAAACCGTCGATGCCATGCACACCGGCGCGGGGGCGAGCGGGGGGCTTTCCGGCAGCCGCGCCCAGTCGCTGACCAATCGTCTCTGGGAAAGCCTGTCGGCCAACGTCTATGTCTTCCTGCATCAGGTGCGGTTGTCGGACGTGGTGAAGAACGACCTGACGCCCTGTCCCGCCGTGCCGAACCTGTTCCGCGTGGTCGATGACCATGACTAGGCTCTATCTCGACTGGAACGCGACCGCCCCCCTCCGCCCCGAGGCGAAGGCGGCGATGGTCGCGGCGATGGAGGTGGTGGGCAACCCGTCCTCGGTCCATGCCGAGGGGCGGGCGGCCAAGTCGTTGATGGAACGGTCGCGCGCGAAGGTCGCGGCGGCCCTGGGCGCGGAGGGGGCGGACATCGTCTTCACCTCGGGTGCGACCGAGGCGGCGGCCCTCGCCTGCGCCGGGCGCGGGCTGGTCTGCGCGCCGGTCGAGCATGATGCGGTCGCCGCCTGGTGCGAGGCGGGCCTGCCGGTGGACGGGCAGGGCAGGGTGGCCGTCGCCGATCCGGCCCGGACCACCCTGCAACTGGCCAACAGCGAGACGGGTATCCTTCAGGACCTGCCGCAGGGCCTTGCTGTCAGCGACCTGACGCAGGCTTTCGGCAAGGTGCCTTTCGCCTTCAACTGGCTGGGTTGCGACAGGGGCCTTGTGTCGGCGCACAAGCTGGGCGGGCCGAAGGGCATCGGCGCGCTGGTAGTGCGGCAGGGCATCGAGGTGCCGTCGCAGCTGAAAGGCGGCGGGCAGGAGATGGGCCGCCGCGCCGGGACCGAGAACCTGATCGGCATCGCCGGTTTTGCCGCCGCCGCCGAAGCCGCCGCGCGCGATCTGGCCGATGGCGTCTGGGACGAGGTGGCAGAATTTAGAAATATTCTAGAATCAGAGTTGTCGGCTGCGGGAAAAGAAACTATTTCCGTCGGGAATGGTTCGCCAAGGCTGCCGAACACGCTCTGCCTGATTGCCCCCGGCTGGAAGGGCGAGACGCAGGTGATGGCGATGGACCTTGCCGGGTTTGCCATCTCGGCGGGCTCGGCCTGTTCCTCGGGCAAGGTGCGGGCCAGCCGGGTCCTGACTGCGATGGGCTTTGATCAGGCCCTTGCGGCGCAAGCGATCCGGGTCTCGCTTGGCCCGGGGGTGACAAAAGACGATGTGGGGCGGTTCGCGAAGACCTGGACCGCCGCCTATGCCAAGGCCCGCGCGCGGGCTGCCTGAAAGGAAACGCCGATGACCGCCGTTCTGGATACCACCGAGGCCGCCGCCCAAGCTGTTGAGGTTCGCGATGGTGTCGATCGCGAGACGATCGAGACCGTGCAGGCGATGGCCGGCAAGTACAAGTACGGCTGGGAAACCGAGATCGAGACGGAATACGCCCCGAAGGGCCTGTCCGAAGACATCGTCCGCCTGATCAGCGAGAAGAACGGCGAGCCGGAGTGGCTTCTGGACTGGCGTCTTGCCGCCTATCGCCGCTGGCTGAAGATGGAAGAGCCCCGCTGGGCGATGCTGAACTACCCGGAAATCGACTATCAGGACCAGTATTACTACGCCAAGCCGAAGAGCATGGCGAAAAAGCCGAAGTCGCTGGACGAAGTCGATCCTAAACTGCTGGCGACCTATGCCAAGCTCGGGATTCCGCTGAAGGAACAGATGCTTCTGGCCGGTGTTGAAGGTGAGGCGGAACCGCGCAAGGTGGCGGTGGACGCGGTGTTTGACTCGGTGTCGGTGGGCACGACCTTCAAGGCTGAACTGGCGAAGGCCGGGGTGATCTTCTGCTCGATCTCCGAAGCCGTGCGGGAACACCCGGAGCTGGTGAAGCAGTACCTCGGCTCGGTCGTGCCGCCGACCGACAACTTCTTCGCCACGCTGAATTCGGCGGTCTTCTCGGACGGCTCCTTCGTCTACATCCCCAAGGGCACCAAATGCCCGATGGAACTGTCGACCTATTTCCGCATCAACGCGGAAAACACCGGCCAGTTCGAGCGAACGCTGATCATCGCCGACGAGGGCGCCTATGTCAGCTACCTGGAAGGCTGCACCGCGCCGAAGCGCGACACCAACCAGTTGCACGCCGCAGTGGTCGAGATCGTGATCCTGAAGGATGCCGAGGTGAAATATTCCACGGTGCAGAACTGGTATCCGGGCGACGAGAACGGCAAGGGCGGGATCTACAACTTCGTCACCAAGCGCGCCGACTGCCGGGGCGACCGGGCCAAGGTGATGTGGACGCAGGTGGAGACGGGGTCGGCGATCACCTGGAAATACCCCTCCTGCATCCTGCGCGGCGACGATTCGCAGGGCGAGTTCTATTCGATCGCCATCGCCAACAACGCCCAGCAGGCCGATACCGGGACCAAGATGGTCCACCTTGGCAAGCGGACGAAAAGCCGGATCGTCTCGAAGGGCATCTCGGCGGGCCGGGCGCAGAACACCTATCGCGGCTTGGTGTCGATGCACCCGAAGGCCAAGGAAAGCCGCAACTACACGCAGTGCGACAGTCTCCTGATCGGCGACAAATGCGGGGCGCATACCGTGCCTTACATCGAAGTGCGCAACAATTCCTCGCGCGTCGAGCATGAGGCGACGACCTCGAAGGTGGATGAGGACCAGCTGTTCTACTGCCGCTCGCGCGGGATGGACGAGGAAGAGGCCGTCGCCCTGGTGGTGAACGGCTTCTGCAAGGAAGTCCTGACCGCCCTGCCGATGGAATTCGCGATGGAGGCGCAAAGCCTGGTCGCGATCAGCCTGGAAGGCTCGGTCGGCTGATGGAAGACCGGGCGGAGACCGGGACTGCGGCCGAGGGGCCGGCGTCGGCACGTCCGGTCGGCACGGGCCGCAAGGTTCTGTTCTCGGCGATGAAGAACGAGGCGCCCTTCCTGCTGGAATGGGTCGCCTACCACAAGGCCATCGGCTTCGACGAGATCGTCATCTGTTCCAATCCCTCCAACGACGGGACCGAGGAATTGCTGGCCGCCCTGGCCGGGGCAGGCGAGATCGGGCACCTGCGCGCGACCGTTCCGCCGGGTGCCTCGCCGCAATATCTTGCCACGCAGGCCTTCGAGCGCGAGGTGGGCTTCCGCGACGGCGACTGGTACCTGTGGCTGGACGCGGACGAGTTCCTCAATGTCCATGTCGGCGACCGGACGGTGACGGCCCTGGTGGATGCCATGGGGGGCAAGCAGGTCGCCCTGATCAAATGGCGCATCTTCGGGTCGAGCGGCCGGAAGACATTTCCCGGGCGCTTTGTGTCGGACGCATTCACCGGCGCGGCAGAGGCGAAGTTCAAGTTCAACTCGGGGCTGAAATCGTTCTTCCGGTTCGGCCCCGCCCTGCACGGATTCGCCCGCCACGGAATTCACCGTCCACGCGTTGTGCGGGATTCGGGGCTTGGTCCCGAGGATGTGCTGGTCGGAACCGGCAAGACCTCGGCGCCAGACCACAAGATCCACCGCCGCTGGCTGGCGGGTGACGATTTCGTCCGCACGAGCAGCGTCAGCCCGTTCGAATGCGGCTGGGCGCTGGCGCAAATCAACCACTACATGGTCCGGACCGCGGATCACTTCGCGCTGAAAGCGCTGCGCGGCCGCGGATACATGCCGCGCCAGAGGGTCGGCACCAACTCCCGGCACACGCCGCAGTTCTTTGCCGAGCATGACCGCAACGAAGCGGAGGACCGCTCGATCCTGCATTGGGACGGTGCCGTGACCGAGGGGATCGCGCGACTGCGGGCGCTGCCCGCCGTGGCCGCCGCCGACCATGCCGCGCGTGACCTGGTGCGCGAGGCCCTGGCCCTCTCCGCTGCCGCGGCGGAACCGGACGCGCCCGAAACCGCCGTGGCGGCTGCGCGGCCCCGGCGGGTCTTGTTCTCGGCGATGAAGAACGAGGCGCCCTTCCTGCTGGAATGGGTCGCCTACCACAAGGCCATCGGCTTCGACCAGATCGTGATCTGTTCCAACCCTTCCAACGATGGAACCGAGGAACTGCTCGCCGCACTGGCCGGGGCGGGGGAGATCACGCATCTGAGGGCGGCTATTGTTCCGGGCAAGTCCCCGCAGCGAATCGCCTCAACCATCTTCACCCAGAAGCTCGGCTACCGGGACGGAGACTGGTATCTCTGGCTGGATGCCGACGAATTCCTGAACGTGCATGTGGGCGATGGCACGGTCGGGGCCTTGATCCGGCACATGGGCGACAAGGCCTGCGCGCTTGTCAACTGGCGGGTCTTTGGCAGCAGCGGCAACACGGCCTTCGGCGGCCGGTTCATCGACGCTGCATTTTCGGGCGCCTCGCGAAGCGATTTCGCCGCAAACCGCGAGCAGAAGGCGTTCTTCAGGCAGTCCCCGGCCTTTCGCGGTTTCGCGCGCTTTGGCATCAATCGGCCGCTGGTGGCCCGGAATTCGACCCTGCGGCATGGCGATGTGCTGGCAGGGAGCGGCGCCACGGTCTCGGAAAGCCATGTCATGCACGGCCGCTGGCTCAAGGGCGTCGACTCGGGCGGAACCGCGCGCGTCGCGGCAGAGGATTTCGGCTGGGATCATGCGCAGATCAACCATTACATGGTGCGGACGCGCGATTTCTTCGCGTTGAAACGCTTGCGCGGCCGGGGTTACAAGGCTGCCGCCACGGGCGAGGCGAACCTGCGGCATACCGACGAATTCTTCCGGGCGAACGACCGGAACGAGGCGGAGGATCGCTCGATCCTGCGCTGGCAGGATGCGGTGACGCAGGAAATCGCCCGCCTGATGGACCGGCCCGAAGTCGCAGAAGCGGCCGAGTCTGCCTCGGCCAAGGTCAAGGATGTCATGTCTCAGGTTGCACCGCCGCCCGCCGATCCGGCCCAAAGCCCCGATGTCGCGCCAAAGCCGAAGGTCCAGTTCAAGCTGACCTTCCCGCAGCAAGAGCGCGACTATATGGTCCGGGCCTATGCCGACGCGAAGGTGATCCTGGAATACGGCAGCGGCGGGTCCACCGTCATGGCCGCGCAGGCAGGCTGCAGGGTGATAAGTGTCGAAAGCGACAAGGCCTGGGCGGAAAGCCTGGCGGGCGTGCTGAAGGGCATTTCGGACAAGGCGCATGTCCATCACGCCGACATCGGCCCGACCCGTGCCTGGGGCTACCCGAGCCAGAATGACAGGGTCCAGTCCTATCACACCTACGCCCTGTCCGTCTGGGACCGGCGCGATTTCCAGGACCCCGACCTCGTGCTGATCGACGGGCGGTTCCGTGCCGCCTGCCTGGCTGCGGTCAAGATGCGCGCAAGGCGCCCCACGACGGTGTTGTTCGACGATTATGTCGACCGCCGCTACTATCACGCGGTGGAGAAGCTGGCCGTGAAGGAAGAGGTCATTGGCCGCCTGGCCCGCTTCACCGTCACCCCCGGGCCGGTTCCGCCAGAGATGCTTACCCAGGTCATCGGCTGGTTCCACGACCCGCGCTGACCGACCAAAGGAAATGAAAGATGCTTGAAATCAACAACCTGCACGTCAAACTTGAAGATGAGGACAAGGTGATCCTCCGTGGTGTCGACCTGAAGGTCG
>NZ_JAEULP010000007.1 GCF_016792905.1 Tabrizicola sp.
CTTGTGCCAACGTCGGCATGCTACCGCCCCATCCAAGGAAAAGTGCCGTAAGCACTGCGACAGCTGTCTTCACGGGTCTGATCATCGGCCTCACGCTCCGTTTCTTGTGTCATTGCCCGCTTTAGTAGCGGGGGAAAGGGGAAAAAATCCGCGCCGGCTTTCCTGCACTTTGTTCATCTCACCCTCATCCCATTGGCATCGAAGGTCAGATTTAGCACGCGCCATGTGTCGTATTTGTCCGGAGGCAGCGGAATGCCGCCTTCGCTATATGTACGGTTCACTGCCCGCTTGGCGATCGCGAAAAGGTTGTCGATAGCGGCCTGGTTGGGTCCGCTCGAACTGAGAAGAGTATATTCTAGTGGCTTGCCATCGGGACTAAATGACACCTGGATCCTTACCATGGTGCTCATAACGTCTGTAGACGCAGCGCCCAAATTCCAGCGCCGCGCAATCGCGCTGGAGATGTTCCCCATCTCTCCCCCCGTCAGCGGCGGCCCCTGCGGCAGGTCCTGCCCGCCGGTATCCGCTGCCGTGTCCGACGCGACATCCTCCGTCACCGGCTCCTCGCTCGCCTCGCCCAGAAGCGCGTCGATGGCATCCTGCGTCTCGGCGTCATCCACCGGCTGCACCGTCAGATGCGTCGATTCCGCAGGCTCGTCCGCGGCCACCTCCGGCTCCGGCGCCGCCGCAGGCTTTTCGGGCCGCGACTTCGGCCGGATCGAGGTCGTCATCCCCGTCTCCGCCGTCTGGTCCTGATTGGCCTCCGTTTGCGTTACGTCGCCGGTATCCTCGGGCACCGTCGCTTCGGTCGGCTGTTCTTCCACCACCACGTCTGCCGCCGGGTCCTCACTCACGGCAGGGGCAGCGGTATCCGCTGTCTCCGCGTCGCTCTCCGGCTGCACCGGATCGGGCGCGATGATCGCCTCGGCCTCCGGCGCGGGCTGGATCTCGGTCGAGTCCGACTGGATCGCCTGTTCTTCCTCCGCCTGCACCGCATCCGAAGGCGGCGGGGTCACCACCGGCTCCGGCGTCACCTCATCCGGCACAACCTCCACCGGCGGCGGCGCGTCCACCGGCGGCTCCTCGGGCGGGGTCACGTCTGGCGGCGGTTCCTCGGGCGGCGGCTCCACCACCTCCTCGGGCCGCGCCCGTGGCTTGACCGCCGCAGGCTCCTCGGCGGGCGTTTCGGTCGCGGCCTGCAACTCGGCAAACTGGTCACTGGAGATCGTCGACACCTGCATGGTGATGGTTTCCGGGGGCACGTCCGCCGCAAACAGCCAGTCGCCGACCAGCACCCAGAGGATCACCCCCAGGTGGCCTGCCGCCGATACCACCGTTCCGGTCTGGAACCGCCTCTCCATCCGCCTCAGCCGCCATTGCCTTCAGAGTTGGACGCATCCCCCGCCCCGAAGCTTGGCGTCGCCGCATCGGTGACGAAGGCAATCTCGTTGAACCCGCCCGCGTTCAAGGCACCCATGACCTGCGCCACCCGCTCATAGGCGACCGACCCGTCCGCCCGCAGGTAGATCTTCTTACTGGTCCGCTCTGCCGCAATCGCCGTCAGCTTGCCGATCATCTCGGCATCGCTGACTTCGGTGGTCTGGATCGACAGCCGCCCGTCCGAGGTGATCGTCACCGTCAGCGGCTCTTCCTGCTCGGTCGGCAAGGCCGTCGCCGCCGTCTCCGGCAGTTTGACCGGCACGCCCACCGTCAGCATCGGCGCCGCCACCATGAAGATGATCAGCAAGACCAGCATCACGTCGACCATCGGCGTGATGTTGATCTCGTGCATGGACGCCGCACGTCCCCCGCGCCGACGGCGCCGTCCGCCGCCCGCCGATCCCGAAACGCCCATCCCCATGGCTTACGAGTCCAGCTGGCGCGACAGGATCGTCGCGAATTCGTCGGCAAAGCTCTCGTAGCCGCCGATCACCCGGTCATTGTCGGCGGAAAGCTTGTTGTAGAACACCGCCGCCGGGATCGCGGCCACCAGACCGACACCCGTCGCCAAAAGCGCCTCGGCAATACCGGGGGCCACCACCGCAAGGCTGGTGTTCTGGCTGATGGCGATCTGCTCGAAGCTGTGCTTGATCCCCCAGACCGTGCCGAAAAGCCCGATGAACGTCGCCGTCGACCCCGTCGTCGCCAGGAAGCTCAGCCCCCGGTTCAGGACCTCGCTTTCCCGCGCGATGGCCACGTTCATTGCCCGGTCGATCCGGCTCTGCGCCCCGGCGATCAGGCCCCCGTCCTGCTTGTGGCTCCGCCGCCATTCCAGCATCCCGGCCGCGAAGATCTTCTCGGACTGCCCCTGCGGGTCCGGCCCGATCTTCTCGTAAAGCTCGTCCAGGGGCTCGCCCGACCAGAAGGCCCGGTCGAAGATCGACGCCTCGCCGCGCGCCTTCCGCAACAGGATGTGCTTCTGGATGATGATCGCCCAGGACCAGAAGGACATGACCATCAGCATCAGCATGACGATCTTCACCGTCAGGGTCGCGCGGGCAAAAAGGGCGAACATGGAGAAATCAATCTCCTGCGCCATCGCAAGGGTGTCCGTGTTCATACGCCTGCTCTTGTTGATCGGGCCGTTACTCGGCTCCGTTACCGCGGATTCTAGCAAGAGTGCAGGGGGAATGCCAACACAAGTCTGTGGTGCGCAGGGTTTCGCCGCCGCATGACGGCATTTGTCATCCGGGCTCCGGCGCCCGCCGCCGCTGCCGGACTCAAGCAACCCGCCTTTCATCTTCGCCCAGATATCCCCGCCGGAGGCCCGGCTGGCCCGGAAGCCGTAGCCGCAGGCCGCTTCCGCCCTCACCTTTCATACTGGCCCAAATATCCCCGCCGGAGGCATCCACCGCCTTCGTCAGTGCAACGGCCCCGCCAACCGCGCCCGAAGGTCCGCCGGCAGCCGCGCCGCGTGGCCGTCCTCGGTCAGGCAGACCAGCGTCACGACCGAGACGAACAGCCGCTCGCCCTCCCGCAGAACCACCTGCTCCAGCACGATCCGCGCCCCTCCCAGCGACTGCACCGAAGTCTCCACCAGCAGGTCATCGCCGAACTTCGCGGGCCGCAGGAAATCCGCCTCGACCCGCCGCACCGCGAAGACGATCCCCTGCGCGGCCCGCAAGGCCATCTGGTCCACCCCCAGCGAGGCGACCCATTCCGTCCGCGCCCGCTCGATGAACTTCAGATAATTCGCATAGTAGACGATCCCCGCCAGGTCGGTATCCTCGTAATATACGCGGGTGCGGAACTGGTGCGCGGTCATGCGGTCTCCCTTGCGGCGGCACGCAGGCTATGCGGCGGGGCCAGGCCCGACAAGACGGAACTGCGCAGCGGCCAAACGTTGCCAACTCATGAACGCCCGCATCCAACCCCTTGAAATCACTCGCCCGAAAATCCTGTCCACCGTGGACAGATCACCCCATCCGCGCCGCCAGCCGCAGCGCATGGCTCGGATCGCGGGCCACGGCAGGCAGCACCGGATCATACCCCGCCCGGATCGCCGCCCCGATCTCCGGCCGCAGGATCACCCGCTCCCCGACCCTTGCCAGCGGCGACCACCCCTCGAACGCCCGGTCCGACCAGAGCAGGATCACCCCCACCGCCTGCGCCAGGGCCAGAGTCTCGGCGGGCATGGCCGCAAGGTCCTCATCCATCCGCAGGAAGACGAAACAGGCCTTGATCGCCCCCTCGGCATCGAAGCGGAACAGTCGGTACTGGTTCGCCCCCGCTGCCTGCAACCGCCCGACCAGCGCAGGCAGCTCCGGCACCAGCCGCCCGAGGTCACGCACCTCCAAGAGCTCCCCCCACTCCCGGAAACAGAACAGCATCAGGTTCGCCCCCAGTTCCGGGTCCGTCTCCGCCATCCGGTGCCCGGCGAGCGTCACCACCGCCTCGATGGCCCCCTTGAACACGGCCAGCGACGCATCCTCCACCCCGAACACCACCGGCACGATCGGTCGCCCCCAGCGCGCGAACAGATAGGCCCCGTCCCCGCGGGTAAACAGCGCCTCGATCTCACCCGGCCCCATGATCTCTCCCCCAACAGCCTTTCATACTGGCGCAAATATCCCGGGGGTTTGGGGGCAGCGCCCCCATCGCCCGAGGAGGAGGCGCAGCCCGACGACGAGACAAAGGCCTTGCGCGCCAGCGCTCGATTCACTTGCCGCCAAACAAATCGGCCTGTCCGGCAACTTTCGGCGCCTCCAGCCCCAGATGCCGCCAGGCCTTCGCCCCGAGCATCCGCCCCCGCGGCGTCCGCAGGATCAGCCCCTGCTGCAACAGATAGGGCTCGATCACCTCCTCGATCGCATCCCGAGGCTCGCTCAAGGCCGCCGCAATCGTCTCCACCCCGACCGGCCCGCCACCGTAATTCTCCGCCAACAGCGTCAGATAGCGCCGGTCCGCCCCGTCCAGCCCCAGATGGTCCACCGAAAGCCGCGTCAGCGCCCGGTCCGCCAGTGCGCGCGAAATCCGCCCCCCCGCCTCGACCAGCGCAAAATCCGCCACCCGGCGCAGAAGCCGCCCCGCGATCCGCGGCGTCCCCCGCGCCCTCCGGGCAATCTCTCGACAACCCTCGGGCTCGGCCTTCAACCCCATCAGCCGCGCCCCCCGCGCGACGATCTCGTAGAGCTCGGCCTCCGAGTAGAACTCCAGCCGCGTCGGAATCCCGAACCGGTCGCGGAGCGGCGTCGTCAGCAACCCCAGCCGCGTCGTCGCCCCCACCAGCGTGAACGGCTGCAAATCGATCCGCACCGTCCGCGCCGCCGGGCCCTCGCCGATGACCAGGTCCAGCGCGAAATCCTCCAGCGCGGGATACAGCACCTCCTCGACCACCGGAGACAACCGATGAATCTCGTCGATGAACAGCACATCCCGCGGTTCCAGATTGGTCAGGATCGCCGCCAGGTCCCCCGGCTTGGCCAGCACCGGCCCCGAGGTCATCCGGAACCCCACCCCGAGCTCCCGCGCCATGATCTGCGCCAGCGTGGTCTTGCCGAGGCCCGGCGGCCCGTGGAACAGCGTATGGTCCATCGCCTCGCCCCGCATCCGGGCGCTTTCGATGAACACCGCCAGATTGGCGCGCGCCTCCGCCTGACCGATGAACTCGCCCAGCATCTGCGGGCGGAGCGCGCGGTCGGTATCCTCGGGCAGCCGCTCACCGCGCAGGTCGGGGTTCGGCTCGCTCATTTCGGTGCCAGCACTTTCAACGCCGCCCGGATCAGCATGGCCGTATCCGCATCCGGCTCATTCCCGGAAACCGTTGCCACCGCCTGCGCGGCATCGCCCTGGCCGTAGCCCAGGTTCGTCAGCGCCGACAAGGCATCCGCCGAGGCGGCCGCGCGTCGGGCGGCCCCTTCATCCACCTTTACAGGTTTGCGCGGCACAGGCGGGACCGTTGCTTCGATGACAACATCATCCGCTTCCGCCTTTGCCGAAAGCCCCGCGCCATGCGCCATCACCCCCGGCGCCTTCGCCTTCAATTCCAGGATCACCCGCTGCGCCAGCTTCGGCCCCACCCCCGGCGCCGCCTGAACGCTGCGCGCATCGCCCAAAGTGATCGCCCGGCCCACACCCTCGGCCCCCAGCGTGCCAAGAATGGCCATCGACGCTTTCGCCCCCACGCCCTGCACCGTCATCAACAGTTTGTGCCATTCCTTCTCCAGCATGGTCGGGAAGCCGAACAGCTGCAGAAGATCCTCGCGCACCAGAAGATCGGTAAAAAGCGATACCGCTTCCCCGACCGAGGGCATCCCGGCCAAAGTGCGTTCGCTGACATGGACGATATAACCTACGCCGCGCACGTCGATCAGCACATGGTCCGGCCCCCGCCAGTCGAGCCGCCCGGAAATCCTGCCGATCATTCCGCCGCCCTCACCGCCGCCGCCAGCCGACCCTGCGACTGCACATGATGCGCATGGCAGATCGCCACCGCCAGCGCGTCCGCCGCGTCCGGCCCCGCAACCTTCACCCCCGGCAGATGCAGCTTCACCATGTGATCGACCTGCACCTTCGCCGCGTGCCCCACGCCCACCACCGTCTTCTTCACCGCGTTCGGGGCATATTCCCCGACGCTCAGGCCGAACTGCGCCGGGACCAAGAGCGCGATCCCCCGCGCCTGGCCCAATTTCAGTGTCGCGACCGCGTCCTTGTTGACGAACGTATGCTCCACCGCCGCCGCCTCGGGCGCCCAGGCGCGCAGAACCTCGGTCAGTTGGGCGTGCAGCGACAGAAGCCGCGCCGCCAGATCGCCGTCGCCCGCGTCCGAATGGCAGATGCCGTTCGCCACATGCGTCAGGCGCGAACCCGCCACGTCGATCACCCCCCAGCCCAGGTTTCTTAAGCCCGGATCAATGCCGATGACCCGCATCTTGTCCCCGTTTTCCTGCCTGCCACTAGGGCTAGCACGAAAAGGGAACATCCGCCAATGGCTTTCGCGCCCACCCCGCGGAACCGCCCAGTCTTTTTGCACTTGCAAAATACGACCAGACGCGCCAGAAAAGCGACGCGGCCCCGGACTGCTCGCCGGAACAGGCTGTAAAACTTGACAAAATTTTGCCACACGCCATGCAGCGCCTGCATGGCGGCAATGCTAATCCTTACCTTGCTTTGCACATGCAGCAAGATTATTTGGCTGGGCATGGAGGAATGATCCTCCGGTTTGAGCAGAATGAAAACAAGGATGAACGCCATGGCCGCTGTCGAGACGACCCGCCCGGCGCCCCTCGGCGCCATCACCACCTTCCGTGCCATCAACGCCCTGTCGAGCGTCGCCTCGATGTTTGCGGCGTGGAACGATGCGCGCGTCACCCGCAAGGCCCTGTCGAAGCTCTCGGATCGCGAGCTTGACGATATCGGCCTGTGCCGCGGGGACCTGGAACTCATCGGCCGCTGAGCGGCCAGCCGTCCGCCGACGGTCCTGGCGACCGAAGGCACCGGACAAACGGAAATGGGGCCGCATCAACCGATGCGGCCCTTCTTCAATGAATGGTTCCGATCAACCGGCTTGGATCAACGGGGAAGAACGGCCTGCAACTGCGCCGAAACCCACAGCGTCGCGGGATCGGCGTGCATCAGCCAGGCGCCGACGGGATCGAACCCCTGTCCGGCGGCCAGGGCACTGACGCGGCTTTCGTAGGTCTGGGCGCCCACGAAATAGTGGATCACGCCCTTGAGCCCGATGCCCACCGCAAGGGCCAGCACCAGCGGTTTCGCCAGCTTCAGGAACCGGCGGCCCGTCCGGCCCGGGGCCTTGCGACCCACCGTGCCGGTAGCTTCGAAACCGTAGCCCTTGGCATGCGATTTCTCGATCCGCGAAACGCGGCTGTAAAAGTCGTTAAGGTTCGGATCAACCCACATCATATCCATCCAGGTTAGCAGCCCTGATGAGAAATTTTTGCCGCACAGATATGGCAGAATTGGGGCGGGTTGTCCGGGCCCGTGGCTTACCCCGGGTTCCGGCGCGGATTGTCCACCATTTCAGGATTTTTGTAGCACCAGCGTGGACCATTCCCCGATATCGTCACGACTGTTCAGCACAAGACCTGACGCAACGTAAGCCGCCGTGACCGAATCTGCCTGCACAGATAGAAGGCCTGACAGGATGGCTCTCCCGCCGGTTGCAAGCTGATTCGCAATCCCCGGCGCAAGCTCGATCAAGGGACCCTTCAGGATGTTGGCGAAGACCAGATCGAAGGGCCCGGCCGCCCGGATTCTGGCATGATCAAGGCCCGCCGCCTCCAGGCATTCGACCCGGCCTTCCAGCCCGTTGATCGAAACGTTCGCCTCGGCCACGTCCACCGCGACCTGGTCGATGTCGCTGGCGATGACCAGCGCCTCCGGCAGTGTCGCCGCCGCCGCCATCGCCAGCACCGCCGTCCCGCAGCCCACGTCCAGCACCCGTGCCGGCCTGACCCCGGCGGTCAGCAGCCGGTCAAAGGCCAGCAGACAGCCCAGCGTCGTGCCATGATGCCCGGTCCCGAAGGCCACCGTCGCCTCGATCTGCAACGGAACCCGGCCCGCAGGCACCTTGTCCGCGTCATGGCTGCCGAAGACGAAGAACCGCCCGGCATCGACCGGAGACAGCTCGCGCCGCACATGGGCCACCCAGTCCACCTCGGGCAGTTCCGACAACGCAAAGGGCTTCGCCCCGAAGGCCGTCGCCAGCACTTCCAGCATCACCCCGTCCGGCTGTTCCAGGAAATAGGCGCCGACCTCCCACAGGCCCGAGCCATCCTCGATCTCGAAGACCCCCACGCCCGTCGGTTCCGGCTCCATCCGCTCCATGGCATCGGCCAGGTCATGGGCGGCATCCTCGCCGGGCAGCGTCGTCAGGGCGGAATAGGTGGGCATGGGCGTTCTCCGGGGTTCGAGGCGCCGGATAGACCCCGGCCCCGCCCCGGTCAAGCCAAGGCCATCAGGCGCGGACGCCAGTGCCGATCGGGCAGGTCACGCCGGTTCCGCCGATCCCGCAATACCCGCCGGGGTTCTTCGCCAGATACTGCTGGTGATAATCCTCGGCGAAATAGAACACCGGCGCGGGCAGGATCTCCGTCGTGATCTCCCCCCGCCCCGCCGCCTTCAGCGCCTTGGCATAGACCGCTTTCGAAGCCTCCGCCGCTGCCGCCTGCTCCGGCGTATAGGTGTAGATCCCCGACCGATAGGTCGACCCCACGTCATTCCCCTGCCGCATCCCCTGCGTCGGGTCATGCCCCTCCCAGAACAGTTTCAGCAGCCCCTCATAGCTGATCACCGTCGGATCATAGACCACCCGCACCACCTCGTTGTGCCCGGTCAGCTGGGTACAGGTCTCCTTGTAGGTCGGGTTCGGAGTGAAGCCCCCGGCATAACCTACCATGGTCAGCCAGACGCCGGGGGTCTGCCAGAACTTGCGCTCCACGCCCCAGAAACAGCCCATCCCGAACATCGCCTCCGCCATGCCCTCCGGCACCGGCGATTTCAGCGGAATGCCCGACAGGAAATGCACCTCGGCGGTCGGCAAGGGCTCGGCGCGCCCCGGCAGGGCCTGGTCCTGCGAAACCATCTCATTCGACTTGCGCGTGAAGAACATGTCCGACCTCCGTTTGTCTGGCGCTGTATATAGCGCGGAGGGCGCGAAACCCAATGCGGGTTACAGCCCGATCACCGCCCGGTGAAAGCGAAGCCGGTTGCCAAGGGCCCGCCCCGACCCGCAGGATGGCCGGAAAAGGGAGCCATGCCATGACCGACAAGATCGAAGTGCAAAACGTCGGCCAGCCCGGCAAGACCTACCGCGTCGACGCCGCCAAATACGCCGAGATGCGCACCGCCGTCCTCGGTGTCACGCCCGCCGTTCCCCCCGGCCTCACCCCCGCCGAGATCATCGAGGCCGTGAAACCCCACCTGTCTGAGGCCCTCTTCCCCGGCGGCGAGACCGCAGGCTGGTGGGTCAAATGCGTCCAGCTGGACCTGGAGGCGAAGGGCGTGTTGAAGCGGGGGCCGAAGGGGCCGGTGCGGTTGTGGCGGGTTTGACGTCTCGGACATCGTAGGGTGCGCTACAGCGCACCATTCGATGCCCGGTCGGCGTAACGAAGAACTGGGGAGGGGCAGCTTTGACCTGAGCCGACGATATGGCGTCGACACTTCCGTCAAGTTTGAATTGACTGCCGCTCCGTATTGATTTCTATTGCTGGAGCTTCTTTTGATGGAGAGGGTTATGGCGAGAGAGCTAGAAGTTGGCTATGTCCCTCCCGCAGTCATTACTCTAACAATTAACAACTCACGACCCATTGAGCTGGGAGCTTTTGTTAGAGCGTTCACGTCCATTGCCAAAGAGTATCAGGATTCAGTAGACGACAGCCCCGACTTTGAAGGCGTCGCTGAGATTTACGTCAAGGAGGTTCGTTCCGGCTCTATCATCGCGGACCTGTGGCCCGTTGTTGCGAGCACAGTACCAATAATTGCTGGCCATGCCGAGCAGGTCTTTTTGGCAGTAGAGTTTGTCGAGAAGTGGAAGGACCGCATCACCAAACTTGCCGCCGGTATTGTACCAGAGAACTTTTCTCGATCTGATCTGAAAACTTTCTCTGGGGCTGTCGAGGCAATTGCTCGCGATCCAGAGGCGAGTTCTACACTTGAAGTAGCAACTTTTGAGGATGGTAGGAGGAAAATCAAGGCGGCATTCAAGTTTCGGGCGAACGAAGCCAAGGCCGTCGAGAGAACGATTGAAGGAGAATATCAGAGGCTTGAGGCTGAGCGCGACGATACCCATCTGCGAGTACTAATGATTTTCACGCGCTCCGATATTGGAGACGCACCAAAAGATAAGCGAAGCGGTGAGCGAGTTGTCATCCCTCAAATTAGTGACAAGGACCTTCCAATAATGTATGCTTCTGATCTTGCCGAACAGAGAGTTAAGCATGAAATACGAGAGGCAGACGATAACATATATAAGAAAGGCTTCAGTGTCGATGTGAGCGTTCTGTATCGCAACTCACGTCCGATTGTCTATCGGATATTGAGTGTCCATGAGGTTGTTGATCTTCCAGACGAAGAATAGAAATATCCCGCCGCCCCCTCACAAGAAACTCTGCGGATCAATATCCACCGCCAGCCGCACATCCCTCGGCAGCTTCACCTGCCCCAACCACTCCGCCAAAGCCGCCTGCAACGGCGCCCCCTTCCCGGCCTTCACCAGCAGCCGCACCCGATGCCGCCCCCGGACCCGGGCAATCGGAGCTGGCGCAGGCCCCCAGACCTCTGCCCCGATCCGCTTCAACGGCTCACACCGCCGGGCCAGTTCCGCCCCGAAGTCGAAGACCTCCGCCACATCCGTCGACGACAGGATGATCCCCGCCATCCGCCCATAGGGCGGCACGCCCGAGGCCCGCCGCTCCGCCGCCTCCGCCGCCCAGAACGCCTCCTCGTCGCCGCCAAGGATCGCCCTTATCACCGGATGCTCCGGCTGGTGGGTCTGCAGCCAGGCCTCCCCCTTCCGCTCCGCCGTCCGCCCCGCCCGCCCCGCGACCTGCCGCATCAGCTGGAAGGTCCGCTCCGCCGCGCGCAGGTCCGACCCTTGCAGGCCAAGGTCGGCGTCGATCACCCCCACCAGAGTCAGGAGCGGAAAGTTATGCCCCTTGGCCACGATCTGCGTACCGATGACGATGTCCGCCCCGCCGCCCGCGATCTCCGCGATCTTCTCCTTCAAGGCCCGAGCGCTGCCGAACAGATCCGACGACAGCACCGCCACCCGCGCCTGCGGGAACCGCGCCGCCACCTCCTCGGCCAGCCGCTCCACCCCTGGCCCGACGGCGGCCATCCGGCCCTCCACCCCGCAGGCCGGACAAGCCACAGGCACCGGCTTCGTCGCCCCGCACTGGTGGCACACGAGCCGCTTCTGGAACCGATGCTCCACCATCCGCGCATCGCAGTGGTCGCAGCCCACCTGATGCCCGCAGGCCCGGCAGAGCGTCACCGGCGCGAAGCCCCGCCGGTTCAGGAACAACAGCGCCTGCTCCCCCCGCGCCACCACGGCATTGACCTTCGCGGCCAGCGTCTCCGAAATCCAGCGGTCCGAAGGCAACCGCTCGGCCCGCATGTCGATGGCCCGCATCTCCGGCAGTTCCGCCGCCCCGAACCGGCTCCCCAGGTCCAGCCGCCGATACTTCCCCGCCTCGACATTGGCCCAGCTTTCCAGCGACGGCGTGGCGCTGGCCAGCACCACCGGACACCCCACCACAGACGCCCGCAAGACCGCCATGTCCCGCGCGTTGTACAACACGCCATCCTCCTGCTTGTAGGAGGTGTCGTGCTCCTCATCCACCACCACCAGCCCCAGCTCCCGGAACGGCAGGAACAGCGCCGAGCGCGCACCGACCACCAGCCCCGCCTCGCCTTCCGAGACCATCCGCCACAGCCGCCGCCGCTCGGTCATCGTCACGCCCGAATGCCACTCGGCAGGCCGCGCCCCGAACCGCGCCTCGACCCGGGTCAGGAACTCCGCCGTCAGCGCAATCTCCGGCAGCAGCACCAGCGCCTGCTTGCCCGCCCGCAGGCACTCCGCCACCGCCTCCAGATAGACCTCGGTCTTCCCCGACCCCGTCACTCCCTTCAGAAGCGTCGCCGTATAGGCCCCCCGCGCCACATCGGCCACCAGCGCATCTCCCGCCGCGACCTGATCCCCCGCCAGCCGCACGCCCTTCCCCGCCTCCAGCCGCGGATAGGGCGTATCGCGCGGGGCATCCTCCTCCGCCACCACCCCCAGCTTCACCAGCCCCTTCACCACCGAAGCCCCACAAGCAGCCGCCTCCACCAGCTTCTTCAACGTCACCGGCAGCCCCCGGAACTCCCGCAACGCCTCCACCACCCGATGCCGCGCCTCGGTCAGCTGGTTCGGCACCGCCCCCGCCAAGCGATACACCCGCTTCGTCGTCGCAGGATCGCCCAGGCCCGGCGTCCGCGTCGCCAGCCGGAGCATCGAAGGGAGAGGCGTCAGCGTATATTCCGCCGCCCGCGCCAGGAACGCCCGCAGCTCCCCCCGCATCGGCCGCGCCTCCAGCACCCGGCCCACGGGGCGCACCTTCGCGGGATCCCAGCCCCCGACACCCGGCCCCCAGACCACCCCCAGCACCCGCCGCGGCCCCAGCGGCACCTCGACGAAATCCCCGTCGCCGCAGCCCCCCTCCGGCGCGCGATAATCCAGGACCCGGCCCAGCGGCTCCGTGGTCAGGACCCCCACCAGGTCCCCCGCCCGATACACGCGCTCTGCCACCTGAAACCTTTCGCTCACCCGCCGTTTGGGCTAAACCCCGACCCGAGAGCATTCAACCCCCGGCGCGGCACCCCCGCAACCGTTCAGGAGGACCCCCATGAAATTCTTCATCGACACCGCCGACGTCGACGCCATCCGCGAGCTCAACGACCTCGGCATGGTCGACGGCGTCACCACCAACCCGTCCCTCATCCTGAAATCCGGCCGCGACATCCTGGAAGTCACCAAGGAAATCTGCTCCTTCGTCAAGGGCCCGGTCTCTGCCGAAGTCGTCTCGCTCAAGGCCGACGAGATGCTGGCCGAGGGCCGCAAGCTCGCCGCCATCGCCCCGAACATCGCGGTCAAGGTGCCGCTGACCTGGGACGGGCTGAAGGCCTGCAAGGTGCTGTCGGGCGAGGGCTTCATGGTCAACGTCACCCTCTGCTTCTCGGCCAACCAGGCGCTGATCGCCGCCAAGGCCGGAGCGACCTTCATCTCCCCCTTCATCGGGCGGCTCGACGACATCAACCTCGACGGCCTCGACCTGATCGGCGACATCCGCACGATCTACGACAACTACGACTTCAAGACCCAGATCCTCGCCGCCTCGATCCGCACCGCCAACCATGTGAAAGACTGCGCGATGATCGGCGCCGATGTGGTGACGGCGCCGCCTGCAGTGATCAAGGCGCTGGCGAGCCACGTCCTGACCGACAAGGGGCTGGACCAGTTCACCAAGGACTGGGCGAAGACGGGGCAGAAGATTCTGTAACCACGGCGTCCCGCCCTGCGTAGGGTGGGTGCCAACCCGCCACCCCGTAGGTCGGGGTTCACCCCGACTCTCCCCGCGCCCCGGCCTCGAGCCGGGGCCTCGATCCCACCAAGAGACCCCGGATCAAGTCCGGGATGCGAAATGTAGGGTGCGCTACAGCGCACCGCCGTAGGGTGGGTGCCAACCCACCATTTCCCGGCCCAATCGACAGCAATTTGCTTCTCGGGCTTGCGGCCTTGCTCGGACGGTGGTGGCATCGGTGGGTTGGCACCCACCCTACGGCTCGCTGGGCGAAGACCGGGCAGAAGATTCTGTAGGTCGGGGTTCACCCCGACTCTCGTGACGCCGTTCACCAACCCGCACCAACTGTCATCCCCGCGAAAGCGGGGACCCAGCTTCGACCTTCCAACATGTATCCCCGCTTTCGCGGGGATGACAGGTACGTCGGGGTTCACCCCGACTCTTCCCCCTACGCCCCGACCCCGAGCCGGGGCCTCGATCCGCGCCGGAGACCCCGGATCAAGTCCGGGGTGCGAAATGTAGGGTGCGCTACAGCGCACCACCCAGCCGCCAAGATGGACACACCCCCCTCACCGCGCTATCTTCCCCTCATGAACAGCGTCCCGCCCACCCCCCTGATCCCGGAAGAAGAGCTTCGCCTCGCCGAAGCCCGGCTTGCCGCCTTTGATCGGGACGGCCTAGGCCATACCCTCGATGCCGTCCGCCAATGGTCCGCCGCGCGCGCCAAAGACCCCGCCGCGCCATGTCCGAAGCCTACACCGTCACGCTGACGCCGGGAGCACTGTCGGACTTCGACCGTCTGGACTGCTTCCTCCGAGAGAAGAACCCAGCGGCGGCTGACCGAATGCTCAATGCGTTCAATACTGCCTTCACGCGACTTGCAGAGAACCCCTTCGACAGCCCGGTTATCTCGGCATCCAATCTGCGCGCCCGAATTATTCGTTTCGGAAAAGATGGATACGCCTGCCTCTATCGCATCAATGGACCCACTGTCCTCATTGCTCGCATATTCCACACGCGCGAAGATTGGCGGTCGCCCTGAGAACAAATTCTGGATGCGGCGAGGGCGGAAAGTTGGACATTGAACACGAAGCCAGGATTGAGTTGATCGCCCACTTGGGCGCTAACTTCGTATGTCAGGAAGAAGTGAACCTGCATTTTCATGGGCGCCAGTTGAAGTGTGATGTTCTGGCAAGACCGCTCGCAACAAACTTTGAGAAATACATATTTGCTTTCGAGGTTAAGCGCCCAGATTGCAACTGGCATCATAAGAAGTGGGCACGAACGATCAAGCAGGCATGTCACTATGTTGGAGCTAGCGTCTTGGGCCGCGTCGAAGGAATAGCAAATCCGGGCGATATCGTCACAGCATCCTTTGTGTATCCTGCACCCCATATCGCTCCATCCGAACGCCCTTTCGCGCGATCAGAGATTATTCGGGAAGGATTCGAAAATGCAATTGCTGGCATGTTCCATCTTGCCCTTATGTTCAGGTGCGGTGCGGCGGGAAAGACGAAGTGGACGAATATTGAAGTCTATTCTTTGTCGATGGGTCCAACCGAAATTTGGAATGATAGATTTGGCTTTCGACCGAAAGCTCATGATCTATTGGCGAATGGCAGGTCTTTCGGATCGTCAAATCGAAGGTAATCAATCTGTCCCATGGGCACCAGCCGAATGGCCCCCCTCACCGCACCAATGGCCCGCCAAACCCCCGCGGCTCCCCCTCCGCCTCCCGCTTCTGCCGCATCTCCTGCAATCGAGCCCGAACGGCCTCCACCACCTCCGGCCCCGCATCCTCCCACTCCTCCCCCATCGCCTTCGCCACATCCCCGAACTGCGGCTTCCCGCCTGCATGCGTCTCCTCCCGCTCCCGGTAATGCGCCAGCGTCTCGGCCCCCCGGATCACCCCGGCGAGGCGCGCATGCATGTAGCTTTTCAGCACGTCGTTGATCCGCGGCCCGTAGCCCTCGCCCATCGACTTGAAGAACTTCACCACGTCCCCCTCCAGGCACAGGTTGACCTTCACCTTCGCCGCTCTCGGTGTCGCCGTGGCGATCGCGTGCCACTCCTCCGGGATGCGCCCGGTCAGCTCGATGGTGTTGTGCAGGTCCCATTCCAGCCGCCGCATGACATCCATCATGTAGGTCATCTGGGCGCGCTGGCGGGGGGTCTGTTTCTTCAGGTCGGGCATGGCGGGCTCCTCTGCGGCCCCCAGCTTCCCGCCGATGGGTTAACGTCGTGCCAAGCCACCGCGCGTAGAGACGGAAGGAAGACAGATGGAAGACGCAAGGAAGACCCACTGTTGCATCCCTGCCCGCCCCTTTCGCCGTCTCGCATTAACCCTGTCGCCAAGCCCTTGGCCCCTCGCCTATACTCCGGCGAAAAGCAGTCCTACCCGCAGGCCCGAGCCCCATGATCGAACCCGATTTGCGCGACCGCATCCTTGCCGAGCCCGAGCGGCTCCTGGAGGATCGCGACGTGATGAACGCCCTCGTCGCCGCCAACGAACGCGCCATGGGGGCGAATATCGTCGATTTGCGCGGCATCGCCATGCAGCGGCTGGAGACCCGGCTCGACCGGCTGGAAGACACACATAGGTCAGTGATTGCAGCGGCTTACGAGAACCTGGCCGGGACCAACCAGGTGCATCGGGCCATCCTGCAACTGCTGGAGCCGACGAATTTCGAGGCCTTCATGAAGGCCCTGACGGGCGAGGTCGCCCAGACCCTGCGGGTCGACATGGTGCGCCTGGTGCTGGAGACCCTGCAAGAGGACGGCACCGCCGACCCCACCCTCCGCCGCCTGGGCGAGGTGTTGCAGGTGGCGCCTGCAGGCTTCGTCGGCACCTACCTGACCAACGGCCGCAACGGCCCCGGCCGCCCCGTGGTCCTCCGCTCGATCACCGCCTTGGCCGTTAATCTCTACGGCCTCCGCGCCGAGGAGTTCCAGTCCGAAGCCCTGATGAAACTCGACCTCGGCCCGGGCCGCCTTCCCGCCATGCTGGTCTTCGCCTCGGAAGACCCCAACCAGTTCAAGTCCACCCACGGCACTGATCTGCTTGCGTTTTTCGCGGGCGTCTTCGAACGGGCGATGCGTCGGTGGCTGGGCTAGTCGATCCCTTCCTCAGCCCCGCCTTGGGGGATGCGCTGGCGCAGTGGCTCGCCCAGTTGCAGGCGCTGGAGGGGGCCGCCGTTAACACAATCGAGGCCTACCGCCGCGACGTCACCCGCTACCTGAAGTTCCTCTCCGCCCACAGGGGAGGTGCAGAAGGCGTCGCCGCGGTCGCCAGGACCACCCACCCCGACCTCCGCGCCTGGATGTCCGAGGAGCGCAGCCGGGGCCTCTCGCCCCGCTCGCTCGCCCGCGCCCTTTCGGCCGTGAAAAGCTTCACCGCCTGGGCCGCCGACCGCACCGGCACCGACGCCACAACCGTCCTCTCCGCCCGCGGTCCGAAACACCGCCGCACCCTGCCGCGCCCGCTTTCCGAAGAGGGCGCCGCCGAGGTTCTGACCGACATCGGCAGCGATGCCCGCGAGGACTGGATCGCCGCCCGCGACACCGCCATCGCCACGCTCCTCTACGGCCTCGGCCTCCGCATCTCGGAAGCGCTCTCGCTGACCGGAGCCGACCACCCGCTCCCGGAAACCCTGCGCATCACCGGCAAGGGCGGCAAGACCCGCCCCGTCCCCGTGATCCCCGCCGCCGCCGAGGCAGTGGCCGACTATGCCCGCCAGTGCCCCTACGACCTGACACCCGGCGAGCCGCTCTTCCGTGGCGCGCGCGGCGGCCCGGTCAATCCCCGCCTGATCCAGGCCGGAATGGAGCGTGCCCGCCTCCGCCTTGGCCTGCCCGCGACAGCCACGCCCCATGCGCTGCGGCACAGCTTCGCCACCCACCTCCTGTCAGCCGGCGGCGACCTTCGTGCCATCCAGGACCTGCTGGGCCACGCCTCGCTGTCGACCACGCAGGCCTATACCGCCGTCGACGCCGCCCGGCTGATGGAGGTCTACGAAAAAGCCCATCCCCGCGCCTGAGCGCGGCCAAACAGTTGCACCCGAGCCCATAATCCGCCATCACATTCTCATGACCCCGCGCCTCAAAGCCCTCTCCGTCCATCTCCTCACCGCCTCGGGCGCCGTCCTGTCGATGTTCGCCATGCTGGCCGCGGTCGAGGAAAACTGGAGCCTGATGTTCTTGTGGCTGGTCGTCGCGCTGATCGTGGACGGGATCGACGGCCCGCTTGCCCGCCGCTTCGACGTGCGGAAGAACTGGCCGACCTATGACGGGGTCCTGATGGACCTGATCGTCGATTACCTGACCTATGTCTTCATCCCGGCCTTCGCGCTTTTCAAGTCCGGCCTCCTGCCCGGCTGGACCGGCTGGCTGGCGATCATCGTGATCTGCTACGGCTCGGTCGTCTACTTCGCCGACACAAGGATGAAGACCAAGGACAAGTCCTTCGCGGGCTTTCCGGCCTGCTGGAACATGGTGGTGTTGGTCCTCTTCGCGACCCAGCCCAGCCAGACCGTGATCCTTTTGATCGTGATCCTCTTGACGGTGACGATGTTCACCAACCTCAAGTTCATCCACCCGGTCCGCACCAGTCGCTGGTACGAGATCTCGCTGGGTGTGATCATCGCCTGGATTGTGCTGGCCGGCTGGTCGGCCTGGTGGGATTTCCACGAAGGTCCCGTCGCGAAGTGGCTGCTGGTGCTGACCTCGCTCTACCTCGCGCTGGCCGGGATCGCGCAGCAGATGGTGCCCGAAGGCATTCGCCGGGTGCGGTGACGGCCAAAATCCTTAAGCAAGGATTTTGACAAATTTCTTCCTCAAGAAATTTGGACGCTCACAACCGCGTCAGCATCACGCCAGTGACAATAATCAGCGAGGCCAGGGCCTTTTCCCCTGTCATCCGCTCGCCGAAGACCAGCCAGCCGATCAGGACCGCGAACAGGATCGAGGTCTCGCGCAGTGCGGCCACCACGGCGATGGGGGCGAAGGTCATCGCCCAGATCGACACCGCATAGGCCCCGTAGCTCGCCGCCGAGGCAAAGGCCCCCATGCGCCAGGCGTGCAGGTTGCGCGGGATCACATCCCAGCCGCGCAGGGCCAGCATCCCCAGCGTGAAGATCGTGCCATCCGCGACGAAGACCCAGGCCACATAGGCGGCGGGCGCACCCGAGACCCGCGCGCCCATCCCGTCGATCAGCGTATAGGTCGCAGTGGCACATGCCGATCCGATGGCAAAGGGCAGAAGCCTCCGGTCCTCGCCGGATGCGAACACCCCCCGCGCCATCAAAAGGATCCCCGCCGCCAGCACCGCGATGGCCACATATTCCTTGCCCGTCACCGCATCGGCCAGGAAGGCCGCGCCGAACAGCGCCACGATCATCGGTGCGGCGCCGCGGGCAATGGGGTAGACCCGGCTCAGGTCGCCGCGGTCATAGGCATAGGTCAGGAAGAACTTGTAGGCGAAATGCGTGCAGCCCGCCGCCAGAACCCAGGGCACCGCCGCCGGGTCGATCGGGTTGGCGAAGGCCACCACCGCCAGCCCGATCGGCACCTCCACGATGGACAGGATCACCATCCCGCCGACCTTCGAGGTCCCGAGCTTGATCAGCGCATTCCAAAGGGCATGAAGAAAGGCCGCACCCAGGACGGCCAGGAAGATGCCAAGGCTCAAAGCGCACCCGTCGCGAAACTGTCACATGCAGGCGTAAGCCTCGGCGCGCGCGGGCACAAGCAGTCCGATAGGTCCAGACCTGCGGTTTCGCTAGGCTCAGCCGTTCCTGGCCGCTTCCTTGGCCATCCGCTTCACCATGCCCTTCGCCCCGACCCCCGCCCCGAAGTGGATCACCGCCCAGCCGATCAGCAGGCCGATGCCGAAGATCACCGGCAGCCAGGGTTTCATCTCTGCCGCCATCGCCGGGTCGCCGGTCATGACCAGCGCCAGCATGTCGGTCGAGAGCGGCAGGCCGTACCAGGCCAGGATCCCCGCGATGGTTGCCAGCGACAGCGCGATGGAAATCGCCACGCCCGTCAGCGAAAACCGCAGCTTCTCGCCCCCGGTGAAGGCGCGGCCCGTGGCCCTGGCAAAGCTCTGGCCGCCGGACATGGCCGCCACCATCGCGATGACCAGGCCAAAGCTCGACGGCATGTCGAAATCGGGGAACGCCTGACCGATGCCGTACAGGACCACCTGCCCGGCCACCAGGATCCCGGTGAAGATCAGAAGCGGGCGCCCAAGGCCCCCGGAAACGGCGTCGCTCATCATCGAATGCGCTCCTTGAAATTGGTGCCGCGAAGTCTGCGCTCCTCCCGCCCGGCAGGCAAGTCCGGCATTCCGCCTAGATCAACAGCGCCCCCTCGTGTCGCAACAATGCCGCTTTCGTCTCCACCCCGCCCGGAGCGGAGAATCCGCCGAACCAGTCGGTCCCCGTCACGCGATGGCAGGGGATGATGATCGGCAAGGAGTTCGCCCCGCAGGCCTGCCCCACGGCCTGCGGCGCCGCGCCCACCGCCTTCGCGATCTGGCCATAGGTCCGGGTCTCGCCCTGGGGAATATCGGCCATCGCCCGCCGCACAGCCGCATTCAGCCCGGTTCCCCAGTCCAGCGGCAGGTCGAACCGGGTGAGCCGTCGGTCGAAATAGGCCGCGAGTTGCGCCAGCCCCTCGGCCAGCAGCGCGCTTTCGCCCTGCACTTCGGGCAACCGCCACTCGAGACCCACCAGCAGGCCCTCCCGCTCGACCAGCGCCACGGGCCCGAAGGGCCCGGTGATCCCGGCCCGGATCATGCCGGCCCCTCCCGCCGCAGGGGAGCGAAGGCCTCGCGCAGCATATCCGCCATCCCCTCCATCGCCGGCGAGGTTCCCCGCGGGTTCCGCCGCAACACCACCCGCGCGTTGTCGACGATCGGAAAGCCGTCTGCCGTCGTCAGCTCCCGGCAGCCCGCCGGGATGGTGCTGCGCGACAGGGGCGCGATTGCCATCCCGTTCGTCACCGCCACCCGGAACCCGCCCGCCATGTCGCAGGCCCAGGCCGCCCGCCAGTCGAACGCCAGCCGGTTCAACGACACCTCCACATAGTCCCGGCTCCATTCCGAACTGAAATAGACGGCCACCGGCACCGGTCGGCGTAGGTGCTGCGCATGGGTCACGGATGTCACCCAGACCGTCGGGTCGATGCACAACACCTCGCCCTCCTGCACATAGGCCCAGTCGTAGATCACCGCGAGGTCGATCTCGTCAGCCTCCAGCGCCTTGATCTGGGCCGAGGAATGGTCCACCCGCACCGAGACCTGCACCCCCTCGTGCCGCTCGTCAAAGGCCGCCAGCGCGCGGGGCAGGACCGTGCCGGAATACTCGTCCGAAATCCCGACCCGAACCGGCCCGACCAGCGGCTTCTCCCGCAGGGCAATCGCCGCCTCGTCCAGAAGCGCCACCACGCGGCGGGCATAGGGCACCAGCTGCTCGCCGCGCGGCGTCAGGACCACCCCGCGCGCCTGCCGGTCGAACAGCGGCTGACCCAGGCTGTCCTCCAGCCGCTTCACCTGCAGGCTGACCGCCGACTGCGTGCGGTACAGCCGTCCCGCCGCCGCCGTAACCGAGCCGAGGTCGGCCACCGCCAGAAAGCTGCGCATCAGGTCGCTGTCGAGGGGCGGCTTCATCGCAAACCCATGAGTCAGATTTATGTTAGCCATCAAACCTATTCGTTTGTGAAATGTCAAACCCGCCCCTATCTTCAGCCTACACGCAAAGGAGATTGATCATGTTCGCCCGCCTCTTCGCCCTCATGCAGCTGCGCCGCTCGACTGCGTTCCTGCTGGAACGCGAAGACGATCACTTGCTGGACGACATCGGTCTGACCCGTGAAGAGCTTCTGGCCATGCGCCGGGGCGAGGTTCTCGCTGCCGCCCAGGTCAAGACGCTGCGCTTCCATTCGACGCCGACGCCCCGCGGTCTCCCCGTGGGCGCCTCGGCCTGACTCTTCGCCGAGGGGACCCCACCCTCGGCGAAGCCTTTACCTTCTCCCGCTCAAGCTTCGCCCGGCAGCATCCGCCGCAGGATCTTGCCCGAGGCCGATTTCGGGATCGCCTCGATGAAGGTGATCCGCTTTGGCAGCTTGTAATGCGCCAGCTGCCCGGCCAGATGCGCACGGATGGCCGCTTCCTCGGCTCCCTCGGCGGGCACGACGAAGGCAACCGGCACCTCGCCCGCATCCTCGTCCGGCACACCCTTGACCGCGGCATCCTTCACCATCGGGCTGGTCAGCAGCGCCGCCTCCACCTCGGCCGGTGCAACCTGGAAGCCCTTGACCTTGATCAGCTCCTTCAGCCGGTCGCGGATGAAGACATAGCCGTCGGCGTCCACCTCGGCCTGATCCCCCGTCCGAAGCCAGCCATCCGCGCTTAGCGTTTCGGCGGTCGCGTCGGGCCGGTTGTGGTAGCCCGCCATCACCTGCGGCCCCCTGACCCACAACTCTCCCGCCTCGCCCACCCCCGCATCGCGCCCGTCCACAACGATCCGGCATTCGGTCGAGGGCAGCGTCACCCCGACCGAACCCTTCCGGGCCTGACCACGCGGCGTCGCATGGCTGACCGGGCTCATCTCGGTCATGCCGTAACCCTGTACCGACAGGCAGCCGATCCGCGCCGCCACCGCATCGCCGACCTCTCCCCCAAGCGGCGCCGCACCGGAAAAGAACCGCTCGACATGGGACAGGTCGAAATTCGCCACCATCGGATGCTTGGCCAGGGCCACCGCGACAGGCGGCGCGCAGAACAGCGTCGGCGTCCGGTATTTCGCCACCAGCGTCAGGAACAGCTCCAGATCGAAGCGCGGCATGGTGATGACCCCGGCCCCGGCGGCAAGATGCATGTTCATCAGCACGGTCTGGCCGTAGATGTGGAAGAAGGGCAGGAAGCCCACCGACCATTCGCCCGGCTCGCAGCCGATCACCGCCAGCGATTGATCCACATTCGCCACCAGATTGCGATGCGTCAGCCGCACCCCCTTGGGCAGGCCCGTTGTGCCGCTGGAATACGGAAGCACCGCGACGTCCACCGCCGCATCGACCGGCACCTGCGCCACCAGCGGCTCGCCCATCAGCGCGGCCAGCGGGGTGACGCCTTCTGCCTCACCGATGACCACGATCTCCACATCGCCCGCCGCCGTCTGCGCAGTATCCAGGAACGGCGACACCGTCACCAAGAGCCGCGCGCCCGAGTCCTCCAGCTGATGGGCAACCTCCGGCACGGTGTAGCTCGGGTTGATCGTGGTGACCGTCGCCCCGGCGAAGGCCGCGCCATGGAACACCACCGCATAGTCCGGGATGTTCGGCGCCAGCACCGCCACCACGTCGCCCTTGCCGATCCCGCGCGACCGCAATCCCCCCGCCAGCCGCCGGATACCACCCTCCAGCGCCCCGGCCGTCACCTCCCGGCCCGAGGGCCCGTCGATCAGCACAACGCGGTTGGGGTCAGGGCCAAGGCCCCGCAAGACCCGCTCGGTGATGCTTTCGCCGGTCAGGGTGATCGGCGGATAGGGACTTCTATGGATCATGGCACCCTCCCCGGTTCAGGGAAGGATACCACGGTTCGGATGGAAAAGTTTCACCCCAAGGCGTCGTTGCAGCGCTGGCATGTCCCCGGATGTTCATGCGTGCCCACGTCCGGCAGCACCCGCCAGCAGCGCTCGCATTTCCCGCCCTTGGCCAGCTCGAACTCCACCGCCACCTGCGGCACGTCGGCCAGCGCGAAGGCACCCTCCGGCACCGGCCTGGTCGACAGCCAGATGCAGGAGGTGATGCAGACCTCCTCGAAGGTGATGGTTTCCAGCAGCGCCATCATCTCCGGCGTCACGAACACCTCCGGCGCGGCTTCCAGGCTGGAGCCGATAACCTTCGCGGTCCGCTGCACCTCCAGCGCGCCCGTCACCACCCGCCGCACGTCGCGGATCGTCTCCCATTTCGCGGCCAGCGCCTCGTCGCGCCAGCTTGCCGGGGTCTCGGGGAAGTCCACCAGATGAACCGAGCTGTCCTCGCCCGGGAAGCGTTCCAGCCAGACCTCTTCCATGGTGAAGACCAGCACCGGCGCCAGCCAGGTGGTCAGCCGGTGGAACAGGATGTCCATCACCGTCCGGCAGGCCCGGCGGCGCAGCGACGAAGGCGCATCGCAGTAGAGCGCATCCTTGCGGATATCGAAGTAGATCGCGCTCAGGTCGGTGGTGCAGAAGGTGAAGAGCTTCTGGAACACCCCCTGGAAGTCATACTTCGCATAGCCTTCGCGCACTTCGGCATCCAGTTCGGCCAGCCGGTGCAGCACCCAGCGCTCCAGCTCCGGCATCTGGGCCACATCCACCCGCTCCGCCGCGCTGAACCCCGAGAGAGCCCCGAGCATATACCGCATGGTATTCCGCAGGCGGCGATAGCTGTCGGCGACCCCCTTCAGGATCTCCTTCCCGATCCGCAAGTCGACCGTATAGTCCGACTGCGCCACCCAAAGCCGCAGGATGTCGGCCCCATACTCCCCGATCACCTCCTGCGGCGCCGTGGTGTTGCCGAGCGACTTGGACATCTTCATGCCCTTTTCGTCCAGCGTGAAGCCGTGTGTCAGCACGCCCCGGTAGGGCGCCCGCCCCTTGGTCCCGCAGGCCTGCAGAAGAGAGGAATGGAACCAGCCGCGATGCTGGTCGGTGCCTTCCAGATACAGATCGGCGATCCCGTCCGAGGTCCCGTCCTCGCGGTCGCGCAGCACGAAGGCATGGGTCGAGCCGGAATCGAACCAGACGTCCAGCACATCGTAGACCTGTTCATAATCCGATGGATTCACGATGCCCTCCAGCACCTTTTCCTTGAATCCTTGCACATACCACACATCGGCGCCTTCCGCCTCGAAGGCCGCCCTGATCCGCGCATTGACCTCCGGGCTCTTCAAAAGGAAGTCCGCCGCATCCGGCCGCGCCCCCTTCTTCACGAAGCAGGTCAGCGGCACGCCCCAGGCGCGCTGGCGCGACAGCACCCAGTCCGGCCGCGCCTCGATCATCGAGTTGAGCCGGTTCCGCCCCGTCGCGGGCGTCCACTCGACCAGCTGGTTGATCGAGGTCAGCGCCCTGCGACGGATGGTATCGCCATAGGTGCCAAGCCCGTCGTCCAGCTTGCGGTCGATGGCCACGAACCATTGCGGGGTGTTGCGGTAGATCACCGGGGCCTTGGACCGCCAGGAATGCGGATAGGAGTGCTTCAGCTTGCCCTTGGCGAAGAGCGCCCCGGCATAGGCCAGCTGCTTGATCACGCTGACGTTCGCCGGACCTTCCTTGCCCTCGGGCGTGATGATGTGCTGCCCGCCGAACAAGGGCAGGTCGGCGCGATACGACCCGTCGGCCTCGACGTTGTAGGTCATCGGCAGGCCGAACTTCACGCCCAACTGATAGTCATCATCCCCGTGCGAGGGGGCGGTATGCACGAACCCCGTCCCCGCATCGTCGGTAACGTGATCGCCGGGGAGCATGGGGACGTCATAGTCCCATTCGCCGTTGCCCCCTTCGATGCCGCGGAATGGGTGGGCGAGGACTAGGGCTTCGGGATTGAACTTCGAGATACGGCGAACCTTTGACGGATCAACCTTTGCGGTTGCAAACACAGCCTCGGCAAGATTGTCAGCAACGATAATCTTCTCAGGTGTCTCAACACCGTCGCCCTCGACGCGTACCACTTCGTAAAGGCCGTAGCTAACCGTCGGATTGTAGGCGACCGCTCGGTTCTGCGGGATTGTCCAAGGCGTCGTTGTCCAGATCACCACAGAAAGCGGGATGCGTTCCTGCTGCGCGATTGCGATGAAGTTCTGGTGGCTATCTTTCTGGAACTGCTCCCAATCAGCATCCTCCACGGTCTCGCTGAATTCACCCTGCCCGACGACACCGAACCGCACCCAGACCTGATGGCTGGTATGGTCGTGATACTCCACCTCCGCCTCGGCCAGCGCGGTCTTCTCCACCGGCGACCACATCACCGGCTTCGACCCCTGATACAGCGACCCGTTCATGACAAACTTCATGAACTCGTCGGCGATCACCGCCTCGGCGTGGTAGTCCATCGTCAGGTAAGGACGGTCCCACTTCCCCGTGACCCCCAGCCGCTTGAACTCCTCACGCTGCACGTCGATCCAGCCCTCGGCGAACTTGCGGCATTCCTGCCGGAAGGCGACCGTGTCCACGTCGTCCTTGTTCAGACCCTTGGCGCGGTACTGCTCCTCGATCTTCCACTCGATCGGCAACCCGTGGCAGTCCCAGCCCGGCACATAGCGGGCATCGCGGCCCATCATCTGCTGGCTGCGCACCACCATGTCCTTCAAGACCTTGTTCAGCGCATGGCCGATGTGCAGATGCCCGTTGGCATAAGGAGGGCCGTCATGCAGGACAAACGGCACCCGCCCGGCGGCGGTAGACCGCAGCCGGTCATAGACCCCGATCCGCTCCCAGCGCGCCAGCCACTCCGGCTCGCGCTGCGGCAGGCCCGCGCGCATCGGAAAGGCGGTCTCGGGCAGGAAGACGGTGTCGCGGTAGTCGACGCCAGTCTCAGAGGGGGGGGCGGCAGTATCGGCGCACATGGAGAAACGGTCCTAAGGATCAGGGGCAGGTCGGTCCGGGCCAGCCCCGAACCAGCGGCAAGACGACAAACCCGGCCAGGCCTCAGCCCGCCGGGCAAGTAATTCGCGCGCGAAGAACCCGTCCCATCTGCATGGCGGCCTTATAGACAAAGGCCTATCAAGGGTCCAGCCCGCCCCAATCCCTTTCACATTGGCCCAAATATCCTCTGGGGGTTTGGGGGGCGAAGCGCCCCCAACGCCCGAGGAGGAGGCGCAGCCCGACGACGAGACAAAAGGCTCGCGCGCCAGCGCTCATTTCGAAAGCCGCCCCGACCTGCGTCCCGATGCGAAGCTGCGCGCAGGAAGACGCCACCGGAACAAGGTAAACCCTTCCTGAACGCCCACGGCCAAGCCATTGATTTCATTCGGTCGGATTTTCTGTCCACCGTGGACAGCGCTGGACAGGGGACCCCCGACCTGCCATCCTGAACCCATGAAACTCCCCTCGCTCAACGTCCTTGGACAGGATCTCCAGCCCTGCTCCACCACCCCCGTCACCGGCTTCTTCCGCGACGGCTGCTGCAACACCGGCCCGATGGACCGCGGCCTCCACTCCGTCTGCGCCCTGATGACGGCCGAATTCCTGGCCCTGTCGAAATACCTCGGCAACGATCTCTCCACCCCCCGCCCCGAGTACGGCTTCCAGGGCCTGAAGCCCGGCGACCAGTGGTGCCTCTGTGCCTCCCGGTTCCTGCAGGCGCACGAGGAAGGCGCGGCCCCGCAGGTCCGGCTGGCCGCGACGCATCAGGCCACACTTGCGGTCGTCCCGCTGGGAATCCTGCGGCAATACGCCACCGATTGACCGGCTGGACTCTGCCCCTGCCCGGCGCGACACCACCGCCATGATCCCGCCCCGCTTCGACATCACGCCAGACCAGATCACCCGCGTCGTGGCGACCTTCTACGCCTGCGTCCGCGAACACCCCGGACTCGGGCCCGTCTTCGCCGCCCATGTCACCGACTGGCCCACGCATGAGGAGAAGATTGCCCGTTTCTGGCGGAACGCGATCCTGAACGAACGCAGCTATGACGGCAACCCGCTGGCCGCACACCGGGACGCGGGCAATGTCCGGTTGCCGATGTTCCCGGTCTGGCTTGGCCTTTTCGACAGCGTGCTTCGGCTGGAGCTTCCGTCCGAAACCGCAGCGCAATGGTCGGCGCTTGCCCACCGCATCGGGCGCGGCCTGATGTTCGGCCTGCAGGGTGCCGAGGGCGCACCGCCCTCACTTCGCTGACGTGACAGCCTGCGACTGCTGCGGCTCGGGCATCGGCCTGACCGCTCCGTCGTCGCGCATCAGGTCCTCGATGAACAGCGACAGAAGCTGCGACCGGCCGCTGACCCCGGCCTTGCGGTAGATCGCATTGGTCTGCGCCTTGACCGTGCCCTCACTGGTGGAACGCAAGGCCGCGATCTCGGCGGTCGACATGCCCTTGATCGCGAACAGCGCCACGTCCTTTTCCGAGGGCGTCAGCCCCCACTCGCCGAAGCGCTCCTGCAGGAGATCCATGAAGGCGCCCGAGGCGCGGCGCAGTTGTTCCTCGGCCCGATGACGGTCGCGCAGCGCCCTGGCCAGCATCAGCCCGCCCAACACCACGCCAAGGATCAGCCCGATCGCGGCCCCGATTTCCATCGCCTCGCGCATTTCCCAGCTGATCGGCGTGGTCCGGAATCCCACGACGGAAGAGAGGATGTCGGACACGAAGAAGAAGGCGCACAGCGCCTGGATGACGAAGATCGCAAGGTAGGGGGCCGCGCGTTTCAAACCATGACCTGAATGGCGGCGCCCCGTTCAGTTGTCGTCATGGCCACCACCGCCGTCACTATCGCCGCCGCCACTGCCGCTGTGGTCGTCATCGTCATCATCGTCATCGTCGTCGTCATCGTCGTCGTCATCATCGTCGTCACTGTCATCGTCATCGTGACCGGAGCCTCCCCGGTCGTCGATAATGGCCACCCCGTTGCCGCCTTCCGCGGTCCAGAGGTCGCGCAGGACTTCGCCAGTGTTGGGGTTCAGGATAATCTCGCGCCGTCCATCCCCGCGGATGGCGGTGATGCGAACGCGGCCCAGCAGCGTGCGCTCCTGGACAATCCCGCGGAAGCCAAGCTTCTTCAGTTGGCGGACGATGCTTTCGGCATAGTCCCGCGCTGCTGCAGGCGTGGCCAGCGCGAGGCCAGTTGCCAATCCCGAAAGGAATTCCCGCCGTTTCATCCGGATATCCCGTCCTCTCTCTCAGAACTATGTTCCAAGCCGAAGGCCCCGGCAAGACCGGGGCCTTCACACGAGCTAGAGCTGGTGGTCAGTCGTCGTTGCTGCCGTGATCGTCGTCGTCATCATCATCGTCGTCATCATCGTCGTGATCACCGCCATGATCGTCGTCATCATCGTCATCGTCATCATCATCGTCGTCATGGCCCGGTCCATGATGGCCGTCGTCATCCTCATCATCGCTGCCGTCCGCGAAATCCCGGCCAACCGTGCGGACCTCCTTGCCCGTCCGCCCCACGTCGTCACCATCCGCCGTCTCGGTTTCCTGCTTGATGACCTCTCCGGTCTCATTGGAGTACACGACTTCGACCTTGGTGGTGCCCCTGATTGCCTCGACCTTGGTCTGGGTCGGGCCGACCTTCACCTCAACGAAGCTGTAGCCCTGGGCGAGGTAGTCGTCGGCCAGTTGATTGCCGTCGATCGCGGCGAAGGCGGCGCTTGCGGACAGCGCGATTGCCGCGGAGTAGGACAGAAGTCTCGTTCTCATCTTCATTGGATAATCTCCCTCGGTTGCGGTTTCAGCTCGTCCAGGGGATCGGGTGTCCACCGTCGAGAGCATGGACCCATCAAGCCGCGGGTTGCTGGTGCTGGCCATTGACCAGAGGTTTACATGTCGCCCCCTATGCCCTGGGTTTGCCGGAATAAACCGGAGTTTATGCGCAACCTGCGC
>NZ_JAEULP010000025.1 GCF_016792905.1 Tabrizicola sp.
CCGGCCATCAGGTCGGTGATCTCTTCGCGGGTCTTCTCGCCCTTCTTGAAGTCCGCGGCGACGGCGCCCCGGATCAGCACGGCGAAATGGTCGCCCACCGCCATCGCATGCATCACCTGATGGGTGATGAACACCACCGCCAGACCCCGCCGCTTCGCCTCGTTCACGATGCGCAGGACGTGGGTCGCCTGCTTGACGCCAAGCGCGGCGGTCGGTTCGTCAAGGATCAGCACCCGCGCGCCGAAGTGGACGGCCCGCGCAATCGCAAGGCTCTGCCGCTCGCCACCCGAGAGGCCGCCCACCAGCCGGTCGCCGTCGGTGATCCGGGTGATGCCCATGTCCTGCACGGCTTTCACCGCGATGGTGTTGGCCTTCCTGCGGTCATAGCGCTTGAACGGCCCCCAGCCTTTGGTCGGTTCGACGCCAACGAAGAACGACCGCCCGATGGACATCAGGGGAAACGTCCCGCCGAACTGGTGGACGGTCGAGATTCCCGCCTCCTGCGCCGCGCGGGGGGTGGGGAAGCTGACCTCTGCCCCGTCCATCTCGATCCGGCCCGTGGTGGGCTGGTGCACGCCCGAGAGGATGCGGATCAGCGTCGACTTGCCCGCGCCGTTGTCGCCGAGAAGGCACAGCACCTCGCCCGGCCGAACTTCGAGATTGATGTCATGCAGCACGTCGATCGGGCCGAAGCTCTTGTTCACGCCCCGCAGGGCAAGGATCGGGGCGGTCATGCCTTGGCTCCCTTCTTCCTGGGCGCGGTCGACAGCGCCATCTTGCGGAAGGTGTTGTTCATCAGGACAGCCCCGAGCAGCAGGACGCCGATGACAAGGTTGGACCAGGTCTGGTCGAACTCGGTGTAGTAGATGCCTTGCGTCACCACGGCGAAGGTGATGGTGCCGAAGAAGATGCCCAGCACCGACCCGAAGCCCCCGGTCAGCAGCACCCCGCCCACCACCACTGCAATGATGGTGTTGAAGATCAGCGTCAGCTGCGGCGTGGCCTGCACCGACTGGAACAGGATGGCCTGGCTCATCCCCACGAAGCTCGCGCAGACCGAGGAGAAGACGAAGAGCAGGATCGTCATCCGTCGGGTCGGGATGCCCGCATTGCGCGCGCTGTCCTTGTCGCCGCCCATGGCGAAGACCCAGTTGCCGTAGGGCGACATGTGCATGAAATAGGCGAAGGCGGCGGTGATCCCCAGCCACCACAGGATCAGCACCTGGAAGCCACCGACATACATGCCGAAGATCGTCTTCGCGGCCTCGGGCGCCTTGATCGAGATCGAGGTCGTGCCGGTCAGGACCACTGTCGCCCCCAGAAGCACGCCGGAGACGGCGAAGAGCGTGCCGAGCGTCACGATGAAGGACGGCACCCCGGTCTTGATCACCAGCCAGCCGTTCAGGAGGCCGACCAGCACGCCGAAGGCCAGCGTGGCGAGCATCCCCACCAGGATCGGCGCGCCGTAGAAGCCCGAGACGAGGGCGGTGATCAGCGCGCCCGCGGTGATGGTGGCGCCGACGGAAATGTCCAGCTCTCCGGCGATCATCAGAAGGCCCACGGGGATGGCGATGATGCCCAACGTGGCCGAACGCGAAAGCCAGCTGCCGATCGAGGACGGATACAGGAACTCGACCCCTCCGACGATGGCGAAGAAGACGGTGACACCGATAAGGCCGATGAGGGCACCGGCTTCGGGACGTCGCAAGAGGCCCGAGAACATGGCGTGGCTCCTGTCGTGGAGGGAAAGGTGGGCCCGCCGGACAAGGGCGGGCCCGACGATCTTAGCGCGCGCCGATCTGCACGCCCGCGATGGTCGCATCGACGTTCGAGGCGTCGACGATGCCCGGCCCGGTCAGCACCGGGGCGGTCGGCAGGTCGGTGCCGAAGTCGATATGCGCGGCCAGCAGCGTGACAGCCAGCATCGCCTGAAGATAGGGCTGCTGGTCGATGGCGAAGGCCTGGGTGCCGCCCTTGATGCGGTCCAGTGTCGCTTCGTTGAAGTCGAAGCTCCCGAGCTTGACCGCGCCGGTCTTGCCCGCCTGTTCGATGCCGACCGCAGCCGCATCCGCCTCGCCCGCGCCGATGGTCAGCGCACCGTCGACATCGGCATGTTCGGTCAGGTAGGCCTTGACGGCTTCCGCAATCGCCGCCGGGTCGCCGAACGAGGTCGAGGGCAGGGGCAGCTGTTCCGCCGTGGCACCTGCCGCGGTCATCGCGTCGATCATGCCCTGGCAACGTGCCTCGATGTTCGCGGTGCCGGGCAGCGTGTTGATGCAGACGCCCTTCTTGGCCCCGAGCTTCACCAGCTGGTCGCCACCGGCCTTGCCGGCGATGTATTCGTCCGACCCGATGTAGTTGATCGCGCCCAGTTCGCGGGCCTTGTCGATGGTGCCCGCGTTGAACAGGATCACCTTGATCCCCGCCGCGATGGCCTCCTGGATGGCCGGGTCCTGCGATTCATAGACCCAGTCCGGCACCGCGATGCCGTCGGGGTGCTGGCTGATTGCCACGCGGATGATATCCGCGGCATCGGCGGCGAAGTTGTCGTAGCTCTGCATCCGCAGGTAATCGACCTTGCCGCCGTTGGCCTCGACGATCAGGCGGGCATCATCGACGCCCTTCTTGATCTTGTTCCAGAACTGGTCCGAGTTCATGCCGCCGATGATGGCAATCTCTGCCGCCATCGCCGAGGACGCGCCCGCGACCAGCGCGGTGGTTGCCATCACCCTGGCAAGCGTCTTCATCAGTCCCATGGTCTTTCTCCTCCCTTGGTCCGCCTCTCCCGGCGGGTGTTGATGCCTTGGTCTTCCCCACGCGAACGGCCTCTCCCGCCACCCGGTGGAATGCTCTTGTCAGTTGGGGACGGCCTTCGCGTTCATTCGCTCTTTCTTCTTGCGGAACCGCTCCTTCATCCGCTCGTCGGCGGCCTTGGTGCCGTCGTGCCAGTAGCCGAACCACTTATCCAAGGGGATCAGCCCATCGCCGCCGTAGTTTACCTCGAAATACTTGTGGTGCAGGTAGTGGGCATAGGCGTGGCTATCGAGTGCGGTGTCCTCGGTCAGCTCCAGCTTGTCGAAACCGATGTGGCCATTGACCGCCCCGAACCCCGCGCCGTGCAGCTGGAACAGCGCCACGATCGGGTTCGACGGGATGATCAGGTGCCAGAAGGCTACGGCGTGGTAGAGGAACGCCTCGACCGGATGCATCGACAAGGACGACCAGGGCGAGGGGTTGATCGAGTTGTGGTGCACCGAATGGATCCACTTGTAGAGCACCGGCACATGGATCAGCCGGTGGATGCAGAAGAAATGCACCTCGTGGATCGCCGGGCTGATCAGCGTCAGGACCACAAGCCACAGCCAGTTGTCCGACCATGACAGCCAGGGCACGAAGCCGTTGGCAAAGCACCAGAGGATCAGCACCTGAACCAGCGTCCAGAGCGGGATCGAGATGAAGAACGAGCGCAGGAAGTTGTCGATATTCTGGCTCTTGAACCAGAACACGTCCGACGGGCTTTCGGCGGGGAACTTGTGGTTGTACTTGAACCGGGTGCCCTGCTTCTTCTTCACATACCAGAAGAGCTCGATCGCGCCGTAGAAGACGAAGATCGCCGCCGCGTTCACCGTGTAAAGCCACAGCGCCCAACCCCAGGACAGGGTCTTCAGCACCTCGACATCCGGCACGACGAAGAACCACCACAGAAGCGCCGTCGCCATATGGAAGGCGTTCCAGGGCCAGAGATAGCCCGGGATCCAGGCCACCACCTTCGGCAGGCTGAAGGGCTTGCGCCAGAACGGCGCAACGTCGAGGGCCTCGTTCGGGGACCAGTTGCCGCGCTTGTCGCGGGTGCCGAATTGCAGGTCGTCCATCTGTCGCCCCCGTTGATACGTTCGTTCCGAGTCGTTCTGCGATTGGAATTTTCATACTGTTGACAAACCATCCTGCATAATCCTTTCATTCATTCTGAAGCATTTCCCCTCATTTCCTTCTTTTGCCCTGCGCAAGAATGAAGGAATCCTTCAGGAGGACACATGGCTCGCCGGTTCACCATCCACGACCTCGCCGCCAGGGCAGGCGTCAGCGTCTCGACCATCGACCGCATCCTGAACGGGCGCAGCGAGGTCCGGGCCGCCACCGGCCAGCGCGTGCTGGAAGCGGCCGAGGCAATGGGCTTCTACGCCCTGCCCGCCCTGCGCCAGCGGCTCCAGGCCGAACGTCCGAAGGCGCGGCTGGGCTTTCTGCTGCAACAGTCGCACCGCACCTTCTACCGGATGATCGCCGATGCCCTGCGCCAGGCCGAAACCGAAACGCCCGGGCCGGTCGCGGTTCTGGTCGAACACATGGACGATCTCTCGCCCGAGGCGGTGTCGGACCGGATCCTGCGCCTCGGCCAGCAGGTCGATGCCCTGGCGGTCGTGTCCGCCGAACATCCCCGCGTCGCCAACGCGATCGAGACTCTGGCGGCCGGGGGCGTTCCGACCTACGGGCTGATCTCCGAACTGACCGCTGCCTGTGCCACGGGCTATGTCGGGCTTGACGCCTGGCGCATGGGCCGGACAGCCGCATGGGCAATGACCATGCAAAGTCGCCGCGCGGGCCCGGTGGCGATCATCGTCGGTAACCACCGCTATCGCTGTCAGGAACTGAGCGAATCCGGCTTCCGGTCCTATTGCCGGGAACATGGCGTCGGCTTCACCATCCTGGAACCGCTGCAGACCTTCGAGGACAAGTCGATCGCCCGGGACGTGACCGAACAGCTTCTCCGCCGCGAGCCGGACCTTGTCGGCATCTACATCGACGGCGGCGGGGCGGCGGGCGTGCTGGAGGCCATGTCTTCCCTCGGCCGCGACCGGGGCATCGTCGCGATCGGCCATGACCTGACGGAACACACCCGGATGGGCCTGATCGACGGGCTCCTGTCCATGGTTCTCTCGCATCCGGTCCAGCGCCTGGCCAGCGATGCCGTCGGCCACATGATGAAGGAACTCGACGCGGGCACCGGCCCGACCAAGAAGGTGCTGGCCTTCGACATCTACGGTCCCGAGAACATCTAGCCTGCCGTCCGGCAGATGCTCGACCCCGTGCAGCTAGCGGTGGAATATCCGCCCGGATCGGGTTAGGGAAAGAACAGCGGCTGACAGTGCATGGACCCTGAATGAAACCCGAACTCATCGCCCTTGCGCGCCGGTCGCTGCTTCTCGCCGCCGCACCCGAGCATGTGGCGAAGACCGTGCTCGACAGCGCGCGCGTGCGCAGCTTCTCGCGCGGCGAGACCATCTTCCTCCAGGGTGAGCGGGCCAGCGCGATCTACATCGTCGCGGATGGCTGGGTGAAGCTCTACCGCATCGCGCCCTCGGGGACCGAGGCGGTGGTGGGGGTCTTCACCAAGGGCGCGAGTTTCGGCGAGGCGGTGGCCTTCCGCCACGATACCTATCCCGTCGCGGCCGAGTCGGTGACGGACTGCACCCTGATCCGGATCGAGGCGGATGTCCTCCTGCGCCAGATCCGCGACAACCCGGAGGTGGCGATCTCGATCCTGTCGGCCACCTTCGCACATCTTCACGCGCTGGTGGGGCAGGTCGAGGCGCTGAAGGCGCAGACCGGTGCGCAGCGGGTGGCGGAATTCCTGCTGGAGCTGGCCCCCTGCCCCGACGGCGCCTGCGAGGTGACGCTGCCCTACGACAAGGTACTGATCGCTGGGCGTCTGGGGATGAAACCGGAAAGCCTGAGCCGGGCCTTCGCGCGGCTGAAGGACCAGGGCGTGACGATCAAGCAGAACACCGCGCAGATCGACGACGTGGCGACGCTGCGCGACTATGTCGAGGAAGATCCGGCGCTGGCCTGGTCGAAGGGGGGCTGATGTCCGATCGCCTGCGCCGGGCGCTGGCCCTGATCGACGCGGCGAACGTCGCCGATCCGAAGGGCGAGGCGCTGGTCTATGGCCAGCGGATGAGCACGGAACTGGCCCGGCTGTTTCCGGCCGCCTCCGAGGGGCTGCAAGTCGCGGCGCGGGGGCAGCATGTGGAACGCTGGCTCTTGCCAAGGGGCGACTATCCCGAGGGCAAGGCGGGCTATCTGGACTGGCGCCGCGAACAGGGGCGGCGGCATGGGCTGCGCGTCGCGGCGATCATGACCGAGGCGGGCTTTCCCGAGGCTGATGGCGCGCGGGTCGGGGTGCTTCTCCGCAAGGAGGGGATCAAGCGCGACCCGGAGGTGCAGGCTTTGGAGGACGTGATCTGCTTCGTCTTCCTGAAGTGGTATTTCTCGCCCTTCGCGGCCGACCGGGATGCGGAGCAGACCCTCGATATCGTGAGGAAGACCGCGCGGAAGATGTCGGCGGAGGGCCGGGCACGGGTACTGGCGGAGTTCGACCTGCCCGAACCGCTGGCCGGAGCCTTCCGGGCCGAGTGAGGGGCTGTCCACGGTGGACAGATTTTCTGACCCTTTGAAATCAAGGGGTTGGTTGCGGGCGTTTACCACATCTTAATCTGTCACGCCGCCAGAGCGAGGCCCGCGAAGGCCAGGATCAACAGGCTCAGGCCCAGGTCGAAGCCGCGCAGCCAGCCGGGCGCGACGACAAGGCCAAGATAGTCGCGCAGGATCACATGCGCCTTCAGACCCGAGAGCGCCAGCACCGGCAGGGCCAGCGCCGCGCCGATCAGGCCCGATGCCGCAAGGGCGGTCGACGCGGCGGAGAGGGCCAGCAGCAGAATCCAGGCTTTGGTCGCGCGCGTCATAGCAGGTAGACCACCGGGAACAGCAGCACCCAGACCAGGTCCACCATGTGCCAGAAGGCCGCCCCGGTCTCGACCGCCTTCGGCGTGCCAAGCCAGCCGACCAGCGCCAGCAGGACCATCCCCGCCAGCACATGCGCGGCATGGAAGCCGGTCAACAGGTAGCTGAAGGTATAGAAGGCATGGGTTTCGGTGCCGATGCCCTGCGCCCAGAGATCGGCATATTCGGTGCCTTTCAGGATCAGGAACACCGCGCCGAAGCCGATCGCCACGGCAAGCAACAGACGCAGCCTTCGCCTCTGCCCGGCCTCGGCCGCCCGGGTGGCCAGCGCGGCAAGCCAGCCCGAGGTCACAAGGACCAGCGTGTTCGCGGCAGCGCCCGTGCGGTGGAGGTGGGACTGCGCCTCGGCAAAGCCGGTGGGGTCGGTCAGGCGCACGGAAAGGAAGGCAAGGAGCCCCGCACCGAAGACGGTGATCTCCGAAAGGATCAGCACCCACATGAGGAGTTCGCCGGGAAGCTGGCCGGAGGGGGGCTCGTCGTGCGTCTTCGGCTTCTCTTCGCCGGGCGCAAGCGATGAGGCACGAAGTGACTGAGGAGAGTCCGGCGGAATCGTCATCCGGTGACAAGCTGCCGGTAGATCTGCGGCAGCGCCTGGGTCAGTTTCTCGGGATGCGGGATCAGGGCAAAGGCGCCCTGGCCGAACAGTCGGGGGAACCACGACTTGCCGTCACGGTCCACGGTGATGCCGAAGACGGCGTGTCCGGCACGGCGGGCTTCCTGAACCGCCATCCGGCTGTCCTCGATCCCGTGGCGGCCCTCGTAGTGGTCAAGGTCGTTCGGCTTGCCATCGGTGATGACCAGTAGCAACCGCCGCTTGCGGGCTTCCTTGGCCAGCAGCGCCGACATGTGCCGGATCGCCGCCCCAAGCCGGGTGTAGTGACCCGGTTTCAGCGCGGCGATGCGGTGTTCCACCGCCTCCGCCATCGGCTCGGCAAAGCGCTTCACCTCCTGCACGAAGACGCGGTTCCGCTTCAGCGAGGAGAAGGCGTGGATCGCGAAACTGTCGCCGCAGGCATCCAGCCCCCAGGCCAGCGCCGCCAGCGCCTCGCGTTCGATGTCGATCACGCTGCGCCCGTCATGGCCGTGGCCGGGGATCGCGCTTTCGGTCGAGCGGGAAATGTCCAAGAGGATCGACACGGCGAGGTCGCGGCGCTCCGGCCTGGTCTGGCGCCAGACCCGATCCGTCCCCTCACCGTTGGCAAGAAAATCGACCCGCGCGCGCACCGCCCGTTCGGTGTCAAGCACGTCGCCGTCCGGGTAGCCAGGCATCGAGACGAGGCTGGGACGCAAGGCCTCGAACTGGCGGCGGACGGCGCGGATCCGGGCGGAGGCGCGCGGGTCAGCCCGAAACGGGGGCGTCAGGTCGCTGGCTTCAGCCCGGGAATGAAGCACCCGGGCGTGTGAGGGAAGGTAGCTGGCGGTGCGGACGTCCCATTCGGGATAGGTGAAGCTGCCGGAAATCTGTTCGCGGTCCACGTCTTCGGGCGCGAGGTCGAGATGCAGTTTCAGGCGGGTGGCCGGGGCCTTGGAAACCTGGGCAAGGCCGATCTCCTCCTGATCGTCGGCAGCCTTTTTCGCGGTGTCCTCGTCGTCATCCTCGACCCGGCGGTTGAGGTTGAGGAATTCGGTCATCGACAGGATGGCCTCGAACTTGTGCAGGATGAAGCTATCGTTGCGGTCGGCCTGGTCGGCCTTGCGGCGGCGGGCCTTGCGGGCGGTTTTTTCCTCGGACTCCTCGGGCGGGCCTTCGGTGGCGCGGGCCTCGACGGCGGTATGCTCGCTGCGGGCCAGGACGCGCAGGTCGGGCCAGAGCGGCACCGGCTTGAACGGACGATAGCCGCGCGGCGCCTTCGCGGGCAGCGGCGGGAGGGTGACGTTGGCGCCAAGGGCGGCCCGGATGCGCGCCTCGACGGCGGCCTCGACGGGGGGAAGGTTCGGGGTGCGGCGGAAAAGGAGCGTCGCCTCGCAGAGGTCGGCATGGAGTTTGGTGTAGCCGGGGGCAAGGCGCAGGGCTGCGGCGGTCATCGTCTTCGCGGTTTCGAGCGCGGCGAGATCGGCTTGCAGCGGATCGGCGTCCTCAGAGGGCGTCAGGTCGCGCAGGGCCACGGCGGCGGCGGCAAGCCAGAGGTAAAGCGCCGCATTGGCGCGGGGGTCGGGAAAGGCGGCGAGGCTTTCCGGCAGGCGCAGGGTCGCGCCATCGAAACTGGCGCGCGGGGTCGCTTCGGCCCAGGTGCCAAGGCGGCGCAGGAAGGACAGCCGATGGTGGCTGGTTTCAGCGGCCACCGGCTTGATTTCCACCGCCGGATCGCCGCCCAGGCCGCGGAAAAGGACTGCCAGCCGTCCGCCCACCTGTGACAGCGGGACACGGGCTCCGTCGTGGATGGGGTCGCCATCCAGACGGCTGGCAAAGGCGTGCCACAGTTTCCCGACAGATTCCTCGGGTTCCCATGGCTCGAACTCGATCCGTGACATTGCCGGCCTCACCCGAAAACGGCAGTCACGAGATCGCGGAGCCCGGCCTTCACATCCGGGTCGTCGGTCAGGGGTTCGATCATCGCCGCGCGGATGGCGCGATCGACGGGCATGCCCCCGTGGATGAGTTGCGCGCAATAGACGACGAGGCGGGTGGAGACGCCCTCCTCGACATCCTGGCCCTTCATGGCGCGGAGCTTGTTCGCCAGCCGGACCAGCGGCTGCACCTGCGCTTCGGGCAGGCCGGATTCGCGGGCGACGACGGGGACTTCGTGTTCCGGCTTCGGGAAGCTGAATTCCAGCGAGACGAAGCGCTGGCGGGTGGAGGGTTTCAGCGTCTTCAGGATGTTCTGGTAGCCGGGGTTGTAGCTGGCGACCAGCAGGAAGTCGGGATGCGCCACCAGCTCCTCTCCCGTGCGGTCGATCGGCAGGATGCGGCGGTCGTCGGTCAGGGGGTGGAGGACGACGGTCACGTCCTTCCGCGCCTCGACCACCTCGTCGAGGTAGCAGATCGCGCCTTCGCGCACGGCGCGGGTGAGGGGGCCGTCGACCCAGACCGTCTCGCCGCCTTTCAGCAGCCAGCGGCCGATCAGGTCGGCGGCGGAGAGGTCGTCATGGCAGGCGACGGTATGGAGCGGGCGGCCGAGTTTCGCGGCCATGTGGGTGACGAAGCGGGTCTTGCCGCAGCCGGTCGGGCCCTTGAGGAGGATCGGAAGGCGGTGGGCGGCGGCGGCCTCGAAGACCGAAACCTCGTCGCCCTGGGGGAGGTAGAAGGGGGCTTGCGCCCCCCTCGTGTCGATGTGGGAACCGTCCATCAGCATCACTCCGCCGCGACGTGGTCGGGGTCGTGCTCAAGCCGGTCGCTTTCCAGCGGGCCGGGGGTCACGATCTCGCGCCGCGGGAAGGCTGTGGCATAGATGAACAGGATGGCGCCCAGGACCACGGCCGCACCGGCGCCGAAGCGCATGGCGTAGAAGATCCAGAGCTGGTCCTGCACGTCCATATAGGCCTCGCCGTTGACGCGTTGCAGGTGGGTTTGCAGCGCACCGGCGAAGGTCAGGACCACGGTCATGAACACCACGCCCGAGGACATCAGCCAGAACGAGGCCATGTTCAGGACCTGGTTGTAGGGATCGCGTCCGCGCAGGTGCGGCATGGCATAGCTGATGATCGCAAGGTTGAGGCAGACATAGGCGCCGTAGAAGGCAAGGTGCCCGTGCGCGGCGGTGATCTGGGTGCCGTGGCTGTAGTAGTTGATCCCGTGCAAGGTGTGCAGGAAGCCCCAGACGCCCGCGCCGAAGAAGGCCAGCGTGGCACAGCCGAGCGACCACAGGAGCGCGGCCTTGTTCGGGTGGTCGCGGCGGCCTTTCCAGACCATGACGAAGGCGAAGGACATCATCGCGAAGAACGGCACGATTTCGAGGCTGGAGAAGATCGAGCCGATCCATTGCCAGTAGCCCGGCGTGCCGATCCAGTAGTAGTGGTGGCCGGTGCCGAGGATGCCGGAGAAGAGCGCCAGCGCGGCGATGACGTAGAGCCACTTTTCAACGACCTCGCGGTCCACCCCCGTCAGCTTCAGCATCAGGAAGGCGAGGATCGAGGCCATCACCAGCTCCCAGGTGCCTTCGACCCAGAGATGGACGATGTACCACCAGTACATCTTGTCCAAGGCCAGGTTGTCCGGGTTGACGAAGGCGAACAGGAAGAGGAGCGCCAGCACCCAGAGGCCCAGGAGCAGGATGTTGGTGATCGCGGTCTTCTTGCCCGCCAGCACCGTCATCGAGATGTTGTAAAGGAAGATCAGCGCGGCGACGACGATCCCGGCCTTGACCCAGCGCGGCTGTTCGATGAACTCGCGCCCCTCGTTGCCCAGAAGCCAGTTGCCGTCGAAGAGGTTGAAGAGATAGGTCACGACCACCCCGGCGGTGCCGAGGACGAAGATCGCCAGTTGCAGCCAGGCGAGCTTGGTCGAATGGATCTCGCGCTCGCTTTCCTCGGGGATCAGGTAGTAGGCGGCCCCGAAGAAGCCCAGAAGCAGCCAGACGATCAGGCTGTTCGTATGCAGCATCCGGCCGATGTTGAAGGGAATCAGCCCGGACAGGAAATTCGGGCTGACATATATCCAGCCCAGGACAAGACCCATCGTCACCTGCACGGCGAAGAGGGCGAGCGCGACCGAAAAGTAGGCCAGCGCGATCTTCTGCGATTGGTATTTCATGATGGCGTCTCCTCAGCCCGCGTCATTCGGCGGCCAGTCCTGCGCGCGGATCGTGTCGACCCAGAGCAGGAAGTCGGCGAGGTTCTGGTATTCGGCGTCGGTCAGGCCGAAGTTCGGCATCTGCCGACGGCCCTCGACACCCGAGGGCATCGCGTCCATCCAGGCCTTCAGCGCATCGAACGCGGCCACATGGTCGCCGGGTTCCACGCCCCAGCGGGTCATCACGTTGCCAAGTTCGGGCGCGAAGTAGGCGCCTTCGCCCAGAATCGTGTGGCAGTTGATGCAGGAGTGCTTTTCCCACAGGTGTTTGCCCGCCGCGACACTTTCGGTCAGCGTGGCTTTGTCGGTCGAAGTGGAGGTGATGTAGAGGTGTGACTGGGCCGTAAGGCCCACGAATATCAGGATGAAGAACAGTGACCCGCCGTAGAAGATGTTGCGGGCCATGCTCTTGGTCATGACTTCGCGCATGGCGGAATCCTTTCCTGGAGCGTTTCAGGTAACGCGGGTGTGACCGTTCGGGCAGGACAGGGCCTTAACAAAAGTCAACCATCTGACAGGGATATGCCCGGTGCGACAATCCGGCAGGTCTTGCCGCCGCCTTGGTCCCGGATTAAGCGCGGTTTCGGTGCCGGTAACAAGAGGGATCATGGCAAGTCTTGGAAAAGTCGCGGGAATAGCAGCCTTGGCGGTCGTGGCCTTCGCAGGCCTGGTCGGGGGCAAGTGGTATCACACCGCCGCGCTGGAGAAGATCGACCCGCAAGAGGGCATCTATGGCATGGCCGGTCTGGAAATCTGGATCGACCTCAACGCCCGGATGCCTGCCGCCCTGCGGACTTGGGGCTGCGACACCCTGCGCGCGCGAGAGCGTGAGGTTCTGGGCGGTCAGAACAGCCTGCCGCCCTATAGCTGCCAGCCGGGATTCGGCGAGATGGCGGACAAGACCGCCTATCAGTCCACGGTCGATGCCAATCTGGCGCAGGCGGTGGCGGGGCTGGATGCGGCGAAGGCCGAGGCGGTGAAGGCCTGTTTCGAGGCGAAGATGGCCGCAGCCGTCACGCCGGAAGAGGTTCAGGCGATGAACGACTTTGATCAGGCGGTCATGTCCAAGGTGGTGCTGGCGATCAGCGACAGCGCCCGCACCTGCAAGGATGAGGTCGCGGGCTGAGGCTTGCTGCTGGCGGATCAAGGAAAACCCCGTCCCGGGCCTGACCCGGGACATCTTTCGCCACCCTTGGCCCCGGGTCAGGCCCGGGGCGGGGTCTCTGTCAGGCCAGCGCCTCGATCCGGGTGCCGGGGAACCGCGCCAGCGCCGCGTCAATGCTGGCGCGGTCCATCAGGCAGAAGGCGGTGGACAGCGCATCGGCGACGGCGGCGCGCGGGGCGCTGACGCTGACCGTCTGCCACAGCGGCGGCTGGCCCTGCGGCCCCAGGATATGCGGCTGGCCGTTCACCAGCGTCCCGCGCGGGGAGGACGTGGCCAACGCGCGGTTGGTGAGGCGGGTTTCGGCCAAGGCTGTGCCGTCGGGGCCGGTGATCCGGGCAGGCCAGCCGCTCTCGCCCAATGCTGCAATCTCGCCCATGTCGACCAGCGCTTCGGTAAAGCCCTGCGCACGGAGGAGGTCGGCGATCCGGTCGGCGGCCCAGCCTTGCGCGATGCCGTTCAGCGTCAGCGCCTGACCCGCGTCGAGGCGGAGTCCTTCGGGCGAGAGGCGGATGCGGTCCCAGCCGATCAGGGCGCGGGCCTTTTCGCGGTCGGTGCCGTTGGCCAGCGCCAGCCACAGGGGCTGCACGGTCGGTTCGAAGGTCCCGCCGGTCGCAGCATGGACCTGACCGGCGAGGGTGAGAAGGTCGATGAGGTCGGGCGAGGGCCAGGCGAGGTGGCCGTCACGGTTCAGCCGGGTCAGCGCCGAATCGCGGTGCAACGATGCGAGGGTTTGGATGCGGGCGATCTCGGACTCGACCCGGGCGAAGCACTGGCGCGCGCGGTGCGGGTCGGTCCCGACGAGGCGGAGCGAGAGGCTGGTGCCAAGGCCGCTGCCTTCCCATGTCGTGACCGTTCCGGCATGACCGGGCAGGGGCGCAAGCGCGGCGGCAGACAGGCACAGGAAGCGGCGGCGGTTCATGTGGGCGCGGCTCCGGCCGGGCTGCGCTTGGCGCGCGGACCCCAGAACACTGGCCAGAGCGCAGCGGTGAAGAGGCCGAAGGCCAGAAGCCAGAGCGCCCCGGCGGTGAGGATAGCGGGGGTGGCGAGCGACGGGATCTCGGCCCCGAGGCAGCGGGCCAGCGCGGCAAGCGGGATCAGCGCATAGGCCAGCGCGACGGGGCGGGGGGCGACAAGCGCGCGCCCGGTGTGGCCGAGCGTGGCGCGGGACATGATGGCAAGGGTCATGCCGCCGACCCCGCCGATTCCCAGCAGGTGCAGTGCGGCGATGTCGGTCGTGAGGCCGAGGTCGGCAAGACCAAGCGTCAGGAACCCCAGCGCGTTCAGGGCGTAGGAGAGGTGCAGGGTCCAGAGGATCGGCTTGTTCCTGGTCCAGAACCCGCGCCAGAGCGCGACGCGGATCAGACCGGCAGTCCCGGCGATCAGCGCAAAGGGGGCGAGCCAGCTTTGCGGTGCCCCGACAAGGTAGCCGAGGGGCTGGGTCAGGGCTGCGGCGATGGCGATGGCGGCCAGCGGCATCGGGTTCAGCGGCAGGCCCTGCTCGCGCCCGGACTGGACCATGGCGTTCCTGGTGAAGCCGGGGGTGACGCGACCACCCAGCACCATGATCATCGCGCCCAGCGTCAGAAGCCCGGCGCGCAGGCCCGCCCAGGCGGTGTCGGCGGTCAGACCGGTCCATTCCAGATGCACCATCAGGTTGGCGATCCAGTAAGTCGTGAGGATCGCCAGGATGATCATCTGCTGCGGCTTCGGACGCTTTATCAGCTGGGTGAGCAGATTCGCCGCCAGCACCGGGACAAAGCCAAGGTCCAGCACTGCCACCAGCGCGGACGGCAGGCTCCCCGAGGCCCAGACGGCGATCCTGCCCGCCAGCCAGAGGCCCGCGACCACGGCAATGAAGCGGTGCGGGGCGGACTTCGCGCCGGTCCAGCTTGGGACGGCGGTCAGCAGGAACCCGGCAAGCGCGGCGGACCCATAGCCGAAGATCATCTCATGCGCATGCCACAGATGCGGCGGCGCGGCGGTGGGCAAGTCCAGCACGCCGCCAAGCGCCTGGACGATCTGGTAGAACTCCCAGACCGCCATCGAGGCCAGCGCGAAAAGGCCCGCCGCCAGGAAGAAGACGCGGAAGCCGTCGCCGAAGAGGCGCTTGAGCGGGGTCATGGGGTGGCTCCTTCCGCGCGGGCGCGGCGTTTCAGGACGGGGCATTGCGTCCCGTCGTTCATGATCACCTGGCAGCGCAGGCACAGGACGCATTCGTTGGCGTTGATCCGCCCGATCGCGTCGATGGCGCCGACGGTGCATTTCGTCTCGCACATCCGGCATTCGCGGCCGCATTGCGGGCGGCGCTTCAGCCAGTCGAATATCTTCAGCTTGGCCGGGATGGCGAGGCCCGCGCCGAGGGGGCAGAGGTAGCGGCAGTAAAACCGTTCGATGAAAAGCCCGGCGGTCAGGAGCGCGGCGACGAAGAGAAGGAAGGGCCAGGCGCGCAGGAAGCGGAGGGAGATGGCGGTCTTGAAGGGCTCGGCTTCGGCGAGGATCAGGGCGTCGCGCATCGAGTAGAAGGAGAGCGCGAGGATAGCCATGAAGAGGGTGTATTTGATGACCCACAGCCGTTCATGCAGCGCCTGCGGCACGGCGATTTGCTTGACGCCGAGCTTCTGGGCGGCGGCGTTGGTCAGTTCCTGCAACGCGCCGAACGGGCAAAGCCAGCCGCAGTAAACCCCCCTGCCCCAGAACAGCATTCCCAAGGCGGTGAAGCCCCAGAGGATGAAGATGACCGGCTCGATCAGGAAGGTTTCCCAGCGGAAGCCGGTGAGGAGGGAATGGACGAAGGCCACCACCTGCACGACGGAAAGCTGGCCGTTCAGCCCCATGCCGAGGACCAGGAAGGTCGAGGCGAGGAAGGAAAGCCGCCCGATCCGCCAGAGACGGGGCCGCCGGGTGATCCATTCCTGCGCGAAGAGGATCAGGGTCAGGACGGTCAGCATCAGGCCGACGATGGCAACCTGCGGGCGCTTCGACTCCCACGCCTGTTTCCACAGGGGTTCGGGTTCCGGCGGCGGCGCGAGGCGGAAGGCCTCGGGCAGGGTGTAGGGCACGGCGACGGTCATGGCGACCTCGCCCGTCGCGGTGGGGCGGGTGGCGCGGATTTCGACCGTCAGCGGTTTCGTCGGGTCGATCTCGGGCGGCAGGGCGAAAAGGCTGATCTCCTTCATCTTCGGCGCGCCCGTCAGCTCCAGCGCCTTCAGCATCTGGTAGCGGTCCTCGGTCGGCTGCCAGCGTGTCGCGCCCTGCACGACAGTCACCCGGTCGAACACCCCGGTCTTCTTCCACTCGGTCCCCCGGTGCGATTGCACCCCCTGCCCCATCACGATCAGCGCCGAGCCACCGGCGCCCAGATTGCCCACAGCCCGGGTGAAATCCTGCTGGCCGAGGAGGTTCTGACCCACGGTCGGCGTGTCGATCACCCCCACCCAGAGGCGCAGGAAATCGCCCTCGCCCGGCTCGACCGGAACCTTGGCGCCCGCCAGCGCCTTCGACGCCTCGGTCATCGTCACCCGGACTTCGGCCAGCGCGCCCATGCCCAGAAGCTGGTCCCAGGTCGCAGGCGCATAGGTCAGCCGGTCCACCCCGCCGCCCGCCGATATCAGGCCCCGCCCGATGGCCAAAGTCCGCGCCGTGCGCAGGATACCGTCGCGGATCACCCCGGTCGAGACGGTGGCGCGGGAGATAACAGGCGGCAGCGCGCTGGTGTCCGGTTCCGGGGCGCCGAGGTCGAAGCCCCTGAACCCCGCGACATAGGCGGCGATGTCGGCATCCGAAATGCCCAGCGTCAGCACGGGTTCGTTGTGGCGGACCAGCACCGCCCCCGCGATCCGCGCCTGCGGCGACACCGCCACCAGCACGTCCAGCGGGCGCCCGGAATAGCCGACCGACCCGGCGATCTCCCAGGTCGAGCCGATCTCGCCCATCACGCGGCCATCCTTCAGGACGCTCCAGCCCGGCACGCCCGCGTCGATACGCTGCACCTGCACCGGGCCCGCCAGGTCCAGCAACGCCGCCGCCTGCTCCGCAGTCGGCGCCGTCACCGCCAGCGCATCGTCGGCGATCAGCCCCTCGGCCCGCGCCAAAGGCACGGACAGAAGCAACGCCAGGACGGCAGCGAGAAGCGCGCGCATGGGGCAGGGGCCTTTTCCAGTGCCCGGACCCTGCGGCGACAGGCCTTGCCGCGCCTTAACGAAAGTCAAGGTAACGGCGGCGTGACTGGCACAGGGTCCGCGCAGCCTCACCAGCTGAACGGAGAGATTCCCATGACCACCCGAGCAAGACCCGCCAGGACGTTGTTACTGGGCACGGCAGCCTTGTTCCTGGGGCTGGCCGCGCCCGTGATCGCGGAAGACAAGCCCAAGGACCACGCCGACGGACCTGCCGCATCGTATGAGCCCTCGATGACCACGCTGGGTCAGATCAAGGTCGAGATTCCGGGCTTCAAGCCCGACGACCCGGTGATGACGCCAGAAGAGTTCCAGAAGGCGGCCACGATCTACTTCGAACGCTGCGCAGGCTGCCACGGCGTGCTGCGGAAAGGGGCCACGGGGAAACCCCTGACCACCGACATCACCCGCGAGAACGGCTACGACTACCTGCAAAGCTTCATCACCTACGGCTCGCCCGCGGGCATGCCGAACTGGGGCACCTCGGGCGCGCTGACCGAGGAAGAGGTGGGCATGATGGCCCGCTATCTGCTCCTGGAACCGCCGCAGCCGCCGGAATGGGGCATGCCGGAGATGATGGCGTCCTGGAAGGTCCTGGTGAAACCCGAGGACCGGCCGAAAGAGAAGATGAACGACATCGACATCGACAACCTGATGTCGGTCACGCTGCGCGACGCGGGCCAGGTGGCCCTGATCGACGGCGGCACCTATGAGATCAAGGCGGTGATCGACACCGGCTATGCGGTGCACATCAGCCGCATCTCGGCCTCGGGGCGCTATCTCTTCGTGATCGGCCGCGACGGCCTCGTGAACATGATCGACCTCTGGATGGAGACGCCCGCCACGGTCGCCTCGATCAAGATCGGCATCGAGGCCCGCTCTATCGAGACGTCCAAGTTCGAAGGCTGGGAAGACAAGCTGGCGATCGCCGGGGCCTACTGGCCGCCGCAATACGTCATCATGGACGGCGAGACGCTGGAACCGAAGAAGATCGTCTCGACCCGGGGCATGATCTACGACGAACAGACCTACCACCCGGAACCCCGCGTGGCCTCGATCCTGTCGTCGCACTTCAAGCCCGAGTTCATCGTGAACGTGAAGGAGACGGGGAAGATCCTCTTCGTCGACTACACCGACCTGAAGAACCTGAAGGTGACGGAGATCGAAGCCGAACGTTTCCTGCATGACGGCGGGTTCGATTCGACCAAGCGCTACTTCCTGGTGGCGGCGAACCAGCGCGGCAAGATCGCGGTGGTCGACACCAAGGAAGACAAGCTCGCGGCGCTGGTGGAAACCGGCGGCCAGACCCCGCATCCGGGGCGCGGCGCGAACTTCGTCCACCCGGTCTACGGGCCGGTCTGGGCGACGAGCCACCTTGGCGATGAAAGCGTGGCGCTGATCGGCACCGACCCGGAAGGGCACCCCGACCAGGCCTGGAAGGTCGTCGACAGCTTCTTCGGGCTGGGCGGCGGGTCCTTGTTCATCAAGACCCATCCTGCTTCGAACCATCTCTACGTCGACGCTCCGCTGAACCCGGATGCCGAGATTTCCGGTTCGGTCGCGGTGTTCGACATCTCGAAGATGGGCGGCGATCCGAACGTGGACCCGGAATACACCACGCTGCCGATCGCGGAATGGGCCGGGATCCCGGAAGGCCAGCCGCGCGTGGTGCAGCCCGAGTTCAACAAGGACGGCACCGAGGTCTGGTTCTCGGTCTGGAACGGCAAGGACCAGGAATCGGCCATCGTCGTGGTCGATGACAAGACGCTGGAACTGAAGACGGTGATCAAGGATCCGAAACTGATCACGCCCACCGGCAAGTTCAACGTGCTGAACACGAAGGATGACGTCTACTGAGGCGTTCCCTTGCCCCTGCGGCCGGTCGTGCTGCAGGGGCAACCTGGCGGGGGCGTCCATTCCCTTTCACCCCCGCCTCTTTTTTGCCAAAGCCATCGGGATCCGACAGCCATGAAAATCATCAGCCGTGCGCAGCTTCCGGGCCCCCTGTCCGGCCATGTCCACCTGATCGGTGCTGGCCCCGGCGATCCCGATCTTCTGACGCTGAAGGCGCTGCGGCTGATCCAGTCGGCGGATGTCGTGGTGCATGACCGGCTGGTCTCGCCCGAGATCATGGCGCTGGTGCCCGCGGGCGCGCGCCGGATCGACGTTGGCAAGCTGCCGAAATTCCACAAGGTTCCACAGGAAGCGATCAATGCCCTTCTGGTCGACCTCGCCCGCGAGGGGCTGGTGGTCGCCCGGCTGAAGGGCGGCGATCCGCTGATCTTCGGGCGCGGCTCGGAAGAGGCCGAGGCCTGCCGCGCCGCCGGTGTCGCCGTGAGCTACACCCCCGGCATCACCTCGGCGCAAGGGGCCGCCGCCTCGACCGGGGTGCCGCTGACCCACCGGGGCCTGGCGACCGGCGTGCGCTATGTGACCGGCCACCGGGCGAAGGATGCCGTGCTGGACCTCGACTGGGCCTCGCTCGCGTCGGAGGACACGACGCTGGTCGTCTACATGGGCGCGGGCAACATCGCCGAGATCGCGCTGCAACTGATGCGGCACGGGCTGGCCCCTGCCCTGCCGGTGCTGGCCGTCAGCGCGGCGACGACCCCGCGCGAGACGCGGCTCCTGTCGACGCTGGGCCAGATCGGCACCGACGTGGCCAAGGCCCAGCCCGAGGCGCCGGTCCTGTTCGTGATCGGCCGCGTCGCCGGGATGTATCCCGAGATCGCCGAACTGGACGCGTCCCTCTGCGAGGGGGCCGGGATGGCGGCCTATGCGTGATCGTCTTCCAGCGATGTCAGCGCCCCCCACCCCCAGCCCCTCCCCACAAGGGGGAGGGGAGGCGCGGATCGCCGACCGCTCCGCCTGCTTCCCCATCAGTTTTTCGCACCGCCGGTTCCACAAGCGCCTCCCTCCCCCCGCGTGGGGGAGGGCCGGGGTGGGGGGGCTGGCCCTTGCCATCGGGCTTGCGCTCCCTGCCGCAGCCGACATCCCCCCGATCCGCGCGACGGAACTGGAGCACATGGTCCTGCAGGACTGCGGATCGTGCCACGGCCTCACCCGCAAGGGGGGCCTTGGCCGTCCCTTGACCACCGAGGCGCTGGCCCATGCCGACCGGGAGGGCCTTGCGCTCATCATCCTCGACGGTGTGCCCGGCACCGCCATGCCGCCCTGGCGCCCGCTTCTCACCGAAGCCGAGGCGCTGTGGATCGCCGATTACCTGAAAGGGGAAACCCCATGACACGCCCCACCTTCCTCGCGGGCCTTCTCGCCGCCTTCCTCGCCGCGCCGCTCTGGGCCGGAACGGATGACCTGACCGCCACCGGCGACCTGGGCCTCGTCATCGAACGTGCCACCGGCAGCCTTGTCCTTGTCGACCGCTCCGACCGGGCCGCCGTTGGCCGCATCGAGGGGCTGGGCGACCTGTCGCATGCCTCGCTCACCTATTCTCCCGATGAACGCTTCGCCTATGTCTTCGGGCGTGACGGCGGGCTGACCAAGGTCGACATCCTGACCCGGACGATCGTCGCCCGCACCGTGCAGGCCGGGAACTCCATCGGCGGGGCGATTTCGGACGACGGCAAGCTGGTCGCCGTCTCGAACTACGAACCCGGCGGGGTCAAGGTCTTCGACGCGGACACGCTGGCGCTGGTCGCCGACATCCCCGCCGACGGCAAGACCATCGGCCTGGTCGATGTCCCCGGCCGCCGCTTCGCCTGGACGGTCTGGGACACTGGCGAGGTGTTCCTGGGTGATTTCTCCGGCCCGCAGCCGGTGATCACCCCGCTCGGCAACGCCGGGAAGAACCCGTTCGACGCGGTTCTGACCGATGATGCCCATACCTACCTGATCGGCCTTTTCGGCGAGAAGGGCGTCACCGCCTTCGACCTCTGGGATGACCATCCCGAACCGCAGAAATTCCTCACCGACTACGGCAAGGAGGGTGAGGACATGCCGGTCTACAAGATGCCCCACCTGCAGGGCTGGGCATTCACCGAAGGGCAATATGCCCTGCCCGCCGTCGGTCGCCACGAAATCCTCTGGGTGAACCGCGACAGCCAGGAGACGGTGGCCACGACGCCGGTCCACGGCCAGCCCGTCTTCATCATCGCCCAGCCCGCCAGTCCTTTCGTCTGGGTCAACTTCGCCACGCCGCTGAACGATACCGTGCAGGTCGTCGACAGCCGCAATCACGAGGTCGTCGCCACCCTGACCCCCGGCAAGGCGATCCTGCACATGGAATTCGCGCCGCGCGGCGCCGAGGTCTGGATCAGCTCGCGCGATGACAACAAGGTGCTGATCTACGACACCCACACCCGCGAGAAACTGGCCGAGATCCCTGCCGAAGCACCGAGCGGCATCTTCTTCACCGCCCGCGCGCACCAGACCGGCCTCTGAGATGGACCGGATCGACCCCATCGACCTTGCGCTTCTCGACGGGTTCCAGCGGGACTTCCCACTGGTCAGCCACCCCTTCGCGCGGATCGCCGAAAGACTGGGGCTGAGCGAAACGGAAGTGATCGAGCGCCTGTCCCGGATGCAGGCCGCGGGCCGGATTACCCGCGTCGGCGGCACGGTCCGGCCCAACACCGCGGGGGCCTCCACCCTCGCCGCGCTGGCGGTCCCGGAAGACCGGATCGAGGAGGTCGCAGCCCTTGTCGGGGCCGAGTCCGGCGTCAATCATTCCTACCTGCGCGAGGCCGAGTGGAACCTGTGGTTCGTCGCCACCGCACCGGATGCCAACGCGCTTGCCGCGATGCTGGCCCGGATTGAAAATGCAACCGGCCTCCCCCTTCTCGACCTGCGCCTCGTGCGCCCGTTCAACATCGACCTCGGTTTTCCGCTGGCGGGAAGCCCGGTCACGATGCCCGTCGGGCGCGGGGTGGAAACCGCCGTCCTGCGCGCGAATGACCGGCCGCTTCTCGACGCCCTCAGCCGGGGGCTCGACCTTACTCCCCGGCCCTGGGCCGCGCTGGCCCTGCGGCTGGGGCGGGATGAGACCGCCGTCCTCTCGCGTATCGGGGTCCTGCTGGCTGCGGGCATCCTGACCCGGCTGGGCGTCATCGTCCGGCATCGCGCGCTGGGGTTCACCGCCAACGCGATGGTGGTCTGGGATGTGCCCGCAGACCGGACGGAAGCCGCAGGACACGCGCTGGCCACCCTGCCCGGCGTCACGCTCGCCTATGAACGCCGCCCGGTTCCGGGTCTCTGGCCGTATCGCCTGTACTGCATGATCCACGGCCGCTCGCGCCCCGAAGCGCTGGCCGTGCTGGACACCGCCCGCACCCTGCCCCAACTGGCCGGGGTCGAGCACCGCATCCTCTTTTCCACCCGCTGCTTCAAGCAGTCCGGGGCCAGATTGTCGGAGGCCGCCTGATGCGCACCACCCTTCCCCCGGACGCCCTGGACCGGACCGACCGTCTCTTGATCAACCGCCTGCAGGACGGCCTGCCGCTGGTCCATGCCCCCTTTGCCGCCGTCGCCGCCGAGGCGGGCATCCCCGAGACCGAAGTCGTCGACCGCATCACCCATCTGCGCGAGATCGGCGCGATCACCCGCTTCGGCCCCTTCCTTGATGCCGAGGCGATGGGCGGGGCCTTCTGCCTCTGCGCCATGGCGGTGCCGGAGGGCCGCTTCGACGAGGTCATGACTTTGGTCAATGCCCATCCCGAGGTCGCGCATAATTATGAACGCCAGCACAAGCTGAACATGTGGTTCGTCCTGGCCTGCGAACGGCCCGGGCAAATCGCGGAAGCAGCCGAGCGGATCGAGCGGGAGGCGGGGCTGACGGTGCTCCGCTTTCCGAAAATGAAAGAGTTTTTCATAGGCTTTCGGGTAGAGGCATGACCCCCCCTGCGACCCTTGACGCGACCGACCGGCGGATCCTGAAGGCGACGGCTTCCGGCCTGCCGCTGACGCCACATCCGTTCGAGGAAGTCGCGCGCTGGCTGTTCCTGCCGGAGAACGAGGTCATCGCCCGGATGCAGGCGATGCAGGACGACGGCGTGATCCGTCGCGTGGCGCTGGCGCCGAACCACTATGCGCTGGGGATGGCCGCCAACGGGATGAGCGTCTGGGACCTGGACGATGCACGGTCAGAAGCGCTTGGCGCGCAGGTGGGCGCCCTGCCCTTCGTCTCGCATTGCTACCTGCGGCCGCGCGCCCTGCCCGACTGGCCCTACAACCTCTTCGCGATGCTGCATGGCCAGAGCCGCGACGAGGTCGAGGCGAAGCGCCTGGAAGTTGCCGCCCTGCTCGGCCCCGCCTGCCGGACAAACGACATCCTCTATTCCACCCGCATCCTGAAGAAATCGGGCATGCGCCTTGCCGGAGAAGGCTGATGTTCCGCCTGACGCAATACATGCGCGAACTCGTGCATCCGACGCCAGTCCGCCGCCGGTCGGGTCCGGTCAAGCCGGTGGTGATCTGGAACCTGACCCGCACCTGCAACCTGCGCTGTCGGCACTGCTACACCACCAGCGCCGACGTGCCGTTTCCGGGTGAGCTGAGCCATGAGCAGGCGATGGGGGTGCTGGACGACCTTGCGGGCTTCGGCATCCCGGCGCTGATCCTGTCGGGGGGCGAGCCGCTGTCGCGGTTCGACTTCTTCCCCCTTGCCGAGCGGGCGCGGGAGTTGGGGTTCCGGCATCTGTCGCTGTCGACGAACGGCACCAGGGTGGCCGAGCACATCGACCGGCTGGTCGAGCTGGACTTCGACTATGTCGGCATCTCGCTGGACGGGATCGGCCAGATGAACGACTGGTTCCGGGGCGTCGACGGGGCCTATGATGCGGCGCTGGCAGGGGTGCGCGCCTGCAAGGCCAGGGGGGTCAAGGTGGGCCTGCGCTTCACCATCACCGAGGACAACGCCGACATGCTGCCCGCGATGATCGACCTCTGCGATGCGGAAGGGGTGGACAAGTTCTACCTGTCGCACCTCGTCTACGCCGGCCGCGGGAACAAGAACCGGGGCGAGGATACCGCGCGCGCGCGGACGCGGAAGGCGATGGACCAGCTGATCGACCGCGCCTGGGTCGCCGTGGCCGAGGATCAGCCCTTGGAAATCGTGACCGGCAACAACGACGCCGATGCGGTCTGGTTCCTGCGCTGGGTCGAACGCAACTTCCCCTCGCAGCGCGCCGCCCATGTGGCGCAGCACCTCGAGGCCTGGGGCGGCAATTCCAGCGGTCTGGGCGTGGCCAACATCGACCCGCAGGGCAAGGTCCACCCGGATACCTACTGGTCCGACTACACGGTCGGCAGCGTCAAGGACACGCCGTTCAGCACGCTCTGGACCGGGGCCGACCCGATGCTCGCCACCCTGCGCCAGCGCCCCCGCCCGCTGAAAGGCCGCTGCGGCGCCTGCGCCTTCAAGGACATCTGCGGCGGCAACACCCGCATCCGCGCCCTGCAAGTCACGGGCGACCCCTGGGCGGAAGACCCCGCCTGCTACCTGACCAACGCCGAGATCGGGGTGGACGAGGCCGACCGCATCGCAGTCAGCCCCTTCCGGGGAAAGAGCCATGATCCCGAACATCGTTTCCTTTAGGCTGCTGGCGCTTCTCACCACCCCCGCCCTCGCCCAACCCGACGGCGCGACGATCTATGCCGACCTCTGCTCCTCCTGCCACGCGGAGACGCGGCTTGGTGGCAAGGGCCCGGCGCTGATCCCGGAAAGCCTGGGGCGGCTCAAGGGCGAGAAGCTCGCCGCCACCATCGCCGAGGGCCGGGCGATGACGCAGATGCCCGCCTTCAAGGACACGCTGAAACCGGAGGAAATCACCGCTGTCGCCGATTTCATCAGCCAGCCGCTGGTGGCCCCGGTCTGGGGCGAGGCCGAGATCGCCGCCTCGCGCTCGTTGCGCGACGACTACACCCCCGCCGCCGCCCCGGTCTTCAAAGCCGACCCGATGAACATCACCCTCGTGGTCGAAACCGGCGACAGCCACATCTCCGTCCTCGACGGCGATACGTTCGACGTGCTCGACCGCTTCGAGACCCCCTTCGCCGTGCACGGCGGGCCGAAGTTTTCCTCCGACGGGCGCTTCGTCTTCGTCATGTCGCGCGATGGCTGGGTGCAGAAGTATGACATCTGGTCGCTGCACGAAGTGGGCCGGGTCCGCGCGGGCCTCAACAGCCGCAACATCGCGATGAGTTCCGACGGGAAATACCTGGCGGTGGCCAACTACCTGCCGAACACCCTGACCATCCTGAACGCCACCGACCTGACCGTCGCCAAGGTCTTCGACGTCAAGGGCCGCAACGGCGAGGCCTCGCGCGTCTCCGCCGTCTACCAGGCGCCGGAACGCGGCACCTTCGTCCTGGCGCTGAAGGATGTGGCCGAGATCTGGGAGGTCGCCTTCACCGAAGACGGCGGGCCCTATACCGAAGGCTTCGTCCACAACAACGAAAACGGCATGGAAGAGGTGATGGGGGCCGAGAAGGGTCTGTTCGCCCGCCGCCGGATCGAAATCTCGTCCCCGCTCGACGATTTCTTCTTCTCCCCCGACTACCGCGAGCTGATCGGCGCCAACCGCGAGGGCGAGACCGGCGTCGTCGTCAACCTCGACGTCGGGCGCGAAATCGCCAGCCTGCCCCTGCCCGGCATGCCGCACCTGGGGTCGGGAATCAGCTGGGAAAGGAACGGCCACCGCGTCGTCGCCATCCCGCACCTGAACGAGGGCAGAATCAGCGTGATCGACATGGAGGACTGGAGCCTTATAAAGACCATCGAGACCTCCGGCCCCGGCTTCTTCCTGCGCAGCCATGACGGCACGCCCTATCTCTGGGCCGATGTCTTCACCGGAGAGCACAAGGGCGAGATGCACATCATCGACAAGCAGTCGCTGGAGGTGGTCAAGGTGCTGAAGCCGGAACCGGGCAAGACCGTCGCCCATACAGAGTTCACCAAGGACGGCAAGTATGCCCTCGTGTCGATCTGGGAAATGGATGGGGCGGTCATCGTCTACGACGCCGCAACTTTCGTGGAACTGAAGCGCCTGCCGATGGTTAAGCCGTCAGGGAAATACAATGTCTGGAACAAGATCACCTTCGAAGACGGCACCAGCCACTAGGCCCTCCTGGCGGCTGACGGCAATGCTATGGCCTTTTGCCACGGCGGCAGTGGCGATCAACCTGTTCCTTCTCGGGCTGATCGGCCTTTCGGTGGGATTGCCCACAATCGCCCCGTTGACGGCACTCTGGCTTTCGGTTCCTTTGGGCCTGCCCGCAACCTGGCTTGCGGCGCGCTGGGTCGCCGGACTGATCGCCGAGGCCGAGCAAACCTGACCTAAGTCAAGGCCGTGTCGTATCCCTCGTGCCAATGACCCATCCAGCAAACCGGAAAGGAAAGCCCATGTTGACACGATTGCTCCCCCTCGTTGCCCTTGCCCTGGCCACGCCCGCCTTCGCCGCCGACCCGGCCAAGGGCGAGGACAGCTTCAAGAAGTGCAAGTCCTGCCACTCGATCATCGCGCCCGATGGCACCGAAGTGCAGAAGGGTGGCAAGACCGGCCCGAACCTCTGGGGCGTCGTCGGACGGGTCGCCGGCTCGGCCCCCGATTTCAAGTATGGCGAGGGGCTGCTTGAAGTGAACGCCAAGGGCACCGTCTGGGACGAGGCGCAGATTGCCACCTACCTCGCCGATCCGACCGCCTGGGTCGAGGCGGCGAGCGGCGACGCTGCCGCCAAATCGAAGATGAGCTTCAAACTGCCCAAACCGGAGGAAGCTGCCGACATCGCGGCCTATCTCGCCACCCTCAAGTAAGCATCGGGGCCCCTGCCCGACCACGGGCGGGGGCCATCCGACGCACGGCGGCGTCGCCCGGCAGGATCAGGGCGATTCGTCGCGTCCCTGCGCCTGATCGTCCGTGTCCGGCAGCACCAGGTCCAGAAACGCCCGCGCCGCTTCGGTCAGGTGGCGTTCGGGGTGACGGATAAGCCGGAAGGCGCGCAGCGCCGGGCGACTGTCCAGCCGGACAAGGCGGCCCGAGATCAGGTCATCTTCCGCCACCAACCGCGACAGCAGCGTCGCCCCGCCGCCCGCAAGCACCCCGGCACGAACCGCTTCGTTCGAGGGAAACTCCAGCGCGGCCTGTGGCGACAGGCCAAGCTCGGCCATGGCCTCGTCCATCCGCGCCCGTGTGCCCGAGCCCCTTTCCCGCATGATCCACGGCCCCTGTGCCAGTTCGGCCGGGCCGGGCGCCTGCACGGCCCAGGGATGACCCGCCGCGACCACAAGATACAGCTCGTCCCGCCCGATCTCTCGGTCGACCAGATGCGGAACCGGGGCGCCTCCCTCGATGAAACCAAGGTCGGCCTGCAGGCTTTCGACCTCGGCCACGATCTGGTCGGAATTGCCCTGGATCAGGTCAAGCCGGACGCCCGGATAGCGGCGATGGAACTGCACCATCCGGGGCGGCAGCCACCAGCTTGCCAGCGTCTGGCTGGCGGCAAGGGACAGGCTGCCGCGCGCAAGGCTGGCGTGATCGTCCAGCACCCGCTCGGCTGCGGCGGCCCGCGCCAGCACCGCGCGCGCTTCGGGCAGGAAGGCGCGGGCCGCCGCCGTCAGCCGGATCCCGCGCCCGATCCGCTCGAAAAGCCGGGTGCCGTGTCGCGCCTCAAGCGCCGCGATGGCGGCAGAGGTCGCCGATTGCGTCAGGTTCAGCGCCTCGGCGGCGCGGGTGACATGCTCGCGCTCGGCGACGGCCAAGAAGATGCGCAGTTGTTCAAGCGTCATGCGGGCAGGCTAGGCAGCGATCCGCACCAAGGCAAGCGTCAGCCCGGCGATGAACACCGAGGCCAGCGCCCCCAGCGCAAGCGGTCGCAGGCCCCGGGCGGCCAGCCGGCGGACATCGGTCTGCAGGCCCATCGCGGCAAGACCCATGGCCAGAAGGCCCTGCGTCAACGGCACCGAGGCGGCCGTCACCGATGCCGGAACCAGCCCTGACGAGGCGACAAGCACCAAGACCAGAAAGCCCAGGACGAACAGCGGAAACGGCGCGCGGCTCTCCGACCCTTGCGCCCGCGCCATCAGCAGGATCAGTGGCGCCAGCAGCGCGACCCGCGTCAGCTTGGAGATGGTGGCGAAGGCCGCCGCTTCGGGCCCGTGCTGCGCGCCTGCGGCCACGACCTGCGCGACCTCGTGGATCGACGCCCCGGTCCACAGCCCGTAGGCGCGGGGGTCAAGCCCCTGCCCCAGCAAGGGTAAGACCAGCATTGCGGCGGTGCCGAACAGCGTGACGCAGGCAATGGCATAGGCCACGTCCTCGTCGCTCTTGCCGCCGACGGCGTGGGCCGCAAGCACCGCCGAAGCGCCGCAGACCGAAGTGCCGGTGGCGATCAGCCGCGTCAGGTTGGCCGGGACCCCCAAGGCGCGCCCGGCGAGCGTGGTGAAGCCGAAGGTGGCGCAAAGCCCGGTGACGATGATGGCCACGCCGGTCAGCCCCACTTCGGCAATCTGGGACAGCGTCAGTTGCAGGCCAAGCGTCACGATTCCCAGCCGCAGCAGGCGGCGCAGCGCGAACTGCATGCCGGGCAGCGCGGCGGCGGGAAGGCCCAGGGCATTGCGGAGCCCCACGCCGAGGACCACCGCAAGGATCAGCGGGCTGAACATCGACAGCGCCGGAACCAGGCGCAGGGTAAACGCCGCGACGACGATGCCCGCGGTCAGCAGAAGACCGGGTGCAAAGCGGGAAGCCGGGCTCTGGCGCGGCAGCGAAAGGGAAATCGTCATCGGGCGCTCCTGTTGCCCCTGACAGATGCCCCGTTCTCATTTCACCGTCCAACGCAGAATTTCGTTCGGTTTCATCGCCAGTTTCGATGAATTCATCCTTTGGGCGCCAATCCCGAAAGCCGCTCACAGAAAGGCACCAGTTGCACCCACCCTTTCCGCGACTGCCCCCGGAAGCGGCGCGGACTCCCGCAGAGAAAGTTCTTGCCCGGCCCAACTCGTGCCGGGCAGCGCCTGGCCGGGATCACATCGGCAGGCGCATCGCGGTTCCAACCGCAACCTCACGTCCGGTCCGGCGGGATTCGATGGCCGCGAAGGCAAGCGCAAGGCTGCCAAGGTTCTCCGCCGCCCCGTTCGCGGGCTCGGTATCGTCCTCGATGGCCACCAGAAGCGCTCCCATGGCGCCGCGAAACCCGTCGTTGAACCAGGTGCCGGACAGGAGCGGCCGGGCGCGTCCGGCGGCGGTCGTCAGCGTGACATCCTGTCGGCCAAGATCCGGACCATCGCTCATCAGGCTGCCGCGCGTGCCTGCGATGAAGGTGGTGTCGCGTGGCCCGAAGGCTGTCGCCCCGTCAAAGACCAGCGAGGCCTGTCCGCCCTCCATCTGCACCAGCACCTGCGCCAGAAGCGGTGCGGCGGCCATTTGCCCGCTCGCCCTGGCGGCGGTCGCAATGATCGCGTGGGCACGGGCACCCACAATGCTGTGCAGGAAGTCGAACCAGTGGATGCCGAAATCGTAGAGGATCAGATCCTCGATCTTCTCGAACGGCGTTCCCGCAATCCAGCCGTGGTTCCAGTGGATGCTGGCATGGACGCTGATCACCTCGCCGACCACCCCGGCCCGCACCGCCTCGCGCATCCAGGCCAGATGCGGCGCCCAGCGGCCGTTCTGGTTTACCGCCAGCTTCACACCCTGCGCACGGGCCAGATCGACCAGCCTTTGCCCCTCGGCCAGGTCCAGAACGAAGGGTTTCTGCGACAGCACATGCTTGCCCGCCCGCAGCGCCGCCTCGATGATCGGCAGCCGGTCGGCGGGGTGGGGGGTGATGTCGACCACGTCGATGGCGGGGTCGGACAGGACATCCTGCCAGCGGTCGGTGACGCGGGCACCGGGAGCGAACTCGGCAGCCTTGGCTTTGGCCTTCGCCAGAGTCCGGTTGCAGATCGCTGCGACCTCCCAGCCTGCCGTGCGGTAGGCGTCGAGATGCGCGCCGACGATCCCCCCGGCCCCGATGATCCCGATCCGGGGCCGATACTGGCGCGGCATCGGCGGCAGCCAGGGCAGGTCGGGGGCCGGAACCTCGGCCAGCACCGCCGACTTCAGGGCATAGGTGTCGGCGTCGGGTTCGCTCATGGCACAAGCGGCAATGTGCGCTTTTCGCGCGCGGACAGGGCGGCGGTGTCGACGATGCGCTGGCCGGTCAGGCTGACGGCGGGGTCCAGGGGGCCGGTCAGGGGTGCACCGCGCGCGATGCAGCCAAGGACATATTCGATGGCATTGCGCCCCCCCGCCGGCAAGGGGTCCGCCGGGATCGGATGCGGTTCGGGGTTCGCGCGGGTCTGCACGGTGACATGGTCGGCATAGTCCCAGCTGGCGATCGTCCCTTCCGTCCCCACCAGCACGAAGCCGCATTTCGGTTGCGGCTGGATCACCCAGGGATCGGTGAAGGTGCCCCAGCGGGTCTCCATCTTCGACAGGCCCTTCCGGTAGCGGCAAACGACGATGGCGTGCTGGTCGACCTCGATCCCCGGCGTCTCGTCGGTGACGCAGGTGACTTCCAGCGGCGCCTCGCCGTTCCGGTACCAGGTTCCCAGCGTCGCGCCATAGCCGAGGTAGTCGAGCAGGCTGCCGCCGCCGGAGGCGCGCTTGTACCACCAGGAGGTCGGCTTCTGCCGCTCCACCTCCTCGCGCGTGACCTCGATCTTGTCGGCAAGGTGGTAGAGCGGCCCCCGGTTGCCGCCATACGAATGGATCTCGATCACCTCGCCGATCATTCCTTCGTCGACCAGGCGCTTGGCAGTGACATGGCTTTCGACCCAGCGCAGCGGCCAGTTGATCGCGAGATACTTGCCGGTGGGCTTCACCGCCTCGATCATCGCCCGGGCATCGGCGACCGATCCGGCGAAGGGCTTTTCGACGAAGACATGCACGCCGTAGGCCGCGAGGCGTCGGGTGTAGTCGGCATGGTCGGCGGTGGCGGCGCAGAGGATGGCGAGGTCGGGCTGAGTCGCGTCCATGCAGGTGTCGAAGTCGGTGAACACGCGATCTTCGGGGATACCGAAGGTGTCGATGGCGCGTTGCATGGTGCTGCGGTCGGGGTCGAAGATGCCCGCGATCTCGGCGTCGGGGTGGTCCTGCACGCAGCGCAACAGGTCGCCCATATGCATGTGGTCAAAGCTGATGCCGACGATGCGGAACCTTTCCATGAAAACCCCTTTCAGCTGCGGTCGGTCAGACGGATGAAAAGCGCGGTGACGGCAAGGATGATGAGGCCGAACAGGATGCGCCGCCCGCCTTCGGGAATCTGCATCAGGGTCAGCATCGAGGTCAGCACCGTCAGGATCAGCGCCCCGACGATGGTGCCGCCGAAGCCGCCGCGACCGCCGAAGATCGAGGTGCCGCCGATGACGGCTGCGGCGACCGAGGGCAGGTCGAGGGGCAGGGCGAGCGAGAGCGAGGCGGTCTTGATCTGCCCCAGATACAAGAGCCCCGTCACCCCGGCGATCAGGCTCGACAGGGTGTAAAGCGCCAGATGCACCTGCCAGACGCGGACGCCGGACAATCGCGCCGCCGCCTCGTTCGCGCCGATGGCATAAAGGAGCCGCCCGAACCCGCTGCGGCGCTGCGCCCAGATGATCAGCGCGGCAAAGGGCACGAACAGGACCAGGCTGTTCGGCAGGCCGCCGGTCTTGCCGGTGCCGAGCCAGATCAGGAAGTCCGGGATCAGCACCCCGGTCGCGATGACATAGCGCTGGTAGACGAGCAGGCAGCCGGTGGCGATCAGGGCGGTGCCCAGCGTCATGATCAGCGGATGCACCCGGCAGACGGCGATGCCGAAGCCGTTCACCAGCCCGATGACCACGGCGGCGGCAAGCGCGATGGCAATGGCAGGGGGCACGCCGATCATCGGCGCCAGGGTGGCGGTCAGGTAGGCGGCGATGGTGGCGACGGTGCCGACGGAAAGGTCGATGCCGCCGGTGAGCATGGTCAGCGTCTGGCAGGCGGCGAGCATGGCCAGCGGGATGGCGATCTTGATCGTGTTCCCCGCCCAGAACATGCTGAGGACGCCGGGGTTGAGGATCGCAAGCACGGCGACCAGCAGGATCAGGAGGCCGATCAGCGGCAGGAGCGGCTGGTCGATCATCAGGCGGCCAAGGCGGTTCAGCGGGGTGGGGGTGTCGGTCATCGTCATGTGCGTCTTCCCCGGGTGGCGAGAACCGCGCCGAACATCACCACGGCGACCATGATCGACCCCTCGATGATCGCGGCGACGTTGGGGTCGACGGAAAGGAGGGTCAGGTCCATCCGCACGGTGCGCAGGATCAGGACGGCGAGGATCGGGCCAAGAAGGCCACCCCTGCCGCCGCCCAGCACGACGCCGCCCAGCACCACGGCGGCGACCGAGGCGAGGAGGTAGGGGCCGGGAATAGGCTCGCCGATGCCGGTGCCCATGGTGACGCTCAGGCCCCCGAGCGCGGCGAAAAGGCCGCAGAGCGCGTAGGCGGCGATCCGGGTCTGGCCGACGGGAACACCGGACCGGAAGGCGGCAAGGGCGTCGGAGCCGATGGCGTAGAGGCGCAGGCCGAGTTTGGAGCGGCGGATCGGCAGCCAGATCGCGGCGGTGACCACCGCAAGGAAGACGATCCCGCGCGGCAGCCAGTCAAGGCCCGGCAAGGGCAGGCCGCCCGCCGCGATGCTGCGGAGCCAGGGCGCGGCGCCGCCTCCCGGCGCGTTCAGGATCAGAAGGGCGACACCCTGCCAGACGAAGAGCATGGCAAGCGTGACGACGATGTCCGGCACCTTGGAAACCACGATCAGCAAGCCGTTGATCGCCCCCATCGCAAGTCCGAGGAGGAGGACACACAGAACGATAACCACGGATTGCAAATCCGTGGCGCCCTGCATCAGGACCGCCCCGGTCACGCTCGCCACCGCCATCATCGCGGCGATGGAAAGGTCGATGCCCCCGGCAATGACGACGATGGCCATGCCGACGGTCGCAAGCGCAAAGGGCAGCGCGGCGCGGGCGAGGCTGTCGAGGCCCGAGGCGCCGAAGCCGGGCTGGATCAGCTTGGTGGCAAGGAGGAGGAGGGCCAGTAGGACGGCAAGGCCCAGTGTCCAGCTGTTCGCTTCGATCCAGCGCTTCATGGGTGGACTCCCGGCAGGCTGCCCCTCTCTCCACGAGGAGGAGAGGGGGCTTCTTGCCCAGTCCGGGCGCCAACCCATGATCCCGAAGCGCTTCCCTCCCCCCCTGTGGGGGAGGGAGAGGGTGGGGGGGCGATGGACGGGAAGACAGGACGCGTCATGCCGGGGCCTTTTCGGTCAGGCCATAGGCCGCCCGCATCAGGGTCTGCTCATCGGCATCCTTCGCGTCGATCACATCCACCACGCGACCGTTGAAGATGACCACGGCCCGGTCGCAGGCGAGGCGAATCTCCGCGAGTTCAGACGTATAGTAAAGGATCGCCGCGCCCTGATCGGCCAGATCCCGGACAAGGGCATAGATCTGCCGCTTGGTGCGGATGTCGATGCCGCGCGTCGGATCGAAGAGGAGGAGCGTCTGCACCCCCTTGGCGATCCAGCGGGCAATGGTGACTTTCTGCTGGTTGCCGCCGGAGAGCCTGCGCACCTCCCCCTGGGCGCGGGTGTCGATCTGGAGGGTCTCGATGGCCGACGTCACTTTCGCCGCCTCGTCAGCCATGCGGATCGCGCCCCAGTTGCGAAAGCGGGCGAGCAGCGGCACGGCGATGTTTTCCCTGACCGAGCGGGACATGAACAGCGCGTGGGCGCGGTCGCCCGGCACCAGGGTCAGCCCGGCGGCGATGGCGTCGGCCGGGTGGGTGAAGGTCTGCGCGGCTCCGTCCACCTCGACCGTCCCGGCGCTCGCCTTGCGCTGTCCGGCGAGGGTGTCGAACAGCTCGTCCTGTCCCTGGCCCTCAAGGGCGACGACGCCCAGAACCTCGCCCTTGTGCAGATCGAAGGACACATCGGTCAGCCTTGTGCCGGTCTTCAGGTTGCGGACGCTTAGGCGTGGCGTTTCCGTCGAAGCCGCGCCAGCAGGCCGCGTTTCGGTCATCGCCGCGGCGACGGCGCCGCCGAGCATCATTTCGACGATGCGCTCCTCGATCCCCGGTTCGATGGCGACATCGCCCACCGTCAACCCGTCACGCAGGACAGTCGCCCGATCGCAGATCGCGGCGATTTCGGTGAAGCGGTGGGAGATATAGATGACCGACCGCCCGGCATCGGCCTGCGCGCGGACGGTCCTCAGCACGCGCTCGACAAGGTCGGTCGGCAGGGCGGCGGTCAGTTCGTCCAGCAGCAGGACATCGGGCTCGATGGCCAGCGCGCGGGCAAGGTCAACGATGCGCAGCGACGCCAGCGGCAGCGACCGGATCATCGCCTCTGGGTCAAGGTCGGGCAGCCCCAGCTCGGCCACCCAATGCCGGAACGGCTCCAGCGCCGTGTCGCCAAGCCGCAGGTTGTCGGCGACGGACAGGTCGGGGATCAGCGAGGGTTCCTGGTAGACCGGCACCAGCCCCCATTTCCGCGCCCCCGCCGGGTTGGTGACAGTGCTTTCCCGGCCCCTGATCCTGACATGGCCGGAATCGGGTTTCAGGACGCCGGTCAGGATCTTGACGAAGGTGGATTTCCCGGCGCCGTTCGCGCCCATCAGCGCCACGACCTGCCCCGGCCCCACCTGAAGCGAGGCGTTCTTCAACGCCTGGACCGCGCCGAAGCGCTTGGCGACACCCGTGGCGTCAAGAACGGCGGCAGTCTCCGGCATGGCGGGCTTTCGGTCAGGAAAAGGCGGCCCCCGGGGTCGGTCCCCCGGGGGCCGGATCGGATCAGCCGGGCAGGCTTATTCGCCCGGGCCCTTGCAGGCGATGATCTGGTCCATCGTGTAGGTGGTCCAGCCGGGGATCGAGACCGAGACCGGCCATTCGGGCGACAGGTTCGGGTTCGCCGCCGCCGCCAGCTTGGCCTTGCCTTCCTCGCTCACGTTGTCCCAAAGCTCCGGGTTCACCAGCACGGTCTTCTCGGCCGGCATCTTGCCGTCAAGGATCTGGATCGCCAGCGCCACGCCCGCACCGCCGACCGAGCCGGGGTTGGTGACGGCCGCACCCTGCAGGCCTTCGACCGACGACAGCTGCCCGACAAAGCCCGCGTTGTCGGCACCCACCACCGGCACCAGCGGCGCGCCCGATTCCACCAGCGCGTCGACGATCACGTTGTCGATTCCGCTCGTCCAGATGCCCTGGAACGGCACGCCTGCGGCAATGATGTCGTTGATCTGCTGCTTGCCCTGGTCCTGCTGCCAGCCGGTAAAGACTTCCTGCGCCACGGTGATGTCGGGGAATTCCGCCATCGCCTTCTTGAAGCCCACGTCGCGGTCGTTGTCGGCACCTGCGCCCGCCGCGCCGCGCATGTAGACCACTGCGCCCTTGCCGCCCATCTGGGTGAACAGCCATTTGGCGCCCAGATAGGCATATTCGGTCTGGTTGTTCGACAGGATATAGGCCGAAGGTTCGGTCACGGCCTGGTCGACGGCGACGACGACGATGCCCTTGTCGGTCGCTTCCTTGATCGCCGCGTTGATGCCGTCGGCGTTGGCCGGGTTGACGACGATGGCCTGCACCCCGGCCTGGATCAGGTTGCGGATGTCTTCCAGCTGGCCCGCCGCATCGGTGTTGCGATGCGCGATGTTCAGGCTTTCGACCTTGCCCGAGGCCAGCGCCTCGGCCTTCATCGCGCAGACCATCTCCTCGCGCCAGCCGTTGCCCTGCACGGTGTTCGAGATGCCGATCTTGTAGCCTTCCGCCGAGGCCATCCCGGCCAGGCCCATGGCCATGGCGGTTCCAAGAAGCAGTCTTTTCATCGTGATCCTCCCAGATCGTTGGTTATCGTTGGTCTACTTGACGTAAGGGCGCAGGACATCCCGCGCCAGGGCGAAGCCGCGTTTGATCTTGTCGTCGCTGCCTTCGAAATTGCGGTCCTCGTGTTCGATGATGATGGGGCCATCGTAGCCCGCGCGATAGAGGGTGGCGAAGAAATCTTGCCAGTCAACCTCGCCGAGGCCGGGCATCCGGGGAATCTGCCAGCCGATCCCCGCGGAAAGGATACCGTGGTCGTAAAGCCCGTCGCGGTCGATCATCAGGTCCTTGGCATGGACATGCACCATGCGGCCCCCGAATTCCCGGACGAAACGATTGGCGTCGATCATCTGCCAGACAAGGTGCGAAGGGTCGTAGTTCATGCCGACGGCATCGCCCCAGGTCTCGAAGATCCGCCGCCAGATGCGCGGGGCATAGGCGATGTTGTGCCCGCCCGGCCATTCGTCGTGGGAAAAGATCATCGGGCAGTTCTCGAAGGCCAGCGTCACGCCGGTGTCGCGCGCATGGGCGACGATGGGGGCGAAGATCTCGGTCGCGCGGGTCCAGTTCTGGTCGACCGTCAGCGCCCGGTCGCCGCCGACGAAGGTGTTGACGACCCCGACGCCCATCATCCCGGCGGCGGAGATGACTTTCTTCAGATGGCCGATGACGGCCTCGCGGTGGCTGGCCTCGGCGTGGAGCGGGTTGGGGTAGTAGCCGAGGCCCGACACTGTCAGCCCCCTGCCCTTCAGCATCCCCATGATTTCGGAACCCCTGGCAGGCGTCATCTCCTCGATGGGCAGATGCGCGGTCCCGGCATAGCGGCGCTTCTCGCCACCAGCCTGTGGCCAGCAGGCGATTTCCAGCGCCTCGAAACCTGCACCGACGGCATAGTCGGCGACCTGCTCCAGCAGAGTGTCCGGGAACGGGGCGGTGAGGATGCCAAGCTTCATCTGAATGTTCCTTACCCTTTCGCCACGTCGACCCAGGCCCCGCGCGCTGCACTGGCAAGAACGGCGTCACAGAACAGCATCTCATAGTGTCCGTCGTCGAAGCTGGCCCAGGTCGACTCGGGCCCCCGACCGCCACGGGCAACGTCACGATAGACCTGGGTGAAGAAGGCGGCCCAGGTGTCGGCAAAGCCTTCCGGGTGGCCGCCGGGCATGAACGCCGCCGCCGCGCCGGTCGGGTTCATCAACGAGGGGTCACGAAGCAGGATCTGGTTCGGCGCCTCGCGGTGGCCGATCCAGAGGTCCTCGGGATGTTCGGCAGACCATGCCGCCGAGGCTTTCGAACCCGAAATGTCCCATGACAGAAGCCCCCGGCGGCCATGGCTGACCTGGCTGGTCGACATCATCCCCCGCCCGCCATTGCCGTAGCGGAGGAGGATGGTCGCAGCGTCGTCGGTCTCGATCTTCCGCGTCTCGGTCGCACCCTTGGACGTGGTGAAAGTCTCCACCGGCCCCAGCGGCTTCTGCCGTTCGGGGATGAAGGTGGCCAGTTCGGCGATCACCGACACCGGCTTTTGCCCGGTGATGAAATTGGTCAGGTCCACCCAATGCGTGCCGATATCGCTGACCGACCGCAGCGGGCCACCCTCCTCCGCCTCCAGCCGCCAGTTCCAGTCGGTGTCCTTGGCCAGCCAGTCCTGATGGAAATGCCCGGTGATCAGGCGCAGGTCGCCCAGGTCGCCCGCCCGCATCATGCCGTGGGCGTGCTGGTTCAGCGGATAGAACCGGGTGTTGTAGCAGACCGCCGCCACCTTGCCCGAGGCCTTGGCCATCGCCAGCATCTCCGCCGACTGGGCCGAGGTCATCGCCAGCGGCTTTTCGCAGATGACATGCTTGCCCGCCGAAAGGATCGCCTTGACCTGCCCGTAATGCGCGACGTTGGGCGAGGTGACATGCACCACCTGGACGCCCGGGTCGGCCAGAAGTTCGTCCAGCGAGCCATAAGCCTTTGCCACGCCAAGCGCCCGCGCCCGGTCCGCCCCCCGTGCGGCGCTGGAGCCGAGGACGCCGACGATGGGAATCCCCAGCCGCCGCAGGGTGGTCAGGTGAACCGAGCCGATGAAGCCAGTCCCGATGACAGCGGCACCGATGGTGGAAAGCTCAGGCAACGGAATACCCCCCGTCGATGGCAAGGCAGGTGCCGGTCATGAATCCGGCGGCCTGGGATGCAAGGAAGAGGACCGGCCCGGCAATATCCTCGGGCTGGCCCCAGCGACCCATCGGCGTGCGGAGGTTGACCGCCGCGACATGGGCCGGATCGGTGCGGCTGCGGGCGGATTGCTGGGTGACGATGAAGCCGGGGGCGACCGCATTCACGCGGATGCCGTCCCCGGCCCAGGCAATCGCCAGCGACTTGGTCAGCTGCACCACGGCGGCCTTCGAGGCGCCATAGGCCGGGTTCCGCGGGCTGCCGAACATCGCATACATCGAGGCGATGTTGATCAGCGCCCCCTTCGCCGCCTTCAGCTGGGCGTGGAAGGCCTCGGCCATGCGGAAGGTGCCGTGCAGGTTCACGTTGACGACATGGGCGAAGAAGTCGGGCGCCATCTCCTCGCCCCGCGCGGTGATCGCGGCGCAGTTGACCAGCACATCCACCTTACCCTTCCGCGCGGCGAAGTCCCGCACCGCCGCCCCATCCGTCACGTCAAGCTGGCTATAGCCGAAGCGCCCCGCATCCTGGGGCGCGGGTTCCGGCTCGGCCCCGGTGATCTCTACCCCTGCCCCCGCGTCCTGAAACGCCCGCGCGATCGCCGCCCCGATTCCCGCACGGCTGGCGCCGACCACCACGACATCCGCGCCCGCAAAGTCGAACCGGCTGTGCATCATGACGTCCTCCCCCGGCCATCCTTGGCTATCGCCCGAGTCGATGCAACGAAATTTTCATTTTCCAGATTTTGAGCGATTCCAACCGAGCCGAGCCGCCGCCCCAGCCCGACGATCATCGCCTGCGCCACCACCATCGCGGGCACCTGGCTGCGGAAATGCCCGAGCCTGGCCTCGTTGACATAAAGCACATGGGTCGCGAGCCCCGCCACCGGGCTGAGCGCGTTGTCGGTGATCACCAGCACCCGGTTGCCCTTCGCGGCGGCCAGCTTCACCACCTCCACCGTCTCCGGCGTGTAATCGTCGAAGGTCATCGCCAGAAGCGTATCCCCCGGCCCCATCGCCGCGACCTGCATGCCCCGCATCGCGCCCAGATTGTCGATCAGCTGCGCCCGCCGCCCGATGCTTCCCAGGCCATAGACCGTATAGGCCCCCAGCCCGAAGGCCCCCCGCGCCGCCGCGACATGGACCACGTCGGTAGCCGCCAACACCTCGACGCAAGCGGCAAGCTGGTCGCGATCCAGCGCCTCCTGGATCCGCAACAGCGATTGCACCGCCGCCTGCACGAAACTGCCGAACACTGCGCCCGGCTGGTCCAGATCGCTGTCGCCGATCCCCGACACCCGCTCGGCATAGGGCAGGCGCGGCCCCAATAATCGCTCGCGGAACACCAGTTGCAGCTCGGCAAAGCCCTGGAACCCCAGCTCCTTGGCGAAGCGGGTGATCGTCGCCGGCGGCACCGCCGCCAAGTCGGCCAGCCGGACCAGCGTCGACACCGCCACTTCCTCGGGATGGTTCAGGAAGAACTGCGCCACCTGTGCCAGACGTTTCGACAGGGTGCCGGACCGGGCCACCAGCGCCGCGCGCAACGCCTCGAAATCGCGGGGGGCGGGGTCCTCCATCAGATCGCCCCCGCCACTTTCTGCTCCAGGTCGATCACCGCCCCGCTCATCGGCACCGAGGCGTCGGACAGCAGGAACACTGCCAGCCGCGCGCATTCCTCGGCCGTGACCAGCCGACCCAGCGGCAGCCCCTCCGCCGCCTCCGCCTCCCAACCCGGCCCCCGGCCCATGACCTCGGCCTGCATCCGCCGCTCCGCCGCGGTCGCGACCCAGCCGAGGTTGATCCCGTTCACCCGGATGCGGTCCGCCATGTGGGCATGCGCCGCATTCTTCGTCAGCGTGACCATCGCGCCCTTGGTCGCCGCGTAGATCGCCAGTTCCGGGATGCCGCAATGGGCGTTCATCGACAGGATGTTGACGATGGTCCCCCCTGCCCCGCGCGCCCGCATGTCGGCAATGGCCGCCTGCATCAGCAGGAACCCAGCCCGGGCATTGACGGCGAAGAGCTGGTCCCAGACCGCGGCCGTCCCGGTCTCGAACGACCCCCGCGTCGTCAGCCCCGCCGCGTTCACCAGCCCGTCGATGCGGCCGAACCGCTCCCGCGCCGCCGCGGCCACGGTTGCCGCAGCCGCCGTATCGCCCAGGTCGGCCACCACCAGCTGCACCGCGCGGCCCGACCCCAGCGCACCCGCAACCCGCTCCAGGCCCCCGGCATCCCGGTCGGTCAGCACCAGCCCGCCGACGCCCTCGGCCGCGAGGCCCCGCGCGATCGCCGCCCCGATCCCGCTCGCCGCGCCGGTGACGATCACCGCCTGCCGCTCAAGCCCAAGCTCCATTCGCCGACTCCCACGCCTGCCCCGCACAGTGCCGACAGGACAGGCCGCAGGGAAGGCCCCATTTTCGCACCCTGCCGTCAGGGGGCCTCGCCCTCGTCCGCCGCGGCATCGAACAGCCCGGGGTGGATGTCCTCCCAGAACGCCCGGATCGCCTCGGCGTTCAAGGGGCTCATCCAGCCGAAGCGCTCGAAGTCGCCGCGTGCCGCGCCCTCCAGCCGCGACAGGAACAGCCGCCGGTCCGCGTCGCGCTGCGTCGGCGTGCGCCGGGCCACCACCTCCTGGATCCGCCGCAGCCGTTCGGCCCTTGCCTGGATCTCGGGCGTCGCCGCCGGGGTGGGTTTGGCCGGCCCGGCCGGGTCTTTCCGCAGCGCCGCCGTCAGGTAGCCCACCGGGTTGCGCACCTCCCCCTGCCCTTCCACATAGTCAAGCTTCGCCACCAACAGCGCCTCGCCATGTTCGGCGATCCACTGGCGCGCCAGCCGGTCCGAGGCGCCAAGCCCCTTCAGCCGCTCGTAGACCGGCGACCTGCGCACCCCCTCGCCATCGTCGAGGTCAAGGATTGCAAGCTGCGGGTTCTCGCGGATCAGGAAGCGGATATCCGTCACTGCCCGGCCCATCTTGCGCGTCTCCGGCGTCACGATGATGTTCGACGACCGGTTCACCTCCTCGACCGCCGGCTTGATGATCTTCGCGTTCAGCTGCTTGAACACCTCGTAATAGGCGCTGTCCCCGACCCCCATCAGCCGCCGGAACAGCTCGATCGGCCACCAGCCGGTGCTGCCGGTGCGCACGAAACGGTAGCAGTTCTCGTACAGGGCCAGCGCATGGCCGCTGGTGAAGCGGCGCTGGATGTTCATGTTGATCAGCGCAAAGACCTTCGGATCATGCAGCTTTTGCGCGAGGGCCGGGGAATAGCCGTATTCGCAGATGCCGCCCTTCAGCTTGGCATAGGCCAGAAGGCTCGACACCCCCCATTCCTGGCGCCCCTCCCCGTCCAGCATGTCCCATTCGGCAACGGTCTCGGCCAGCCCGCGCAAAGCCGCCTTCAGCGTGTCGGTGTCGTTGCTGTTGTAGCCGATCATCAGGCACAGCGTCCGCGCATCGATCCGGTGCACGCCTTGCGTCGTCAGCGTGTCATAGGCGTTCAGAAGAAGCACGTTCGACAGGCGCCGCTGCAGAAGCGTCAGCTTGCCCGAGACATGGATCGCCGCGACATGCTTCTTCACCGCTGCCCGCCGCAGGGCGCCCGTCAACTGGTCGCGCGGAATGTCGTCCATCGCCTCTCCTGCTCCGGGCCCTTGCCGGGCCTCTCGCCGGTAGTCTAGCCTGAAAGGTACCCTTCGGCAACGGTGTGGTGGGAACCATAATCCGGGGCAGGACTGTCGGACGAAAGGTACCCGTTTCCGGGAGCCCCGATCCCGGCCCCTGCCCTCCCCCGCCGGAAAACGGCTCTATTCCGGCTGAATTTGCGAATCACCCGGCACCTTCCCGCGAATCGGCACGCCTGATCCCGTATCCTGGTACCTTTTGTCCCGGATGCGGGCACCTATCCTCCCGTCGCCGGGTGCCGAGAGTTCCGCAATCGTTTGATTTACAAATGGTTTTTCTGTCGGAAAGATCTTAAAGCTTCTAAGAATCCCGAAACAGCGCCCCTGCCTTGACCAGATATTGTGGTCTTGGGGCAGGATTTGCCCAATTCGATTCCCTTTTCTCCCGAGATGTGCGAGACATCGGTGCATATCACGCGAACCAACGCACATCCGGGTTCCTGCATGGCAAACTCCAACGACCTCCCCCCCTATTTCGGCATCGATCCCGAAGCTGCCGCCAGCCGTCTGGCGCAGCCTATAGATACCACGCGATTCGCCAAGGCCGCTGCCTTCGCGGCCCGCGGACGGGATGACCTCGCCCGCCGCGGCTATGCGCCCGATGGGCAGAAGCGCCTGCGCAAGTTCTCCACCTGGGAGGTCTGCCGTTACCTGATCCCGGTCAATCCCGCGCATCTGCGCCGGGTGCTGAAGCAGAACCCCGACCTTCCGCAGGGCTCGGGCGAAAGCGGTGCCAAATGGTTCACGCTGGAAGAGGTCCTGGCCCTGCGCGACCATTTCGCCACCGAAGGCGCGGGCTGGCGCGAGTACAAGGCCTGGCGCCCCGAAGGCCTGCCGGCCAAGGTGGTCGCGGTGGCGAACTTCAAGGGCGGCGTCGGCAAGACCTCAACCGCCGCCCATCTGGCGATGTCGGCCGCGCTCGACGGCTACCGGGTGCTGGTGATCGACCTCGACAGCCAGGGTTCGATGACCTCGATCATGGGCGGCAAGGTGGCCGACGAATGGCAGACCGTCTTCCCCCTCCTCGCCCGCGACTATGCGATGCATGTCCAGGCCGAGAATGCCGTGCGGGTGGCGGCCGGTCAGGGCGAACTCCCGCTTGACGAAACGTTAACCGAGGCGTTGCAGGTTTCGCCGCGAAACCTCGTGCAGAAGACGCATTGGCCCAACATCGACCTGATCGGCGCGCAGCTCAATCTCTACTGGGCGGAATTCCAGGTCCCGGTCTGGCGGATGCAGCTGCGCAACTGGCCGCTCTGGGACAGCCTGGGGGGGGCGCTGACCGAAACCGGGATCGTGAACGACTATGACATCATCCTGCTCGATACCCCGCCAGCCCTGGGCTATCTCACCATCAACGCGCTGTCCGCGGCCGATATCCTTCTGGTGCCGCTTGGTGCCTCCTTCCTGGAATTCGACAGCACGGGCCGGTTCTTCGACATGATCTATTCGACCTTCGCCTCGATCGAAGAGGGCGAGAACCGCACCCGACGCGCACAGGGCCTGCCTGAAATGCGTTTCGAATGGGACGCGGTCCGCGCGCTGATCACCCGCTTCGACGCGGCGCAACAGACGGACCTTGCGAATGTGATCCAGGCCTATTTCGGTGATTTCATGACCACCTACCGCCAGGAAGTCACCGCGATGGTGGGCCAGGCGGGCGAGCAGGTTTCCGGCATCTACGAAACCGATTACCGCGACTTCAACCGCGATACCTATGTCCGGGGGCGCGAGACCTTTGACCGGACCTGGGCCGAGGTGAAGCAGGTCATCCTGGGTGCCTGGTGGCGCGATCTGAAACTGATGGAAAAGGGCTAGACCATGGCCAAGCGCAAGACCCTTGTCGCTCCCTCGTCGGAAGACCTCTCGCGGCTCGAGGACGAGTTTCGCCGCGAAACCTCGGGACGGCCACCGCTCGCCGCGCCGATCGCCCATGTCGCGGCCGAGACCGCCGCCGCGCTTGATCCGCGCCCCGCCGCCGACCGCGCCGTCGAGGCCCGGGACAGGGCCGATGCCCTGCGCCTGCGCAGCGCCGAAGAGCGCGGGCTGGTGATCCGCGAGATTCCGCTGGAACTGATAGACGCCGACGCGCTGGTGCGTGACCGCATGGTGCTGGATGCCGACGAGCTGATGGAGTTGCAGACCTCGATCGCCGCGCATGGCCTCCGCCTGCCGATCGAGGTTTTTGAAACCGTCGGGACAGGGCAGGGCACCCCGACCTATGGTCTCCTGTCCGGATACCGTCGCCTGCGCGCCGTGCAGAACCTGCGCGGGCTCAGTGGGCAGGCGAAATATGCGACGATCAAGGCCATGGTGCGCGATCCGGCCTCACTCGGGGGTCCCTTCGCCGCCATGGTCGAGGAAAACGAGATCCGCTCCAGCCTTTCGCATTTCGAGCGCGGCCGCATCGCGGTGATCGCGGCGCAGCAGGGGGTGTTTCCGAATGTCGAGGCGGCCGTTGACGGGCTGTTTTCCCAGGCTTCCAAGGCCAAGCGGTCCAAGATCCGCTCCTTCGCGCTGATCTTCGAGGAACTGGGCGACATGCTGTCCTTCCCGGATGCCTTGCGCGAAAAGGATGGGCTCCGCCTGGCGGCAGCACTGCGCGAGGGGGCCGAGGCCCGGTTGCGGGACGGCCTGGCCGAGAATGCGCCCGAGACACCGGCGGATGAACTGGACCGCCTCATGGGTATTCTTGACCGGCTTGAACCTGCGCCGCAGCGGCCTGAACGGGGTGGGCGACCGACGGGGCCGCGCGGGCGCAGTACCGCGTTGGCGAGCGGCGTGCGTTTGTCCTCGGGCCATGACGGACAGCACTGGTTCATCCGGATCGAGGGAAAGCGGGTGGACGCAGTCCTGGTCGATGACCTGTTGCGCGAACTGGAGCGTCTTCTCGGCAGGGCCTAGGGGTGGGTCGCTTCAGTCGCCCAGCAGGTCGGTGGCCGGGTTCGCGGTGATTTCGACATCGGCGTAGTACTTCTGGGCCTGCACGGCGGAGCGGTGCAGGCTCAGCTTCATGGCTGCCGCCAGTGGCGCGCCGTCCAGAGCGGCCTGGGTCAGGAATCCGGCGCGCAGGCCATGCGGTGTCGCAAAATCTTCCGGCATGCCTGCCAGTTGAAGTCGATGGCGCAGAATGGTGCGCAGCGCGTCGGAGGCGAGACGACGGGGCAGGGGACGGTCCGAGGTGCTGACGGGCCGGAAGAGGGGGCCTCCGGTCAACGCTGTCACCTCCAGCCAGTGCACCACCGCGCGCGCCGCGCGACCCTTCAGGGGCAGGCGCGGGGCCTGCTCCTTCCGCGTTGTCTTGGTCTCCAGAAGCCGGATCCAGAGCACCCCCTTGGCGTCGAAGTCGTCGCGCCCGATGTCCTCGACGTTCAGCGCCGTCACCTCCGAGCGCCGCCGTCCGCCCGAGGCGAAGGCCAGCATCAGCATGGCGCGGTCCCGTATCCCGCGATGGCTGTCGTCGCAGGTGGCGAGCAGGGATTCGAGGATGTCACGGGTGATCGGCTTTGGCGACTTTGGCGCCCGTGGTCGGGCGTTGGCGCGACGGGCCTTCTGGCGGGCCTGTTGCACGAGCGGGGCGGCGAACGGCGAGGTAAGGTTCCGCATACGATGAAAGGCCTGCCAGCTGGCGATCCGGCGGTCGAGAGTGGCCGGGGCAGGGCAGGTGAGGGCGACGCGGAGGCCGAGGACGATGAGTTCGAGCGCGGTATCCCGGGCGGGGCCATGCCTGTCGGTCAGATCCTGGGCATGGTCCAGGATGAAGCGAAGTGCCACCTTCTCGTCCTCGGGCCAGGCCAAGGGCTGGCCGAAGGCGGCCATCTTCCAGGCCGCTACATAGGCCAGATCCCTTTCCCAGGCGCGCAGCGTGTTGGGCGGCGTGCCGCGCCGGTAGAGATCGGTCAGGGCGGCCTCGTCGGCATCCGACAACTGGGCATAGGAAGGCAAGGCGAGGGTGGTCATGGCCGGGTCTTGCCCAGAAGCCGCACCAGCATATGGCGCTGGTGGTCCTGCCCACCGAAGAACACGGCCAGAACCCGAACCTGCCGCGTGGTGGCGTCGGCGATGAACCAGTAGACCGCACCGTCCAGCGCCAGGTGCCGAAGGCCCGGCATCAGTTCCGCATGCGCCTCGCCCCGGAAAGGGGCCGCTGCCAGACGCTCGGCGGTGGTGATGATTGCGTCCATCCGCGCCCCGGCGTGGCGCACCGCTTCGGCTGGAGTTTCTCCAAACTCCCGATAGGCGCGGGTCAGGTGGGTTTCGATCAGGGCCAGGTCGTCGACCGCACCCGCAGCGAAGACGACGGTCCAGTCAATCTCGGTCATTCCCGGGTGGCAGGGCGGCGATGTGCAAGCTGTGCGCGCAGGGCATCCCCGGACACGAAGGCGCCATTGGCGCGATCGGTCAGCAGCGCCAGAAGGGCAGCGCGATCAGCCCGCGCATCGGCGTCCTGCTGGCGCAGGAGATCGAGCCCTTGCTGGACGACAGCGCTGACCGAGGGAAATCGACCACCATCGACGAGGCTTTTTGCGAAGGCGTGTTGGTCATCGCGCAGGGAGATGGAGCTTTTGATCGTCATGGCATCCTCCGTCGAAGTAGTATGACCAGGTAGCACCATTCTGGCAAGTAACAGGCTGGGCCACGTTGGGTTTCGCCAAGAGACTATCGCCAGATCCCCTTTGGTTCAACAGTCATGATAAGGCAAACTTATCATGTGTGACGGATCCCAGACCAATCCGCTTCAGTAACGCGCAAAAATGTGACATATTGCGCGTATGAAGAGACCCGAGCCAGTCCTGCCAGACGATGACGCCGGACTGCCCGGCCCCT
>NZ_JAEULP010000054.1 GCF_016792905.1 Tabrizicola sp.
GCGCCCGGCGGTTTCGCACGACCCGGAGCGAACAACGATCCGGCATATGCTGAACGGGGATCTTTGAAGTGGATTGACTTGATAGCTCCGGCCAACGGAGCGACGTGTACAGAACTGCGCAACGAACGTTAGGCAGTTTTGAACAGGGGGTGGAGATGGCGGCAGGACAGCGGCTGGTGGCCTACGAGCGGGTCTCGACGGCGCGGCAGGGAGCGAGCGGGCTAGGTCTCGAGGCACAGCGCAAGGTGATTGAGGACTTTGCAGTCTCCCGCGGCGCTGAGGTCCTGGCGCGGTTCACTGAAGTCGAGAGTGGGCGCAAGGCGGATCGGCCGGAGCTTGCGAAAGCGCTGCACCTCGCGAAGGTCACGGGCGCGACGCTGGTGATCGCCAAGCTGGATCGACTGAGCCGGAATGCGGCGTTCCTCCTCGCCATGCGCGACAGCGGGGTGCGGTTCGTGGCCGTGGACATGCCCGAGGCGAATGACCTGACCGTGGGTATCATGGCATTGGTCGCCCAGGCCGAGCGGGAGGCAATCTCCCGGAGGACCAAGGAGGCGCTGGCAGTGGCCAAGGCGCGTGGAGTGAAGCTCGGGAACCCAAATGGGGCCGAGAGCCTGCGGCGGGCCGGGAAAGGCGGTGCGGCTCTCCGAGAGGCCGTGTCTGCCAACGCTGCAGTCTTCTCTGCAGACCTGGCACCAGTGCTCGCGGATATCCGGGCCGAAGGACATACTTCGCTGCGAGCGATTGCTGCCGAGCTTACTGCCCGGGGGATAAGGACGCGGCGGGGCGGTCGTTGGAGCGTGGGTAATGTCGGCCGACTGCTCCATCGCCGGTGACAGCTCCCGGCCCAAAGCGGACGGTCGTGGCAAGACAGCCAGTAGCAGCATTTGCAGGTCGACTTTCTCCAATTACCTATCTCTCTCTCTCGGCTGTAGATCGTCCGAATGTCCGGCTGTCGCCAACAGGCCACGAAGAACTCAGCACGCCCAGCCCCGTACTTACGGGCGCACGCCGCTGTGATACCAACGAATTTAGCCCGCGCAATCGCGAAAGAAAGAGGCGGCAGCGCTCCTCGCATCGTTAGTAAATAGAAGGATTTTAAGAACAAATTTCTGGCTTCAGCAGCCCCAAAGTATGGTCGCTCTCAGTAAGTTTGGCACCAATGATGGGGGATCATATGACCGAAGACATGTTGCACGTGATGGAGTGGCACAACGGGGACAAGGAATATTCGCCCTTCTCCGAAGCCGAGATGAAGCGCCGTCAGGATGACGTGCGCGGATGGATGGCGAAGAACAACGTCGATGCGGCGCTGTTCACGTCCTACCATTGCATCAACTACTATTCCGGCTGGCTCTACTGCTACTTCGGCCGCAAGTACGGCATGGTAATCACCCAGGACAACGCCACCACGATCTCGGCGGGGATCGACGGCGGGCAGCCCTGGCGGCGCAGCTTCGGCAACAACATCACCTACACCGACTGGCGGCGCGACAACTTCTACCGCGCGGTGCGCCAGCTGACCCCCGGCGTCAAGCGGCTGGGGATCGAGTTCGACCACGTGCACCTCGACTACCGCAAGGCGCTGGAAGCGGCGTTGCCGGGGGTGGAGTTCGTGGACATCGGCCAGCCCTCGATGTGGATGCGGTCGATCAAGTCGGCCGAGGAGCACAAGCTGATCCGCACCGGCGCGCGCATCTGCGACGTGGGGGGCTGGGCCGTGGCTGGTGCGGTCAAGGCGGGCGTGCCGGAGCACGAGGTCGCCATCGCCGGCACCAACGCGATGATCCGCGAGATCGCGGCCTCCTTCCCGTTCGTGGAACTGATGGACACCTGGACTTGGTTCCAGTCGGGCATCAACACCGACGGCGCGCACAACCCGGTGACCAACAAGAAGATCAGGTCGGGCGAGATCCTGTCCTTGAACACCTTCCCGATGATCTTCGGCTATTACACCGCGCTGGAGCGGACGTTGTTCTGCGACCACGTCGATGACGCAAGCCTGGATATCTGGGAGAAGAACGTCGCCGTCCACCGCCGGGGCCTCGAACTCATCAAGCCCGGCGCCAAGTGCAACGAGATCGCGCTGGAACTGAACGACATGTACCGCCAGTGGGACCTCTTGAAATACCGCTCCTTCGGCTACGGCCATTCCTTCGGAGTCCTGTCGCACTACTACGGCCGCGAGGCTGGGGTGGAACTGCGCGAAGACATCGAGACGGAACTGAAGCCGGGCATGGTCGTGTCGATGGAGCCGATGGTCATGCTGCCGGAAGGCACGCCGGGCGCGGGCGGCTACCGTGAGCACGACATCCTAATCGTGACCGAGACCGGTGCCGAGAACATCACCGGCTTCCCCTTCGGCCCCGAGCACAACATCATCAAGAACTGATCTTGGACGGGAGCTGTCTAAAGGGGCCGGATTTCCGGCCCCTTTTCTATTTGTGACGTTCAGACCTGGCATGAAAAAAGGGGGGCCGAGGCCCCCCGAGGTCACCAGGAAGAAGATGGTTCAGGCAAACTCGGTCCGCAGCGCCTCGACGATGCCCTTGGTGCAGACCTCCAGCAGGATCTGTCCTTTTTCCGTCGAGGCGTCCTTGGGCGACGACAGCGTGCCGGAGCAGGGGGTCCATTCGGGCTTGACCGGATAGACGTCATAGGGCGGGAAGGTCGCGGCGGGGTGGTCCACGGCGCGGTCGAGGTGGACGTGCTGGGGGTAAAGCGCCAGCATCAGTGACGTTTCCAGCACCCCGCCGTGTTCGACGTCCCAGCCGGGGAAGCCGTTGGGGTAAAGCTGCGCGATGGCCTCCTTGTGGACGAAGTCCCAGTAGGAGAGGACCACGACTTTCAGATCGGTGATCCCGTCCCAGCGCAACTCGCGCAGGGCGAGGTCGATGCCTTCGATGATGAACCAGGAATTCTCGAAATGGCCGTTCACCAGGCAGATCTTGCGCACGCCGTGCCGGGCGAACTCCTTCACCACGTCCTTCAGCGCCGCGACGAGCGTGGCGCCGTCCAGGCTGGTGGTGCCGGGCAGGTGGTTGCCGCCACCGGATTTCTGGTGCGACTTGTAACCGTAGGTGAAGGCGGGCGCGACCAGGGCGCCGATCTGCGGGGCCACGCGCTTGGCGAATTCGGTCGGCAGCAGCACATCGACATGCAGCGGCATGTGGTGGCCGTGCTGTTCCATCGACCCCAGCGGGATCAGGATCGGGGTCCCGCCGTCGCGGACGGCCGCATGGTAGTCCGGCCAGGTCAGTTCCGAGGCGAAGGCTGTTTCGTGTTTCATGGGCCAAAACCTGAGTAAGGGTTGGCCAAAATTACGTTGCCTTAGCTGCATAAGGAAAATAGATAGTCACAATGGTTCCATTGCCGGAGCAAATTCTTGGCGCTGCTGACCAACCTTCCGACCGACCTGTTGCGTACGTTCATCGCCGTTGTCGAACTTGGGGGCCATTCGAAAGCGGGGGCGGTGCTGGGGCGCAGCCAGCCCGCCATCTCTTTGCAGATCCGCCGACTGGAAGAGCTGGTCCGCACGCCGCTTCTGATGCAGGAGGGCCGGGCGATCCACACCACGCCCGCGGGCGAGGCGCTGCTGTCCTACGCGCGCGAGATGGTGCGGATAAACGACGAGGCGGTGCGATACTTCCACCGGTCGGACATGCAAGGCGTGCTTCGGATCGGCCTGCCGACCGATTATGCCGTCGCCTTCCTGCAGAACACCCTGACCACGTTCCTGCGCCAGAACGCGGATGTCGAACTGGAAATTCACTGCGACCTTTCCCGCGAACTGCACCAGCACCTACGCTCGGATGACTTGGACATCATCGTGGCCACCATGCCCTCGGCCCGGATGCCCTACCTGTCGCGCGCCTGGGTTGAGCAGCCGATCTGGGCCGCCGCCGAGTCGCTGAAGCTGTCGCATGCTCGGCCCGTGCCGCTCGGCGCGCATCTGGAAGGCTGTGACTACCGAACCCGCATGATCGAGGCCCTGGACGCCGCAGAACGGCGCTGGCGCATCGTGTATACCGGCCCGGGCATCTCTGGTTTGCAGAACGCGGTGCTGAACGGGCTCTGCGTCACGGCCCTGACGCGGGCCACCATGATGCCCGGCATGCGCGAGTTGCAGCAGGAAGAGGGCTTCCCGAAGCTGGAACCCCTGCGCATCGGGCTTTTCTACAAGCATCCGCGGCTCTCCCCGGCGGGTTTGCAACTGGTCAGCGACCTGGTGGCGGGGCTGGAAAGCGTCGGTTCCGGCGTCCGTCCGGTGCCGGGGTGATGTATTTCCGGGCAGCATAACGGGCGCTTATCAAGGGATTTCAAGAACCGATTTTGTGCGGGCGCGCTGATCCCCTAACGTCGCGGCAATGACATTGCCGACATAACGACAACGGGGACAACGAACATGACCAAGATCGATACCGCGATGGGTCTTTCCCGCCGCTCGCTGCTTGCCTCGGGTGCCGCACTTCTGGCGACGCCCATGCTGTCGCGCCGTGCCTTCGCAGCGCCGACCGAGCTGACGATGCTCGCCTGGTACGGCCATGCCGAGCCGGACATCGTTACCGAGTTCGAGGCCGAGAACAACGTCAAGTTCATCCCGAAATACTACACTGGCGGCGACAACATGCTGGGCCTGATCTCGCAATCGCCGCCCGGCACCTTCGACGTGATCCTGTCGGACGCCGAATATGTTCAGGCCCTGAACGCGGCCGGCTATGTCGAGGAGCTGGACCCCGCCGACTATGCGCTGGACGACTATTTCCCCGAGTTCCAGCAGTTCCCGGGCAACTGGCAGGACGGCAAGCTCTTCTCGCTCGTCACCCGTTTCGGCTTCCTGGGCGTGGCCTACAACACCGACGCCCTGACCGAGGCGGAAGCGGCCAACTACAACGTCTTTTGGGACCCGAAGCTAACCGGCAAGGTCGGGCATTTCGACTGGCACCTGCCGAACCTGGGGCAGATGAGCCTGTTGAACGGCAATGCCAATCCCTATGACATCGACGAAGCCGCCTGGGCCGGCGTTCAGGAAAAGACCATGTCGCTGCGGCCGCAGGTGGGCGGGTTCTTCGACTATGGCGGGACCTTCTCGTCCCTGAACGACGGGCAGATGCTGGCCTTCTGCGGGATCGGCGACTGGATCACCGGCGTATTGGAGAAGAACGGCGCCAAGGTGAAGTCGGTCATCCCGGAACAGGGCGGGCTGCAGTGGTCGGAATGCTTCTCGATCGGCAAGGGCTCGGCCAAGGCGGACCTGGCGAAGAAGTGGATCCAGTACATCACCTCGGCCAAGGGGCAGGCCAAGTCGGCCCAGATGGCGGCCTATCCGGCGCTGATCCCGAACGCGAAGGGCTGGGAGGTCCTGCAGGCCGAGAACCCCGACGAGGCCAAGCGTCAGGGCATGACCAAGGACGCAGGCAACGCGATGGACATGATCCGCGCCGGTCGCATCAAGTTCCGCGAATGGCCGATCCAGCAGGATCTGGAGACCTGGAACGACTTCTGGTCGGAATACAAAGGCGCCTGAGCCGAGAGGCTTCCAAAGACTGTGGGCCGGTTCCCATGCCGGCCCGCACCCCATAAGCCGGAGTGCGCCCGCCAATGCGACGCCCGATTTCCCTCTACGGCCTGACCTTCTCGCTGCCGCTGTTGATCTGGCAGGTGCTGTTCTTCGTCTTTCCGCTGCTGTTCCTGGTCGCGCTGTCCTTCTGGACGGTGAAGAACTTCGTGATGTCGCCGGATTTCGACGCGGTCAACTGGACCACGATGTACGACCGCGCGGTCTTCTGGCAGGCCTACGGGACGACGCTTGCCCTTGCGGCGGCCGCGTCAGTCCTGACCAGCGTGCTGGCTTTCCCGGCGTCCTACGCCATCGCGTTCAAGATGTCCGAGACCACCCGGCGCTGGGCGGTGTTCCTGATGGTGATCCCGTTCTTCACGAGCTACCTCGTCCGAGTCTATTCCTGGCAGATCTTTCTGTCCGACAACGGCATCATCAACGTCATCCTCGGCGGGATCGGCCTTGGCCCCTACCAGATGCTGAACACCGTCGGCGCCACGATGATCGGCTACCTGACGCTGGCTTTCCCGCTGGTGGTTCTGCTGCAACTGTTCAGTCTGGTCTTCATCGACCGCACCCTGATCGAGGCCGCACACAACATGCGCTGCGGGCGGTTGCGCACGGTGTTCGAGGTTATCATCCCCTCGGCCCGCACCGGATTGGTGATCGCCGCGCTCTTCTGCTTCATCCTGGCCTTCGGCGATTTCGTCAGCCCGGTCTACCTGGGCGGGGGGGAGCCGACGACGCTGTCGATCCTGATCACCGACACCACGAAATCCGGCCAGCAATGGCCCCGCGCGGCGGTCATCGCGCTGACCATGATCGGCACGCTGATGGTCGTGGCCTTCGCCGCCGTCAAATTCGCCTATAAGGGGAAGTCAAAATGAGCGGCTCCGCCGATCTGAACCGCAGCCGCAGCGTGGACTGGGCGCTGATGCTGTATGTCGTCCTGGCCTATGCCTTCGTCTTCGCCCCCATCGCGGCAAGCTTCGTCTTCAGCTTCAACTCGGACCGCTTCCCGTCGATCCCCCTCGGCGAGTTCTCCCTGGACTGGTACCGCGCCGTGGCGACGGACCCACTGGTCTGGGAAGGCGCGCGGAATACGCTGTTCGTGGGTGTGATCGTGGGTGTGGTCTCGACCGCGCTGGGGTTCGGGGCGGCCTATACGGACTACCGCTACAAGTTCGCGGGCAAGCAGGTCTACCTGGCACTTGCACTGCTGCCGCCGACGATCCCGGTCATCATCCTTGGCCTGGCGATGCTGGCCTACCTGTCCCGCATCAACCTGTCGGGCAATGCGTTGTCGGTCATCATCTCCCACGTCGTCGTCTGCGCGCCCTTTGCGATGGCGATCATCCGGCTGCGCCTCAGCCAGATGGACCCCGCGCTGGAGCCCGCCGCCTGGAACCTGGGCGCGTCGGAATGGATGGCGATGCGCCATGTGATCGTGCCCTTCTGCGCGCCAGCGATCCTGGGGGCCCTTTTCATCACGATGGCGGTTTCGTTCGACGAATTCGCCGTGGCCTGGTTCGTCTCGGGCCTGAACGAGACCCTGCCGGTCAAGGTCCTGGGCTTCCTGCAAGGCCAGGTCAGCCCGCGGATCAACGCGATCGGCACCTTCGTCTTCATCCTTTCCATGACGCTTGTGATCCTGGCGCAGCTTCTGCTGTCGGGCCGCGGCGCCAAGCTCGCCGACAAGGAGTGACCCCATGAGCCGCGACATCCTGGTTTCCTTCGAAGGCGTGGTCAAAAGCTTCGGCAATTTCATTGCCGTCCAGAAGCTGGACTTCGAGATCAAGAAGGGCGAGTTCTTGGCAATCATGGGGTCCTCCGGCTGCGGCAAGACCACGACGCTGCGGATGCTCGCCGGTCTGGAAGCGCCGACCAAGGGCGTGATCCGACTGTCGGGCAAGCCGATCAACGACCTGCCGACCTGGAGCCGCGACACTCCGATGGTCTGGCAGAGCCTTGCGCTCTTTCCATTCCTGAACGTCATCGAGAATGTCGAATTCGCGCTGAAGATGCGCGGCGTCGGCAAAGCCGAACGACGGCGGCGGGCCGAGCAATGGCTGGACCGGATGCAGATCACCGAGTTCGCTGACCGCAACATCAGCCAATTGTCCGGCGGCCAGCGGCAGCGCGTGGCGCTGGCGCGGTCGCTGGTGGTCGAGCCGGAGATCCTCCTTCTGGACGAACCCCTGTCAGCGCTGGATGCCGCGCTAAAGGTGCGGATGCAGTCGGTGCTGAAGAACCTGCAACGCGAAACCGGGATCACCTTTGTTTACGTCACGCACAGCCAGTCCGAAGCCTTCTCGATGGCCGACCGAGTGGTGATCATGAGCCGGGGCAAGATCGAGCAGATCGGGACCCCCCAGGAAATCTACCGCACGCCCCGCACCCGCTTCGTCGCCGATTTCCTCGGCTCGTCAAACCTTTTCTCGGGACAGGTGCGGTCCGGCACCTCCGGCTTTGAGCTTGACACGCCCATGGGCCCGCTGCGCCTTGCTGCGCCCGCCGCGAGCGGAGAGTCCGCGACCCTAACCGTACTGGATACCCAGACCCACCTCAGCACCACGGCCCCCGCCGGGAATGTCAACTTCGTCCCCGTCAAGGTCATCGGCGAGGAGTTCGTCGGTGCCACCGCCACGGTTTATCTTGAGACCGCACAAGGCCAGGAAATCCGGGTCCAGAAGGGCCATGACGAACTGGCCGGCCTGCCCTTGGCCATCGGACAGCCGCTTTACGCCTGGTGGAACCCGGAAGACGGCCATCTAGTCCGCGAAAGCTAGCGCCGGCCCGATGCTCTATCCTTTCTATCACGCACGTCTGCAGCCCGTTTTCCTGAACTCCCGGAGATCCGAAATGAGTATCGTCCTGTTTCACGGTGGAGGCCTGTCGAAGCAACAGATGGACGGTCTCGCACTTACGCCGAAACGATGGCGGTTCGTGCTGCCGGGCTGGGCCAGCCGGTTCTTCCGACGTCACCATTTGAAGTGATGATCCGAGCGCCAAGATGAGCATCCACGCTAAGGGAAATCGTTTCGACCCTGCGACGCCGGTCATCCCCCGAGGGGTGGCCTTCCTGCGCCTGCCCGGCGCCGTCACCACACGGCATTTCGCCTTCCTCGCGCTGCCGCGCTTCACGCTTCTGGCTTTCAGCTCGGCCATCGAACCGTTGCGCATCGCGAACCAGCTGACGCAGCAGCCGCTTTACAGCTGGAGCCTGCTCAGCGCGGACGGCGCGCCGGTGGAAAGCTCTGCCGGGATACGGGTCGAGGTCGACCGCGGGCTCGCCCCCTTGGGACGCGATGCAACCGTCGTCGTCTGTTCAGGCACCGACGCATCCCAGGCCGCCGACCTCGGCGTCCTATCTTGGCTTCGAAGCCACCAGCGTATCGGGGGACGGATCGGGGCCATCTGCACCGGCGCCTATACGCTTGCGCGGGCCGGGCTGCTTGGCGGTCACTCACCCGCTGTCCATTGGGAGAACCAGCCAGCCTTTCGGGAACTGTTCGATGTCGAGCCGCTTCAGCAGATTTACTCAATCGGCCCCAAGCACTTTTCCTGCGCTGGCGGCGAGGCGGGCGTCGACATGATGCTTGCGCTCATTGCGAAGGATTACGGCGACCGGCTGGCCGATGCAGTGGCCGAGATGTGCCTGCATTTTCGTCGTCGAGAAGCAAGCGTTACGCAGAAGGCGATCTATCCGACTGCGATGGGAGTCCGGCATCCCGGCATCGCAAAGGTCATAAGCGTGATGAAGGCCAACATCGCGACGCCTCTCGATCAGGGAGAGCTTGCGGACATCTTTGGTCGGACCACACGCCATCTTGAGCGGACGTTCAAGTCGATCATGCAGGAGACACCCAAGAGCTATTACCTTGGACTACGCTTGGAAGAGGCGCGGAACCTCCTTTCGGAAACACAACTATCAATCTTGGAGGTTGCGGTTGCGACTGGCTTCAACTCGCGATCGAGCTTTTCGAAGGCCTATAAGGCGCGCTATGGAAAGAGCCCGTCCAATATTTCGTGAGCCGGCAACCTGTCGGGACCCTCGAACACATTCGTTGGCCGCCGGAAACTGCAGCGCCGCCAAATTCTTTCCATTCTAAGAACTGCCTGAAGTCGGTCAAGCGCAAGCGGACTTTGTCCATTTTCGCAAAGGTCCGTTTTGCGACCGTTCGCGAGTAAGAGGCCGATTATCCATCCGGACCTAAGCCGCCGTTGGTCACTCCTGTTCGAATGACCGCTCCCCGCCCTTCGGTCCTCGCCGCCACTCTAAAGCTATCAGATGCCAACGACCTCGCTACCTTCGCCTTTAACGGTCTCGTGGATCCAGTCGCTGAATGCGCGTATGGCAGGGCGGTTTTCGGCGGCTTCTGGGTAGAACAGCGCAATCAGCTTCGCCGCTCTCACGCGAAAATCGAAAAGCCGCACTAACCTACCAGCGCGGATATCCTGTTCCACCAACGAGCGCATGGCGATGCCGACGCCCTGGCCCTGCATCGCCGCCTCGATCATCATATAGGCGCGCGAGAAGGACAGCGCCCGTTGCGCCGAGAGGGGGGCGAGGTTTAGAGCGGCCAGCCACTCCTCCCAACTGGCTCCGAAATCGAGGCCCTCCAGCGTGGTGTGCAGGATAGGTCGGCCCGACAGATCCTCGGCGCAGCGGATAGGTTGGACGTCCTGGGCCATCCCGGGGGTGCAAATCGGCCAAATCTCATCCTGCAACAGGATTTCCTGACAGATGCCTGACTGCCGCTCGCGAACGAAGCTGATAGCAATGTCGACGCCGTTGATCACAACGTCGTCGAGGCTGACATAGGAAAGAAGCCGGACCTCGATATTGGGATGCATGTTGCAGAACTGCCTGAGCCGCGGCGCAAGCCACTTGGCCCCAAAGGAGGGCAACGATCCGATCACCAGCCTGCCCGAAATGTCGCCGGAGCGGATATTGTCCAGGACGCCCTCAATATTCATAAGTGACTTGCGCACCACCCCGGCAAGCGCCGCACCTTCACGCGACAGGACTAGCCGGCTGTTCATCCGATGGAACAACTGCGCGCCAAGCTGACTTTCCAGCTGGCTAATCTGCTGGCTGACGGCGCTGCGCGTCAGGAAGAGCTCATCCGCGGCCTTGGTGAAACTCAGGTAGCGCGAGGCGACCTCGAAGGTTCGCAGCGCGGTCAGCGACAGATGCCGAAGCGACATGGCCACCCTTTCTGACACGGTGTTAACAATAATCCTAGACAGCGACGGGGTTCCCGTCCAGCCCAAGCCACGCCGGCCGAACCTTGGCCAAGGCCAGCCCTTCGTACTCGTTAGCTTGACTAACGGCAACAGTTAGGTCTTCGCGCTTGTTGCAATCAGCCGGGGGCTGCAAAGTCGGACGAAGAACTGAAGGGCTGCCTGGTGAAAAGGTGGCCGATCGCATGAGGGATGAATGCCCAACACCGTAATTAGCGACGGCACCATGGTGTTCTTCGGAAGCCATGCCGTCGATCACTACCTGCTCTGCAGGGCTTGGCCAAACGAGGGCCAGAAAATCAATGCCGAGCCGACGGGGAGGGTATATGGCGGCATGATCCCAAATGCGGCGACCATCTTTGCGGGTTACGGCGCCCCGCCTATGCTGATGGGACCGCTGGCGGACGACGAGGATGCTGATCCCATCTTGGCCGAGCTGGCCCAGGCCGGCATCGACACCCGAAACATCCGCCGCGCGCCCGGGTTCCGTAACTCCTATGCCTACAATTTCCTGACCGAGGTCAATCCGGATGAAAAGACGCTTGTCATCGTCGATCCTGGCTATGACTTCGATCCGACCACGGCCGAGAGGGCAGTGCTGACGGGGGCGAAATTCATCTATTCGACCATCGCCCATCTGCGCCGGATCGTGGGTATCCAAGGTGTGCTGGCCGAGGCGCACGCCCGGGGGGCGCGGCTTTTCATCGACGTCGAGGCAGAATCCTTCCGTTCGGCCGAGGAAGACTGGTGGGCCTTTTCGGCAGCCGACTTCCTATCGTTCAACGAGGAAAGTCTTGACAAGTTCCGCGGTACGAAATCCGCAGAGGCGGCGATTGCCGACCTCCTTGCAGCGTCTGGTGCCGAGATCGTCACAACCCTCGGCAAGGGCGGCTGCGAGGTCGTTTCGCCGACGGGGCGCTGGAGGACGGCTGGGCTCCGAGTGGCAACCGTCGATCCTCTTGGCGCAGGCGATACGTTCAACGCGACATATCTATTCGGCCGCAGTCAGGGCTGGTCCATCGAGGATTCGGCGCGCTTCGCCAATCTCGCTGCAGCCCGTTCGACCACCATGACCGGCCCCCGCAGCGGGCGCGCGACGGTCGGGACTGTGATGGAGTTCTTGGAACATCTCAAACAAACAGGCGCTGCCGCTGCCTGTCCAGCCTGACTAGGGCGGCTCATTCAAGCAAACAGGGAAAGGTATACTACATGAAGAAGACATCTGTTTTGTCGACGGGGGTGGCTTTCGCCGCTCTAATCGCGACGACCGGCCTAGTCCGCGCTGACGAAGTGAACGTCACATCGACCGGTGGAGCCTACCAGCGCAGCCAGGAGATGGGGTATGGCGAAGCCTATGAAAAGCTTGGCCACACGATCAACTGGAACGTCTATTCCGGCGGCCTTGGCGAAATCCGCACACAGGTGGATTCGGGCAATGTCATCTGGGACATCGTCGATGTGAACAGCGCCGAGGCCAATACCGGCTGCGCCGAGGGCATCTTCGAGAAGATCGATCTGGCCGAGGTCACCGAACCCGCTCCCGATGGCACCACGTTGGACGACTACCAGGTCCAGAGGACCAACGACTGTTCGGTCGGCACCGTGGTCTACTCTTGGGGGTTCGCCTTCAACAATACCGTGTTTACCGGAGATCAGCCGGCCAAGGTCGCCGATTACTTCGACACCGCGCGGTTTCCTGGCAAGCGCGGGATCTGGAGCAGCCCGACCCAGGCCATCGAACTGGCGCTGATGGCCGATGGCGTGGCCCCCGGGGATGTCTACAGCTATCTGGAAGAATCGGGCGATGTCGGAGTGGACCGGGCGCTGGCCAAGCTAAAGTCGCTGCATGACGATCCGAATGGCGGTCTGGTGTTCTGGACTGGCGGAGCCGAGCCCCCAGAACTGCTGGCCAAGGGCGAGGTCGTCATGTCCACCGGATGGAGCGGTCGCTTCTTCAACGCTGTCGTGACGGAAAACGCCCCGATCACTCAGGTTTGGGACGGGCAGATCATGGATTTCCAGAACTTCGCGGTGATCAAGGGCACCCCCAATCTGGAGGCGGCAAAAGCCTTCCTGAAATTCGCCACTGCGACCGACAACATCGCCGAAACTGCCCGCTACATTCCCTATGCGCCTTGGCGAAAATCGGCAGTGGACAAGATCCTGGCGAATGAGCCCTGGTCCGAAGACGGCAAGACCTCGGTGGGGCCGTTCCTGTCGACCGCGCCAGATAACATGGCCAACTACCTCGAGATGGGTGTCGACTACTGGCAGAACCATCAGGACGAGGTGACCGAGCGCTGGACCGCCTGGAAAGCCGGCCTCTGACCTTAACGGGGCTGGGGCGGAGCAATCCGCCCCGCCGCCACCCAATCCCCCCGGGAGCGTCCCATGACCGCACGCCCTTTTCAGACGGCAAGGACCTGGCGCCCAACGCGAGCCTCGGTCATAGGCCTTGGCCTGATCGCACCGCTTGCCCTGCTGGTTCTGGCCTTTCTGGTCCTGCCGCTTTTCCGCTTCGCCTACCTCAGCGTCGACAACCGAGCCATCGCGCAGGTGTTGTCGCTGACAGCGCAGGCGATGCGCGACCATCCGGTCGAGGGAGTGCCGGACGATGCGGTTTTCGCCGCCTTCCAGCAGGACCTGGCCCGAGACCCCGAGGGCGTGGCCAAACTTGCAGCAAGACTGAACTTTTTCGAGGGCGGCTTGAACAGCTTGCTCCGCAAGACCAGCGCCCAGATGGCGACCATCCCGCCGAATCGGGCCGGTTTCATGGCCTTCGACAAGCGCTGGGGCGAGGAAAAGACTTGGCGCGCCATCGGCTTAGCGACGCATCCCGTCATTCCCGAATACTATCTGAATGCGCTCGACCTGCGCACCGACGAGCCGTCCCGGCTGCTTTCGATCGAGCCGAAGCCCGAGGGCCAGAGGATCTACTTGCGGCTCTGGGCGCGCACCATCATGGTGGCCTTGTTCGTGGTCAGCGTATGCACTCTGGTCGGATATCCGATCGCGCATTTCCTTTCACGCTCCAAGGGCATGGTATTCACCCTTGCCATGGGGCTGGTGATGCTGCCTTTCTGGACGCCGCTTCTCGCCCGCATCGCCAGCTGGAAGGTGCTGCTGGAATCGAACGGGGTGATCAACAGCCTGCTGGTCGCCAGCGGTCTGGTCAGCGAAGCGGGGCGCCCGCAGCTTCTGAATAATCTCTTTGCCACCGTGTTGGTCATGTCCTATGTCCTGCTGCCCTATGCGATCCTTCCAACCTATGCGGTGATGAAGCGCGTGCAGCCCTCACTCTTCAGCGCGGCGCTGACGCTAGGAGCCACCCCGGTCCGGGCTTTCTTCACCGTCTACCTGCCTCAGACGCTGCCGGGCGTGCTGGCCGGCGGCATCCTGATTTTCGTGCTGTCCTTCGGCTTCTACCTGACACCGGAACTTGTGGGCGGCCCCAGCGGCAGTCTCATCGGCAACATGATCGCCTACAACTTCTCGCGCTCGCTCAACTGGGGCCTGGCCGGAGCCCTCTCGACCATGTTGCTCATTGTCATCGCAGCCGCAGCCCTGCTGCTGCGCGCCGTGTCGCTGAAGCCTTCGGCAAGATAGGGGAAGCACGATGAACCAATTCGTTAAGCTCTGGGTCATCGTCGGCCTTGCCTTTCTGGCGTTGCCGCTTCTAGTCATCGTCCCGCTGTCGTTCACTTCGGGCCACTACATGGTCTACACACCCGAAATGCTGGCGCTGGAGCCCGATGCCTATTCGGCCCGCTGGTATTCCGAGGTGCTCCACGACCGCGACTGGATGCTGGCCCTGAGGAACAGCTTGATCATCGGCCTGTCGGCAGCAGCGCTTTCTACGGTCCTAGGCACATTGGCTGCCCTGGGCTTGTCGCGGTCGGGAACGCCGGGGCGCAATGTCTGGACGGCGCTGATCCTGCTGCCGCAGATCGTGCCGATCGTTGTGACGGCTGGGGGCATCTACTCCGCCTTTTCCGACCTGAACCTGATCGGCACCTATGCCGGAGTCATCATCGCCCATACGGTTCTGGCGGCTCCCGTCGCCGTGATCACAATCCGCGCCAGCCTCGAAAGGTTCGACTGGAACCTCCTCGCAGCCTCCTCAACGCTCGGCGCGGGGCCCTTGCTGACCTTCTGGAAGGTCACGCTGCCGCTGATCCGGCCCGCGATTGTCGCCGGGGCGATCTTTGCCTTCGCCACCTCGCTGGACGAAGTGGTGGTGATCCAGTTCATCGGCTCCTACGACCAGAAGACGGTGCCGATCCAGATGCTCATCGGCCTGCGCGAACACCTTAGTCCGGCCATCCTGGCCGTCGCCAGCATGCTTGTCTGCTTCGCATTGTCGATCCTTGTGCTCAGCGAATTGATGCGCCGCCGCAGCGAGATCTATGCCCGAAAAACTACCAAGACCTGACGGCGCCCTGAACGCGCCCCTGCCCAAGGAAAGAACTCCAATGCGCAAAGGCACATTGCTCAACGGCCCGCTCACCGCGCTCGTCGGCGATCTGGGTCACTCAGACAAGATCATGATCGTAGATGCCGGTTGGCCGATCCCGGCCGACCTACGTCTGGATCTGTGCCTGACCCACGGCATCCCTCGCCTGACGCAGGTGTTCGCCACCGTGGCGCAGGAACTGTCGATCGAGCGCGTCATCATTGATGCCGAAATGCAGAAGCACGGCCCCGAGGTCCACTCCGAAGTGCTGCGCATCATCGCAGCCGCCGGGCAGGATCAGGGCGAAGCGATCACCATCGATTACGAACCGCATGACACCTTCAAGCACCATGCCAGGTCGGTGAAAGGCATCGTGCGCAGCGGCGAATGCATCCCCTACTGCAACCTGGTCATCGTTGCCGGGCTGGCGTTCACGCCGCGGGATCGCAGGCCATGATCGGAGTCCGCGACATCGGCATCGAGCCGTTGACGGCGTCGGCCGCCGCCGATTTCGGCGCAGCCGTCCTGCCCGACCCCGCCCGACCGACCAGCACGGGCCCGTGGTGGGCCTGCTGTGAGGGCTGCGTCGGCCTCGGTGACGGGCAGCAATGGCTGGGCTTCGTGCAGGCCGGGGCCGCCCCGCCCGAGGTGACCGAGATGGAGCGTGAACCGGGAACCGAACTTGTGATCCCGGTCGCGGGGGAAATCGTGCAGATTGTGGCGCACGGGCTGCGCGATGCGGCGGGCGTTGATCGCCCGGACGGCCGCACCGCCCGTGCCTTCGTCCTGCGGCCGGGGCAGGCGCTGATGATAAACCCTGGGGTCTGGCACGCCGCCGCCTTCGGCCTGAGCGCCTCGGCTGCGTATTTCTACATCGCCCGACGCCGCAAGGCCGAAGACAGCGAAGGCCGTGGAGGCTGGGTCGCGCTGGCCGAAGGGCAGGTGCTGCATCCCGGTCCGGGGCGAATGGAGGCAGGTCAGCGGATGGGTGATCGGGAATGACTGACGACATCATCGGCCGGTATGAGAACGTATCGAAATTCTACGGCAGTATGGCCGTGGTGAAGAACCTCAATCTCGACATCCGGCGAGGCGAATTCCTGTCGTTGCTGGGACCTTCCGGCTCGGGGAAGACCACTACGCTGATGATGCTGGCGGGGCTGCAATCGCCCAGCAGCGGGCATATCTTCCTGAACGGCCGCCCCATCGAGACGACCCCGCCTCATCGCAGGAACATTGGCGTAGTGTTCCAGAACTATGCGCTGTTCCCGCATATGACGATAGCCGAGAATTTGGCCTACCCGTTGAAGGCGCGGCGGATGGCCAGGGCCGACATCGCGCAACGTGTGCAGCGCGGGCTGGAGATGGTGAAGCTTCAGCCGCTGGCCCAGCGTCGCCCTACCGAACTGTCGGGTGGCCAGCAGCAGCGCGTGGCGCTGGCCCGCGCGCTGGTCTTCGAGCCGAGCATCGTGCTGCTGGACGAGCCCCTGGGTGCGCTCGACCGCCAGCTGCGCGAGACCATGCAGCTGGAGTTGAAGCAGCTTCACCGCGAGACCGGGGTGACCATGGTCTACGTCACCCACGATCAGGCCGAGGCGATGACCATGTCCGACCGCGTGGCGGTCTTTAACGATGGCAAGCTGCTGCAATGCGCCCCGCCGCCCGAGATCTACGACCGGCCGACCAGCGCCTTCGTTGCCGAATTCGTGGGCGAGAGCAACCGTCTGAGTGGTGCGGTCGCCGCTGTGGACGAAGGGGGCTGCACCGTCACGACTGATGCCGGGATCGCAATTCGCACCCGTCCGCAGCCGGGGCTTCAGCGGGGTCAGGCGGTGTTCGTCTACCTTCGGCCGGAACGGATTCTGGTCGGCGGCGCTGCTGCCGCCTGCGAAAACCGCCATGAAGCCCCCATCGCCGACGCGATCTTCCTCGGCGACCATACCCGCCTGCGGATTGAACTGCCCGGCAATCGCGACTTCACCATCAAGCAGAACTTCTTCGGCGAGACCCGGCCTCCAGACCTCGGCGACCGCATCGTCTTCGGCTGGACGGCCGAGGCACCGCAGGTCGTGCCCGTCTAGGGCCAGCCGCCCCGAAATCCCCCGCTCCGCCGCCGATCCCGTGGGCGGTCGGGTGAACTTTTGCCGCTGACTTCAGGAACGAATGGAACTCGAAATGAACAGGACGGACTTCCACAAGCTTTTCAAATCACCCGGCCCGGTGGTGCTGCCGGTGGTGCATGTGCTGGACCACGCACAGACGGCCCGCAACGTCAGGATCGCGCTTCACGCCGGCGCCCCCGGGGTGCTGCTGATCAATCACGACATCACGGTCGAGGAATTTCTCCCGGTCATACGCTCGATCCGCCAGCAGTTTCCGGCCTGCTGGATCGGGGTCAACTTCCTGGCTGTCACTGGCCTGGAGGCGTTCCCCATCCTGGGCGGCCTGCAACGTGAGGGGATCGCCGTCGACGCCTACTGGGCCGACGATGCCCGGATCGACGAAAGTCGCACCGCCGACGACCAGCCCGAGGCCGCCGCCATCGCAGAGTCTCGCCACCGCTCCGGCTGGACCGGCCTTTATCTTGGCGGCACCTGTTTCAAAAAGCAGCGAGAGGTCGCGCCCGAGCATCACGAGGTTTCCGCCGCCATCGCCGCACGTTGGATGGATGTCGTGACAACGTCGGGTATCGCGACCGGCCATGCGCCGGAGTTGCAGAAGGTTGAAACCTTCCGGCGCGGCGTGGGCGATGCGGCGCTGGCGCTGGCCTCGGGCCTGACGCCCGAGAACGCGCATGTCTTCGCAAGCCTGATCGACTGTTTCATCATCGGCACCGGGATCAATCACCCCGGCGATTTCCACAACTTCGATCCCGCGAAGCTGGAGCGCCTGTTGGCCTTTGTGCGTGGACAGGGTGAGTGCTGTGACGCGCGATAAATCGTCGATCTTATGCAAGTGACCAACCCTGTAGGTGTTGTCAGATGAACTTCGCTTGCCGCATGACAGGCCGCTCCGCTAGCTTGCTGCGTGACCAAACGCTCCCCTTTCCGCTTCTTCAGGACGAGCCCGGAGAGAATCCGCCTCGCGGTGATGCTCCACATCCGCTTCCCACTGTCACTGCGCTAGGTCGAGGATCTGCTCCATGAGCGCGGCATCGAGATCAGCCACAAGCCGGTGCGGTACTGGTCCGGGCCGCGCAATTCGAACAGAACTTGCTGCTTCTAAACTGACCCGGGTTAGATCTTAGTCGCGATTGTATCGGATGGGATTCGAACACGCACTCGGTCGTAGTGAAAACAATGACTTAGGAACTGGAGAAGGTTGGATATCAGACCCATCCTCTCCTGCGACTGGGCGTGAAGCGACGCGCCGATGATGGTCAGGCCGCTGATGGCGACCGCGAGGAGGCCGGAAAGCCTGCTCTGCGCGGCGAGAGTCGCCACAATCAGCCAGATGCGCAGGGTCGGATTGCGTGAAGCGGTCATGACCGGGGCTCGCTACCATGTGCCCTTGGCATGCGAAAGGCTCCCTGTGCTTCTGCCGCTGCGGCCGGATCCGTCAGCCGGCAAACCGGTCGAGCAGGGGACGGTTTGCGGGATCGGGTCTGCCGTAGCTGACGATCACCACGTCCATCTCGACGGTCTGCCAAGTTTCAAGGGCTGTAGCCATTGCGGCGGAAATCCAGGAGGACGGATTGCCGAACGCCCCCCCACCCAGCCGGGTCAGGAACAGCCGCGGAGCGCCAAGCGCATGGGCGGCTCCGAAGGTGGCAAGGTAGGCTGCCTCCAGCACAAGCCGGGCAAAGGGCTCCCAGTCGTCGATTGGGTCAAGGGAATAGGCAATCGGCAGGGCCGAAGCATAGACCTGATGCACCAGATGCCCGGCACCGGGCAGCGTGACCTCAGTTCCCGCCTGGACCCCGACCCGCAGCAGATTCCGTAGCCGGGACCGATCCGCCTCACCGATCCGGATGGACCCAAGCCCGCCGGGATGCGGCCTCACATAGCCGTTCACCATCGACCACAGTCGGCCCTGCGCATTGCCAAGCGCCGCGCCAAGATCGGCCAGCATGTCCAGCTGGTGCGCCGCGCTTTGCCCGATCCGGTTGCCCACCGGCACAAAGTAGTTCCGGTAGATCGTCCCCGCCGCGCAGGCCATGGCACAGGCCGGGCCTTGTGTCTGGTCTGTCTCATATCGCGCAATCCCGTCCTCGGGCGTGACCATCGGTCCGATCATTTCCAGCAGGTTGAACTGCGAGGCCACCTGGAACACCGCCCCCGCATTGCCTGGGTCGGCATGCAACGCCTTCACGTCGGCGACGACCTCGCGCAGCCGGAGCCGGACAGGTCCGGTTGGTGGTGCCGGAAGCTCCGCCAGCGCCGGTGTGGTCAGCCGACCCGCCACCAACCGCCGTCCGCTTGTGCGCAGGACAAGCTCGGCGCCGTCCTGCAGGATTCCTGCCCGAACCACGTCGAGTCGATCGCTTGGCAATCCCGTCAATGCGCTGAACCAGTCCATCAAACCTCTCCCACCGCCACGATGAACCCGCCTTTTTGCGTTGCCGAACGGCAGATTCGGGCCTATATCGCCCCCATGCACGGGTTCATCTACTTCAACATCACCGATCACGCGCGGCTTCCGGCCCGTTTCTTCGGCATGACCCGCTCGATCCTCGCCCGCGTCTGACGCGCCACGCGCGACCCGACGACCCTTTCCAAAGCCATCCCGAACCACAGACAGGTGAGAGCCATGACCGCTCCGCGTACCCTCTATGACAAGATCTGGGACGATCACGTCGTCCACCAGGCCGAGGACGGCACCTGCCTCCTCTACATCGACCGCCACCTTGTCCACGAAGTGACCAGTCCGCAAGCCTTCGAGGGGCTCAGGATGACCGGCCGCAAGGTCCGCGCGCCGGAGAAGACCATCGCCGTGCCGGACCACAACGTGCCGACGACGCTCGACCGCGCCAATGCCGCGACGATGACCGAGGACAGCCGTATCCAGGTGGCCGCCCTCGACAAGAACGCCAAGGACTTCGGGATAAATTACTACCCGGTCTCCGACATCCGCCAGGGCATCGTCCACATCGTCGGCCCCGAACAGGGCTGGACTCTGCCGGGGATGACCGTGGTCTGCGGTGACAGCCACACCGCCACCCATGGCGCCTTCGGCTCGCTCGCCCACGGGATCGGCACGTCGGAGGTCGAGCATGTCCTTGCCACCCAGACGCTGATCCAGCGCAAGGGCAAGAACATGAAGGTCGAGATCACCGGGTCCCTGCGCCCCGGTGTCACGGCCAAGGACATCACCCTGTCGGTCATTGGTGCCACCGGCACGGCGGGCGGCACCGGTTATGTCATCGAATACTGCGGCCAGGCGATCCGCGAGCTGTCGATGGAAGGCCGGATGACGGTCTGCAACATGGCCATCGAGGGCGGTGCCCGCGCGGGCCTGATCGCGCCGGACGAGAAGACCTTCGCCTATGTCATGGGCCGCCCGCATGCCCCGAAGGGGGCGAAGTGGGAGGCCGCGCTCGCCTACTGGAAGACCCTCTTCACCGATGAGGGCGCGCATTTCGACAAGGTCGTCACGATCAAGGGCGAGGACATCGCCCCCGTCGTCACCTGGGGCACCTCGCCCGAGGACGTGCTGCCGATCACCGGCACCGTCCCGGCGCCGGACAGCTTCTCCGGCGGCAAGGTCGACGCGGCCAGGCGCTCCCTCGACTACATGGGCCTGACCGCTGGCCAGAAGCTGACCGACATCGCCATCGACACCGTCTTCATCGGCTCCTGCACCAATGGCCGGATCGAGGACCTGCGGGCAGCTGCCGCCATCCTGAAGGGCAGGAAGATCGCCGTGAAACGCGCGATGGTGGTCCCGGGCTCGGGCCTCGTCCGCGCCCAGGCGGAAGAAGAGGGCCTGGCCCAGATCTTCATCGACGCGGGCTTCGAATGGCGGCTCGCGGGCTGCTCGATGTGCCTGGCGATGAACCCCGACCAGCTTGCGCCGGGCGAACGCTGTGCGGCCACCTCGAACCGCAACTTCGAGGGCCGCCAGGGTCGCGGCGGCCGCACGCACCTGATGTCGCCCGCCATGGCGGCCGCAGCGGCGATCACCGGCCACCTGACCGATGTCCGCGAACTGATGGGCGAGACGGTCTGATGACCGAGCCGGCATCCTCCAGGGATGTCGTCCCCAGCGGGGCCGCGCGTCGGCCCCGCGTGCTGGTCGTTGCCGAGGCCGCGAACCCGGAGTGGGTTTCGGTCCCACTGATCGGCTGGTCCCTGACCGAGGCCCTGCGCGAGGTGGCCGATGTCCATCTTGTCACCCAGGTGCGCAACCGCGACGCCATCCTGCGCAAGGGATGGGTCGAGGGCCAGGATTTCACCGCGATCGACACCGAAGCCATCGCCGCCCCGGCCTGGAAGCTTTCCCAGATTCTGCGCATGGGCGAAAGCCGGGGCTGGACCATCGTTCAGGCCATCAGCAGCCTGACCTACCCCTGGTTCGAGCGGAAGATCTGGCAGCAGTTCGGTCCCGCCCTCAGGCGCGGCGACTATGATCTTGTCCACCGCATCACACCCCTGTCGCCCGCCGCCAGCGGCCCGCTTGCCGCGAATTGCCGCAAGGCGGGCGTACCTGTCGTCCTCGGCCCCATGAATGGCGGCGTGCCCTGGCCCAAGGGGTTCGAGGCAGAGCAGCGCCAGGAAGGCGAATGGCTTTCGCGCTTGCGCGGGCTTCTCAAGGTCTTCCCCGGCCGGAACGCCATGCTGAACGCCTGCGACGCCATCCTCTATGCCTCGCGCTTCACCCGGCGCGACATTCCCGAACGGCTCGCCGACCGGTGCATCTACCTCCCCGAGAACGCCATCGATCCGACCCGTTTCTTCCGGGAAGCCAGTCCCGAGCCCGGTACCCTGAAAGCCTGCTTCATCGGCCGCTTCGTGCCGTTGAAGGGTCTCTCCATGCTGATCGAGGCGGCGCGGCCCCTGCTGGAAACCGGGAAGATGGAATTGCACCTCGTCGGCGACGGTCCCCTGACGCCCGCCCTGAAGGATCAGGCGAAAGGCCTGACCGGCATCACCTTCCACGGCTGGCTCAAGCACGAACAAGTGCAGGACGTCGCGGCACGCTGCCATGTCCTTGCCTTTCCCTCGATCCGTGAATTCGGCGGCGGCGCCGTGCTGGAAGGCATGGCGCTGGGCCTTGCGCCGCTGGTTGTCGACTATGGCGGTCCCGCAGACCTCGTGACGCCGGACGTAGGCATCAAGGTGCCGCTGACCACGCGCGAGGGCACCACGCTCGCCCTGCGGCAGGCCCTGGAAACCCTGGCTGCCGATCCCGCGGAGACAGCCCGCATGGGCAAGGCGGCCCGGCAGCGCGTCGCCGACCATTTCACCTGGTCGCGCCGCGCCGCGCACCTGTCCCAGGTCTACGACTGGGTCCTCGGTCGCCGCCCGACCCGCCCCGAACCGATCAAGCACCCCTGACAGTCAGCAAGGCAGACCCCATGGACAAATTCACCACCCTCACCGGCGTCGCGGCCCCGATGCCGCTTGTGAACATCGACACCGACATGATCATCCCGAAGCAGTTCCTGAAGACCATCCAGCGCTCGGGCCTTGGAAAGAACCTGTTCGACGAGATGCGCTACACCCAGGACGGCCAGGAAATCCCGGAGTTCGTGCTCAACCAGCCCGCCTACCGCAAGGCCGAGATCATCGTCGCCGGTGACAACTTCGGCTGCGGCTCCTCGCGCGAACATGCGCCCTGGGCGCTTCTCGACTTCGGCATCCGCTGCGTGATCTCCACCAGCTTCGCCGACATCTTCTTCAACAACTGCTTCAAGAACGGCATCCTGCCGGTCGTGCTGCCGCAAGAGGCGATCGACGTGCTGATGGACGATGCCCGCAAGGGGGCGAATGCCCGGATCACGGTGGACCTGGAAAGCCAGACCGTCACCGCCTCGGACGGCACCTCGTTCCATTTCGAGGTCGATGCCTTCAAGAAGCACTGCCTGATGAATGGTCTCGACGACATCGGCCTGACCATGGAAAAGGCCAGCGCCATCGACAGCTTCGAGAAGAAGAACGCCACGCTCCGCCCCTGGGCCTGACCGGCCTTTCTGCCTGCTTTCACCTGGCACCAAATATCCTGCGGGGGTTTGGGGGTGCAAAACCCCCAACGCCCGAGCCGGTTGGCCGCAGGCCGGAGGCGAGACAAAAGGCTTGCGCGGCACGCGCTCAACTTGAAAACCGCCCCCACCCGCGACCCGTTACGAAATCGTAAACGCCCGCGACCAACCCCTTGAAATCACTTGCGCCAGAGCCCCTGTCCACTGTGGACAGCCCGACCCTTGCCGCCCCGCCCAGCCCGCGCTACCCTCGCGCCGACCCATCCCGGAGGACCCCATGCACCTGATCGAGAAACGCCTCGCCGACCTCGGCGTCACCCTCCCCGACGCCCCCGCTCCGGCGGCGAACTACGTCCCCTTCGTCCAGGTCGGGACCCTCGTCCACGTCTCCGGCCAGATCAGCCAGAACGAGGCGGGCCTGATCAAGGGCAAGCTCGGCGAGGACCTGAGCTTCGAACAGGGCGCCGAGGCCGCCAAACGCTGCGCGATCTCGCTTCTTGCCCAGTTGAAGAAGGCTCTCGGCGGCGACTGGGACCGGCTGGACCGGGCAGTGAAGTTGGTGGGCTTCGTGAACTCCACCCCCGACTTCACCGACCAGCCCAAGGTGATCAACGGCGCCTCGGACTTCCTCGTGGCCGTTCTTGGCGATGCCGGTCGCCACGCCCGATCTGCCGTCTCCGCCGTGTCGCTGCCCCTTGGCGTGGCGGTGGAAATCGAGGCGATCTTCGCGCTGAAATGACCCTTCCCAGATGACCCGCGTTCCCCTGCCCGAGAGCTTCCTCCGCCTGCCGATCACCCACCGCGCCCTGCACGACCGGGCGGCGGGGCGGATCGAAAACTCGCCCGCCGCGATCCGGGCGGCAGTGGCGGCGGGTTACGGGATCGAGGTCGACCTCCAGCTCTCGTCGGACGGAGTGCCGATGGTCTTTCACGACGAGGTGTTGGACCGCCTGACCGACCAGACCGGCCCGGTCAACGTCCGAACTGCCGTAGACCTGGGCCACATCCGTTTGACGGGGTCGACCGACACCATCCCGACGCTTGCCGAGGTGCTGGCGTTGATCGGGGGACAGGTGCCCCTCCTCATCGAGATCAAGGACCAGAGCCTTGTCATGGGCCCGACCGATGGCAGGCTGGAAGCCGCGACCGCTAAGGCACTGGAGGGTTACAGGGGAGACGTCGCGCTGATGTCCTTCAACCCGGCCTCGGTCGCCCATCTGGCCCGCCTTGCCCCCGACCTGCCCCGCGGGATCACCACCTCGGCCTATGACCCGGACGACTGGGCGCCCATGCCCGCCGACATGTGCGCGCATTTCCGGGCGATCCCGGATTATGACTCGACGGGGTCAAGCTTCATCAGCCACGAGGCGCCCGACCTTGCCCGCCCCCGGGTGGCCGAGCTGAAGGCCCAAGGCGCCCGGGTGCTGTGCTGGACGATCCGTTCGCCCGAACAAGAAGCGGAAGCGCGGAAGCATGCCGACAATGTGACCTTCGAGGGATACCGGGCCGAGCTTCCGGCTTGACCTTTAGCTCCGGTCCGCCACTTTCCTTCCGACCCCGAGGGCATGAATGGCCGACCTGACCCTGCACGAAAGCCTGTCCGAGATTCCCGCCGCCGAGTGGGATGCCGTTTCCGCCCCGGAACAGGCCGAAGGGCGGCCCCTCGACCCCTTCACCACCCATCGCTTCCTGTCGGCGCTGGATCTTTCGGGCTCCACCGGCAAGGGCACGGGCTGGCAGGCGCGGCCTCTGGTCTTGCGCGAGGGGGGAAAACTGGTTGCGGCGACTCCGCTTTACGTCAAGTCCAACAGCCAGGGCGAATACATCTTCGACCACGGCTGGGCCGACGCGCTGGAGCGGGCCGGGGGGAGGTATTACCCAAAGCTGCAGATCGCCGTCCCCTTCACCCCCGCCACCGGAAGGCGCTTTCTGGGAGCAGACGAACATCGGGATACCCTGTGGCAGGCGGCCATCGGGATCGCGGCGCAGAACCGGCTGTCCTCGCTGCACGCGACCTTCTGCACGGGCGACGAGGCCGAGGCTCTGGCGGGGGTGGAAGGCACGCTGCACCGCGTCACCCAGCAGTTCCACTGGCAGAACCGGGGCTACGGCAGCTTCGACGACTTCCTGTCAGACCTCTCCAGTCGCAAGCGCAAGATGATCCGCAAGGAGCGCGAGACGGCGCGGGCCAGCAGTCTGGCGATCCGCGCGCTGACCGGGGACGAGATCGAACCCGCGCATTGGGATGCGATCTGGGCCTTCTACCAGGACACCGGAAGCCGCAAATGGGGCCACCCCTACCTCACCCGCGATGCCTTCACCCGCTTGCACCAGACCATGCGCAACGACATCCTGCTGATCCTTGCCTTCGACGGAGCCCGTCCGGTGGCAGGCGCACTGAACTTCATCGGTCGCGACACGCTTTACGGCCGCTACTGGGGCTGCGTCGAGGACCATCCCTGCCTGCATTTCGAGCTGTGCTACTATCAGGCCATCGACTGGGCGATCACCCACGATCTGCAACGAGTCGAGGCCGGGGCGCAGGGCGAACACAAGCTGGCGCGCGGCTACCTGCCGGTCGAGACCCATTCGCTGCACTGGATTGCGGAACCCTCTTTCCGCAAGGCCGTTGACCGCTATCTGCAAGCAGAACGTCGCGCGGTGGACGAGGAGATCGAGGTGTTGACCGCCTACGGGCCCTTCCGCAAGCACGAGGGGCGGGAGTAGGCTGAGGCAAAGGAGGACCTGGCCATGCTGACTTTCTATACCAACCCGATGTCGCGCGGCCGGATCGCCCGCTGGGCGCTTGAGGAAGTTGGCCAGCCCTATGACACGGTGGCGCTGGAATACTACACCACGATGAAGGCGCCGAAGTATCTGGCGGTGAATCCGATGGGCAAGGTTCCTGCGATTGTCCACGACGGCAAGGTCGTGACCGAGGTGGCGGCGATCTGCACCTATCTGGCGCTGACCTTTCCTGAAGCGGGGCTGATGGCCGTGGACAAGGCGGCCTTCTTCCGCTGGATGTTCTTTGCCGCTGGACCGCTGGAGCAGGCGGTGGTCAACATGGGCTTTGGCTGGAAGACCAGCGGCCCGCAGGAAAAGCGGCGGGCGGGGTATGGCGACCTGGCAGACGTGCTCTCGGCACTGACCGGGCATCTGGAAAAGAACGACTACATCGCTGATGGCCGGTTCACCGCCGCGGATGTCTATGTCGGCAGCCAGATCGGCTGGGGGATGCAGTTCGGTGGCATCCCTGCAAGCGACACGCTGGCCGCCTATTGGGCGCGGCTGAAGGACCGTCCCGCGCTTCTCGCGGCGAATGCCAAGGACAATGCCCTGATCCCGGAGGCCACGACATGACACCCCTTCTCCCCGAAGCCGACCGCAAGGCCGGGTTGCCGCCGCTGGCCGAAACCGGCTGGGCCGCCGTGCCCGGCAAGGACGCGATCCGCAAGGTCTGGAAGTTCCGTAACTTCTCCGAGGCCTGGGGCTTCATGTCCCGCGCGGCGCTGGCGGCGGACAAGGCGAACCACCACCCGGACTGGACCAACCGCTACAACGTGGTGGACGTGACGCTGACCACCCATTCCGCCAAGGGCCTGACGCAGCTGGACATTGACCTGGCCAAAGCGATGGACAGGCTGGCGCCCGATACCGAGATCGAGCGCAACCATGGCGAGCCGGTGAGCTGCCTGTGCGAGTTGCACGCCAGGAAGGCGTGACCGGCGTGCAGCCTAGAGCAGCCCCGCCATCCGCGCCCCGGTCAGAAGGTCCGGCGCAAGGTGATGCGCCCAGCGGCCCCGGCTGGGGACGACATCGGGAACCTGCACCACCACGCAGCCCGCCCGATGGGCGGCTTCCGCCCCGGTCTCGCTGTCCTCGAACACAAGACAGCGGGCGGGCGCGACGCCAAACAGCGACGCGGCCAGCAGGTAGGGCTCGGGGTCGGGCTTCGCGGCGCGGACGTCGTCCAGCGTGACGACATGGGTGAAAGCCTCGGCGATCCCGGCGATCCCAAGCTTGCGGTGCGCGCCAACCCGGCCGGTCGAGGTCACGATGGCCAAGGGGGCTGAAAGTGCGGGCAGCAGGTCGAGGGCGCCAGGCTTGAGCGCAAGGCCTGCATCGACGCCATCGTTGAACCCCTGGCGCCAGTGCATGTTGACGGCGTCGAGGTCGACCTCCGGCAGGGCAGCCCGAATGATGCGGGCGGCAGTGGGTTCGTCCTTGCCGACCAGGCCATGCATGAAGGCTTCGTCCACCGCGTGCCCATGGGCGCGAAAAGCCGCCAGTCCGGTGACAAGGGCGATGCTTTCGGTGTCGATCAGCGTGCCGTCGAGGTCGAAGAGAATGGCGTCGTACATCTGGGCCTCCGCGCGGAGGCATAGCCGATCACAGGTGCAGCCGGTAGTGGGTAAAGCCCTCGGCATCGCGCCCGAGTGGAACCGGGCGGAAGGCCGCAATGTCGTCAAGATGCACGGGGGAGGCGTCTCCGGCTGTGATCGAGACCGTGGTGCCGGGCATCGGCAGGAAATGCCAGTTGCGGTGCGGTGCTGCCCCGACACTGCCCTTGCGCTGGATATGTTCGGAGAAGACCGACTGCACCCGTGTGCCATCGGTAAACACGACCTGCAGCGCGGCGGCGGGGTCCTGCAGGCGCGCGCGGCCTGCGCGGTGGTTGTTGGTCACCAGCAGGAATTCCGCCGCGGGGTCGACTGGGCGCCCATTGTATCGCAGTCCGGCGATCCGTCGCGCGCCGGGATTGATCAGCCGTCCCTGCACGTCGAATCGCGAAGGTTGGCTAAGGTCTATGGCGTAGGAAAGCTGCGGAATGCTCTCGAAGACGAAGGCCGGTACCCCGTCGTCGCGCAGTGGGGAATCGATCGACCCGGGTGCGATCTGGCGGAAGACAGCGGTTGCGCGCTCCAGCCACTCGGTCAGTTCCGCCCCGGTCAGGAGAAGCGTGACGAGCGTGTTCGGAAATGGGTAGAGATCGGAAAGGTTGCGCATCCGCAGCGGACCCGCGGCGATGTCGGTGAAGTTCGCCGGGCCACCCCGCCCCCCGGCGCGGAACGGCGAGGCGGAGGACAGCAGCGGCAACCCCGCCCAACTGGTATCGGCCAGGGCGGTGCGGACGTGATCGGCCTTGGCCTCGGCAATCAGCTGAAGCGAGGCCGAGGGCGCGACGATTGCAAAGTGGCTGTGCAGCGGGACGGTGGTTTCGCCTAACTGCCGCCGCGACCAGGCGAGCGTCGCACGGTGATCCGGCGCCAGTATGTGCTGCAAGGCCGGGGCGGGCAGGGTCTTGTCGGGGTTGCGCTGGCCGATGCGGGCGGAGGAGGCCACGACATGCCAACGACGCTGTCCGGTGGTCCGGCGTTCAAGCTGCAGGTCGATGATCCCGACATGGTTGGCCGAATGTCCCGGCATCACCGCGGGCTTGCCGGCAAGGCGACCCTGGACCGGATCGACCTCGGGCGAAGCGGCAAACCCGGGGCCGGGAAACACCAGGTGGCTGTGGCCAGCGATGACTGCGTCGATCTCGGGCAGGGCGGCAAGGGCGGTGGCGGCGTTTTCCGAACCGTATTCCGGGTCGATCTCGCCGATGCCGGAGTGGGCGAGTGCGACGATGATGTCAGCCCCCTGCGCCCGCAGCCGGGGCAGCCAGGCGCGGGCGGCGGCAAGGATATCGCGGGTGTGGACCTTGCCGCCTGACGAGTCCCTGTCCCATTCCGCGACCTGCGGCGGGGCGAAGCCGATCACGCCGATGCGCAACAGATGCGCGCGACCCTCGTGATCGAAGATCTGGCGGCGCAGGATGGTAAAGGGCGGCAACAGGGTTTCGTCACGTGCCGGGCTTGGGCCGAGCCGCGTTGCGACATTGGCCGAGACGACGGGAAATGCCGCGTCGGCCAGAACATCGGACAGGAAGCGCAGGCCATAGTCGAATTCGTGGTTGCCAAGCGTGGCCGCGTCGTAGCCGAGCGTGTTGAAGGCGGTAATAACCGGGTGCGCCCGGCGCCGCCGCGCCGCCGCCACATAATCCGCCAGCGGGTTGCCTTGCAGGAAGTCGCCATTGTCGAACAGAAGGCAATTGCGCGTTTCGCCCCGGGCCGTGGCGATCTGCTGTGCGATTGCGCCCAGCCCGAGGTTGGAGTTCGGCCGGTTGGCGCAATAATCATAGGGCATTATGCTGGCGTGCAGGTCGCTGGTTGCAATCAGCCGCAACGAGGCGAGCGTGCGCCGCGACGTCACGGCGGAGCTTGCCGCTTCGGCAAGAGGCGTTGTCGAGCCGTTCTCTGGCTCTTTCCGGGTCAGCGACCCTGCAACCGACACGACAGGGGGGCGATACATCGAACTTCCACTGACCTGAGCAAACCGCTACGACCCGACAACACACAGAAAACGCACAGCTTATACGCGAGTTGTTTATCGTTTGGGTTGTGTCAATGTTGTGGCGAATTATCGTTATTCGCGCGGAGGTTGCGGAATTGCGAAAGGTCGGCAATTGCCATTGGCTGTGAGGCAGCGAAGCTTGTAATTCGTCGGAACAATTCAGGGAAAGCGGGTTCGGCATGCGGATTGCAGAAACAGTAACCTTTGGCGGATCCGGCCTGGACCGCCATGCCCAACTGCGACGGGATGTCACGGGACTGGCCGAGGCCTTGGCGAGAGGCACGATCCTGCCCGTCTGGCGTGGCAAGCCTCTCTTGTCCGAGGACCGGCCCGTCTGGGTTCCGGCGGGCCATCCGATCCTTGCCCAGGCGGAACCGCCGGTCTTTCTGGGGATGGACGAGGGCGTGCCCCGCTTTGCCGCCGATCTGTCGGACTGGTCGCCCGAGGCTGGTGCCGCCGCGCCCGAGATGGGGCTTTTCGACCAGACGGTGCAGCGCCACCCTGCCATGGCAGGAGGCGAGGGCTTTGGCGAGCTGCGCGGCGTGATGGCACTTCTGTCCCAGCGCGAGGCTGAGCTGGTGGCGACGGCCAAGGCGCTCTTGCAGTGGCACCGCAGCCACGGATTCTGTGCCGCCTGCGGCGCGAAGTCCGACATGGTGCAGGGAGGATGGCAGCGGTCCTGTCCGTCCTGTGCAGCGCAACATTTCCCGCGCACCGATCCGGTCGTCATCATGTTGGTCACGCGCGGAAACTCGGTACTGCTCGGCCGGAGTCCCGGCTGGCCGGAAGGGATGTTTTCGCTCCTTGCAGGCTTCGTCGAGCCCGGTGAAACGATCGAGGCCGCCGTCCGCCGCGAGGTGCAGGAGGAGACCGGGGTCCGCTGTGGCGCCGTGTCCTACCTGGCCAGCCAGCCCTGGCCTTTCCCCGCCTCGCTGATGATCGGCGCGCAGACCGAGGCGACGAGCGACGAGATCGCGATCGACCCGGACGAGCTGGAACGGGCCCTGTGGGTCACTCGGGAAGAACTGGTGCAGGTCTTCGCCGGGCGGCATCCGGCCATCAGGCCCAGCCGCAACGGGGCCATTGCGCATTTCATTCTGCGAAACTGGCTTGCGGACCGGCTTGATTGACCTGAACTTCCTGCTATCCGGGTGGCGCGGCCCGCCTTTCAACCTGTGGAGCACCGATGAAGCTGACGGCAAAGACCGATCTTGAGGTTCCGGCGGCCTTCGTCTTCGCCACGCTCCTCGACCATGCGTCCTGGGAACGCGAGGCAATCCGCAACGGGGCGGAGGTCGACCGACCGGTGGGCGGGCCGGACAGCGGCGTCGGGGCGGAATGGCGGATCCGGGGACATTTCCGCGGCAAGGCGCGCAAGGTGCTGATCCGGGTCGAGGATCTGAAGCCGGACCACAGCCTTGGCCTGCTGATCGACAGCCCCTCGATCGAGGGCAATTCCCGTATCGAAGTCACGGTGCTGTCGCCGCGTCGGAGCCGGGTGCGCGTAGACCTGGAGGTCAAGCCCAAGACGCTGGCGGCGCGGCTCTTCATCAACACGATGCGGCTGGCCAAGGGCCGGGTGCAGGCCAGGTTCGAAAAGGGCCTGGTCCAGCTGGGCGCGCGGATCAAGGATCGCTACGACCGCCAGGCCTGATCCTAGCCGCGCTCACGGTCGGCGGGGTAGACGCCCAGGATGCCGACTTCGGTGGTGAAGTAGCGCAGTTCTTCCAGCGCCAGGGCGACATTGGCGTCGTCGGGGTGGCCTTCGATGTCGGCATAGAATTCCGTTGCGGTGAAGGTGCCGCCGACCATGTAGCTTTCCAGCTTGGTCATGTTGATGCCGTTGGTCGCAAATCCACCCAAGGCCTTGTACAGCGCCGCCGGAATGTTGCGGACCCGAAAGGTGAAGGTGGTGATCATCTTCCCCGTGCCGCGCCGGGCCAGATCCAGGTCGCGCGACATCACCAGGAAGCGGGTGGTGTTGTTGGCCTGGTCCTCGATGTGGCGGGCCAGCACGTCCAGCCCGTAGATTTCCGCTGCCAACTCGCTGGCCAAAGCGGAGCGGGACTTGTCCCCGGCCTCGGCCACCTCGCGCGCGGCGCGGGCGTTGTCGGAGCTGACCTTGCCGCGGATGCCATGCGCCTTCAGGAAACCCGCGCATTGCGGCAGGATCACCACATGGCCGTGCGCCTCCTTCACATCCCCGACCTTTGCGCCCGGCACGCCGAGCAGGTTCACATGCACCCGGACGAAGGCCTCGTCGATGATGTGCAGGCCGGATTTCGGCAGAAGCGAATGCACGTCGGCCACCCGGCCATAGGTCGAATTCTCGACCGCGAGCATGCCAAGGTCGACCTCGCCCTTCGCGACCTTGTCGACGACTTCCTCGAAAGTGGTGCTGGGGACCGCCTCGAAATCCGGGCGCGACTGCTGGCAGGCCTGGTGCGAATAGGCCCCAAGTTCCCCCTGAAACGCGATGCGCCCCGCCATTCCGCCCTCTCCCCTGTCGAAAACCTGCCCCAAGGGCGTTTCGCCGCGCGTCTACACCTTGAAACCAACCGTTGGAAGCGGATAGATACCGCGCGACACGAGACCCCAGATAGGTGAACCATGTTCGACACGATGACGATGACCAAGACGGTGGGCGCGGTGTGCGGGTCGCTTCTGGTGCTGATGCTGGTGGGCTGGGCCGGCAATTCGCTCTACACCGTCGGCGCCGCGCATCATGGCGAACATGCCGAGGGCGAGTTGACCCAGGCCTACACGATCGACACGGGCGAAGCGGCGGCCCCGGCCGAAGGCGGCGGCGAGACGGTGGATGTCGCCGCTCTCCTGGCGGCGGGCGATGCGGCAGCGGGCGAGGCTGTCTTCAAGAAATGCGGCTCGTGCCACAAGCTGGACGGAACCAGCAAGACCGCGCCGCATCTGAACGGCGTGGTTGGCCGCAATCACGCTTCGGTTGGGGACTTTGAATACTCCGAAGCCATGGCCGCCAAATCGGGCGAGCCCTGGACCCCGGAAGCGATCTTCGCCTTCCTGGAGAACCCGAAGAAGGTGATCCCCGGCACCAAGATGGCTTTCGCGGGCCTGCCGAAACCGGAAGACCGCGCGAACGTGATCGCCTTCCTGACGACCAAGCCCTGAACATCCGGTGCATCGGAAAGCTGCAAAGCCGCCCCCCCAGGGCGGCTTTTCCTTTGCGCTCACGCAAACGCGCGCGCAATCGCGGCTTGTTGCCTCGACAAAGCGCGGTTTAGCATAAATGAATGATGCTGGTGGCGAGCAGGGAGGCTGGCGGATGCGGACAGAGAAGCGGGCGGCGGCACGGACGACAGCGGCGCGGTTCAATCTTGTGCCTCTGGCTGCCACCGGGGCGCTGATCCTGGCCCTTGTTGCACTGGCTCTGCCGGTCCGGGCAGAGACCGTGATCAAGTCGCACGGCATTTCCACCTTCGGTGACCTGAAGCTTCCCGCCGATTTCGCGCATCTGCCCTATGTGAACCCCGACGCGCCCAAGGGAGGCGAGATCAGCGAGTGGTCCCCCGGCAGCTTTGACAGCTTCAACCCCTATGCCATCGCGGGCAACGCCGCCGCCCTATCCTCGATCTTCTACGAATCTATCCTGACTGGCACGCTGGACGACGTCAGCGCCGCCTACTGCCTGCTCTGCGAGACGATGGAGTATCCCGAGGACCGCTCCTGGGTGATCTTCAACCTGCGCAAGGATGTGAAATTCTCCGACGGCAGCCCGTTCACGGCCGAGGATGTGCTTTTCAGCTATGAGCTGTTTCGCGACAAGGGCATCCCGGAATACCGCAGCGTGGCGAACGGCAAGTACCAGTCGGTCGAGGTGCTTGACCCGTACCGCATCAAGTTCACCTTCACCCCCGGAACGTCCTTCCGCGACATGCCCGCCCAGGCCGGCGGTTCGCCGATCTTCTCGAAGAAGGATTACGAGGAGCACCACCGCGACCTGGAAAAATCCGGCCTTGAACCCTTCATCGGCACAGGGCCGTACGTTCTGGACAGCTTCAAACCCGGCCAGCAGATCATCTACAAGCGCAACCCGGATTACTGGGGTGAAAAGCACCCGCTGAACATCGGCCAGAACAACTTCGACCGCATCCGCATCGAGTATTTCGGCGACGACAACGCCGCGATGGAGGCTTTCAAGGCGGGGGTCTACACCTTCCGGACCGAAGCCGATTCCAAGCGCTGGTCCAGCAATTACGATTTCCCGGCGATCGCGGCCGGCGACGTCCTCAAGGAAGTGATCCCATCGGGCGATATTGCCGGTGGCCAGTCGATCATCTTCAACCTGCGCCGCGCCCAGTTCCAGGATCCGCGTGTGCGTGAGGCGCTTGGGCTGGTGTTCAATTTCGAGTGGTCGAACAAAGCACTGTTCTACGGGCTGCTGACCCGGATCAACTCGATCTGGGAGAACTCCGAAATGGCGGCGACGGGAACGCCTACGCCCGAGGAAACGGCCATCCTCAGGCCCCTGGTCGATGAAGGCCTGCTCCCGGCCAGCATCCTGACGGATGAGGTGCCGATGGCCTCGGTCTCCTCCGACGCCAACAACCTGGACCGCAAGAACCTGCGCAAGGCCTCGGCCCTTCTGGACGAGGCGGGATGGACCGTGGGCGATGACGGGATGCGCCACAACGCCAAGGGCGAGAAACTTCGGATGGAGATGGTTCATGTCCGCACCGACCTTCTCCCGGTGATGAACGCCTATGTCGAAAACCTGCGCGCGCTGGGCGTCGACGCCAGCTTCGACATCATCGACGACCCGCAGCTGCAGGAACGGGCCAGCCCGCCGGTCTTCGACTTCGATGCCCTGCCGACAACCGTGGTCAACGGTGGTCTTGAGCCGGGCAGCGTGCTGAAACAGGCCTGGGCCTCGGTCGCCAAGGACAATTCCAGCCGCAACCGGATGGGCTATGCCAATCCGGCGGTGGACAAACTCTTGGACCTGGTCGAGGGGGCGAAAAGCCGCGAGGAACTGACGACGGCAGTGAAGGCGCTGGACCGCGTGCTGCGGTCGGAATTCGTGATCGTCCCGCGCTACTACAAGAAGGACAACTGGGTCGCCTACTACAACATGTACGAACACCCGGCGACCTTGCCCCCATATGGGCTGGGCGAACTGTCGATCTGGTGGTACAACGCCGAAAAAGCCGACGCGCTGAAGGCCAAGGGTGCGTTGAAGTAACCAAAGACGGGCAGGGACCTTGGGCGCCTATATCCTCCGCAGGCTGCTGCTGGTGATCCCCACGCTGTTCGGCGTGATGGTCATCAACTTCGCACTGGTCCAATTTGTGCCCGGCGGGCCGATCCAGCAGATCCAGGCCCGGTTCGAGGGCGAGGGGGATTCGATCCAGAACCTCTCGGGAACCGAAGGCGCCGGGGTGCAGGAGCAAGACTCGGGCTATGTCGGCGCGCGCGGCCTGCCCCCCGAGTTCCTGGCCAAGCTTGAGGTCCAGTTCGGCTTTTCCCGCATCGTCTGCGACAAGGGCTTCACGGGCGAGCCCTCGCTGAAGGCCCCCGAATGCCGGAAAGAGGCGATCCCGGCGCTGGAACGCTTCTTCATCATGATGGGCAAGTATCTGCGCTTCGACTTCGGCGAGAGCTACTTCCAATCGAAGTCGGTCGTCGACCTGGTGATCGAGAAGATGCCGGTTTCCATCACCCTCGGCCTCTGGTCGACGCTGATCGCCTATCTGGTCTCGATCCCGTTGGGCATCCGCAAGGCGGTGCGTGACGGCTCGCATTTCGACACCTGGACCTCGGGCATAATTATCGCGGCCTATGCGATCCCCGGCTTCCTGTTCGCGATCCTCTTGATGGTGGTCTTCGCGGGCGGGTCCTACTACCAATGGTTCCCACTGCGCGGGCTGACCAGCGACAACTGGGCCAGCCTCAGCCCTTGGGGCAAGATCGTGGACTACCTCTGGCACATCACCCTGCCGGTGACGGCGCAGCTGATCTCCTCCTTTGCAGTGCTGACGCTGCTGACCAAGAACAGCTTCCTGGACGAGATCAAGAAGCAGTACGTGATGACCGCCCGCGCCAAGGGCCTGTCCGAGGGCCGGGTGCTTTACGGCCATGTGTTCCGCAACGCCATGCTGATCGTGATTGCGGGCTTCCCGGGGCTGTTCATTTCTGTGTTCTTCAGTGGCAGCCTGATCATCGAGATGATCTTCTCGCTCGATGGCCTGGGCCTCTTGGGCTACCGTTCCATTGTCGAGCGCGACTATCCGGTGATCTTCGGAACACTGTTCGCATTCGGCTTGATCGGCTTGATCGTGGGCATCATTTCCGACCTGACCTATGTCCTGGTTGACCCGCGCATCGACTTCGAGAGGCGCGATTGATGGCGCTCTCCTCGCTCAACCAGCGCCGCTGGAAGAACTTCAAGGCCAACCGCCGGGCCTACTGGTCGCTGTGGCTTTTCCTTGTCCTCTACGGCATTTCGCTCTGCGCAGAGCTTGTGGCCAATGAACGGCCCGTTCTGGTGAAGTACGACGGCGGTTATTACATGCCGATCTTCAAGTTTTATCCCGAAGTCGCGTTCGGAGGCGACTTGCGGACCGAGGCCGACTATTCCACCGACGAGGTGCAGTGTCTGATCGTCGCCGGAGCCTCGCAGGATTGCTGGGATGATCCGACGGGCATCAGGTCGGAAGTCGAGACGAAGGGCACCGCGGCCGGAAAGCCTGTCAACTCCGGATGGATCGTCTGGCCGCTGATCCCATATTCCTACACGACCATCGTCGACACCGGCGGTATCGCGCCCAGCCCTCCATCCGGGCAGAACTGGCTGGGCACTGACGATACCTCGCGCGATGTTCTTGCCCGCGTGATCTATGGCTTCCGCCTTTCAGTGACCTTCGCCCTTGTGGTCGTGGCGCTGACGACGGTCATCGGTGTTATCGCCGGGGCGGTCCAGGGATACTTCGGCGGGCTGACCGACCTTCTGATGCAGCGCTTCATTGAGATATGGGGCGCGGTCCCCGACCTTTATGTGATCATCATCCTGACGGCGATCCTTGGCAAAAGCGTCTGGCTTCTTCTGGTCTTGATGGTGCTGTTCGGCTGGATCGGCAGGGTGGGCGTGATCCGCGCCGAATTCCTGCGCGCCCGCAACTTCGAATATGTCCGGGCCGCAAAAGCGCTTGGTGTTTCCGACTGGCGCATCATGACCCGACATCTCTTGCCGAACGCGATGGTGGCGACACTGACACTGCTACCCTTCGCGATCACCGGCACCATCGGAGCGCTTGCCGGCCTCGACTACATCGGTTTCGGCCTTCCTGCCGACCAGCCCTCTCTCGGCGCCCTCACCCGCCAGGCGCAACAGAACCTCCAGGCCCCGCACCTGGCCTTTGTCGCCTTCTTCACCTTCGCCATCATGCTCTCGCTTCTGGTCTTCATCTTCGAAGGCGTCCGCGATGCCTTCGACCCGAGGAAGACGTTCCGATGAGGCGAGGCAGATGAGCGTTCTCCAGGTCGACAACCTGTCCGTCACCTTCCGCCAGGACGGGCGGCTGATCCCGGCGGTGAAGGGCGTGTCCTTCACAATCGACAAGGGCGAGACCGTCGCGTTGGTCGGCGAAAGTGGTTCGGGCAAGTCGGTGACGGCGCTGTCGACTGTCGGCCTTCTGGGCGACAACGCCAGCGTCACCGGATCCGTCACCTATCGCGGGACGCAGATGGTGGGCGCCAGCGAGCGCGCCCTGCGCAAGGTGCGCGGCAACGACATCAGCTTCATCTTCCAGGAGCCGATGACCAGCCTGAATCCCCTGCACACCATCGAGAAGCAGATGGCCGAAAGTCTGGCCCTGCACCAGGGCCTGACCGGCGACAGGGCCCGCGCCCGGATCATCGAGCTTCTGGGCAAGGTAGGCATCCGCGACGCGGAAAGCCGCCTCGGCGCCTATCCGCACCAGCTGTCCGGCGGGCAGCGCCAGCGGGTCATGATCGCAATGGCGCTGGCCAACGGGCCGGAACTGCTGGTGGCCGACGAACCCACAACGGCACTGGACGTCACCATCCAGGCGCAGATCCTCGACCTCCTGGCCGACCTCAAGCGGTCCGAGGGGCTTAGCCTTCTTTTCATCACCCATGACCTTGGCATCGTCCGCCGTATCGCCGACCGGGTCTGCGTCATGCAGGGCGGCGAGATCGTCGAGCAAGGCCCGGCGACCGAGCTCTTCGCCAACCCTCAGCATCCCTACACCCGCAAGCTGCTTGCCGCCGAACAGAGGGGTGGCCCCGGCCCGGTCGCCCCCAACGCGCCCGAGATCGTGCGGACGGAAGACCTGCGCATCTGGTTCCCGATCCACAAGGGCCTCCTGCGCAAGACCGTGGGCCATGTGAAGGCCGTCAACGATGCGACCCTGTCGGTCCGGGCGGGAGAAACCCTTGGCATCGTAGGTGAAAGCGGATCGGGCAAGACCACGCTGGCGCTGGCGATAATGCGGCTGATCCCCAGCACCGGGAAGATCGCCTTCATCGGCCAGGACATCCAGGGCCGCGCCCGCGCCGCGCTGCGCCCGCTCCGACGCGAGATGCAGGTGGTTTTCCAGGACCCCTACGGCAGCCTTTCCCCCCGGATGACGGTCGAGGAGATCATCGCCGAAGGCCTTGGCGTCCATGGGCTGGAGCCCGGTCGGAACCGGACCGAAATGGTGGCCGACATCATGCGCGAAACCGGTCTCGACCCTGCCACGATGGGCCGCTACCCGCATGAATTCTCCGGCGGCCAGCGCCAGCGCATTGCCATTGCCCGCGCCATGATCCTGCGCCCGAAACTGGTGGTCCTGGACGAGCCGACCTCGGCGCTGGACATGACAGTGCAGGTCCAGATCGTCGAGCTTCTGCGCGAGCTGCAACGGAGATGGGGGCTCGCTTACATCTTCATCAGCCATGACCTGCGGGTGATCCGGGCGATGGCGCACAAGGTCATGGTGATGCAGGCGGGTGATGTGGTGGAATCCGGCGATTGCGAGGCCGTGTTTACCAGGCCGCAATCCCCCTATACCAAAGCTCTGATGGCTGCCGCCTTCGGAGACTGAAGTGAAGCTTGTCTTCGTCCACCAGAATTTCCCCGGCCAGTTCCTGCACCTCGCGCCCGAGATGCAGCGCCGGGGCCATGATGTGCGGGCGATCACCGAGGCGGCAAACAAGGTCAGTGCCGACGTGCCGATCCTGCGCTACACACATGCCGCGCAAGAGGTTGACCCGAAGGCCACCCGTCTGGGCCGCAACTTCACCACGATGAGCGACCGCGGCGTCAGCGTCGCCCGCTTTTGCCAGCGGCTGCGCGCCGAGGGCTATGTCCCCGACGTGATCTACGGCCATTCCGGCTGGGGAGAGACGTTGTTTCTCAAGGAGGTCTGGCCCGAAGCAAAGCTTCTGGTCTTCGCCGAGTTCTACTATCGCGGCCGGGGGGCCGACAGCGACTTCGATTCCGAGTTTCAGGTTGCGGGCTTCGACCAGACGATGATCGCACAGTCCCGCGCCGCCTATCTCGCACAGGCGTTGGTTCATGCCGACAAGGGCGTTTCGCCGACCGAATGGCAGGCCAGCACGCATCCGCCGCTGCTGCGCAGCCAGCTGGAGGTGATCTTCGACGGGGTGGACTGCGATCGGCTTGCCCCGAACCCCGATGCCCGTTTTGCCCTGCCGGATGGAACGGAGCTGAAGCCGGGCGACGAGGTGCTGACCTTCGTCAACCGCAACCTCGAACCCTATCGCGGCTACCACATCTTCATGCGCGCCTTGCCACAGGTGCTGGCTGCCCGTCCGGGGGCCCGGGTGGTGATCGTCGGCGGCGACGAAGTCAGCTATGGAAGCAAGCCGAAGGATGGCGGAAGCTGGAAAGACCTGATTCTGAACGAGGTGAAGGATCGGCTGGACCTGTCCCGCGTGCATTTCACCGGCAAGCTGCCCTATGACCGGCTGGTCGACCTGATCCATGTCAGCCGCGTGCATGCCTATCTGACTTATCCCTTCGTCCTCTCCTGGTCGATGGTCGAGACGATGGCGGCTGGAACGCTGGTCATCGGCTCGAACACCGCGCCGGTGGCCGAAATGATCGAGGACGGAGTAACCGGCAGGCTGGTCGACTTCTTTGACGTTCCGGCCTGGTCTGCGGCGCTGACCGATGCGCTCGCCCGGCCCGAGGCCTATCTGGGCATGCGGGACGCGGCCCGGCGCATGGTGCGCGAGCGGTACGACCTGCGCTCGGTCTGCCTGCCGAGGCAGGTGGAGCTGTTGACCCGGCTAGAGCGCAGCTGAGACGGCGTCGCCGGTTCAGATTGCCGAGGAATGCTTGGCCTTCTCGCTGTCATAGGCGTCGAAGGCGCGTGCGATCATCCGGGTCAGCGGGCGTGCGCGGTCGGGGATGACGAAGCCCTCCTCCGTCACCCGGACCATGTCGCCGAAGGTTTCCGCTGCCCGCTGGAACAGGGCGTCCAGCCGCGCCGGGCTGACTTGATGATCGGCCAGGAGTTCGGCCCGTGACACGCGGAAGTCGCACATCAGCGCCTCGATGATCCGGGCGCGCAGCAGGTCCTCGCCCTGGAACCTGTGGCCCTTGTGGGTCGAGAAACGGCCATCGCGGATCGCCTTGGTATGCGCCGCCGTGGCCGAGGCGTTCTGCGCGAACCCCTGCGGGAAGCGGCTGATCGACGAAGCCCCCAGCCCGATCAGCGCCGGGGCGGTATCGTCGGTATAGCCCTGGAAGTTGCGTCGCAGCGTGCCCGCCTTCAACGCCTTCGCCATGCCGTCTTCGGGCTTGGCGAAATGGTCGATCCCGACCTCGACATAGCCATCCCACAGGAACAGCTGCCGCGCGGTTTCGAACAGGTCCAGCCGCTCCTCGGGCGTCGGCATCGCGTCCGAGGGAATCATCTGTTGCCGCCTGCTCATCCACGGCACATGCGCATAGCCGTAAAGCGCCACCCGGTCGGGCGACAGCGTCAGAAGCTTCTGCACCGAATCGGAAATCCGCGGCCCCGTCTGGAACGGCAGGCCGTACAGGATGTCGGCGTTCAGGCTGGCCACCCCCCGGTCCCGGATCCGTTCGGCCACGTCGCGCGTCAGTTGATAGCTCTGCTCGCGCCCGATCGCCTTCTGGATCATCGGGTCAAAGTCCTGCACCCCGATCGAGGCGCGGTTCATTCCTGCTGCCGCCAGCGCATCCAGACGGGCGTCGTCAATCTCGTTCGGGTCGATCTCGACCGAGAACTCGCCTGCGGCAGCCATCGGCGCCACGGCGAAAATGGCGTCCGCCAGCCCGCGCATGAGGTCGGGCGACAGAAGTGTCGGCGTGCCGCCGCCCCAGTGCAGGCGGCTCAGGCTCACGCCGCGCGGCAGGTGGCGGCGCAACAGGGCAAGCTCGGCCTTCAGGGTCTCGACATAGGCGATGACCGGCTCGTCGCTGGTGGTGCCTTGCGTGCGGCAGGCGCAGAACCAGCACAGGCGGCGGCAAAAGGGGACGTGAATGTACAGTGACACTTCACTGTTTTCGGGAAGCGCCTCGATCCACTGGACAAAATCGGATGGCCCGACATCGGCCGCAAAATGCGGTGCAGTCGGGTAGGAGGTGTAGCGCGGAACACGCGCGTCAAATAGCCCGAGGCGAGCGAGTTGCGGGTCATGTGTCATGCGGGTAGACTTGCCATTCGACACCGCTTGTCGCCTTGACACAAATCAACCCAGCGGAAAGCCCGGATGCAGGATCACTTTGCACACATCCAGTGTGGCGACTGTCCCATACGCCATCGTGCGGTCTGTGCCCGTTGCGATGCGGACGAACTTCAGAAGCTGGAGCAGATCAAGTATTACCGCAGCTTCCAGGCCGGGCAGACCATCATCTGGTCCGGCGACCGGATGGAATTCGTGGGCTCCGTCGTCACCGGCATCGCCTCGCTGACGCAGACGATGGAAGACGGCCGCCGTCAAATGGTGGGGCTGCTGCTTCCCTCGGACTTTGTGGGCCGGCCCGGCCGCCCAACCGCCGCCTTCGACGTGACCGCGACGACCGATGTGGTCATGTGCTGCTTCCGCAAGAAGCCCTTCGAAGAGATGATGTCAACGACCCCGCATATCGCGCAGCGCCTGCTGGAGATGACACTCGACGAACTTGACGCCGCGCGGGAATGGATGCTGCTCCTCGGTCGCAAGACCGCGCGTGAGAAGATCGCCTCGCTGATTTCCATCATCGCCCGGCGCGATGCCGCGCTTCACCTGCGGAAGAAGACGGGCGCATTGTCGGTCGACCTGCCGCTGACGCGCGAGGAGATGGCGGACTACCTGGGCCTGACGCTGGAAACCGTCAGCCGCCAGATTTCTGCGCTGAAGAAGGACGGAGTGATCAGCCTGGAAGGCAACCGCCACGTCCAGATCCCTGACATGGACCGGCTTCTGGAAGAGGCTGGCGACGACAGCGACGGCGGCATGCTGGTCTGATCCGAATCAATCCGGTCCCGCGACAGCGGTGCGCATCACTTTGCCGCTTCCCGGACCAGTCGTTTCCGCGCCTGTGCAGGCCAGATACTAATATGATGCAAAATGATACATCCATGCGGCATCTTGCGCGATTGAAGTTGTCTCCTGCCTCCCATGCCGATTAGCCGGGGACATCCGCAAAAGGAGGGCCGCCGATCATGCCGAAAACTACCGTCGCCACACTTCTGCAACAGAAGAGCGCGCGAAAATGGGTGCAGGTCCATGTCGACACCGCCGCCGAGGCCGCGGCCGCCGAAGCCGCCGAGATCGTGATCCTGTCCTGCGAGGCCGACCACACCCTGCCGGGCATCCGCGCTGCCGCGCCCTCGGCGCTGATTTCCGCCGGGATGCCGCATGGCTCCTCTGCCACGCCGGACGAGGCCGTCCGTGCCGGGTTCGACGCCCTGCGCCGGGGGGCGGATGCCATTTACTGCTCGCACTCCCCCCGCTTCATCGAGGCCATGGCACGAGAGGGCATCCCGGTGACGGGACATGTCGGACTGGTGCCGAACCTTGCCGCCTGGACCGGGTTTCGCGCCATCGGGCGGACCGCGAAAGAGGCGCTGACCGTGCTTCGGAAGGCGAAGGACATCGAAAATGCCGGGGCGGCCTTCGTCGAGGTCGAGGTGGTTCCGGTCCAACTTGCCGACCATATCACCCGGATGACGCCGATGATCACCATGGGCATGGGCTGCGGTTCAGTCTGCGACACGCAGTACCTGTTTTCCAGCGATGTGCTGGGTACCAACACCGGCCACTATCCGCGCCACTCCAAACGCTACGCTGATTTCGCCGCTATCGAGGCAGAACTGCAGGCCAAGCGGGTTGCGGCCTTCCAGGACTTTGTCGAGGACGTCACCCGGTCGCGCTATCCGGAGCGTCGGCACGAGGTCTGGATGGATGAGGCCGAGGCCGAAGCCTTCGCCAAGGGGTCAGCGTCACTCTGACCCCTTGCCAGCGGCGGCGTCCTGCGGCAGCGTGATGCGAAATGCCTCACTCTGCAAGGATGCATCATGCGCCGCGTCACCGTTGCCGACATCATGCGCGAAACCGGCCTGTCCCGGGCGACCGTGGACCGGGCGCTCAACGGGCGCGGTCGGGTACATGACCGCACCCGCCTGGTCGTTGAAGAGACGCTGCGCAAGCTGATGTCACCCGGCGCCGAGGGTCCGGCGCGGCCAGTTGCCGCCGACATTGCGCTTCGCGTCGGCAAGGGCATGATGGGGCAGATGCGCGCCGCCTGGGAGGCCAGCGGCGCGAAGGGGGCGTTCCATGACCTTCACATGGCGGATGATGTCGCCGTGCTGCGCAGCGTCGAGGCGCTGTGCCGTGACACCTCGCGCCCGCTGATCGTGACGGCCAAGACATCCGACCGGCTGACCGCCGTCCTTGCGGCCGCCCGGGCGAAGGGCAAGCGGATCATCGCCATGATCTCGGATCAGGCTTCTCCGGTGCGGGATGCCTTCGTCGGGCTGGACGACCGCGCCGCAGGGCAGACGGCGGCATTCCTGATCGGCCGCATGCTGGGCGACCGGCCGACCACGGTGGGCGTGGTGCTGGGCAGCCCGGCATTTCGCAACCACGAAGACCGGGAAATCGGTTTTCGCTCCGGTCTCCGGGCGAATTTTCCGAAGGTGGTGATTTCGGGCGAGGCGCAGGGCGAAGACAGCGCCGACCTGACCCGGAATGCAGTCAACCGGCTCCTGCGTGACCAGCCGGCGCTTGGGGCGATCTACAACGTCGGTGGCGGCAACATGGGGCTGGTCGAAGCCCTGCGCGCCGCGGGCCGGGCCTCGGACATGCTGGTCGTCGGGCATGAGGTAAACCCGGTTACGACACCCCTTCTGCGCGCCGGGGCGATGGATTTTGCCATCGCGGGTGATCCGGCGAATCTGCTGTCCAACGCGCTGGCTCTGGCCGGAGATCCCGATCTGGCCAGATCGGGGGCCGAGCGGCATCTGGAGTTCGGCATCTACACCCGGTTCAATCTGCCCGGCTTCGGCGCGGCATGACCTGTCCGCGACGAATCGCCGCGCACTCCGCCGAAACGCGCGGCGAGGTCGCCTTGTCAGTTTGCATCATTGCTTTGCCCCTGCCGGGTCCGTCCCCGGGTCGATGGCAGGAAAAGATGCATAATGACGCAGACACTGATGCGAAATGCAGAAATGTATTGCGCTAACAGTAAGGCCGCCGTCAGGGTGCCTCTCACGACAGCACCTTCTGTCGGGGAGGCTTGGTCTGCGTCGGGGGAGAGAGCGCAGGCTCCTAGGAAATGGATGGGCACCCGCGACCGCGCCTGGCGCGCCCGGTGCCCGGATGGCAGCTTCCTCCCAAGGAAGTTCTCCCAGCAACCTGCGGTCGGGCGGCCTCCGCCCGGCCGGATTTCAAAGGATGGCAGCGATGGACGACCTGAAGTACGGCACCCGCGACAAGCGCGGAAACTGGACCCCGAACAAACCCGCGGGCACCGCGCCGCTGTTCGTCTTCCCTCCGCAACCGTTGGCCCTGCTGAAATGGCTGCCGAGCTACTTCCTGCCCTACAACGCGCTCTTCTTCCTTTCGGCGCTGGCCTGGTGGGCCTGGGTCATCCCGTCGGTCGAAGTGATGCAAACGCTCGCCTGGGGCTGGGTCCTTTGGCTGTTCGCCGTGAACGCTGTCGCTGTCTTCCTGTGGTATTCCGCCTTCGAGTTGCACCTCTACATCCGCCGCGCACAAGGCAACCGCTTCAAGTACAACGGCAAGTTCCCCGCCGACACGCCCTCGGACGTGTTCTGGTTCAAGAGCCAGAACCTCGACAACTTCCTGCGCGGGTTCCTGTCGGGCGTGCCAATCTGGACCGGGCTCCAGGTGCTGGTCCTGTGGTGCTACGCCAACGGCATCGGCAACTGGGTCACGTTTGCCGACCATCCGGTCTGGCTGGTCTTCCTGTGCCTGATCGTCCCGGTGATCCACGAGTTTCACTTCTACTGCATCCACCGGCTGATCCATGTGCCGATCCTCTACAAGTGGGTGCATTCGGTGCATCACAACTCGATCAACCCCTCGCCATGGTCCAGCCTGTCGATGCACCCGGTCGAGCATCTGGCCTACTTCTCGACCATCCTTTACCACCTGATCCTGCCCTCGAACCCGCTGATTGCGCTGTATCAGCTGCACTATGCCGGGTTTGGTGCGGTGCCCGGTCATGTGGGCTTCGACAAGGTGGAGCTGACCGAGGACACGGGCATCGATAGCCATGCCTTCATCCATTACCTTCACCACAAGTATTTCGAGGTGAACTACGGTGACGGCTTGATCCCGATCGATAAATGGACGGGCACCTTCCATGATGGCACCAAAGAGGCCGACGAACGAATGAAGGAACGCTATCGCCAGAAGAAAGAGCGTCTGAACGCCCGCAAGACCACCCCGGCCGAATGACCACCCGAGAAGGACAAGACATGCCCTGGATCGACGCCTGCTCGACCGACGATATCCCTGCCGAAGACGTGATCCGTTTCGATCATGGCGGCCGGACCTTCATCATCGTTCGCAACCATGCTGACGAGTATTTCTGCGCGGACGGCCTCTGCACGCATGAGGAAATCCATCTCTGCGAAGGCCTGGTGATGGAGGGCACCATCGAATGCCCGAAGCATTCGTCGATCTTCAACCTGGCGACGGGCGAGGTCGAGACGCCCCCCGCCTGCGAGAATCTGCGGACCTACGGGACGCGAGTCGAGAATGGCCGGGTCATGGTGAACCTGTAGCGCATCACAAGCGACAATCCCTCCAACGAATCTGAAGACAGACACCTGACTCTGCTGCAAATTCGTGGGGGATCGAATAGCATGGACATAAATCATAGAATCTGATTAATTGACGCCCAGCCAGGAGAGGACGACCGGAATCGGTCGTCGGCCGCGTCGAGAAGGGGGAGGAACACAGCCAATGCCGGGAGAGCCCGAAGCCAGACGGCCCGTGATCGAGATGCTCGGGATCGAGAAATCCTTCCCCGGCGTCCGGGCCCTGCACAACGTGCGGTTCGACCTGTTCCCCGGCGAAGTCCATGCCCTGATGGGCGAGAACGGGGCGGGCAAGTCGACGCTGATGAAGATCCTCACCGGGGTCTACCAGCCCGATGCGGGCGAGATCCGGGTGGACGACGAACCCGCCGTGTTGCCCGGTCCGCAGGCGGCACAAGCGCGCGGGATCAGCATCATCCATCAGGAGCTGTTCCTGATGAACCACCTGACCGCCGCCCAGAACATCTTCATCGGTCGCGAGCCGCGCAAGGCGTTCAACCTCTTCGTCGACGAAGACCAGATGAAGCGCGACGCGGCCGCGATCTTCAAGCGGATGAAGATCGGCATCGACCCGGGCGCCGAGGTCGGGCACATGACCGTCGCCCGCCAGCAGCTGGTGGAAATCGCCAAGGCCCTGTCCTACAACGCCCGCGTCCTGGTGATGGACGAACCGACCAGCGCCCTGAACGAGACCGAAGTCGAGCACCTGTTCGCGGTGATCGAGGACCTCAAGGCCAATGGCGTCGGCATCGTCTACATCACCCACAAGATGGACGAGGTGAAGCGCATCGCCGACCGCGTCACCGTGATGCGCGACGGCCAGTACATCGACACGTTGCCCGCCGCCGCGACGCCGATGTCGAAGATCATCCAGATGATGGTCGGGCGCGAGCTTGCCGACCAGCACCGGGCGACCGGCCATGGCACGACCGAGGAAGTTCTGCGGGTCGAGGGGCTGAACCGCGGCCACGTCATAAAGAACGTCAGCTTCACGCTGCACAAGGGCGAGATCCTGGGCTTTGCCGGCCTGATGGGGGCGGGCCGGACCGAGGTCGCCCGCGCGGTCTTCGGCGCCGACCCCATCGACAGCGGCTCGATCCGCATCCATGGGCGCGAGACTCGCGTTGCCACGCCGGCCGACGCGGTGGCGAACGGCATCGCCTACCTGTCCGAGGACCGCAAGCATTTCGGACTCGTGACGGGCATGTCGGTTCGCGACAACATCACCATGGCCAGCTGGCGCCGCTACATCTCTGGCCGCGTCTTCATGCGGGATGCGGCGATGGATGCGGTCGCCAAGGAATATGTCGCAAAGCTGCGGGTCAAGACCCCCTCGGTCGACCAGGTCACCCGGCTTCTGTCCGGCGGCAACCAGCAGAAGGTCGTCATCGGCAAATGGCTCTTGCGCGACTGCGACATCCTGATCTTCGACGAACCGACACGCGGCATCGACATCGGCGCCAAGGCCGAAATCTACCGCCTGCTGGAGGAACTGGCCGCGCAGGGCAAGTCGATCATCGTCATTTCATCCGAACTGCCCGAGGTGCTGCGCCTGTCGCACCGCATCGCGGTCATGTGCGAAGGCCGGATTACCGGCGAACTCGACGGGCGCACCGCCACCCAGGAAGACATCATGACGCTGGCGACCCAGCGCAACGCCACAGCGGCCTGAACAGGAGACGCCAGAATGTCCGATACAACCATGGACAAATCGGGGACCGGCAAGCCGGGCTTCCTGTCCGCAGCCACCCTGCAGAAGGCCGTCGCCTTCGTCGTGCTCATCGCGCTGGTGCTGTTCTTCTCGATCTTCGCGAACAACTTCGCGACCGGGGCGAACGCCGTCGGCATCATGCAGGCGACTGCGGTCAACGGTGTCCTCGGCGTCGCCGTGACCTTCGTCATCATCTCGGGCGGGATCGACCTGTCCGTCGGCACGATGATGACCCTGACCGCGGTCACGGCGGGCCTTGTCCTGACGAACCTCGGCATGCCCTTGCCCATCGGCATCCTTGCGGCCATCGCGGCCGGGGCCTTCATGGGTGCTGTCTCGGGCGTCGTCATTGCCAAGCTGAAGATTCCGCCGTTCATCGCCACGCTCGGCATGATGCAGATCGCCCGTGGCCTTGCCTTGGTCTTCTCGGGGGCGAAGCCGATCTATTTCAACGATACGCCCAGCTACAGCCTGCTGTCCCCGGAAAGCACGATCTCCAAGCTTATCCCGGGGGTCGAAATCCCGAACGGCGTCATGATCATGTTCATCGTCGCGATCATCGCCTCGATTGTCTTGAACCGCACGATCATCGGCCGGATGATCTTTGCGCTGGGCTCGAACGAAGAGGCCGCGCGGCTGTCCGGGATCAACATCGACAACTGGAAGATCCTGACCTACGCGATCTGCGGCGGGATCTGCGGCATCGCCGGGCTGATCGTTTCGTCGCGCCTGAACTCGGCGCAGCCGGCGCTGGGGCTTGGCTATGAACTTGATGCCATCGCGGCGGTCGTCATCGGCGGTACCTCGCTGGCAGGCGGGCGCGGCACGGTCATGGGCACCATCATCGGCGCCTTCATCATGAGCGTATTGACGAACGGCCTCCGCGTGATGGGCGTTCTGGAAGAATGGAAGATCGTCGTGACCGGTGTGATCATCATCGTCGCCGTGTTCATCGACATCGTCCTGCGGAAGCGGGCCTAAGCAGGAGGAGCAACACCTGCCAGGCACCACTGACGTGACGACCCGGATGCGCAGACCGCACCGGACTAACCCAAAGGGAGTGAGAAATGAAGAAGACCCTCATGACTTCGGCACTGGCCCTCGGCCTTGCCTTCGGCGCGGCGCCGAGCTTCGCCGAAACCTATTTCCCGATCATCGCCAAGGGCTTCAGCCACCAGTTCTGGCAGGCCGTGAAGGCGGGTGCCGAAGAGGCTGCCGCGCGCAATGGCGTGACGATCACCTTCGAGGGCCCGAACACCGAGGCCGAGATCGACAAGCAGACCGACATCCTGAACGCTGCCATCGCCAAGAATCCGCAGGGCCTGGGCTTTGCCGCGCTCGACAGCCAGGCGCAGGTTCCGGCGCTGCAAAAGGCCGCCGATGCGGGCATTCCGATCGTCGCCTTCGACTCGGGCGTCGAATCCGACCTGCCGCTGACCACCTGCACCACCGACAACGTCGCGGCAGCGGCGGCAGCGGCGGATGGGCTGGCCAAGGCCATCGGTGAAGAGGGTAAGGTTGCGGCGGTGATCCACGACCAGACCTCGGCCACCGGGATCGGGCGTCACGACGGCTTCGTGAACCGGATCAAGGAAGCCTATCCGAAAATCGAGATCGTCGACGTCCAGTACGCGAACGACGCTGTGAAGGCGACCGACACGATCAAGGCGATGCTCCAGGCGAACCCCGACATCAAGGGCTTCTTTGCCTCGAACGAAGGTGCCGCCATCGGCCTTTCGGTCGCGATCAAGGAATCGGGCGCCAACATCGTCGGGGTCGGGTTCGACTCGGGCAAGAGCCAGAAGGATGCCATCATGGAGGGCACCCTGATCGGCTCCATCACCCAGAACCCGGTCGGCATCGGCCAGTGCGTCGTCGACAGCCTGGTGAAGGCGCTGGCGGGCGAAACCCTGCCCAAGGTCATCGACACCGGCTTCTACTGGTACGACAAGACCAACATGACCGACCCGAAAATCGCGGCGGTCCTGTACGACTGATCCTTGCGCGCACCCCTCCTCCGGCCAAACCGGGGGAGGGTCCCTTTGCCGGTCAGCCGATCTTTGCGCGCTGGACCAGGGGCGAGCGGCCGAAATGGCTGCGGAAAACTTTCGAGAAATGCGATGTCGACTGGAACCCGCAGGCCATGGCGATTTCCGTCACCGATTGCTCGGTCTGCACCAGCAGATTCTGAGCCCGGTTCAGGCGCATCTCCATGAAATAGTGCTTTGGGGTGGAGTTCAGGTAGCGTGCGAACAGCCGTTCCAGCTGCCGGGTCGATATGCCCAGCTCCTCGGCGATCAGACTGGGGGATTCCGGGGTCTCGATGCTGGTTTCCATGATCGCGATGGCGCGCTTCAGGTGCTCGTTGCGCATCCCGTGCCGAGACTGCACCGATACCCGCTGCGCCGCCGTGCCTTCGCGCACGGCATTGTAGACCATCTGGTCCGCGACTTCGGTCGCCAGGTCCTGCCCGTGCGCCTTGCCGATCAGGTGCAGCATCAGGTCCGCCGCCGCCGTTCCGCCCGAGGCGGTGATGATCTTCTCCCGCGCGACAAAGACATTGCGCACCAGGCGGACGTCCGGGAACTCCTCTGTGAAAAGGTCGTGCCAGGCCCAGTGGACCGCCGTCTCCACCCCGTCCAGAAACCCGGCCTTCGCCAGCACATAGGCCCCCGAGCAGATCGCACCCAGGGGCGTGCCCGACGCCCGTTCGCGCCGCAACCAGTTCAGCACGGGCGCGGTGGTGTGGGATTGCACATCGACACCCGAAATCACGAACAGCCGGTCGGCATGATGCGTGGGTTCCAGTCCCGCCTCGGTCAGCGTGACCGAACCGTTCGAGCAGGTGGCCGTCTTGCCGTCCGCGCTGGCCAGGGTCCAGCGGTAAAGCGGCCGACCCGAGACCAGGTTGGCGATCCGCAGCGGTTCCAGCGCACAGGAAAAGGCGATGTGGGTGAACTCGGGCAGCAGGAAGAAGGTGAAATGCTGGGTCTCGCTCATGTCTCGCACCCTACATGCAAAAGGGCCGCCCCGGAAGGCGGCCCCTCCCGTTCATCTGTCAGGCATCAGTTCGCCGCAGCGCGGGCCGCAGCCAGCCAGGAGTCGTATTCGGCCTGGTGGGCGGCGATCCATTCGTCGGCATGGCGCTTCAGGTCCTCGGGCTTGTCCTCGCCCTTGGAGATGCGCAGCGCTTCGGCCGAGACGTCGTTGATGTCGATCTTCGCCGCTTCGAACAGGGCCTTGGCCGCCGGATTCGCTTCGAGGAAGTCGTTGCGGGCGACCACGCGGATCGAGTCGACGGCAAAGCCCAGGTTCTTGCCGTTGAACTCGGTGTTCGCGGTCGCGCCATCGGGCAGCGGGGTGCCCGCCGGAACCGACAGCCATTCCGCATCCTTGCCCGGGACCAGCTCACCGGCGACCCAGTACGGGACCCAGGTATAGTAGAGGATCGACCCGCCGTTGTCCTTCCGCGCCATCGCGTCGGCGATCATCGCCGGATATGCACCCTGGTTGTGGGTGACGGTGTCGCGCAGCCCCAGCGCGTCGAGATGCGTCTCGATCACCCGCTCGCAGCCCCAGCCGGGGATGCAGCCCGCAAGGTCGGCCTTGCCGTCGCCATCGGCGTCGAAGCGCTTGGCCACTTCGGGATCCTTCAGCATCGACAGGTCGGTGACGCCTGCGTCATAGCTGGCCTTGTCGACCATGTAGCCCTGGATCGCGCCGTCGATCAGCGTGCCGACCTTCGACATCACCGCATCGCCGCCCGCTTCCTGGAAGAAGGCGTCGTGCAGCACGTCCCAGCTCACCGCCATGAAGTCGGCGTCGCCCGCGCCCACGGCGAGGTGCATAGTCTGGTATTCCGCTTCGTTCGGCGTGGCGATGGTATAGCCCAGGTCCTCCAGCGCCTTGAACAGGATCAGGTGCTGCATGTGCTCTTCGATCTGCGTCGGCATGATCGGGCGAACGGTCACGCCCTCGCCGGGCTTGTCATTTGCAAAGGCGGGGACGGCAAGCGCCAGCGCCAGGGCCGTAGTTGCGAATAGTTTCATCAGGTGTCTCCCAGTTGGTTGTCAGGTGGTCTTCTTGAACATGGCAGTGATCAGGCCCACCGGCCCGGTCTCCCACCAATGGCGATGCCCGCGGTCCCGGCCCGACCGGCCAAGCCCTTGGGTGATCCTGTCCAGCACGATGGCCAGCATCACGATGCCCAGGCCGCCGACGATGGCCTTGCCCGCATCCAGCCGCCCCATCGCCCGCAGCACTTCGTTCCCCAGCCCCTTGACCGAGATCATCGAGGCGATGACCACCATCGACAGGGACAGCATGATCGTCTGGTTCAGCCCGGCAAGGATCGTCGGCGTCGCCAGCGGCAGCTCGACCTTGCGCAGGATCTGCCCCGGGCTGGCGCCGAACGCCCGCGCCGCCTCGACCACCGACGGGTTCACCCCCCGGATGCCCAGCGAGGTCAGCCGCACCAGCGGCGGCAGGGCGAAGATGATCGTCACGATCACGCCCGAGACATTGCCGATCCCGATCATCATCACCACCGGCACCAGGTAGACGAAGGCCGGGATGGTTTGCATCGTGTCCAGCACCGGACGGATGAAGCCCTCGAACCGGTCACTCTTGCCCGCCAGGATCCCCAGCGGCAGGCCGATGACCACGCAGAGGATGACCGATGCCGCCACAATCGCCAGCGTCGTCATCGCCAGCCCCCAGGCCTCGGGTGCCAACAGCCCCAGGATCACCAGGCAGGCCCCGACAACGATGGCCCCGCGCCGCCCCGCCGCCTGCCAGGCGATCAGCACCAGTGCCACCAGCATCACCACCGGCGGCGTCGCCTGCAGCGCGCTCTCGATGCCGACGATCACCGTCTCGAAGAACTGCTTGATCGGCTGGATCATCTCGCGGTGCGAGATCGCCCAATGCTTGATCCCGTCGGCCCAGGTCGCGATCCCGAGGTCGACCGAGGCGAAGGGGTTCAGCCAGTTGAAACCTTCGTCTGCCATCAGGCTGCCCTCTCTTCGTCGCGTCCCTGGATGCCGCGCAGAAGCGCGCGCTTCGTCACCACCCCGACCGGCTGGCCCTCCGCCGCGATCAGGATCGGGTGGTCGGTGCCAACCGCGAGGTCCACCAGTTCGTTCAGGTTCATTTCCGGCCTGCCCATCGGCCAGCCGCCGGTATCCTGCGGCCCCTGCGCCTGCACATAGGCACCGAAGGGCTGCATGATCCGCGCTGCCGTCACCAGGTCCAGCTTGGAAATCCCGGCCACGAAGTCGGCCACATAGTCGTCGGCGGGCTTGGTGACGATCTCTTCCGGCGTGCCGATCTGCACCAGGACGCCATCTTTCATGATGGCAATCCGGTCGCCGATGCGGATCGCCTCGTCCAGGTCATGCGTGATGAAGACGGTCGTCTTGTGCAGCTCTGCCGACAGATCCATGAACGTGCCCTGCAACTGCCGCCGGATCAGCGGGTCCAATGCGCTGAAGGGCTCGTCCATCAGCAGGATCGTCGGGTCCGCCGCCAGCGCCCGCGCCAGGCCGACCCGCTGCTGCATGCCCCCCGACAGCTCATCCGGGTATTTCCGGTCCCAGCCCGTCAGGTCCACCATGTCGATGGCCTTGGCCGCGACCTTGGCGCGTTCCGCCTCCGACACCCCCCGCACTTCCAGCGAGAACGCCACGTTGTCCCGCACCGTCCGGTGCGGCATCAGCGCCATCGACTGGAACACCATGCCGATCTTTTCGGCGCGCAAGCGGCGCAGCGCCTCGGCACCCATCGCGTTGACGTTCTGGCCCTCGATATAGACCGTGCCCGAGGTCGGCTCGATCAGCCGGTTGATATGACGGATCAGGGTGGATTTGCCCGACCCCGACAATCCCATGATGCAGAAGATCTCGCCCCGGCCCACGCTGAAGCTTGCGTCCTGCACGCCAACGACACAGTCGAACTCCTCGCGGATCGCCTTTTTCGACAGACCCTTGGCGCGCACGGCCTCCATCGCCTGCC
>NZ_JAEULP010000040.1 GCF_016792905.1 Tabrizicola sp.
AGGGGATCGGGTGTCCACCGTCGAGAGCATGGACCCATCAAGCCGCGGGTTGCTGGTGCTGGCCATTGACCAGAGGTTTACATGTCGCCCCCTATGCCCTGGGTTTGCCGGAATAAACCGGAGTTTATGCGCAACCTGCGCGCGACAGGCCCGGATCGGCGCTCGCCGGGCGTTGCCGTCCCGCACACCGGGCGAATCGGGCAACGCAAGGGGCCCGCGACAACTGCCACGGGCCCCGCGATGGTCCGCAAGTTTAACTGTCTCAGATCTTCATCGACACGCCGAGGTGCTTGGCAACGGTGAAGATGTCCTTGTCGCCGCGCCCGCACATGTTCATCACGATGATCTTGTCGCGCGACAGCGTCGGCGCCAGCTTCATCACCTGCGCCAGCGCATGCGAGGGCTCCAGCGCCGGGATGATTCCCTCCAGCTTGCAGCAGAGCTGGAACGCCTCCAGCGCCTCGGCATCGGTGATGCTGACGTACTCAGCCCGGCCCACATCGTGCAGCCAGGAATGTTCCGGCCCGATGCCGGGATAGTCGAGCCCCGCGCTGATGCTGAACCCCTCCAGGATCTGCCCGTCCGCGTCCTGCAACAGATAGGTCCGGTTGCCATGCAGCACTCCAGGACGGCCCCCGGTCAGGCTGGCGCAATGCTCCATCCGCTCGTCCACGCCCTTGCCGCCCGCTTCCACGCCGACGATCCTTACCGAGGGATCATCGAGGAAGGGGAAGAAGAGGCCCATGGCATTCGACCCGCCGCCGATGGCCGCGACCACCACGTCGGGGAGCCGGCCCTCGCCTTCCTGTTCTGCCAGCTGCCAGCGGACTTCCTTGCCGATGATCGACTGAAAATCCCGCACCATCGCCGGATAGGGATGCGGTCCCGCCACCGTGCCGATGCAGTAGAAGGTGTCGCGCACGTTCGTCACCCAGTCGCGCAGCGCATCGTTCATCGCGTCCTTCAGCGTGCCCCTTCCGGAAGTCACCGGAATGACCTCAGCGCCCAAGAGCTTCATCCGGAACACGTTCGGCGCCTGGCGTTCGACGTCATGCGCGCCCATGTAGACCACGCATTTCAACCCGAACTTGGCGCAGACCGTGGCCGTCGCCACCCCGTGCTGGCCCGCGCCGGTTTCCGCGATGATCCGGGTCTTGCCCATGCGGCGGGCGAGGATGATCTGTCCCAGCACGTTGTTGATCTTGTGCGCGCCGGTGTGGTTCAGCTCGTCGCGCTTCATGTAGACCTTGGCGCCACCCAGATGCTCGGTCAGGCGCGGCGCGAAGTACAGCGGCGAGGGGCGGCCGACATAGTGCTTCCAGAGATCGTCCATCTCGGCCCAGAAGCTCGGGTCGGTCTTGGCGAAGTTGTAGCGCTCTTCCAGCTCCAGGATCAGCGGCATCAGGGTCTCGCTGACGAAACGTCCGCCGAAAAGCCCGAAGCGGCCCTGTTCGTCCGGCCCCGTCATGAAGCTGTTCAACCCGTCCTCGGCCATCTCCGCCCCCTAGCTACTGCCCTTCCTCTCTAGCGGTGGGTCCGGGCGGCGTAAAGCTTGCCTTTGGGCGGGCCTCCGCGTTTGGATAGCAGGGTGGGTGGTCATGGAGACGGGACATGCGGAAACTGGCGACACTGATGCTGATGGTCCCGGGCAGCGCGGTCCATGCGGCACCGGATGCGGTTGAACTGGCGGCATCGCTGGGGCTGAAGGTCAAGGGCGGGCAGGTGATCAATGCCTGCGACGAGGCGGTGACACCCATGCTGACGCCGGTCGAGCTTGGTGGGGCGGTCGGCACGGCGCAGCTCCTGGTCATTCCCGGCGGGCCGAACACGGTCTCCTGCTACGGCGACAACCCGGGCGACATGCATCTTCTGATGGCCGATGGCGCGGGCTGGCGCAGTGTCTTCAACGGCGGCGGATTCATCATGGTCTTGCCCGATACCCGCAATGACGTGCATGACTTCGCGCTCGGCGGGCCGGGGTTCAGCTTTCCGGTCTTCCAATGGGACGGGGTGTCCTTCACCGTCGGAGGCGAGATCAGCGACCACGACCTGCAAGCCCTGGGTGAACTGCCGACTTTCCCCTAGATATCTCAGGTCAGCGGCTTCTTCATTCCCAGATGCGAGGCGACATAGCCCAGCCGCTCGTAGAAGCGGTGCGCGTCCAACCGGCTGCGGTCTGTGGTCAGCTGGATCATCGTGCACCCCGCCGCCCGCGCCCGCGCCTCGCATTCCGCCATCAGCGCCGCGCCCAGCCCCTGCGAACGAAGGTCGGCAGCCACCCGGACCGCCTCGATCAGCGCCCGGCGGCTGCCCCCGCGCGAGAGACCCGCAAGCACCGTCAGTTGGGCGCAGGCGATGATCCGACCCCCGGCTTCGCCTACGATCAGCTGGTGCATGGGGTTGGCGGCGATGTCGTCGAAGGCATCGAGATAGGCCTGCGCCTCTGCTCCCTCCCGGCCTTTGCCCAACGGGTCGTCGGTCAGGAGCGCCACGATGGCAGCCACATCGGCGCGGGTCGCGTCGCGAAAGACCACCCGGCTCATCGCAGGATCGGCACGCCGGCCTTCACGCCCTGCGCCGCCTCGACGAAGGCCGCGATGCGGGCATGATCCTTCACCCCCGGCGCGCTTTCCACTCCGCTCGCGACATCGACCTGCCGCGCTCCCGTCAGGCGCACCGCCTGGGCCACGTTATCCGGCGTGAGCCCTCCCGCCAGCATCCAGGGCTTCAGCCACTTGCGCCCGACCATGAGCCGCCAGTCGAAGGTCAGCCCGTTGCCTCCCGGCAGGACCGAACCTTTCGGCGGCTTCGCGTCGATCAATAGCTGATCGGCAACCAGCGAATAGTCGAGCAGGGGGGCCAGATCGGCCTCATCGGCCACGCCAATCACTTTCATGACCGGAAGGCCATAGCGCGCCTTGACCTCAGCCACACGGGCCGGGGTTTCGTGCCCGTGCAGCTGGAGCATGTCCAGGGGCACCTCCGCCACGATGGCGTCCAGCGTCGCATCGTCGGCATCGACCACCAGCGCCACCTTGCAAAGCCCCTCGGGCGCCGCCAGCGCCAGTGCCCGGGCCTGCTCGGGGGTCACATACCGGGGGGACTTCGGAAAGAAGTTGAACCCGGCATAACCCGCCCCCGCCGCCGCGACCGCCGCCACATCAGCCGCAGTCCGCAGCCCGCAGATCTTGACCCGCACCTCTTGCATCAGCGGGCCCTGGGCGCATCCAGAAGCGCCAGCACCTCGTCCTTCGGGGGGACCGATGTGGAATCCTTCAATACCGCCAGTTCACGCTCCAGTCGGGCAACCTCGCGTCCCTTCTGGTTGGCAGTCGCGCGGTGGCCGTGTTCGCGGAACCATTCCCAGACGAAGCCGATCAGCACGCCGACGATGATGCCGCCGAAGATCACCAGAAACAGCGGCAGGTCCATCGTCCAGGTCAGCCCGGTCAAGGCCGCCATGTCGTCGGGCAGCAGCCGCACCGGGACGGGCGCGCGGTTCGCCAGCGCAACCACAAGCAGCCCGATACCGAGAAGGCCAAGAAGCAGAAGGCGAAGATAGCGGATCATCCAAGGCACCCCAAGGGTTTGGGGCCACTATCGGCCCGTTCCGGACCGGGTGCAAGGCAAAGGGGGGTTACTTGCCGTTCAGCCGGTCGCGGAGCAGCTTGCCGGTCTTGAAGAACGGCACCTTCTTGTCGTCGACGGCGACAGCTTCGCCCGTGCGGGGGTTGCGCCCGACGCGCGCATCGCGCGCCTTGACCGAGAAGGCCCCGAAGCCGCGCAACTCCACCCGGTCGCCCTTGGCCAGCGCCTCGATGATCTCTTCGAAGACCGTGTTCACGATCCGCTCGACATGCCGCTGGGTCAAATGCGGGTTCTCATCCGCGATCTTCTGGATCAGTTCCGAACGGATCATCCGTAGTCCCCCCTCGTGGTTCGGCCCCTGGCAGGCGGCCGCCACCATCTTGTTCTCGCGCGACTATAGCGGCAGGATTTGCATTCGGGCAAACAAAAACGGGGACTTGGCCAAAAGGAAAGGCCCCGCTTGTGACGGGGCCTTCCTGTTCAATCTTGGGTGAGGAAAGCCGATCCCTCAGCCACGATCCTTGAGCGCGGCGCCCAGGATATCGCCCAGCGACGCGCCCGAATCGGACGAGCCATACTGTTCGACGGCTTCCTTCTCTTCCGCGATCTCGCGTGCCTTGATCGACAGGCCCAGCTTGCGGGTCTTCGGGTCGATGTTGGTCACGCGGACATCCACATGGTCGCCCACCTGGAAGCGCTCGGGACGCTGGTCGGCGCGGTCGCGCGACAGGTCCGAACGGCGGATGAAGGACTTCTGGCTATTGTACTCGACCTCGATCCCGCCATCCTCGATCGCCGTGACGGTCACGGTGACGATGCCGCCCCGTTTCACGCCATCAACCGCATCGGTGAAGGTGTCGTCGCCCAGAGCCTTGATCGACAGCGAGATGCGTTCCTTCTCGACATCCACTTCGGTGACGGCGGCCTTGACCACGTCGCCCTTGCGGTAGTTCTGGATCGCTTCCTCGCCGCGCTGGTCCCAGGACAGGTCCGAGAGGTGAACCATCCCGTCGATGTCGTTGTCGAGGCCGACGAACAGACCGAATTCGGTGATGTTCTTGACTTCGCCCTCGATGGCCGAACCGACCGGGTGGGTTTCCGCGAAGACTTCCCACGGGTTGCGCTGGGTCTGCTTCAGGCCAAGCGAAACGCGACGCTTGGCGCTGTCGATTTCCAGCACCATGACGTCGACCTCTTGCGAGGTGGAGACGATCTTGCCGGGGTGTACGTTCTTCTTGGTCCAGGACATTTCCGAGACGTGAACCAGGCCCTCGACCCCCGCTTCCAGCTCCACGAAGGCGCCGTAATCGGTGATGTTGGTGACGCGGCCTTTGTGGACCGTGCCGATGGCATACATCTTCTCGACGGCATCCCACGGGTCGGACTGGAGCTGCTTCATGCCCAGGCTGATGCGGTGGGTTTCCTTGTTGATCTTGATGACCTGAACCTTGACGGTCTCGCCGATCGACAGGATTTCCGAAGGGTGGTTGACCCGGCGCCAGGCCATGTCGGTGACGTGCAAGAGGCCGTCAACGCCGCCCAGGTCCACGAACGCACCGTATTCGGTGATGTTCTTGACCACGCCGTCGACCACTTGACCTTCAGTCAGGTTGCCGATGACTTCGGCGCGCTGTTCGGCGCGGCTTTCTTCCAGGATCGCGCGACGCGAGACAACGATGTTGCCGCGACGACGGTCCATCTTCAGGATCTGGAACGGCTGCTTCATGCCCATCAGCGGGCCGGCATCGCGCACCGGACGCACGTCAACCTGCGAACCCGGCAGGAACGCAACAGCGCCGCCCAGGTCGACCGTGAAGCCGCCCTTGACCCGGCCGAAGATCGCGCCATCGACGCGCTGCTCGGCGGCATAGGCTTTTTCCAGACGGTCCCAGGCTTCCTCGCGGCGGGCCTTCTCACGGCTGATCTGGGCTTCGCCGCGGGCGTTCTCGACGCGGTCCAGATAAACCTCGACGGTGTCGCCCACGTTGATGTTGGGCTGCTCACCGGGGTTCGCGAATTCTTTCAGGTCGATGCGGCCTTCCATCTTGTAGCCGACATCGATGATGGCCTGGCCCGCCTCGATGGCGATGACCTTGCCTTTGACGACAGTGCCCTCTTCAGGGGTGTCGATCTCGAAGCTTTCCTTCAACAGGGCTTCGAAGTCTTCCATGCTTGCTTTAGCGCACATATAGATCAGTTTCCTTTTCTCGTGTTTTCACTGGCCTTGCGGTTGGCTCCGCCGGTCTTTGCCCTGAACGAAAAAACGAAGCCCACCGGGAAACCGGCGACTGTCGGTCGTTTCAGGATGCGGGCGCTATAGCGGCATTGGCCGGGTGAGGCAAGGGAAACCGGCCCGGGCCGCGGGGCACCCGTTCCGCATTTCCGCCGCTTTCATGGGGTTTCCTGCCGCCATGCGCAACGCAATCCTCGCCCTTGTCCTTGGCACCGCCCTCTGGTCCGTCGCCGGATGGCTCGCCCACCCGCGCGAGCTTTGGGACGTTCCCGCCTTCTGGCCGGTCTGGGGGCTGGCGATCCTGTGTGCGGGCGCCCTGGGCCTTGCCCGCGACAGCCGCCCCCTGCGCGACACCGGGCTTCTGTTCCTGCCGATCTTCGGGGTCCTGACCATCTCGACGCTGCATAGCGGTGGGGGCGCCAACCTGCTGCCGCTCGGAATCGTCGCGGTGGCCGTCCTTGCCCTGCCGGGGCTGGCGCTGGCCTGGCTCGCGCAGCGCCTGACCGCCGCGCGCCGTTAGGCCTTGGCCCGGCCGAGCCGCGCCACCACCACCGCGCAGGCCACTGCCACCGCCTCGTCGATCGCCATGCTGCTCGTGTCGATCGTCACTGCGTCAACCGCCGCCCGCAACGGAGCATCCGCCCGCCCCATGTCGCGGGCATCGCGCTCCTTCACTTCAGCCAGAACTCGCGCCTCATCCCCGCCGACCTCCAGCCAGCGCCGATGGGCACGGATCTCGGGGCTGGCGGTAACGTAAAGCTTCACCTCGGCCTCGGGGCAGATCACCGTGCCGATGTCGCGCCCGTCCAGGACCGCCCCGCCTTCCGATCGCGCAAAACGGCGCTGGAAGCTGACCAGCGCCTCTCGCACTTCCGGCAAGGCGGCAACTCGGCTGGCGGCCTGCCCCGCCTCCAATGTGCGCAGATCGCCCCGGTCCAGATCGGCGGCTGTCAGGTTGCGGGCGGCGGCGGCAGGATCGCCGCCCTTCACGCCCACTGCCCGATACAGCAAGCCCGTATCCAGATGCCGGAAGCCGAACCGTTCTGCCACGGCCTGGCTGATCGTGCCCTTCCCCGCCGCCGCCGGCCCGTCGATTGCCACCGTGAAGATCATCACCCTCGCCCGCCACTCGAATGCCCCCGGCGGAAGTATTTCGAAAAGCGCAAGTCGTGAAGGGGGTTCTGCGGGCGGCCCGCGCCACAAGGACCATGTTCCATCCGCGGCTTCACCTGCCCCAGCCCCCAAGCCCTTGAATTCCCTGCCGCTGTCCAGCAGACCCCGTGGATTTTCACGGATTTCCGCTTGGATTCCGTCAGGAATATGCCTATGTTCCCCGCGCGACGTTATCTTTTCGACCACTGTCTCCGACCATCGGCCACAGCAATCGACTTCAAGCTGACGGGGCCAAGCCGCCGCATCCCGCGGGCGGCATGACTTGAGGAGACTTCACGATGGCCAAGGGCA
>NZ_JAEULP010000042.1 GCF_016792905.1 Tabrizicola sp.
GAAGGCTCCGGTCGCACCAGTTGGAGGCGGGATCGACGCCCGGCCCAAGGGCGCGCGGGCGGGCATCCGGCTGTGGCTGGTGGGGCTGTTCCTGCTGGTCGTGGCGATGATCGTGGTGGGCGGGCTGACCCGGCTGACGGATAGCGGGCTGTCGATCACCGAATGGAAGCCGTTGATAGGCATAGTCCCTCCGCTTTCCGAAGCCGACTGGCAGTCCGAGTTCACAAAATACCAAGCAACGCCGGAGTTCAAATTGCAGAATGCTGCAATGACCTTGGAGGGGTTCAAGGCGATCTACTGGCCTGAATGGAGTCACCGTGTGTTGGGGCGTGTTATTGGCGGCGTCTGGGTCATCGGATTTTTCGGATTCTACCTTGCACAGAAGATTCCAGGCGGCTGGACCGTGCGGCTTTTTGTGCTTGGCCCTTTGATCGGCGCGCAGGGGCTGCTGGGCTGGCTTATGGTCAAGTCGGGCCTGCGGGACAGCAATGTTGATGTGGAGTCCTACTTTCTAGCGGCCCATCTAGGGCTTGCCTTCGTTATCCTCGGCTTCATCGCCTGGTATGTGTTTCTGCTGGGCCGGTCTGAGGCCGAGCTGATGACGGCGCGGCGGGGGCGGGAAGGCAAGCTCTTCAGCCTGTCGACCGGGCTGATGCATTTCGCCTTCCTACAGATTCTGCTGGGGGCCTTGGTGGCGGGGATCGACGCGGGCCGGGCCTTTCCGACCTGGCCCTTGATGAACGGGCAGTTCTTTCCGGCGGATGCGTTCTATGTGCCGGACGGGAACGGGGGCAGTCTGCCGGTCTGGCATGCGTTCTTCGAGAACCCCGGTCTGGTTCAGTTCATGCACCGGATGTCGGGGTATCTGCTGTTCGTCTTCGGGATCGTCGTCTGGCTGCGCGGGCGGAAGTCCTCCTATCAGGCGACACGGGCCGCGTTCCATGCAGTGATGGCGATGCTCGTGGCGCAGATGGTGCTGGGCATCGTGACGGCCCTCATGGCGGCGCATGTCCATGTGGCGATCACCCACCAGATCGGCGCGGTGATCCTTTGGGTGCTGATCCTGCGGGCGCGGCATCTGTCTCAATACCCCTTCGCGGGGTCGATCCGGGAAGGCACGGCATGAGCGCGTTTGACGAATTGATGGCGTTCCAGCGCCAGACCGAGGCTTTGGCGCAGGTCGCGGGGCGGCTCGGCTGGGACCAGGAGACGGTGATGCCCGAAGGCTCGGCCGGGCAGCGGGCCGAGGAGATCGGGGCGCTGGAAGGGGTGCTGCACGCGCGCCGGACCGAGCCACGCATTGCGGGCTGGCTGAAGGCGGCGAAGGCCCCGGATGCGGCGGGCGAGGCGCAGCTGCGGCTGATCCGGCGGTCCCATGCCCGGACGATGAAGGTGCCGGCGAAGCTGGCCGAGGAGATCGCGACGACGATGTCGCTGGCGCAGGGGGTCTGGGCCGAGCATCGGGCGAAGGAGGATGTGGCGGGATTCCTGCCGACCCTGCGCAAGGTGGTGGAGTTGAAGCGGGCCGAGGGCGCGGCGCTGGCGGCGGGGGGCGATCCCTATGATGCGCTGGTCGACGACTATGAACCGGGGATGACCGGGGCGGCGATCGCGGCGATGTTCGATGCGATGCGGCCGCGGCTGGTGGCGCTGCGGGAGAAGGTGCTGGGGGCCACACCGGCGAAAGGGCTGGTGGGAACCTTCGGGCGCGACGATCAGATGGCTTTGTCGCGCGAGCTGGCGACGGTGTTCGGCTATGATTGGAACCGGGGCCGGGTCGATCTGGCGGTGCATCCGTTCTCGTCGGGCTCGGGCCATGACGTGCGGATCACGACGCGGGTGTCGGAGACGGACCCGTTCAACTGCTTCTACTCGACGATCCACGAGGTCGGTCACGCCGCCTATGAGCAGGGG
>NZ_JAEULP010000024.1 GCF_016792905.1 Tabrizicola sp.
GACGACAAGCGCCGAGGCCGCGACCATCAGCGAGGACACCGCGTTGACCTCGGGCGTGATGCCAAGGCGCAGCATCGAATAGATATGGACCGGCAGCGTGGTCGATCCGGGGCCGGAGAGCATGGACGAGATGATGAAATCATCGAGGCTGACGATAAAGGCGAGAAGCCACCCGGACAGCAGCCCCGGTGCCAGCAGCGGCAGGGTGATCAGCGTGAACCGCCGCAACGGCCGGGCGTAAAGATCGGCCGCTGCCACCTCGAGCCCCGGGTCCATCGAGGTCAGCCTCGCGGCAATCGGCAGATAGGCGAAGGGGATGCAGAAAGTGGTATGCGCGATGACCAGCGAGCCGAAGCCCAGGCCCAGGCCGATGGCGGAAAAGAAGATCAGGCTGGCGATGGCAGTAACGATCTCGGGCACCATCAGCGGAAAGTTCAGTACTGCATGGGCCGCCGTCCTGCGACGCACCCGCATCCGCACCATGGCCAATGCGGCGGCCGTGGCCATGACGGTGGCCAGGCTGGCCGCGATCACCGCCAGCAGGACCGAATTCAGCGTCGCCCGGCCGATTTCCTCGTTGGCGAAGACTGCCCGGTACCAGCGCAGGGAAACCCCGTCCAACCGGCTGATCGACCGTCCGTCGTTGAAGCTGTAAAGCACCAGGAACAGGATCGGCGCATAGAGGAAGGCCACCGCCAGCGCCGCCGTCAGGCCGGTGCCGGGCAGGTTGCGGGTATCGCTCGCGCGCCTGTCGAAAAGGGCCATCACGCCTCCTCCCGCGCGGCTCGGCGGGCGACCAGGATCAGCGCGACCAGGGTGACAGTCATCAGCACGGTCGACAGCGCCGCCCCGAAGGGCCAGTTGCGGCTGCCCTGGAACTGCATCCCGATCAGGTTGCCCAGCATCAGGGTCTTGCCGCCGCCGAGGATGTCGGGGGCCAGGTAGCTGCCGATGCCGGGGATGAAGACCAGCAGCCCCCCGGCAATCAGGCCGGGCCGCAGGATCGGCAGGATCACCGACCACACCGCCTGCCAGCGGCTGGCGTGCAGGTCGTAGGCGGCCTCCAGAAGCGAAAAGTCGAACCGTTCGATGGCTGCATAAAGCGGCAGGATCATGAAGGGCAGGAACGAGGACACCAGTCCCAGCCCGATGGCAAAGTTGTTGTAGGCCAGCGACAAAGGCCCGTCGGTCAGGCCCAGCGATTGCAGCGCACCATTGACCGGCCCCTCGTCGCGCAGGATCAAGAGCAGCGCGATGGTGCGGACCAGCAGGTTGACCCAATAGGGCACCGTCACCAGCATCAGCCACAGCGACTTTTTCCCCGCTGGCCTTGTCGCAATGAACCATGCGGTCGGCAGGCCTATCAGCAGACAGAGGATCGTGGCCAGCCCCGCCTGCACGACCGACCGGCCAAGGATTTGCAGGTAGTCGGCGTTGAAAGTCAGCGTGTCGTCGAAAATGTCCCGCTCGAACAAGAGCCGGACATAGGCCTCGGCCGATGGCTGCCAGATAACGCCGCCGTATTGCGCGGGGCTCAGCACCGAGTAGAGCGTGGTCAGCGAAATCGGCAGCGCCATGAAGATCAGGATCGTGCCCAGCGACGGGGCGAGAAGCAGGCGGTGGAGCTTCATGATGCCAGGACCCGGATGGCCCCGGCCTCGGGTCGCAGGGCAACACGGTCGCCGGGCGAGAAATCCAGCGCCCCGCGCAGGCCGCCCCGCGGCAGGGTGACATGCAGGGGCACCGCGGCTCCTTCCAGCCGGAAGGACAGCTCATTGCCCATGTAGATGCGCTCGACCACGGTGAGCGGCCCCAGGTCGTCCTTCGCTTTCTGGGTCGCGGGCAGGATCGCGAGCCTTTCGGGGCGGATGACCAGCGTCACTGCGGCACCAGGCTCCCCTGTCGCCGGGATCACACCCAGACCCTCTGCCTCGGCACCCTGCGACCCGATCCGTGCAGGGATCAGGTTCGCGCCGCCAATGAAATCGGCAACAAAGCGGTTGGCGGGGGCCTCGTAGATCTCATCCGGCCGACCGAGCTGCTGGACCCGCCCGCCCTGCATCACCGCGATCCGGTCCGACATCGCCAAAGCCTCGTCCTGATCATGGGTGACGAAGACAAAGGTGATGCCGGTCTCGCGCTGCAGGGCCTTCAGCTCCGACCGCATCCGCTGCCGCAGCTTTGCGTCCAGCGCCGACAGAGGCTCGTCCAGGAGCAGGATCTTCGGCCCTGGCGCCAAGGCACGGGCAAGGGCCACCCGCTGCTTCTGGCCACCCGAAAGCTGGTCCGGGCGGCGATGTTCCATTCCCTCAAGCCCGACCAGAGCCACCATTCGGGCCACGCTTGCGGCAATCTCGGACTGCGGACTGCCCAGCATCCGCAGGGCAAAACCGACGTTCTGCGCCACCGTCAGATGCGGAAACAGGGCATAGTGCTGGAACACCGTGTTCACCGGCCGATCCTCGGGTGGCAGGCCCGCCACGTCCTCGCCGAAGATGGAAATCTGGCCCGAAGTCGGCTGATCGAAGCCGGCAATAAGGCGCAGCAGAGTGGTCTTGCCGCAGCCCGAGGGCCCGAGCAGAGTGAAGAACTCATTCGCCCGGATGGACAGGTCGATGCCGTCCAGCGCGCGGTGGGCCGACGCCCCCCTGCCGTAGCTCCGGCCAAGTCCGATCAGCTGACAGGCCTCGCTCGCGTGCTGCACCGTGATGTTCCCAGATTGCTGCTCTGGACCAGAGATTGGCCGACCCGTCCCTCCCGGTCATGTTACCAAGAAGGGGTACGGCGTCGGCAGGATCACTCGCCTGCCGTGGGCTGCATGAAGCCCTCGGGACCGCACATGAACAGCTCGCGGATGTAGCGATCCGCCGCCGAGGACCCTATGCCCCGGTCTTCGGCAGGAACCAGGTCACAAGGCCCACGACCGGCAGGACCGAGCAGATCACATAGACCTCGTGCAGCCCGATCCGGTCGGCCAGGGCACCCAGAAGCGCCGCCGCCACACCGCCCAGCGCAAAGTTCAGCCCGTAGAACACCCCGCCGATCAGGCCGATCCGTCCCGGCATCAGGTCCATGGCGTAAAGCATGATCGAGGCGAAGGCGCTGGCCATGACCAGGTTGATCAGCACGGTCAGCGCAACCGTCCCCGCCAGCCCGACATGCGGCAGCATGAGGGTCAGCGGCAGCGGGCCAAGGATGGAAATCCAGATGATCCGGTGCCGCCCGATCCGGTCGCCGACGATTCCGCCGATCAGCACGCCGATCGCCGACGAGATGAAGATCACGAACAGAAGCACCTGCGACTGCGCGATCGAGACGCCGAAGGTCTCGATGACGTAGAAGGTGTAGAACGACCGGAAGCTTTCCTGATAGGCCAGCTTCGAGGCCATCAGCAGGATCAGGATCACCAGCCCCAGCCGGACCTGGCCCGGGCTCAGCGCTGCCGTTGCCTGCGACCGCGCCGCCGTCGCCGTCACATGGAACGCCTCGCGCAGGCGGTCGTGGTGGCGCGCGATGCCGATCAAGAGGACCATGGCCAGGACCGGCGCCACGGCAAAGCCCGCCAGGCTCGACTGCCCCAGGGGCACGATCACCAGCGCCGCCGCCAGCGGTGCCACCGCCCCGCCGACCTGGCCGCCGACCTGGAAGATGCCCTGCGCCAGCCCCGCCCGGCCCTGCGCGGCGTAGCGCGCCATCCGTGTCGCCTCGGGGTGGAAGATCGACGAGCCGATGCCGATGCAGGCAACCGAGGCAAGGACCATCGCATAGCTCGGCGCGAAGGCCAGTGCCGTGATGCCGGTCAGCGTGAACCCCATGCCGACTGCGGCGGAATAGGGCAGCGGCCGGCGGTCGGTGTAAAGCCCGACCAGCGGCTGGAACAGCGACCCGGCGATCTGGAAGGTCATGGTGATCATCCCGATCTGCACCAGATCCAGCGCGAACTCCGCCCTCAGGATCGGATAGATCGCCGGGATCAGCGCCTGGATCAGGTCGTTCAGCAGATGGCAAATCCCCAGCACGACCAGCAGCAGCACAAAGGTTGCGCCCTCGGGCCGGGCGGTCATCGTCGTCATCTGCAACTCTCCCATCCCTCGGCAGCCCGGCGCGCTGCCCCTCGGAAGGGAAGTGTGACGCCAAGCTCCCGGCTTTGGAAGGGGCGGCGCTGCACGGATGCCATGCGGTGCACGCAAGCCTGCCATGCAAACGGGCGTCATCGCACCGCTTGAATGATAGCTGCGCTTATAGTAAGCACGCTTAATGAATCATCGCATCGAAAAACTCGGACCCCTGCTGCAAGAGGCGTCCCGCAAGCTCTGGAGCCGGTTCGAGCACCGGACCGCCGCGCACGGGCTGTCGGCGGCGCAATGGCGCCTGCTTGGCCAGCTTCTGCGCGAAGGGCCATCCACCCAGGCAGCACTTGCCACGCTGCTGGAGGTCGAGCCGATCAGCGTCTCGCGTCTGATCGACCGGATGGAACAGGGCGGCTGGCTGCGCCGCGAAGCGCATCCCGACGACCGCCGCGCGCGCATCGTGGTGGCGACCGACAAGGCCCGCCAGATCGGCCCGGAGGCAAAGCAGATCATCGAGGCGATCTACGACGAGGCGCTCGCCGGGCTCACCGACGCCGACCGCCGCGTCTTCCATGCCGCACTCCTGAAGATCACCGAAAACCTGAAGGCCCCCGACCCCGCCGTGGGTTCGGCCGCCCCTGCCCCCTCACCGATCGAGACCGTGAAATGAACGCCCGCACCTCGCCCATCGAAGCTTCCGCCGCCGCTGCACCGGCATCGCCTGCCCCCGTGTCGGCACCCGATCCGACGCCCGCGCCCAGGAAGGCCCGCCCGCTGCGCAAGGCGCTCCTGATGCTGTCGGTGCCCGCCCTTCTGGTGGCGGGCGTCGGCGGCTGGTGGCTGACCGGGGCGGCTCAGGAAAGCACCGAAAACGCCTATCTGCACCAGGCGCGCATCTCGGTCGCGCCCACGGTGGCGGGCCGCGTCGTCGCGGTGAACGTGCATGAATTGCAGCCGGTCAAGGCCGGGGACTTGCTGTTCCAGGTCGATCCGCAGCCCTACGAGCTGGCTGTCGCGCAGGCCCAGGCCGCCGTGAACGCGGCCCGGTTGCAGGTCGAACAGCTGAAGGCCGCCCTTGCGCAGGCCGAAGCGCAGGCCGCGCTCGCCGCGGATGATGCCACCTACCAGGCGGACGAACTGGCCCGGCAGCAGGCCCTGTCGGGCAAGGGCGTGACCTCGACCAGCGCGCTGGACGAAACCCGTCACGCCAGCCAACAGGCCCGCGAAAAGGCCGAGGTCGCCAAGCTGACCGCCGACGCCGCCCGTGCCGCGCTCGGGGGCGACCCAGCCGCCGCGACCGACGACCACCCCGCCGTCCGGGCCGCCATGGCCGAGCTGGACCGGGCCAATTACAACCTCTCCGTCACCCGCGTCACCGCGCCTGCGGACGGGGTGATCTATCAGGCCGCCTCGTTCCACGAAGGGGTGATGCTGGCCGCCGGGCAGCCGGTCTTTGCGCTGGTCGAAACCGGCGAAGCCTGGGTTGACGCCAATTTCAAGGAAACCCAGCTTGCCGACCTGGCTCCAGGGCAGAAGGCCGAGGTCGAGTTCGACGCGGCGCCGGGCCGGACCTTCACCGGCACGGTCGAGGCCATCGGCGCCGGCACCGGGGCGGAGTTTTCGCTCCTGCCCGCGCAGAACGCGACCGGCAACTGGGTGAAGGTGACGCAGCGTGTGCCGGTACGGATCAAGCTGGACGATCCGGCCGGAGCGGCGGCCCTTGCCTCGGGCCTGAGCGCGGACGTGACCGTCGACACCTCGGCCGCCGCCGACACACAGCTGGCGGCCAGGGAGTAAGGTCCGATGTCCGACATCCCGGAAGCGGTGCCCGTCGGCCCTGCGGGATCGGCCCCGTCCATCGAGGTCAAGCATCGCGGGCTGATCACGCTGTCGATCATGGCGGCGACGATCATGCAGGTCCTGGATACGACCATCGCCAACGTCGCGCTGCCGTCGATGACCGGCGATCTCGGCGCCTCGCAGGACACGATCACCTGGGTCCTGACCAGCTATATCGTCGCGGCGGCGATCATGACGCCCGTCACGGGCTGGCTCGCCGACCGCCTGGGCAAGCGCGAGCTGTTCCTGATTTCCATCGTCGGCTTCGTCGCCAGCTCGCTCGCCTGCGGCATCGCCTGGAGCCTGCCGTCCATGGTCGCCTTCCGCCTGATGCAGGGCGTCTTCGGCGCGGCCATCGTGCCCCTGTCGCAGACTTTCCTCCTCGACATCAACCCGCGCGAGCGGGCCGGGCAGGCCATGGCGATGTGGGGCGCCGGGATCATGGTCGGCCCGATCATCGGCCCCACCCTCGGCGGCTGGCTGACCGAAAGCTACAACTGGCGCTGGGTCTTCCTGATCAACCTTCCCGTCGGCGCGCTGGCGCTTCTGGGCTGCCTCGCCTACCTGCCGCGCATTCCCCGCAAGCGGCGCAGCTTCGACATGACGGGCTTCGCGCTCTTGTCGCTCGCCATCGGCGCCTTGCAGCTGATGCTCGACCGGGGCGGCGAGGTCGACTGGTTCGCCGCCGCCGAGACCTGGATCTACCTTCTCCTCACCATCTCGGGCTTCTGGATGTTCTGCGTCCACATCCTGACCAAGGAACACCCGTTCCTCGATCCCCAGATGTTCCGCGACCGCAACTTCCGCATCGGCCTGATCTTCATCTTCGTCGTCGGCATCATCCTCCTGGCCAGCCTCGCGCTCCTCCCCCCCATGCTGTCGCGCATCCTGGGCTATCCCGTCATCACCACCGGCTGGGTCATGGCCCCGCGCGGGGTGGGCACGATGATCTCGATGCTGGTCGTCGGCCGCCTGGTCCGCGTCGTCGACCCCCGCGCGCTGGTGCTGGCGGGCCTGACGCTGACCGCCCTGTCGCTTTACGAGATGACCGGCTTCACCCCGCAGATGGACAGCTGGCCGATCATCCGCAGCGGTATCGTGCAGGGCCTGGGCCTCGGCCTCGTCTTCGTGCCGCTCTCGACCATCGCCTTCGCCACGCTGGAGCCCCGCTTCCGCGCCGATGCGACCAGCCTGTTCAGCCTGGTGCGCAACATCGGCTCCTCCATCGGTATCTCCATCGTCACCGCCGCGCTGACCCGCAACATCCAGATCAACCATGGCGAGCTTGGCGCCTTCATCCAGCCCTACAACCCGGTGCTGGCCAAGGCTTTCCCCGCCGCTGTCAGCGGCGATCCCACGACCCTGCAAACCCTGGACAACCTGGTCAACATCCAGGCCGCGATGATCTCCTACGTCGACGATTTCTACCTGATGATGTGGGTCACGCTTCTGGCCATGCCGCTGGCGCTGATCCTGCGTCGCCCGGCCCGGGCCTGATCACCGGGCCCGCCAGCACGCTGCGATGTAACTCGCCGTCATCAGGTCCAGATGCGCCCCGCCGCCGTTCTTGGCGATGGTGATCTCGTCCTCCGACCGGCGGCTGAACAGTGCCGGATCGTCGTAGAAATCCGCCACCACATCGGCTTCCGTGATCGCTCCCGAAGCAATCGGGTCCATCAACTCGCCGATGTGATGGATCGTGGTCTTGCGGCTGTCCACGAAGACCCGCGCGCGTTGCATCGCCCGGTCGTCCACCTCGCGCATCCCCGGCTTGTAGGCGCCGATCAGGTCGATGTGCTGGCCTGGCTGCAACCACTCGCCCTTGATCAGCGGGCTGGTCGCCATCGTGGCCGAGCAGATCACGTCGGCCTTCCTGACCGCCGTCTCCAGATCATCCGCCACCGGCAGGCCCATCGCCGCGGCACTCTCGCGGGTCCGGCTCCAGACGGTGAACCGCGCCTCGGGGAAGACCGAGGAATAGGCCTCGACCATGCTCCGCGCCACTGCCCCCGCGCCGACCAGCAGGAACTCCCGCGACTCCTTCCGGGCCAGGCGCGAGGCCGACAACAGACTGTCCCCCGCCGTCTTCCACTTCGTCACCAGATGGAAATCGAGGATCGCGTTCAGATCGCCCGTCACGTCGTCGAACAGGCTGACCACGCCATAGATCGTCGGCAGACCCTTGGCCGCATTGCCCGGAAACACCGTCGCCGCCTTGACCAGCGCCCCCAGCCCGTCGATCCAGGCGCCCCGGTTCAGGATCGTGTCCTTGTCACGATACAGGAACATGTCCTTGATGTCAGAGAGCGGCAGCCTGTGCCCCGCCTCGAAGGCGTCAAGCAGCCCGCGCCAGGACAAAAGCGCCTCGGCCTCTTTCGGAACGATCTCGGTCACAGTCCTGCTTCCTTCATGGTCAAAAGTCCCTCGGCCACCAGGCGTTCTGCCCAGCCCTGCCAGCTTTCGAATTGATGCGTCCGCCAGCCCCTCCGGGCGGCGGCGGTGATGTTGTCGGCCCGGTCATCGGCGAACAGCAGCCGGTCCGGCGCGATGCCGCAGTCATCCTCCACCGCCTGATAGATGCGCGGATCGGGTTTGGAAACCCGCAACCGGCCCGAGACATATTCGCGGTCGAACTCGCCCAGGAAATCCAGCTTGCTCCGCGCTTCCTCATAGGAGTAGCTGCCGAAATTCGTCAGGCAGAACACCGGCACACCCTTGGCCCGCAAGGCCCTGAGCAGCGCAATGGAGCCCTCGATGCGCGGGCTCGCCAGCTCGATCCAGCGGTCATACCACATGCGGATTTCCGCGGCCCAATCCGGGTGCCGGTCGGCCCAACCGTAGATCGTCTCGCGGAACAGCGCCCCGTCATCGACCAGCGCATTCATCCCGTGCAGGTCCACCGCGCCGAACAAGGCGCGCCGCCGGTCCTCACCCAGCACCCGGTCGTAGAAGGCCTCGGGCTGCCAGCGGGTCAGCACGTTGCCGATGTCGAAGATCACTGCCTCAGGCTGCATCGCTTTCCCGTCTCAGCACCGTTTCCCGCCAGATCACATAAAGGCCGGAGCCGCAGATCAGCGCAATCCCCACCCAGGACACCGCATCCGGGAAGGTGCCAAAGACCACCAGCCCCCAGAGGATCGCCAGCGGCATGCCCACATATTCGAAGGGTGCGATCAGCCCGGCTTCCGTTGTGCGATAGGCCTGCGTCACCATCATCCCGCCGATGCCGACCGACAGCCCGGTGGCCAGGAACACCGGCCAGTCCTCCAACGGCGGCCAGATCCATGGCCGGAACAGGAAGGCCCAAAGCTTGTTGTCGGTCGCCAGATGCCCGTCGCCGACCCAGAGGCCCATCGCCAGACTGACCACGATGAACCCGGCCTGCACATAGAAACTTAGCGTCATCGCGCTTTCGGTGCCGCCCATGTGCCGCACCAAGAGGTTGCCGCTGGCGTACATCACCGCCGAGATCAGCACCAGAAGCGCCGCGGGCTGGATCACCCCCGCCCCGGGGCGCAGCATGACGATCACCCCCAGCATCCCGATCATCACCGCCGCCCAGCGGCGCGGCCCGACCTTCTCGCCCAGGAAGACGATGGACAGCAGCGTGATGATGATCGGGCTGACATAGGCCACCGCCACCGCATCGGCCAGATCAAGCGTCGCAAGGCCGACGAAATAGGTGACATTGGAAATCATGACGATGCAGACCCGCGCCAGATGCGTGCTGGGGCGGCTGGTGGCAAGCTGGGAAAAGCCGCGCTCCGACCGGCTGATGACGAACAGGATGAAGGCCATCGCGACGAAGGCCCGGATCAGGATCACCTGATGCAGCGCATAGCCGCCCGACAGGAACTTGATCGAGACGTCGTTGACCGAAAAGATCAGCGTGCCGCCGATGGCGAACAGGATGCCGGTCAGGGCGGGGGAACGTGCCATGGCGGCAGATGATCCGCGCCACCCGGTTCCGTCTGTCCTGCCCGCGACATCCGCTGACGCGGGCAGGCAGGGTCAGGGATTGGTCGCTGCTCCTGCCGCCGCCGTCAGCTCATCCACCTTCGCCTGAAGCGCCGCCGCCTGTTCGGTCAGCGTGGCCTTTTCGGCGGTCAGGGCAGCGACCTGATCGGTCAGCTGCGCCTTCTCGGTCTCCAGCGCCATCACCTTTTCCGACAGGCTGGTCCGCTCGCCCTCCATGGTCGCGGCCATTTCGGTCAGCTTGGTCTTGTCGGCCTCCAGCGCCGTCACCTTGTCCAGAAGCCCCTTCGCCTCGGTCTCGACCGCCGCCGCCGCATCCGCAGCCGCCTTGGCCGCCGCTTCGCCCTCGGCCTTCAACGCGGCCATCTCGTCGGTCAGTTTCGCCTTCTCGGCCTCCAGCGCCGTGACCGCCTCGGACTTGGCGGCAAGATCGGCCTGGACCGCATTGCCCTTCTGGCTGGACTGGTAGGCGAAGAATCCCAGGATCGCCGCAACGGCGACCAGCGCAATCGTCAGCAAGTTCCGCATCACGTCACTCCCTTCCGTTCGGAATGACGCTACCCGCAACAGGGACCACCGCACAACAGACATGGCAACGGCACTTGGTCGCGTGAGGATCACAAGTTAAGGAATGCTGAACGTCCGCAAGCAACCCACTGAAAAGGTTGACTCGGATTTCTTGTCCACCGTGGACACGCCTTCACCCCGGCGCGGCGAAGACCTGCACCCAGTAGTAGCGCAAGGGGGCCGGATTGCCCCGGATCGGCCGGTCGTCCGCCTGGTAGACCACCGCGATCCCGGTCTCGGTCATCCGGCAGTTCAGGATATTCCGCCGGTGCCCCGCGCTGTGCAGCCAGCTCGCCACCACCTGCCCCGCCGACTTCTGCCCCGCCGCGATATTCTCCGCCGCCGTCCGGTAGTCATAGCCCTGCCGCGCGATCCTGCTGGAAAACTTCGAGCCGTCCTTCCCCGCATGCCCGAAGAAGTTCTGCTCCGCCATCGCCCGCGCGTGGGATTTCGCCGCCGCCACCAGCTTCCCGTTGACATGCAGCGGCCCGCACCCCGCCTTCGCCCGCGCCGCGTTGATCGCCGTCAGGACCGACTCCGCCGGGCCAGCCGCTACCGGCGGCGCCAACGACAAGGCCAGCAGCAGCCCGCTAGCCCAGGAAAGCCTGCGCATGGAACGACACATGGTCCTCCATGAAGGTCGAGACAAAGAAATAGCTGTGATCATAGCCCTTCTGCATCCGGAATGTCCCCCCCTGACGCGCGGCGGCCATCGCTTCGGCCAGCGCCTCGGGGCGGAGCTTGTCGAGGAACTGGTCCGACGTCCCCTGGTCGACCAGCATCGGCCCGTCGAATCCCCGGCGCCGCATCAGCACCGTCGCATCATGCGCGGCCCAGGTGGACTCGTCTTTCCCGAGATAGGCAGAAAATTGCGGACGGCCCCAGTCACTCGCCGTGGGGTTGCAGATCGGCGCGAAGGCCGAGACGGATTTGAACCGCCCCGGAAAGCTCATCGCGATGGTCAGCGCGCCGTGCCCGCCCATCGAATGCCCGGTGATCCCCTGCACCTCCTCGGCCAGCGGGAAGGCGTTGAACAGCAGCCGGGGCAGTTCGTCCGTCACATAGTCCCACATCCGGAAATGCGGCGCCCAGGGTTTCTGCGTCGCGTTCACATAGAACCCCGCCCCCTGCCCCAGCGCGAAGTCGGGATCGTTCGCCACCCCCTCGCCACGCGGCGAGGTGTCAGGAAAACAGAGCGCGATCCCCGCCTCCGCCGCCCAGCGCTGCGCGCCGGCCTTGACCATCGCGTTCTCATGCGTGCAGGTCAGGCCCGACAGGAACCACAGCAGCGGCACCGGCCCGTCCTCGGCCTGTTCGGGCAGGAAAAGACCAAAGGTCATGTCCCCGCCAGTCGCCTGCGAGGCATGGCTGTAGACGCCCTGAACGCCGCCGAAGGCCCGGTTTTCCGAGACGGTTTTCATGTGTAGCCCCCCTGGCTGACTAGTGCGATCACCGCTGTCACGGTCAGGACCGACGCGGCGGTCGACAGAAGGATCGCGGTGGAAACCCGTTGTGGCGCAACGCGGTAGTGCTGCGCAAGGATGAAGACGTTGCCCGCCACCGGCAGGGCGGCGGCGGCGATCATCACCCCCGCCGCATAGCCGGAGACGCCGAGCAGCCAGCAGGCCGCGGCGACCATGGCAGGGTGCAGGACCAGCTTCGAGACAGAAAGCCAGGCCGCGACCTCGATCCGTTCTGCCGACCGACCGGCCAGCGAGGCGCCGATGGCGAAGAGCGCGCAGGGCGTGGCGGCAGCGCCAAGGAGTGTCATGAACTCGCCCACCGGGCCGGGCAGGGCAAGGCCGGTCGCGCCCCAGAGAATGCCCAGGACAACCGAGACGATCATCGGGTTCTTCACCAGCCCGACGGCAAGTTTGCCAAAGGTCTGCGGGCTGACCCGACCGGCACGCAGGCCGGTGATCGCCATGGTCAGGATCGAGGAGAAGACGATCAGGTCGACCGCCAGCACCAGGAGCACCGGGCCCACCGCCTGCGGGCCAAGCAGCAGCGAAAGCATCGGTATGCCCAGGAACCCCACGTTGCCTATCACGCCGGTATGCGCCTCGAACACGGCCTCTTCCCGGCTCGTGCCCCGCCCCAATGCCACCAGGGCGACCAGAAGCCAGACCAGACCCGTCCCCAGCGTATAGGCGAAGACGAAGCGCCAGTTGAAGATTGCCGTGACGTCCAGATTTGCGGCGAAGCCGAAGAGCATGGCCGACAGCGCGAAGTAGAAGACGAAACGGGTCAGATAGGCGGTGGCTTCCTCGGAGAAGAACCGGGTGCGTCCGGCCAGATAGCCCAGCCCGATCAGGGCAAAGAACGGTAGGGTTTTCAGGAAGATCGCCAGCATGCGTCCGTGGTGTCACGCGCAGGACCAAAGGGCAAGGCCGGGGCAAGGGAATCGGGCAGGGGATGGGGTTTTCTCCTGTCGCCGCGTTGCTGGATAGCGCAGCGTCACCCGCAAAGGTTGTGGCAAAAGATGGGCGACTGCCGCGCCGATCATTGTTGCGGGAAAACACTGCCAAATTGGAGGCAAAGCAGCAAAAACACACACTTTGGCCAGAAAAACGAAGCTCCTGCGTGAAGGAGCCGGGCCGTTCCGCAGCGTCTGGTTGTGACATTGTGGCGGAAAAGGAACGAAATCGCTTCACGTTTTGGCCCAACTCAACGGCTAGACGTGGGGAAACGGCGCTTCTGATGGGGGATAGCAGAAGCGTGGAAGGGTGACGTGATGACTGCAGCAGCGCGCAAATTCGATGAGGTTGATCTCGGCACCGCGGCGGACGAGCTGCCGCCTGGAACAACGCTCCTGTTCGGCCAGTTCACGATCGAGTCCTTCCTCAACAGCGGTGGCTTCGGCATCGTCTATCTCGCTCGGGATTCGCTGGATCGTAAGGTCGTGATCAAGGAGTGCTTCCCCAGCACGTTCTGCCGCCGGATCGAGAAGGCCGTCGGCGCGCGGTCGCGCGCGCAACAGGATGAATTCCGCACCGCAGTCCGCGGCTTCCTGCAGGAAGCGGTGACGCTGTCGCAATTGCACCATCCCAACATCGTCAAGGTCCACCACGTCTTCGAAGACAACGACACCGCCTACATGGCGATGGACTACATCGACGGTCCCGATCTCTTGCAGACAGTCGAGGGTAGCGCCCGGCCGCTTACCCCGAAGCAGATCGTCGTTTTCCTGGACCGGATGCTGGATGCGCTCGGCCATGTCCATGCGCAGGGCCTGCTGCATCGCGATATTTCGCCGGATAACATGCTTGTCGACAAGGAAACCGGAGAGCCGATCCTGATCGACTTCGGCGCCTCGCGCAAGGAAGTCACCCGGAAAAGCCGCGCCGTATCGGGATTGCGGGTGGTGAAGGACGGGTATTCGCCGCAGGAGTTCTACGTCAGCGGCAGCAAGCAGGCGCCGTGCAGCGATCTCTACGCCCTCGCGGCCAGTTTCTACCACCTGATTTCGGGAGAGGTGCCGAAGACCTCGCAAGAGCGGCTGTCGGCGATTGCGGGGCGCGAGGGCGATCCGCTGCGCCCGCTTGCGGGACGGTTCCGGGCCTATCCGCGCGGCTTCCTGCAGGCGATCGACAAGGCGATGTCGATCTTCCCGCGCGACCGGCTGCAATCGGTCGCCGAATGGCGCGCGATGCTTGGGGAGGACACGACCAGCCCGGCGATCGCCCCTGTGATCCCCGGCGTGCCGTCCCGAACCCCGGCACCGACCCCTGCTGTCGCGCAGGCTGCTGCGGCTGCGTCCGCGCCTGCCACGACGGTCTTGCCGACCGTGCAGCCCATTGCGGCGGGCGCGCGCAATCTGCTGGTCGTGTCGGCGGCTGCGGTGCTCTTGCTGGTCGGCCTGCTTTCGTTGCCGTCAAGCCTGCGGTCGACCACCGCCCAGGGAATGGAGCCGGTCGCGACGACGGGGACCAGCAGCGCGGAAAAGCTCCTGGTCACGAACATGCTCCGCCTGCCGGGAGGCCTGGCGTTCGAGATGACCGACACGCCGACCGGAACCGAGACGATCGTCACCGCCGTTCCCGAAGGAATGGGCAACACCGTCGCGGCCGGGGACGTCCTGCTCGTCTACAGCCCGTCCGGAGAGACGCTGGGCACGGGCACGGCCCTGCGCGATATCCTGACGCGAGAGTTCGAAAAGGGCGTCACCACTTACAGTTTTGTTATTCGCCGCGGTGCAAGTACAATGGATGCGGAATTCCGGCTTGAGGTGGCCGGGTAGCCCTGCATCTGCCGAAACACGACGATGGGGAGAGAAAGCCTTGAAGTTCCTTCGCTCTATCTTTGGTGAGTCCGACGAGACGGGTCATTCCGCAGCCACGGCTGACGCGGGTCCCGATCCCGTGATGGCAGCCCTTGCCGAGCTTGAAGTGAAGCGGCTGCGCGAAGCTTTGGCCGCCGCATCGCCAGCCCCGGTCCCCGCACCCGACGCTGAAACTGCGCCCGACACGCCGGTCGCGCGGCCGCACCGGGTGGTCAAGGCCAAGGCGTCGCTGCCCGAGGGCATCGTCCCTGCGGCGCGCAGCATCTGGGACATCGAGGAAGAGGGTCCGACGCCCGAAAGCGCGGCGGCACTTTCGCCCGCCGCGACGGAAGCGCCGCGCCGCCCGAGCCGTACCAAGACCCGCGTCCTGGGCTTCGAGGCGCAGCCTGCCGCCGTCGTCCCGCTGTTCGAAGGTGTCGACGGCGCCCCCATCGCCGCTGTTTCCGCAGCTGCGGGCAAGGGCTATGCGATGTTCCCGGCGGGTTGGCTGGTGGTGAAGGACGGACCGGGCAAGGGCGCCTCGTTCGCCCTGTCGCAGGGCGTGTCGCAGATCGGACGCGGCACCGACCAGACGGTCGCCCTGGACTTTGGCGACATGGCGGTCTCGCGCCAGAACCATGCCGCCATCGCCTATGACCCGGTGACTCATGAATTCCACGTCGGCCATGGCGGCAAGTCCAATCTGGTGCGCCTGAACGGCAGACCGCTTTTGTCCACTGAAACCGCCGGTGACGGCGACGAAATCCAGATCGGCGAGACGACGCTGGTCCTGAAAGTATTGTGCACTCCCGAGTTCAACTGGTCCACCTACGAGGCGGAGGGAGACGGGCATGATATGGCGATCGCGTGAACCTCGCTACGATGTCGCCTCGGGCATAAGCCAGGGCGCGCGTGACTATCAGGAAGACGCGATCACGGCAGACTTTCCGGTCGGTGCCGAAGCCGGGTTCGTTGTCCTGGCCGATGGCATGGGCGGGCATGCGGCGGGCGATGTCGCCTCCAAGATCGTCCTGACCGAGGTCTTCAGCGAACTGAAGTTTCACTTCGCCGATGTCGAGGCCTTCGAATCCCGGGCGCCGGAGATCCTGCGCGGCGTGGCCGACCTTGCCAATGAAACC
>NZ_JAEULP010000044.1 GCF_016792905.1 Tabrizicola sp.
AAGGCCCGCGCGATGCGGTGGGCGATGGTTTCGGTCAGTTCCGTCCCGAGACGGCCGCGGATGTCGTAGGTCTTGAAGGCGCTCATGGGCGCCAAAGGATCACCCCCGCGCGCCGTAGTAAAGCCCCACCACATGCTCGGCTTCCGCGAAGAAGAGCCAGCGTGCCGCCAGCGCGCCCGCCAGATGCAAGACTGCCGCCAGCGCGATCCCCCAGACCCCAAGCGGCAAAAGGAGGATCAGCGCCGGAAGGACCGAGGCCAGCCCCAACGCGATCCTGCGCAGCTTGGCCGCGTGTTTGCGCCCGACAACGAAGATCATCTCGCGCTTGAGGTAGTTCCCCGCCGTATGCGCCGGATCGAGGACCGAGGGCACGCCCATCGCATCCAGCCCCGTCGCCGTCCCCAGCGTCTGCGCGGCCTTGCCGAAAGCGCCGTCCCCCACCCGCCAGACCGCCAGCAGCACCGCCCCGACCGCCAGCAGCGCCAGCGGCGCCCAGGGACGGCCCGAAAGCGTCGCGCCCCCCGCCACGGCAAAACTCAGGAACATCACCGGCGTCAGCCAATGGTGCCAGCGCGGCACGGCCTTGATCTGGGTGTAGATCATCGCCGTGGTGAAGACGGTGAGAAGCGCCAGCGCGCCACCCGCCTGCCCGACAAGCCGCGGCAGGCCCAGCCCGAAGATGCCGGACAGCGCCACCGGGGCCAGAAGGGAAAGTGTCACGACCGAGGCCCAGGCTTCGCGCGACAGCCAACTGGTGCGCCATTGGCTGAAGGCTTTCAACGCATTGCGCGGATTGCCAAGGTGGAAGGTCGAGGCCATCAGGCCGGCCACCGCAAGGCCGTAACCCAAGCCCCAGAGGAAGAAGGCCGCCCAGCCAGCGGGCGCCAGCGCCCCCCAGCCGAGGAAGCCGAGGAAACCGAAGCCCAGGCCGGAGAGCGTGGAGAACAGGATGACCGACGGTGCGGGATGCATTCAGATCTTCCCCAGCATCCGGTCAAGCCAACCGGCGATTCCGGTCGCCTGCACGTCCAGCAGGGGGGCCAGCGGGCTTGCGTTCCCCGGCCCCTTCGCCCTTGGCGGCAGGTACTTGTTCGTGGGCTGCGTCCCCATCCCCGGCATCAGGTCATAGCCGCCCCGATCTGCCACCAGCCTCGATACCTTGCTCTCCGGGTCGGCAAAGTCGCCGAAGTGGCGGGCGTTGGTCGGGCAGGTGCGGACGCAGGCCGGTTCGCGGTCTTCCTCGGGCAGATGGTCATTGTAGATCCGGTCGACGCAGAGCGTGCATTTCTTCATCACCCCCTGCGCGGTATCCAGTTCCCGTGCACCATAGGGGCAGGCCCAGGCGCAAAGCCCGCAGCCGATGCAGGCGTCCTCGTTCACCAGCACGATCCCGTCCTCGGCCCGCTTGTAGCTGGCCCCGGTCGGGCAGACGGTGACGCAAGGCGCGTTGTCGCAATGCAGGCAGGAGCGCGGGAAGGTCACGACCTGCGCCGGGCCTTCGGGCACCGAGACCTGGTAGGAATGCACCCGGTTCAGGAAGGTGCCCGAAGGGTCGACGCCATAGGGGTTCTGGTCGGAAAGGCCGATCCCGGCATCGTTCCATCCCTTGCAGGCGGTGACGCAGGCCTGGCAACCGACGCAGGTGTCAAGGTCGATGACCAGCCCGAGGCGTTTGTCGGTGGCCTGCGGCAAGGCGGTCATCGCTCCGCCTCCGCCAGACCCAAAAGTTTTCGAAAACTTTTGGCAAAATTCTTCGAAGAATTTTGGCGCCCCCCGCCCGCGCGCGGTGGGTCGGGAAGTCGCGCGAACACCGGCTCGGAACTGCCGCGGGGGTGATCTTCCGCCGCCACCCGCTCCACCCGCACCCGCTGGTCGAACCAGGCCGCCTGCCCGGTGACGGGATCGGAGTTGGAGAGCCTGGCGCCCTTCTCCGGCAGCAGCTCTGAAATCAGGTGGTTGAGCAGGAACCCGGTCGTGGCTTCGGGCGCGTCGGGCGACAGGGCCCAAGCCCCCTTGCGCTTGCCGATGGCGTTCCAGGTCCACACCGTGTTCTCGTTCAGCGCCGCCATATGGGCCACCGGCACGACGATGGTCCCCGCCCGGCTGGAGACCCTTGCCCAGTCGCCTTCGGCAAACCCCTGCGCCTGCCAGATCTTCGTCGGCAGATACAGGTAGTTCCGCCCCTTGATCTGCCTGAGCCAGGCGTTCTGGCTGCCCCAGGAGTGATACATGTCCATCGGGCGTTGCGTGAGCGCATGGACCGGATAGCCGAAGGCCGCGTCCTCGTCGCCATAGGGGGCGTACCAGACCGGCAGCGGGTGCATCGCCTGCTTGAGCCGCGCGCGCAGGTGGTCGGGGGGCTGGCGCGGGCCATGGCCTTCGGCGGCCAGCTGGAAGCGGCGCATCGGCTCGGACCAGATGCTGAAGAGATAGGGCTGCGGCGTCTCGAATAGCCCGAGCTTCACCGCCCAGTCCTGATAGGCCGCGTTCCAGGGTTTGTAGAAGGCAGCCTCTTCCGGCACATGGGCCTGACAGAAAGCGCCGTTCGCGATGTAGCGCTGCATCTGGTCGGGGTTCGGGGCCCCCCGCCCCACAGCCTCGCCATTGCCCCGGAACCCCATCAGCGGCCCCACGCCCGGGCGGCGCTGGTGGTTGACGATATAGTCGGCGTAATTGGCGTATTTCGCCGTGCCATCCTCGGTCACCATCCCCGGCAGGCCCAGCCGCGCCCCAAGGTCAAGGAGCACCGACTGGAAGCACCTGACCTCGCGGTCGGGTTCCAGCACCGGCCAGCGGATTGCATCGCCCGCCGCGTCGGGCTCGGATATCGGGCGGTCGAGCAGGCTGATGCAGTCGTGGCGTTCCAGATAGGTGGTGTCGGGCAGGATCAGGTCGGCATAGGCCACCATCTCGCTGGCATAGGCATCCGAATAGATGATCCGGGGGATCAGGTATTCGCCGTCCTCGCCCGTCTCGGTCAGCATCTCCATCACGCGGGCGGAGTTCATGCTGGAATTCCAAGACATGTTCGCCATGTAGAGGAAGAGCGTGTCAATCTTGTACGGGTCGCCGGCATGGGCGTTCGGGATCACCATATGCATCAGCCCATGGGCCGAGAACGGGTTCTCCCAGCTGAAGCCCTTGTCGATCCGGGCCGGGCTGCCATCGGGAAGCAGGCAAAGGTCGTCGGGGGAGCGGACATAGCCCAGATGCGGGCCGGTCAGGGGCTTGCCGGGCGTAGTGACGAAATGCGGGGTCGGATGTGCCTCGATGGGCTTGGGGTAAGGTGGTTTCAGCCGGTAGCCGCCCGGGGTTTCCAGCGACCCGAGCAGGATTTGCAACAGATGCAGCGCGCGGGCGGTCTGGAAGCCGTTGGAATGCGCGGAAATTCCCCGCATCGCATGGAAGCTGACCGGGCGGCCCGGCATGTCCGGGTGTTCATTGCCCCGGAAATCCGTCCATTGGCGCGGCAGCGTGATCGCCTGCTCGAAGGCCACCTGCGCCAGTTCCGCCGCCAAGGCCCGGATCCGCGCTGCCGTAACGCCGCAGCGCTCCGCGACCGCCTCGGGCGCATAGTCGGGCTTCAGGTATTCCTCGGCCATGTGGCGGAACACCGTCCGGTCGCCCAGCCATTCCGCCCCAAGGTCGGGCTCCACCCCCTTGCCATCCCAGGGGGCCGGATGCCCCGTCCGGCGGTCGATCACGAAGGGCTGGCTTTCGGCGTTCCGGGTGAAGAGGCCCTTCTCCGGCCCCTCGGTCTCATTCAGCAGAAGCGGGGCATTGGTCCATTGCGCCAGGTAGTCGAGGTCGATCTTCCCCGCTTCCAGGAGGCAATGGATCAGCGACAGGATCAGGAGGCCATCGGTGCCGGGCGTGATCCCGATCCAGTCATCCGCCACTGCCGAATAGCCCGTGCGCACCGGATTGACGCTGATCACCCGGGCGCCCCGCGCCTTCAGCTTGCCGATGCCAATCTTGATGGGGTTCGAGTCATGATCCTCGGCCACCCCGAACATCACGAAAAGCTGCGTCCGCTCCCAGTCCGGCTGGCCGAATTCCCAGAAGGCGCCCCCGATGGTGTAGATGCCCCCCGCCGCCATATTGACCGAACAGAAGCCCCCGTGCGCGGCATAGTTCGGCGTGCCGAAGTTCTGCGCCCACCAGCCTGTCAGGGACTGGCTCTGGTCGCGCCCGGTGAAGAAGGCCAGCTTTTCCGGCGCCGTCTCGCGCAGCGGCTTCAGCCAGGACACCGCCGTCGACAGCGCCTCCTCCCAGCTGATCTCCTCGAACGCCCCCGATCCGCGCGGCCCCACCCGCCTGAGCGGTGCCTTCAGCCGCGAGGGTGCCGTGACCTGCATGATCCCCGAGGCCCCCTTGGCGCAGAGGACCCCCTTGTTGATCGGATGGTCGCGGTTGCCCTCGATATAGGCGACACGCCCCGACTTCAGGTGCACGTTGATCCCGCAGCGACAGGCGCACATGTAGCAGGTGGTCTGCCTGACCTCGTCCGAGACTTCCCGCTGGGTCTCCACCCTTGGCTGGTTCACACGCCCTCCCCCGCCCGCACGGCCTGCGCCTCCAGCGCAATCTGACGCTCCTCGTCGGCCGGGACAATCCAGATTGCGACACGGCTTGTCGCATCATGCAGCTGGCTTTCGTTCCGCCGGTTGGCCTCAGGGTCGGACGATACTCCCAGAAAGCCAAGGCCGGACAGGATTTTCTCCCGCGCCCAGGCGTCATTCTCGCCGATCCCGCCGGTGAAGACCACGGCGTCAAGGCCCCCCATCGCGGCCGCCATGCTGCCGGCATGCCGCACCGCCCAATAGGCGAAATGCCCCAGCGCGAAACGTGCTTCTGGCGTCCCTGCGGCATGCAGCGCCCGCATGTCGCTGGCCCCGCCCAGACCCAGAAGCCCGCTCTGCCGGTTCAGGATGCGTCCTGCCTCCTCGACCCCATGCAACTCGGCCAACCGCAGCACGGCATTGCCGTCAATGGCCCCCGTGCGGGTGCCCATGGTCAAGCCGTCGAGCGGTGAATAGCCCATCGTCGTCGCAACAGAACGCCCGTTCACAATCGCGGCCAGAGAGCAGCCGTTGCCCAGATGGCAGGCGAGCAACCGTTTCGGAAGCTCTCCACTTTGGCGCAGGATGCGGACCAGCGCCGCGAAACTGATGCCGTGGAAACCATAGCGGCGCAGGCCCAGGTCCCGTGCCGACTGAGGCAAGGCATAGGTTGTGGCCACTTCGGGGTTGGTCGCGTGAAAGGCAGTGTCGAAGGCGGCATATTGTGGCAGGTGCGGCGCCAGTTCCTCAACCGCCTGAATCCCCACCAGATTTCCCGGATTGTGCAGCGGAGCCAGCGGCACGCAGGCCTCGATCTGCCGCAGGACCTCGGGCGTCACCCGGCAGGTGGCGGTCAGGCTTGCCCCGCCATGCACGACCCGGTGCGCAGCGGCGGTCAGGCGGTGCAGCGGTACGCCCGCTTGCGCCAGCCCTTCGCGCATGGCCGTCCCGTGGCCGTCGGGACCGATCTCGCCAACGAAGGCCTTGGCGACCTCCCGTTCGTCGTCGAAGACCTTCAGCTTCAACGAAGACGAACCGGCGTTCACAATCAGCCACATCAGATGAGCGCCTTACCCAGCCCCAGCGCCGCCAGCCCGGCCAGAAGCACGATGGCAAAGCGGCGGAAGTCCTGCGGATCGGTGCCGAAGAAATGCCGTCCGCCCAGCCAGTTGGCGAACAGTGTAACCGGCAGGGCCAGAAGCGCCGCCCAAAGCGTGTCCCATGTCACAAGCCCCGCGATCCAGTAAAGCGGCGCGGAGTAGAGGTCGAGGAGCGGAAAGTAGGCGATCAGCGTGGCGCGGAACACCGCCGCAGGCATCGGCTGCGCAGCAAAGAAGGCGGCCAGCGGCAGCCCGCCCATGCCGGGCGCATTGGCAAGGCCGGAGATCACCCCGGCGATGCCGTTCTGCGGGCCGCCCCGGACTTCGGAGGACAGACGCCAGCCGGCCAGAAGAACCACACACATGATCAGCACATAGGCCGAAATCACCGCCCGGGCCGTATTCTCGGATATCCCCGTCAGCACCCAGAGGCCCAGCGGCAAGCCGACCGCCGCCCCGCCCAGCAGCCAGAGAACCCGCTTCCAATCGACATTCGGCCCGGCGCCCTTGGCGGCCTGAAGCGACATGGTCGTTTCCAGAATGACTACAACCGCAACGAAATTCAGCGGATTGGTCACAAGACTGGAGGCCGCGATCAGTAGAGCCGAAAAGCCGAACCCGGAATAGCCCCGGACGAAGCCCGCCACGAGGCAGGCCACCGCCAGCCAGGCCAGCGCGCCGGGGCCAAGGTCATAGGGCATCAGACCACCTGCGGCCGCATGTCGGCCTTGGAAATCCCCGCCACCTCGACCGGTTTCTTCATCGCGTCGCGGCGGAAGGGCTCGCCCAGTTCCTGGTTGATCAGCGCCTCGATGAGCGTGGTCTTGCCCGCCATCTGGTCGTCGATGGCCTTCCGCAAGCTGGAAGTCAGCTCGTCCATCGTCCGCGCCTGCACGCCCTGCAAGCCGCAGGCCCGCGCAATCCCGGCATAGGAGACATCGGTGTCCAACTCGGTACCGACGAAGTTGTCGTCGTACCAGAGCGTCGAATTGCGCTTCTCCGCCCCCCATTGGTAGTTGCGGAAGACGACCATGGTGATCGCCGGCCATTCCTTGCGGCCGATGGCGGTCAGTTCCGTCACCGCGATGCCGAAGGCGCCGTCGCCGGCAAAGCCCACCACCGGCACATCCGGGCAGCCGATCTTGGCCCCGATGATCGACGGCAGCCCATAGCCGCAGGGCCCGAAGAGACCCGGCGCCAGGTATTTCCGCCCGGCCTCGAAAGTGGGATAGGCATTGCCGATGGCGCAGTTGTTGCCGATGTCGCTGGAAATGATCGCCTCTTTCGGCAAGCCTGCCTGGATCGCCCGCCAGGCCATCCGGGGCGACATCCAGTCCGGTTTCGCATCCCGGGCGCGCTGGTTCCACGACGTGCCCGGATCATCTTCCTCATGATCCATCGACGACAGGGCCTGCGCCCATGCCGATTTCACCTGTGCGATCTTTGCCTTGCGTTCCGCCCGCGCATGGTCACCTGCGGTAGAGGCCAAGCGCGCCAAAACCGCCTCGGCGACCTTCCTTGCGTCGCCGACAATGCCAACTGTGACCTTCTTTGTCAGCCCGATCCGATCCGGGTTGATGTCAACTTGGATGATTTTGGCCGTCTTCGGCCAGTAGTCCAGCGCGTATCCGGGAAGCGTTGAAAACGGGTTCAGCCGGGTACCCAGACAGAGTACCACATCCGCGCCGGAAATCAATTCCATCGCCGCTTTCGAGCCATTGTAGCCCAAGGGCCCGGCAAACAGCGGGTGCGAGCCCGGGAAGGCATCATTGTGCTGGTAGCCGACACAAACCGGGGCATCCAGACGCTCGGCCAGCGCCATCGAGGCCGGGATTGCCCCGCCGATCACCACGCCCGCGCCATTCAGGATCACCGGGAACCTGGCCTGCGACAACAGCGCCGCCGCTTCGGCAATCGCCGCCTCGCCGCCTGCCGGGCGCTCGAACTCCACCACGGCGGGCAGGTCGATGTCGATCACCTGGGTCCAGTAATCCCGCGGCATGTTGATCTGCGCCGGGGCCGACTGGCGTTTTGCCTGCAGGATCACCCGGTTCAGCACTTCGGCCACGCGGGACGCGTCGCGCACTTCCTCCTGGTAGCAGACCATGTCCTTGAAGAGCGCCATCTGCTCGACTTCCTGGAACCCCCCCATGCCGATGGTCTTGTTCGCCGCCTGCGGCGTGACGAGGAGCAAAGGCGTGTGATTCCAATAGGCTGTCTTCACCGCCGTCACGAAGTTGGTGATCCCCGGCCCGTTCTGCGCGATCATCATCGACATCTTCCCCGACGCCCGGGTGAAGCCGTCGGCCATCATCCCGCCCGAGCCTTCGTGGGCGCAGTCCCAGAAGGTGATGCCTGCCTTCGGGAAGAGGTCGGAGATCGGCATGAAGGCCGACCCGATGATCCCGAAGGCATGTTCGATGCCGTGCAGTTGCAGGACCTTAACGAAGGCTTCCTCGGTCGTCATCTTCATCGCGTGTCTCCATGTCCCAAGCGGCCCGATAAGGCCAGTTGCCCGCCACACTACTGCCCCGCCCGACGCGGGCTTAGGGCCAGACCTTGCCCCACCTTAAGTCCAGCTAGCGCAAGGCCCGCGCAATCCGGGCTACACCCTCGGCGATCTTCTGGGGGGCAATCGACGAATAGGCCAGCCGATAATAGTTCCGCGGCCCCTCGCCCGCAAAGAACGCCCTTCCGGGTTCGATCAGCACCCCGTCCGCCCGCAGCGTCATGGCCAGTGCCTCGGTATCCACCCCCTCCGCCGCCCGCATCCAGAAGCTGGAGCCGCCGAAGCCCCCCTGCCCCGCGACCTCCAGCCCCTCGGCGGCAATCGCCTCGGCCATGATCTGGCGGCGGCGGCGGTAGGCGCCCTTCATCCGGTTGACCAGCGCGTCGTAATGCCCGAGGCCGAGGAAATAGGCCATGGTTCGCTGGATATGGCCGGGCGGGTGCTTCAGCATGAGGCCCCTCAGCGCCCGCGCTTCGGCGATGAAGCCGGGGGGGCCGACGAGATAGCCAAGGCGAAGGCCGGGGAAGACGGACTTCGAGAACGACCCGGCATAGATCACCCGTCCGCCCTGATCCAGCGACTTCAGGGCCGGGGCCACCGGCTTCAGGAAGGACATCTCGAACTCATAGTCATCCTCGACGATGACGAAGCCCTGGGCCTCGGCCGCGTCCAGAAGCGCGACCCGCCGCTCCACCGGCATGGTCGCATTGGTCGGGCACTGGTGCGAGGGGGTGGTGAAAACCACATCCGCGTCAAGGCCTTGCACGGGAAGCCCCAAGGCGTCGACATCGACCGGCACCGCGCTCGCCCCCGTGGCCGCGACAATGGCGCGCCAGGCCGGATAGCCCGGGTTCTCCACGACCGCCCTGCGCCCCGGCCCCAGAAGCGCCATCGCCGCGATCCAGAGCGCGTTCTGCGCGCCGAGGGTCAGCAGGACCTCATCATCGCGCGCCGCGATGCCCCGGCGGGGGAGGATGGTGCGCAGAAGCTCCTGCACCAGGAGGGGATCGTCGCGTTCGTAATAGTCGCTGGTCAGCGCCGCGAAGTCGCGCTTGCCAAGGGCGCGAAGGGCGCATTGCCGCCAGTTCTGGTGGTCGAAAAGGGTGGGATCAGCCTGGCCATAGATGAAGGGATAGGGATAGCGGTCCCAGTCCTCGGGCCGGTCGACTTTGGGGGTCAGGGTGAAGCGCCCGCCGGTCAAGGCGTTGAAATCAATCGCTTCGGCGCGGGGCGGGCCTTCGGGAAACTCCGGCGCGCGGGGGGCGGTGTCCGAGACGAAATAGCCCGACCGCCCGGCGGAGGTGAGGTAATCCGAGGATACGAGGTCGGCATAGGCCAGCGTCACGGTGATCCGGCTGACGCCAAGGTGTTCGGCCAGCCCCCGCGACGACGGCATCCGCGCGCCGGGGCGGAAACGGCCGGCAAGGATGCCCTGCGTGACCATGGCGCGGATCTGCTGTTGCAGCGAGCCCTGCGCGCCGGGGGTCAGGTAGAAGGATTCCGGCGGGATGGACATGGGGCGCCTTCAATTCGGGTGCAGGCTCGCAATAAGTCCAGATACAGCCGTTTTGTCCCGCAGGAAGTCAAGCCGCTTGCCTGCTGTCTTCGCGCGCCTTGCATCAAATGAGTTGATCTGGGGACCAGTTCCCCCTAACCGGGTTCTGCCTGAACAGTCCGCCGGTAGCGTGGTGTCCTTCCTAGGCCAACTGAACCCGCCGCAGCCTTGTGGCAAACCGACAGGCCCCGATGCCCTATACCCTTCGTTCCGCCCGTGAGTGGCTGACCATCCTCGCCCGCTATCGCGAACCGTCTACCAAACGCAGTCTGCTTGAACTCGCCGCAACGCTGGTCCCGTTCTGCGCGCTCTGGGTGCTGGCCTCTATGGCGCTGTCCGTCAGCCACTGGCTGGCCCTTGCCCTCGCCATCCTGAACGGCGGCTTTCTGGTCCGCGTCTTCGTCATCCAGCATGATTGCGGCCACGGGGCCTTTCTGAAAAACCGCCAGGCACAGGACTGGATTGGTCGCGTACTTGGTGTCATGACCCTGACGCCCTATGCGGTCTGGCGCCGGACCCACTCCATCCACCACGCCCAGCACGGCAATCTTGACCAGCGCGGCATCGGCGATGTGCTGACCCTGACGATCGAGGAATATCGCGCCCGCAGCCCGTTCTGGCGGTTGATGTACCGGCTTTACCGCCATCCGGTCGTTCTTTTCGTCCTTGGGCCGAGCTATCTTTTCATCCTGCAGAACCGCCTGCCCTTCGGGTTGATGAAATCCGGATGGCGTTACTGGACCTCTGCCATGGGTACCAATGCGATGATCGGCATCGCGATCGGCCTTCTGGTCTGGTTCGGCGGCTTTCTGCCCGTGCTCGTCATCTTCCTGCCCACCTCGATCATCGGGGCGACCATCGGGGTATGGCTCTTCTACGTCCAGCACCAGTTCGAGGAAACCCACTGGTCAAAGGGCGAGGACTGGCAACTGCACGATGCGGCGCTGGAGGGGTCTTCGCACTACATCCTGCCGCAGCCGCTCCGTTGGTTTTCCGGCAACATCGGCATCCACCATGTCCACCACCTCTACTCCCGCATCCCGTTCTATCGCCTGCCGGAAGTGATCCGCGACCATCGTGCCCTGGCCGAGGCGCAGCGCCTGACGATCCGCGAAAGCCTGCACACGGTAAACCTGCATCTTTGGGACGTGACAGAGGGCAAGCTGATGAGCTTCCGCGAGGCGCGGGTCCGGTACGGGGCCTAGGTCGGGCTTGAGCCCGACTTGCTCGAAAAGCGGGTTCCCCTCCCGGGACACCCCCCTTCCCTCAATCGGGCGTGCTTAGCCAAACACCTTCGTCAGCGCCTTGTCGATCGCGCCGGTGATCGCATCAATGTCATCCGGCGTCGCGATCAGCGCGGGCGACAGACACAAAGTGTTGTTCAGCCCCGGCACGCTGCGGTTGGTCATGCCGATGATCACGCCCTGCGCATTGCAGTCGGCGACCACGGCGGCGACCTTCTTCTCGTCCATCGGCTCCTTGGTCTTGCGGTCGGCCACCAGTTCCGCGCCGCAGAAGAGGCCCGCGCCGCGCACGTCGCCGATCACCTTGTGCTTTTCCATCAGCGCGTTGAGGTTGGCGAGCGTCCGTTCCCCCATCCGCAGCGTGTTGTCCAAAAGCCCCTCGTCCTCGATGATCCGCATGTTCTCCAGCGCCGCCGCCGGGCCAGAAGCGCAGCCGCCGAAGGTGGAGATGTCGCGGAAATAGCTCAGGGGATCGCCCGCGTCGTCCTTGAACATCTGGAAGACGGCTTCCGTGGTCACGGTGCAGCTAATCGCGGCATAGCCGGAGGCGACGCCCTTGGCCATGGTCACGAAATCGGGCTTGATGCCGTAATTCTGGTAGCCGAACCAGACCCCGGTGCGGCCGACGCCGCAGACCACTTCGTCGATGTGCAAGAGGATGTTGTATTTCTTGCAGATTTCCTGCACCCGCTCCCAATAGCCCTTCGGCGGGACGATGACGCCGCCGCCTGCCGTCACGGGTTCAAGGACGATGGCGCCGACGGTATCGGGGCCTTCGCGCAGGATCACCTCCTCGATGGCATCCGCCGCGCGCTGGCCGTAGTTCTCCACGTCCCACTGCTTGCGGTATTCCAGGCAGTGCGGGACCATGACGAAGCCGTCCGGGTAGGGCCCGTACTGCACCGCGCGTTCGGCCTGACCCGAGGTTGCCAGCGCGCCGATGGTGGTGCCGTGATAGTCCCGCTCACGGTAGAGGATCTTCCACTTCTTGCCGCCGTGGTGCTTGTGCGCGATCTGGCGCACCATCTTGTAGACCTTCTCGTTCGCTTCCGAGCCCGAGTTGGAATAGTAGACCCGGCTCAGGCCCGGCATCTTCGAGATCAGCTTCTCGGCGAAGAGCGCGCCGGGGATCGAGCCGCCGACGCCGGCGAAATAGTTCATCTTGACCAGCTGGTCGCGGACCGCATTGGCGATGCTCTCCCGCCCGTAGCCGACGTTCACCGTCCAGACCGCGCCGGAAACGGCGTCGATGTATTCCTTGCCGCGGGCATCCCAGACCCGCATCCCCTTGCCTTCGACGATGACGCGGGGATCGGCGGTCTCGAACTGCTTGTGCTGGACGAGGTGGTGCCAGACATGGGCACGGTCGGCTTCGACCACGCGGCTCATGTCGTTCATTCCGCTGATGCCTTCCATGGCAGGGTCCTTTCGATGGCGTTTCGCGCGGCATCATCGGGGAAATGACCGGGAATGCTTAGGACCAGACAGAGGCCGCCACTATAGCCAGTCAGGCCCGGTAATAGTCGCGATACCAGTCGACGAAGCGGGACAACCCCGTGGCGAGGTCGGTTTGCGGCCGGAAGCCGGTCAGGCGCTCCAGAAGCGAGCAGTCGGCCCAGGTGGCGGGGACGTCGCCGGGCTGCATCGGCAGGAAGGTGCAGATCGCCTTCCGCGCGAGGAGCGTCTCAAGGGTCCGGATGAAGTCCATCAGGTGCACCTTGTCGGAATTGCCGACGTTCACGATCCGCCAGGGCGCGACCGGGCTGAGGCTGTCGCCCTCGACCGCGATACTGCGGGCTGCGGGCAAGGGCGGCGCCAGCGGGATCAGCCGGGTGACGCCCTCGACCAGATCCTCGACATCGGTGAAGTCGCGCCAGAGATCGCCGTGGTTGTAGACGTCGATCGGGCGGTCGTGAAGGATCGCGTCGGTGAACTTGAAATAGGCGAGGTCGGGGCGGCCCCAGCTGCCGTAGACTGTGAAGAAGCGGAAGAGCGTCACCGGCAGGCCCCAGAGATGGGCATAGGAATGCGCGAGCCCTTCGACCGCCTTCTTGGTCGCCGCATAGACGGTCAGCGGATGGTCGGTCCGGTCGGTCTCGCGGAACGGCATGTCCGGGTTCGCGCCATAGACAGAGGAGGTGGAGGCGATCAGGAGATGCTTGACCGCCAGCCGCTTCGCGGCCTCCAGCACGTTGAAACTGCCGGTGAAATTCGTCTCGATATAGGAGCGGGGATGCGTGAGGCTGTAGCGCACGCCCGCCTGCGCGGCGAGGTGGATGATCACATCCGGCGCGAAGTCTTCCGCCACCCGGTCCAGCACCGCCGTGTCCTCGAGCATCGCCTCGGTTGCGGAAAAGCCGGGCATCTGCAGCAGGATCGCGTGTCGCTTCTCTTTCAGCGTCACATCGTAGTAGGGGGTCATCCCGTCATAGCCGTGCACGCGATGTCCGGCGGCAAGCAGGTGGCGGGCCAGGTGAAAGCCGATGAAGCCTGCAGAGCCGGTGATGAGGATCTTCTGCACGTCGCCTCTCTTGCCCCGCGCCAGGTTGCGGCGGACAATCTGCGGGCGGCGGGGTCAAGTCAAGCCGCGCCCGCCCGGATGTCCCCCGGAGGAAGCCCTTGCAGCGCCCTCCCGCTTCGGCTATCCCACCCCCACCTTCGCGGCGGGTTGGCGGAGAGGTTACGCAGCGGATTGCAAATCCGTGAAGACCGGTTCGATTCCGGTACCCGCCTCCATATCTTTCAGTGGGTTAGCGTTCAGGCCCATTCTATCGTATCATACCCCGTATCAGGTTTCCGTTCCGTGCCTGTTCTGTTCACGTGCGCTTGAGTCGGGCACGCCGGGCGGTCATCTCCTGCCGCGCTTCGCCCGCATACTTCGAGATCATTGCCGTTGTGGCGTGACCGCTGTAGCTGGCGATCTCATCGTCGGTGCATCCTGCCCAGGCCAATTCCTTGACCCCGCGATAGCGCAGTGCGTGCAGGTCGAAGGCCTCAAGGCCCAGCCGCCGACGTTCCTTTAGCATCGCATCGGCCATGTAGCGATAAGTCATTGGTCCGCCGGTGACGCTGCATAGAATAGGTCGCGAGGCGATAGGCACATAGCCAAGCGCGGCCTTTGCGGCATCGAGGGTTGTTTTCAGGGCGCCGGTGCATGGGAGAACGAGGGGCTTTTCAGTCTTGCCTTGGCTAAGCCGCAGCGTACCGTCGCCGGACGAGTCATAGTCGCCCCAAGTGAAGCCGGTCCAGTCGCCAGGGCGCTGAACAGTGCCCACACCAATCTCAAAGATCAGGCGAGGCAGATCACTGGCCTCGGTCCGGAATTTCTCCACAGCCCAATCGGGCCACGGCACATGCTCCTGCTTGCGATCGTCTGGCGTCCTTAGTGCTCGGACTCCCTTGGCCGGGTTGCGGTCGATCCAGCCCAAGTCGATAGCGTGTTCGCACAAGATGACAAACATCTGCGGAATGTAATTGGCAAAACGGGTCCGATGAGCATTGGCCTTTTGGGCTGCGATCACATCGGCGCGGGTCAGCGCAGCTACACTGCGGCTACCTACCTTCTCGCGAAGGTAATCCATAATCTTATCGTAGTCAGCACGGGTGCGAGGCTTGAGGCCAGTCCATCGATCCGAGGTCCGGTAATCGTCGATCAGGGCATTCCAAGAGGTCTTCGCCAGCACCCGCCTGCCGGAAAGGATCTCCCAATACTCCCGGTCAAATTCCGAAGTACCCTCGGCCGCGTCGATCCGGCTGTATCGCCCCTTGATCCTAACGTACCAGCGCCCGTCGGGGTGCTTCCAGAGGTACTTCTTGCGGATCACCACTGGACGCCTCCCATACCTTCCGCGGCCTCGCCGCTGGCTATGCGGCGCAGTTCCTCGGTCGACCACCGATGGACGCCCGGTGCGATTTGCCGACCACGTGGCAGATGCCCGGCCTGTACCAGCGCACGAAACTCCTCCAACTGCATGTCAAGAAGTCGAGCAGCACTGAGTTCGCTAGCAAAGATGGGAGCAGAGACACTCATTCAGCCTGATCCCTGGTACCTTTGCCACGAGCCGAACTGGAAGCATCGCTTTGGGCCGTGGCGTGCCGCATGGCCGCTCGAAGCGACTGAACTATGATGCTGTTCTGGCTCGAGCAGCTGTCGTTGGCCTCGACCTGAATCCAATGCTTTATGTCCAGAGGGATGCGGATCAGCATCGTTTTCCGATTCATCTTGATCGTCCTCGGCCCAGAGCACTTCCAAGAAGTGATGTCAAAATGACATCATTGCGTCAACTGAAAAATGATATCATTATGCCATCATGACCGAACAGACCTCCTCAGAGCATGAAAAGTTCGTTGTCCGGCTTCCTGCAGGTCTACGAGATCGCATACGGGAGGCGTCGGCCGCAAACAACCGCAGCATGAATGCCGAAATCGTTGACACCCTTGAGCAAAAGTATCCTAGCCTAAGAGCGCTCGAAGACTTCGACACATCATTGCTTCTTGCCCAGGTGGAAGCTCTCAATGAGCAAGTTCCGACGAGTGTTAGGTCAGCGATTGAGAGACTTTTTCAAGACTATCAAACGCTTCGTAGCGAGATTCTCCGCAAGCGATGGGACAGATAGAAACAACGCCGTGCACTGGTCTCGAGTCCTCTAAGTTGACACGTCGTAACAGAAGAGTAAGTCACTCCCCCACACACTGACAGATTTCCGGCCGCGTTAAGCTTTCGGCCACGGCGCTTACCTCACGGCCGTTGGCGATGTTTTCGCGGCTAACATTGACTATGCGACGCTTGTCAAAATCTACCGCGAACCGACAGGGGCCGAAGCTGGAAAACCAAGCACCTACCTAATCAAGAGCTTCCCTATTGGAGAGATGGGCGCTTAGGAAGTCCCTCAGGGCAAGCGCCGGTTTCGCCATTTCCATCGGCGCCGAGATCAAGCTCAAGTCGAACATGGGTACCGATGGCAGACCCTCCTGCAAACCAACGTGCTTAAGCGTTTGCGGTACGCTCGACTCCGCCAGTCCGATTACTGCAAGCCCGGCCTGCGCGACCGCAATCAAGCCGTGCAGGCTTCGGCTGGAACAAACGAGGCGATAGTCGCGATCCGTTGCCTGGAGGGCCTCTACTGCGTAACGGCGCGCAATGTCGCCCGCCTCGAAAAGTGCAACCGGTAAAGGATCCCGAAGCCAGGGCTCATGCTCCGCGCTTGCCGCCCAGACGAAACGCTCCTTCCGGAGTACGGCGAAGGGTTGGTGCGGATAGCGCGTGACCAAGGCCAGGTCGATCTGCCCCCCTTCCAGACGGTCGAGAAGGGCTGTGGACGGTTCGCAGATCAGTTCGATCTCCGCCAACGGATAGGCTTGGGCAAATTTCGCCAAGGCAGGAAGCACCAGGTAGGCCGCATAGTCCTCTGGCACGCCGAACCGGACCAGTCCGGCTGCGTCCGCCCGTCGCAGGGTTGCCAAGGCCTCGTTCGACAGCCTGAGCAACCGGCGGGCATGAAGCAGCAACTCCTCCCCTGCGGCGTTCGGTTTCAGGCTGCGACCATCGCGACGAAACAAGGGACGCCCGACGACGTCCTCCAACCGCTGTATCTGCATCGTGACGGCGGATTGACTCCTGCCCACGCGAGCGGCGGCGGACAGGACACTGCCGCCTTCCACCACGGCCACAAAACTGCGCAGAAGCGTAAGATCGAGAGGTTCCACGATGTATCAGTATTCCTGATATTTCTGCTCAAAACTATTCGTTTGATTGCGACCTTTTGCAAGCCCTAGATAAAGGAAACGGCGGAGTTGGGCAGATGAGCTACAAGACGGGCGCGGCCTTGGTGCTGGTTGCCGGCGTGTTATGGTCGTTCCAGGGTCTGATCATCCGCCAGCTCGAAGAGGCCGGGTCATGGACGGTGCTGTTCTGGCGGTCCGTGGGGATGGTGCCGACATTGTATGCCTTCCTGATCCTGCGCGGCGGGAAAGGGTCGCTTGCTTCGATCCAGAGTGCCGGTGCCACCGGGATCGTGGCTGGCATCGGACTGGTGGTCGCGATGGCCGGGGCGATCGTCGCCTTCCAGCTGACCACGGTCGCCAATGCGGCATTCCTGTTTGCCGCGTCTCCCTTCTTTGCCGCCATCCTCGGCCGCGCCTTTCTGGGTGAGGCAGTGGCCCCGCGCACCTGGTTGGCCATCGGACTTGCCCTGATCGGCATCTTCATCATGGTAAGCGACAGCCTCTCCTCCGGGGCATGGCTCGGCAATGTCGCCGCCCTGTCCGCGGCATTCGGCTTCGCCGGGTTTACCGTATGCCTGCGCTGGCGGAGGATCGACGACAGCCTGCCCTTCTCAATCCTGGGCGCACTCTTCTCGGTCATCATAAGTTCGGTCGCCGCAGGTTTCGCAGGCCAGTCGATCCTGGCACCTGCCTCCGACATCCTTTGGTGTCTCTTCATGGGGGTCGTCACGATGGCCGGCGGGATGATCCTCTACACCTACGGAAGCAGGACCGTCCCATCCGCAGAACTGGCGCTGCTTTCGAACATCGAAGTCATGCTGGCGCCCGTCTGGGTTTGGATCATCCTTAGCGAGACCGGAAGCGACGCAACTTTAATCGGTGGCGCGGTGCTTCTGTCTGCAATCCTGTTCAATGCCTACTCTGGAGCCCGACGTGCAGTACTCTCCTGACCGGCAATCCCTAAGCATGAAGTCAAGCGCATGTTCGACAATTCCGTAGGGGCGGTGACCGAAATCTGGCGCTATCCCGTCAGCTCGTGCGGCGGGGAAAGCCTCGGAACAGCGGCCGTGGGAAGGCTGGGGCTGGAGCGCGATCGGTCTTGGTCGATCGTCGATGTCGAGACCGAAGCAACGATCGATCCCTCGAAAAAGCTTTGGCACTTCGCCCCCAAGGTCATGTCCCGGCTGACCGAGGACCACGGATTGGAGCTTTCCGTAGATGGAGGGCCGTGGCGAGGCCACGATGACGCCGATCTGCTCTTGTCATTGAAGCAGGCGTTCGGCCGTGACGTGGCAGTGCATCGCTATGGGACCCCGCTCGCCCGACAGGAGACGGCTCACCGCTACGCTCTGGCTCCCATCCATCTGGTCAGCCTGCAGGCGCTCCAGTCCCTCGGCGACGAACTGCAAGGCAAGGTGCCTGACGTCCGGCGCTTCAGGCCCAACCTCGTCGTGGACCTTCCCGGACTTGGTGGCCCCTGCCCCGAGGAAGCCCTCCTCGGGCGCGAATTCTGGATTGGAGACACGAAACTCCGGGCAACGGCGAAGGCCGGGCGCTGCAGTTTCGTCACCCTGGAACAGCAAGGTCTTCCCGCGGACAGGTCAGTCCTCTCGGCGCTTCTGGCGAAGTTCGGTCGCAACTTCGGGATATATTGCGAGGTGCTGACCGAGGGAACGCTGTCCGTCGGACAGCCGCTTCACCTCGATGCCGACCAGGATGACCCGATCATCATCGTCGGTGGGGGGCAGGCCGCCGGCAGTCTGGCCCGCGAGCTGCGGACATTGGGCGACAGGCGTCGTATAAAGATCTTCTGCGCCGAGCGCCATGCACCCTACGAACGTCCCACGCTTTCAAAGTCCTTGATCGCGGCCGCGTCCCAGAAGCCTGCAGAGGTCCTTTCCGTTGCCGACTCCCAGGCCTTGGGGATCGACCTTCATCTTGGCCAGGAGGTTGTGCGCGTCGACCGTCCGGAACGGGCGGTCCAGACAGCCGACGGCAGCAGGCACCTGTATTCGAAGCTGGTCTTCGCCACCGGCGGGACGCCTCGCATGTTGCCGCTGGTCGACCGCGGACACGGGCGGGTCCACCGGGTGCGAACGCGCGACGATGCCGTCCGGATGCGGGCGGCCATGCAAGATGCCCGGAAGATCTTCATCGTCGGCAATGGGTGGCTCGGACTTGAATTGGCGGCAGCAGCGCGGGTCGCCAGGATCGACGCGACAGTCTTCTGCAGGCAGCCACGGCCCTTTTCGAAGGTATTGCCCCAGGACCCGGCAGAAGCCCTCCTCGCCTTGCATGTCAGCCACGGCACGCAGTTCCAGTCCGGGACCCTGCCCGATCTTGTCGAACGTGAGAATCGGGTCGAAGCCCATTTCCAGGGCACGGTTCAGACGGCTGACCTCATCCTCTTCACGCTGGGGATCAATCCGAACGATCATCTCGCCCGCAGCGCCGGGCTTGTTTGCGACAATGGCATCGTCACCGACCTGGCCGGCGCGACGAGCGACCCGGACATACTTGCGATCGGTGACGTCGCCAGACAGGTCTCGGGACCGAGTGACAAGGGCCTTCGCATCGAAAGCGAAGACAACGCCATCTCTCAGGCCCAACGCGCCGCACGCCACCTGCTTGGTCTTGCCCCACTTCCGGCCAGACCTGCCCGCTTCTGGTCCGAACAGTTCGGCCTGCGCATCCAGATCATTGGCATGCCGGATCCTCGCGCCATTCCAGTCAAGGAAGTGGTTGGAACCCCAAGCTACTGGGAATACCCCGGCTTCGCGATCGGCTTCAATGCAGCGCAGCAACTCAGGACCTTCGAGGCACGGTTCAGCGCAATACACGCGACTACGCCGGTGCCGGCCCCTGCGCCAGCCGCGCTGCCGGTCGAGACCCTCTATCTCCCGGCGCAGGCATTGGACGGGTTGTCGGACAACAGCATTCGCAGGGTCGTCCATCCGGAGAAGGGCGACCTGGTCGTCGCGCGGATCGCAGGCAATTGCCATGCGCTGCAGGATCGTTGCCCCCATTCGGATGCCTCGCTCTCGGAAGGAATCCTGGAAGGTGAAAGGATCATTTGCCCGCTGCACTTCGCCGAGTTCAGCCTGCTGGACGGTCGTGCGTTCAACGCTCCTGCGGGGTGTCCAAATGCCAGCGCCTACCGGATCGAAGTGAATGAGCCTTCGGAGATCGGTGAGGCAGGAGTAATGGCCGGGAAAAGCCCTACAGATTCAACCCTGATCAGGTAGCGCCAGATGCACTTACGTTCGCCAGGTGCGGCATAGCGTAGGCTTCGGGATCGACGCGACCTCAACTGCTGGCGCCGCCTTTCTTTCCGTTTCGCCACAGGGTGAAGAGACCTGCACCGACTACCAAGCATCCACCCATCAGGACGTTGGTGCGCAAGCTTTCATGGAAAAGGAAGATGCCGACCAATGAGATCCAAAGCAGCTGCATATAGGCCAGCGGCTGGATCGTGACGGCTTCTGCAACTTCATAGGCCCGAATGAGCAGGTAGTGCGATCCGGCGCCGGCCATGCACAGCAGCAACATCCAGATCCAGTCGGCCCCTTGCAACGTCTGCCAATGAAGAAGCCCGAATGGCGTGATCAATGCTGCCCCGCCGACGCCCACCCAGAAGAAGGACGTCAGAGCAGCGTCGCGCGTTCCGACGTAGCGTGTCAGAAGTCCGTAGGTTGCGTTCATGACCGATGCGGCCAAGGGCACCAGCGAAAACCAGGAGAATGCGTTCGAGCCCGGAGACAAAATGATGACGACGCCAATGAACCCGGTCGGCAGAGGGAACTAGTAGGCGCCTCGAACCTTTTCACCGCGAAAAACGAAAGATGTTGCTGCCACGAAGAGCGGGTAGCTCGCAAAAACGGCGTAACTCTCGACCAGGCCGATCAGCGTATAGGCCCAGACCATAAGGCATATCTGTCCGATCAACAGCGCTCCGCGAAGGACCTGCAGAATTGGGTAGGCTGAACTCA
>NZ_JAEULP010000052.1 GCF_016792905.1 Tabrizicola sp.
CTCGGGGCGCCGCAAGCGGAAGCCGAGACCGGGGCCAGCCGGGCGGCGGTGCTGCGCAACCTCGACCTCCTGGAGGCCCGCGGGCTGGTGCGCGAGGTCACGGGGCAGGGAAGGTTCCGGGTCTGGACCGCGAAGCTGTGACTCTTTCTACCGTCCGCACTGCCCGTCAGGGCCTTTCCGGTCGCAGGTGCCGGGCCTGGCATCCGGCCAGGTCAGCGGAAGCGCGATTGCGACCCCGCACATGATCAGAAGCGCCGTCAACGCGGCAAAGGGCGTAGCCGAGGCCGAAGCCAGCCCTGCAACGCGTCGACGGTTTTGTCGCCCGACGGCAGGTCTTGGTAGACCTGCACGACGTTCAGCCCGGTATTGGCGACGGTGTTCGTGGTCTTGCCCCCCGGGGGCGTCGGTGACGGGCGAGCGGGAATGTCGAAGACGCGCCCGGCGGCCAGCCCTGCATGCCCAAAACCACTTGACCGGAGCGGCCCAGTTCCCGAAGTCCCGAGCCTAGGGCGTCAGGAGGTACTTGCGCCGGGCCGGGTCGAAGTCTGCGATCCTGCGGCCCTTGGCAAAGGCGGTCTGCATCTCTTCCCGCAACGCCAGCCGCAAGGTGCGTGCGCTGTCAGGGGCCGTGCGCGTCAAGGCCTCCAGGTCCTCGGGCAGGGTCACGTCCAGCGCGACCAGGGCTTCGGACGGTCGCACCTGGCCCGCCGCCAGCGCCGCAGCCACCGGTGCTGCCAGATCCCAGTCGACCAGCAGCCGGTCCGAGGAAAGGCCGCTGTTGATGCCCGCCATCGCGCCGTAATAGTCCGGCAGATAGGTGTCGGCCGTCGCCCCCAGCCGGTGAATGTTCAGCGAAGCGTTCGTTGCGCGCAGCGGGTCGAAGGTCCAGCGCACATGGCGGATTCCCCGCTCCAGACACCAGTTCCGTTGATAGGTCTTCAGGCGGAGGCCCAGGTGCTGTCCCCGCGCTTCGGGCAGCACGGCCAGCCGGTGCGAATGCTGGACCTGCGGTTCGCGCGTCGGGAAACCGAAGACGTACCCCAGCAGTCGTCCCGCGACGAAAGCGCCGCCGACCAGACCTCCCTCGGCCTGGATCACCATCATCAGGTCCGCCGGATCGGGCAGGTCGCCCTCGCCCCAGACCGCGCGCTGGAGGCCTTCGGCGGCGCGGAACTCGTCCATGCCGGACAGGTCGCGGAAGAGCACCTCGGTCATACCGTGAAGTCCTGTGCCGACAGCGTGGCGGACTTCAGGTAATCGAGGTCAAGCGTCACTCCGATCCCGGGCCCCCGCGGAACCGGCATCCGCCCATTCACGCATTCCAGTTTCTCCTCGACGATGTCGCGGCTGAAGTAGCGGCTGGCCGACGACGTGTCGCCCGGCTTGGTGAAGTTGGGCAGGGTGGACAGGTGGATGTTATGCGCCCGGCCGATCCCCGATTCCAGCATCCCGCCGCACCAGACCGGCACCTGCCAGGCCTGGCACAGGTCGTGGATTTGCCGCGCCGCCGTATGGCCCCCCGAGCGGCCGACCTTGATGTTGACCACCCGCGCCGCGTCCGTCTGCAACGCCTTGCGGGCGTGGTCCACCGTGCGGATGCATTCGTCCAGGCACAGCGGCGTCCTGATGCGCTGCTGCAGGGTCGCGTGGTCGTGGATATCGTCCCAGGCCAGCGGCTGTTCGATGTAGTCCAGCGCGAACTCGTCCATCCGTCGGATCAGATCGCTGTCGGCCAGCGTGTAGCAGCAGTTGGCATCGACGGTCAGGTGCGCGTCCGGGAAGTCCTTCCGCACCGCCTGCAAGAGACCGATGTCGTGGCCCGGCTTCACCTTCAGCTTGATCCGCCTGTAGCCCTGCGCCAGATGCGCCGCCACCCGGTCGAGCGTCCCGGCGACGGGACCGATTCCGAGCGACACGCCGACATCGACCGCATCCCCCTCGCCGCCGAGCACGGCCTGCAACGGCAAGTCCAGCGATTTCGCCCAAAGATCCCAGAACGCCATCTCGACCGTCGCCCGGGCCATGAAATTCGCCCGCCAGGGCGCGAAGCGGCGGGCCAGTGATTCGGGGTGGGCGAAGCGTTGCCCCAGCACCTGCGGGATCAGCGCCGTCGCGAGCAAGTCCATCGCGCCCGCCACGGTTTCCTCCAGGTAGTCGGGCAGCGGATCCATCACGCCCTCGGCGTGGCCCTCCAGCCCATCCGCCCGCAACGTCAACAGGGGAAACACCTTTTCCGTCAGCGTGCCGGTGGCGATGGTGAAGGGTGTGACCAGGGGCAGACGCACAAGGCGCAGGGTGGCGCCGTCAATCCGCAAAGGGGCGCGGGTCGCTGCGGGGGTAGGCATCTGCGGTCCTCCGACAATGGGGGCTTATTTCAGCTTACTTGCATCGTTGACCGAATGAAAGATTCCTGACACGCTTACTTGCAGGGGGACCGCAAGGATGGACCAGGTCAAACATGCAGAGGTGGAAGGCACCGGCGATGCCCCGTCCGGCGACCTGCGCCAGCGCCTGACCCAGGCAACCGAAACCGGCACCCCCGCCGAACGCGCGCTGGCGCATTACCTGCTGGCGAACCTGCCCTCGCTGCCCTTCGAGACGGCAGCCACCGTGGCGGGCAAGGTCGGCGTGTCCGAGGCCTCGGTCGGGCGTTTCTGCCGCTCGATCGGCTACCGGCACCTGAAGGACCTGAAGTCCAGCCTCCAGCTCGATCTTGGCGAGAAGGCCTGGCTCATCGGCGACCGGCTGAAGGATTTCCACCGCCGCAGCCAGCAGGGCAGCGGGGAGCTTGCCCGCGCGCTGGAGCACGAGATAGCGGCCGTCGTTACAGTCTACGAACTTGCCGCGACGCCTGCCTTCCAGGCCGCAGTGCACAGGCTGGCCCGTCGGCGCGCCGTCTGGGTCGCAGGCTTCCAGACCGAACGCGGGCACGCGGCCGAACTTGTTCACAACATGCAATACCTGAGGGCGGGTGTTCACCTGGCCGACATCGCGGGCGGGCATTTCGCCGAAGTGCTGCTGTCGGACCCCGCCGAGACGACGCTGGTCCTGATCGACGGCCGCCGCTATTCGCGTCTGACCCGCGATCTTGCCCTTGCCGCGCGGGACGAGGGAATTCCCGTGACGCTGATCACCGACCCCTACTGCGACTGGGGTCCGGGCGTCGTTACCGAGCTGTTCGCCGTCCCGACCGACCTCAACCACTTCTGGGACACCACCTCTGCCATGTCGTCGCTGATCGGTCTGATGGTGAACGGCGTCTTCCGCGACCTCGGGGCCGAGGTCGAGGGCCGGATGGCGCGCGTCTCGGAACTTTACGGCGACTTCATCGGACATACCGCCCCGGGGCGAAACCCGGGCAGACCCTGACCCAACCAACAGAAAGGACCCGTCATGACCCATTTCTTCCGCAAGACCCTGCTGTCGGCCAGCGTCAGCCTGGCTGCCCTGATTGCCGCGCAAGCCGCCAGCGCACAGGAAGCCGTCTTCGTGATGGCCACCAACGAAGTGGGAGCCCCCACCTACAACCCGATCAAGGCCACGATGCTGAACACCGCAACGGGGCTGATCTTCGACCGTCTCGTCAGCCAGGCCGCCGACCTCAGCTATCATCCCTGGCTGGCTGAGAGCTGGGAAGAGGCCCCCGACGGCATGTCCTGGACCTTCCACCTCAAGCAGGGCGTGACCTTCCACAATGGCGAGCCGTTCAATGCCGAGGCGGTGAAAGCCTGGCTCGAACTCTTCAAGGCCGCCGAAGGCGAGAACGCCTATATGGCCGAGGCCATCGCCTCTGTTGAGGTTGTGGACGATCACACGGTGAAATTCGTGATGTCGCGGCCCGAGCCGAACCTTCTCTACAACCTCTCGGCCACCTTCATGGGCGTGGTCGAGCCGAAATCCTTCGCAGCACTTGGCGACGATTTCGGCGTGACCGAGGCCTATGGCACCGGCCCGTTCAAGCTGGAAAGCTTCACCATCGGTCAGGAAACCGTGCTGGTGCGCAACGACGACTACACCTGGGGACCCGCAGTCGCCGCCAACCACGGCCCGGCAAAGGTCGAACGCCTTACGTTCCGCGAAATCCCCGAGGATTCGACCGCCTTTCTTGAGCTGAAGACCGGGGGCGTCGACTTCCTGCTCTCGGTGCCGGCCGACCTGACGGCCGAGGTGCAGAAGGAAGCGAACCTCGCGATCCTGACCATGCCGGGACAGGATGTCTGGTACATGCCGATCAATGTCACCAAGGCGCCTTTCGACGATATCCGCGTCCGTGAGGCGGCCGCCAAGGCGATCAACCAGGAGGAAATCCTTGCCTCGGTGTTCGGCGGCGTCGGCGCGGTGGCCGACACCTTCCTGATCTCGGCCCTGCCGGAAAGCCATGTCTCGGACGGCGCGAAGATTCACTACGACCCAGATCGCTCCAACGCCCTGCTGGACGAAGCCGGGTGGGCGATGGGACCGGACGGCGTGCGCATGAAGGACGGCCAGCCGCTGAAGGTCACCCTCTGGACGCAAAGCGACAGTATCTTCCGCCGCCTGACCGAAGTGGTGCAGGCGCAGCTCAAGGCCGTGGGCATCGAAGCGGAGATCACCACCTTCGACAGTTCGATGATCCGCGACCAGTACAAGACCGGCGAGCAGCAGCTGGCGGTGCGGTCCTACAACTGGGACAATGCCGATATCGTCGACTGGTTCTTCGGCGGCGACCGCCTGGGCTATCCGAACGTGTCGATGTTCAACGACCCCAAGGCCGAAGAGCTGCGCGCGGCGGCGATGACGGGTTCGAAGAACATGGACGAGCGCGTCGCCAACTTCACCGCATACCACGAATACGTGCTGACCCAGTTCCCGATGGCGCCGATCTACCAGCCGGTGCAGGCCTATGCCTACAACAAGGACCGCATCGCCCTGCCCGAGAAGATCGACGCCTCGGCGTTTGGCGCCTCGGCCTTCCTTGACCTCGAGGTGAAGCAATAGCGCTCAGCCAAGGAGCACCGGCATGTTGTCCTGGCTCATCCGACGGGTCCTGATGCTCGTGCCGGTGTTCCTTGCCGTTTCGGTGGTGATCTTCTCGATCCTCCACTTCATCCCCGGCGATCCGATCGACAACCTCTTGAAACCCGGGTCGTCGCCGACCGCCCGGGCCGAGATGGAGGTGCGCTACGGCCTGGATCGGCCCTTGCCCGTGCAGTACGGCATCTGGCTGTCCAAGGTAGCGCAGGGAGATCTGGGAACCGCCATCGTCGCCCGTCGCCCCGTCGTCGACCTCATCGCGCAGGCCCTGCCGCATTCGCTGCGGCTAGGGGGTTTCGCGCTCCTCTTCTCGACCGTGGTCGGCGTCGGGCTGGGGGTGATCGCCGCCCTGAACCGGGATCGCTGGATCGACCGCGCGATCATGGGCGGGGTCCTTGCAGGGTCCACCATGCCAAGCTTCTGGCTGGGACTGATCCTGATGCTGGTCTTCTCGGTGCAACTGGGCTGGTTTCCGGTCTCGGGGGCGCGGGGCTGGCAATCGCTGGTGCTGCCGGTCCTGACCATCGGTCTTGGCGGCACTGCGCTTGTCGCGCGGATCACCCGCGTTTCGATGATCGAGGCCTCGGCGCGCGACTTCGTGATGCTCCTGCACGCGAAGGGCCTCTCGCCCCTGCGCATCCAGCTGCGCCACGTCCTGCGCCATGCGCTGATCCCGGTGGTGACGATCCTTGCCCTGCGGATCGGCTGGATCCTGGGCGGTGCCGTCACGGTCGAGGTGGTCTTCGCCCGTCCCGGACTTGGCACCCTGCTGATCAAGTCGCTCAGCCAGCACGATTACCCGGTGGTGCAGGCCTGCCTTCTGATGCTTGCGATGGCTGTGATGCTCGGCACGCTTCTGGGCGACATCCTGCAAGCCGCGATGGACCCGCGGGTGCGGGCAGCGCTGGCATGATCGCGCCGGTCCGCGCCCTGCAACGACCGCAGGGAGGCCTGGCCGGCCTGTGGTTGGCTCTGGTGATTGCCGCCGCACTCCTTGCCCCGATCCTGTCTCCCTACGCCTTCGACGCGCAGGACCTGCCGAACGCCTACCGCCCGGCCTCCGCCGCCCATTGGCTCGGAACCGATGAATTCGGGCGGGACCTCCTGACGCGACTCGTCTGGGGCGCGCGCACCTCGCTGTCCGTCGCCGCGACGGCAATCGCCATCTCCGTCTTTTGCGGCATGGTTCTCGGCGCCGCGGCAGCCTGGTTCGGCGGCTGGCTGGACCGCGCCGTCACCGTTGTCGTGGACCTCACCTGGTCCTTTCCGGAAATCCTGATCGCCCTGATTCTGGTGGCGATCATCGGCCCCGGCACGCTGGGAACGATGATCGCCATCTCGGTCGCCTATCTTGCGCAGTTCACCCGGCTGACCCGCGCCCAGATCCTGACCCTGAAAGGCGAAACATTCATCGAGGCCGCCCGTTCGCTTGGCGCGTCCAACGGCCACATCCTCTTTCGCCACCTTCTGCCCAACGCGCTTGCCCCCGTCCTTGTCTCGGCGATGCTGGCCACCGGTGATGCCATCATCCTGGAGGCGACGCTGGGCTTCTTCGGCCTTGGTGCCCAGCCGCCGGTGCCCAGCTGGGGCGGCATGATGTCGGCGGGCTCGGCCCTGGTGTTCAAGGCTCCCTGGATCATCATCTACCCCGGCCTTGCCGTCGCAATCACCGTGGTCGCCATCAACCTCTACGGCGACGCGCTGATCGCCGCGCTGGATATCCGCCAGAAACTGCGGAGATCGCCATGACCGCGCTTCTCGACCTGGCTTCGGTCAGCGTGTCCATCGGCTCTGCCCCGCTCCTGGACAGCATCTCGCTACGGGTCGACCGGGGGCAGATCGTCGGCCTGGTCGGGGAAAGCGGCTCGGGCAAGTCGCTGACGGCAATGGCGGCAATGGGCCTTCTGCCGCTGATCGGCGGGCGCGTCACGGGGGGCAATGTGCGGTTCGACGGGCAGGACATGGCCCTCATGACCGACACCCAGCGGCGCGTATTGCGCGGGCGACGGATCGGCTTCGTCACCCAGAACCCGATGACCGCGCTCGACCCGGTGCAGCGGATCGGCGAGCAGGTCGATGTCGTGTCGCGGCTGCACCTTGGCCTGCCACAAGCCGCCGCCCGCGTCCGCACGCTGGACCTCTTGACACAACTGCGCATCCCCGATGCCGCCTCGGTGGCGGAGGCCTGGCCGCACCAGCTTTCGGGCGGGATGAAGCAGCGCATCGTCATCGCGATGGCCCTGGCGGGGGAGCCCGACCTGATCATCGCCGACGAGCCGACCACTGCGCTTGACGTGACGGTGCAAGCACAGATCATCCAGATCCTTGGCGCGCTGGTTCGCGACCGTGGGCTGGCGCTTCTGCTGATCACGCATGACATGGGCGTCGTGGCACAAGTCTGCGACCGGGTCGCCGTGCTGTATGCAGGTCGCCTGGCCGAAGAAGGCCCGGTGTCGGACATCTTCGCCGCCCCCGCCCACCCCTACACCTCTGCCCTGATCGGCTGCATCCCGCAGGACGGCATGGCGCAGGGCAGCCTGCGCGGCATCCCCGGTGCCGTGCCCTCCGCGCTGGCGATGCCGCCCGGCTGCCGCTTTCACCCGCGTTGTGAGCGAGCCAGCGACCTTTGCCGGACTGTCGTGCCCGCCCCGGAAAGCTGCGGGCAAGGCACCGTCGCCTGCCACCACGCCGGGGTCATCGCATGACCGCGCCCCTGATCCGGATCGAGCACCTGACCAGACAGTTCCAGTCCGGCGGCGGCTTCCTGTCCCGCCCCCGCTCCATGCTGGCCGTGCGCGACGTCTCGCTTGGCATTGCGCGGGGCGAGGCTGTCGGCGTTGTCGGCGAAAGCGGCTGCGGCAAGTCCACGCTCGCCCGCCTCGTCCTGCGGTTGATCGAGCCGACGTCCGGGCGCGTCAGCTTTGACGGCACCGACCTTGCCACCCTGTCCGCAACCGCCCTGCGCCGGATGCGCCGCCGCATGGCGATGGTGTTCCAGGATCCTTATTCCAGCCTCGACCCGCGCCACACCCTGACCCAGGTGCTGGCCGAGCCCTTCCAGGTCCAGCGCCAGCCCCTGCCGCCGGGAACCATCGCCGCCCTGCTTGCCGAGGTCGGCCTGCCCGAGGGCCTTGCCGACAGCCATCCGCAACAGCTCTCGGGCGGCCAGCGCCAGCGTGTCGGAATTGCCCGCGCCCTGGCACTCCGGCCCGATTTCCTGGTTCTGGACGAACCCACCGCCAGCCTTGACGTGTCGATCCAGGCCCAGATCATCGCCCTTCTGGCCGACCTGCGCGGGCGGCTGGGGCTGACCTGTCTTTTCATCAGCCACGACCTCGGCCTCGTGCGCTATTTCTGCGACCGGATCGTGGTGATGTATCTTGGCGCGGTGGTCGAGGTCCTGCCCGATCCCGCCGCCGCGCCGCGCCACCCCTACACCCATGCCCTGATGGACGCGCGTTTCGCCCCGGACCCCGCGCAACGCAAACGCCTTGCCCCGCTTTCGGGCGAGATTCCCAGCCCCTTTGCCCTGCCTGCCGGCTGCGCCTTCGCTGCCCGCTGCCCGCACGCCACCGATCTCTGCCGCCGCGAAAGCCCCAGGCTCTCCGACGATCCCGCCCATCCTGTCGCCTGTTTCCACCCGCTCTGAAAGGTCCCTACCATGCCCTTCCACGTCCTGACCGGCTCCTTCGTTCATGAAAGCAGCACGTTCAAGAAGGGCGAGACCACGCTTCAGGATTTCCGGGACGAGGTGCTGGACCTCGGCCAGACCGCCATCGACCGCTTCGGCGAGGTGAACGACGAACTTGCCGGTTTCCTCGACGCTGGCCGCGCGGGCGGTTGGCGCGTTACCCACACCGTTTCGGCCCACGCGAACCCCGGCGCCCCGGTTTCGCGCCAGGCCTTCGACCATATCGCCGGGATCATCTGCGACGCGGCGCGCGAGCATCGCAGCACACTGGATGGCATCCTTCTGTCGCTGCACGGATCCATGGTCCCGACCTTTTGCGAGGACGGCGAGGGCGAGCTTCTGCGTCGCCTGCGCGCCATCGTCGGGCCCGACCTGCCGGTCGCGGCCTCGCTGGACCTGCACGCGATGGTGACGCCAGCGATGATCGAACAGGCGCAGATCCTCGTCAGCTACAAGACCTATCCACATATCGACATGCGGGCCACCGGGCTGCACGCGGGCCGGATTCTCGACGCTGCAATGCGGAGCGAGGTCCGCCCGCGGACGATCCGCGTCCATGTGCCCATGCTGGACGAGGCGAACGCCGGCCGTACCGACGTTCCCGCGACAGCCGCGCTCTATGCCCGCGCCGCTGCCCATGAGGCCGAGCCGGGCATCCTCGCCGTCTCGGTCAACGCTGGCTTCTCCGAGGCAGACATCGCCGAAATGGGCCCGACCGTGCTGGTCACGCATGACAAGGGTGCAGAGGCGCGGGCCGAGGCCATCGCCCGCGACCTGGCCCGCAGTATCTGGGACGGACGGGGTTCCGTTGCCAACACCTTCCTCACGCCCGCCGAAGCTGCGGCACAAGCGCGGGATTTCGATGCCGCCAAAGGCCCGCTGGTGATCGCCGACTATGCCGACAACCCCGGCGCCGGGGCCTATGGCGATGCGACGGCACTCCTGTCCGCCCTGCTGGACGCTGGCGCCGAACCCGGTGCCTTCGCCCCGATGATCGATCCCGAAGCCGCCGCGACGCTGCACCGCTACCGGGTGGGCGAGACCGTGACGCTCGATCTGGGCGGCAAGTGCGACCCGGCATTCGGTGGTGGCCCGCTTCGGCTGACTGGCGAAATCCTGAACCTGTCGGACGGATCCTACACCGGCGACGGTCCGATCCTTGGCGGCATCACCCACAGCTTCGGCCCGACTGCGGTGTTCCGCGTCCAGGGTATCGACATCCTTGTCGTCACGCTGAACGAACAGATGCTCGACCTCCAGCAGGTGCGCACCTTCGGGATCGAGCCCGCCCGCCTGCGCTTCCTGGTGGTCAAGTCGATGCAGCACTTCCGCGCGGCCTTCGAACCCATCGCGGGCAAGGTCATCGTCTGCGATACCGGCGCGCTGGCAACCCCGCAGGCCCACCTGCGCCCCTATGTCCGCGTCCGCCGCCCGGTCTGGCCGCTTGACCGCGACGCAACCTATGATCCCTGACCTGCCCCGCCGACCAGACTGGCCGTCATCCCGATACCGTCAGTATCGGTCGTGGGTTCTGTCGCAAAGTCCTCCGAAGAGGATCACCGCCTTCGGGAAATGACCGCCTTCGAACGACATCGTCACATTGTCTCCGAAGAGCCTTGTCCCCAGGGACCGTCGATCCTCAAGCGCATTTCGGTCAAGAACCAAAGCTTGCGTCAGAACTCAGCGCTGATCACGGGCCGACCACCCGGCACCAGTCCGTCAATTTTCCTGCCTGCACCCCGACAGCAAGGATGCGGCCTCGACGGCGCGGTTTTCGGGGCGGACAACTCTGACGAAAGGCAATGCCTGGGCCTTGTCGCCGATGCCGCCAAGGTCCTGGGCGGGCTGGATGTCCTGGTCAACAACGCGGGCAAGCAGGACACGCAGGAAAGGATCGAGGACATCAGTACCGAACAGTTCGTCAAGACCTTTGCGGTGAACGCCATCGCGCCCGGGCCATTTTGGACCGCGCTGCAACCGTCGGGAGGACAGACGGATGAAAAGGTTCGCCATTTCGGGCAGGACAGCGCCTTCGGTCGCCCCGGCCAGCCTGCCGAGATCGCCGCGGCCTTCATGTTCCTTGCCACAGGTGAACCGCTGTTCATGACCGGCGAGACCTTCGGTGTGACCGGTGGCAAACCCATCGCGTGACGGAACGCCTCGCGTAGTTCCGCGTTGTCCCTTCATGTCCGACCCTCTCGGCTAGAGGCATGTCAATCGGGCGCAATGGCAGGAAGAATCCGGCGGTTTTCCCGATTTCCCGCCGGGGCCAACGAAACGGCAGCCGAGCTTCTGTCCCATTTGCCTCGCCGTTGCTCCCGTGCGCAAGCACGGGGGCAACAGGCCGCGCAGCCGGGTCAGCGGCACGTCGATCTCGTGTTGCGGCATCGCGGTCGAGGCGGCGGTCGATCCCCGGCAGGATGTTCGAGGGCAGGAAGGCCACCTGTTCTGTCTCGGCAAAGAAGTTGTCGGGGTTGCGGTCCGGCACCATCCGCCCGATGACCCGGAGCGGCACCACCTCTTCGGGGATCAGCTTGGTCGCGTCCAGCACATCATGGGGCAGGCTGTCGGGCAGCGCCTGATCGAAAACCTGCATGGCCAGATCCCATTCCGGGAAATCGCCCGGGGCGATGGCCTCATCCCGAAGCCCTGTCGGGCCGGACACCAGCCCGGTTGATCGCGGCGCTGGCGACGCGCCCGATGCTCGGGGCGCCGCGGGTGGGAACCGAGACCGGGGCCAGCCGGGCGACCGTGCTGCGCAACCTCGACCTGCTGGAAGCGCGCAGTCTGGTGCGCGAGGTGACGGGGCAGGGAAGGCTCCGGGTCTGGGCTGCGAAAGTGTGACGTGGGCGACCCGGACGAACATCATCGCGGCTGGACGATTTTCGGCGCCCGCATGGCTGTCGCCTTGCCGGAAAGGCCCGGGGTGCCGATCAGGAACGAAGCGTGCGTCCGTCGGCTGCGAAGGCATGCGCCTGGCCGGGCTGGAGCGTCAGCCCGAGCCGATCGCCCGAACGCAGGGCGACATGGCCGTGCTGGCGCACCATGAGCGGACCCACACCATCCACAACCACATAGGCGTTCGTGTCCGATCCCAGATGTTCGACCACGTCCGCGGTGCCGGTCAGCGGGGCGGTTGCCGGGTCGGCGATGTCCAGGTGTTCGGGCCTTATGCCCAGCTCGGCGACAGGACCGGAGAGGCCGGGAAGCGCGATCTCGGCCCCGTTGGCCAGGCGAACGCCGGTATCGGTCTGGCTGACGGCCAGAATGTTCATCGTGGGCGAGCCGATGAACTGGGCCACGAAGCGGTTGGCGGGGGTCTGGTACAGTTCGAGCGGCGTGCCGACCTGCTGCACCACGCCCGCGTTCAGGACGACGATGCGGTCGGCCAGCGTCAGGGCCTCGACCTGGTCGTGGGTGACGTAGATCATTGTCGCCTTCAGCCGCTGGTGCAGGCGGGCGATCTCCAGCCGCATCTCGACCCTCAGCGCGGCATCGAGGTTCGAGAGCGGCTCGTCGAAGAGGAAGGCCCGCGGCTCGCGCACGATGGCGCGGCCCATCGCGACTCGCTGGCGCTGGCCGCCCGAGAGCGCCCGGGGCAGGCGCTGGGTCAGCTTGTCGAGCCCCAGCGTGCGGGCGACTGCGGATACGCGGGCGGCGCGACCCGAGGCCTCGGCCCCGCGGATTTCCATCGAGAAGCCCATGTTCCGCGCCACGTCCATGTGCGGGTAAAGCGCGTAGGACTGGAACACCATCGCGATGTCCCGGTCGCGGGGGGCCACCTCGTTCATGCGTTGGCCATCGATCTGCAATTCGCCTGCGGAAATGTCCTCGAGCCCGGCGATCATGCGCAGGAGGGTGGACTTGCCGCAGCCCGAGGGGCCGACGAGTACAATGAACTCGCCATCGGCGATGGAGAGGTTCACGTCGCGCAGCACTTCGATGGCGCCGAAGCGTTTTTCAATGCCGAGAAGGTCAAGTCGGGCCATGTGTCAGCCTTTCACGGCGCCAGAGGTCAGGCCCTGGACCAGATATCGCTGGATGAAGATGAAGAAGAGACAGGAGGGGATGAGCGCCAGCACCCCGGCCGCCATCATCTGCCCCCAGTCAACCGAGAATTTCGACACGAAGGTCAACATGCCGACCGGGAAGGTCATGCTGTCCTCTGACCGGATGAGCATGAGGGCGAACAGCACCTCGGACCAGGCGGCGGTAAAGACGAAGCCCAGCGTCGCGCCGAGCCCCGGCAGCGTCAGCGGCAGGATCACCTTGCGCAGCGCCTGGAACCGGGTGCAGCCGTCCATCATCGCCGCATCTTCGAGGTCCTTGGGGATGCCGTCGAAGAAGCTTTGCATCAGGAAGGTGGCGAAGGGGACGTTGAAGGCGGCGTAGACGAGCACCAGGCTGGAGAGCGAGTTCAGCAGGCCCAGGGCGGCGACGATCTTGTAGATCGGTGCGATGATCATCAGAAGCGGGAACATCTGTGTCAGGAGCATCAGCGCGATGATCAGTTTCTGGCCCCGGAAGCGGAAGCGCGAGAAGGCATAGCCCGCTCCGGCGGCGATGACCGTGGTGATGGCGGCCGAGGCGAGCGAAACGATCAGGCTGTTCCGGAAGAAGCGCAGGAAATCGGTCTGCCAGATCACCTTGGTGAAGTTGCCAAGTGTCGCGTCCGATGGCCAGAGTGCCGTGCCCTCGGTGAAGATCAGCTGGTCGGGCGTGATCGCGATCTTCAGGAGCCAGTAGAGCGGGAACAGCGCGAAGCAGAGGTAGAACAGGATCGCGGCGTATTTGCCGAGGGTGAGAAGCGGGTTGCGGCGGGCGATGGCCATCACAGCCTCACGAAGCGGCGGCGCAGCGCCAGAAGCACCACGGCATAGAGGAAGAGCAGGAAGAGAAGTGCCACGGCCAACGCCGAGGCATAGCCGAAGTCCAGCTTCTTGAAGGCGGTGGTGAAGATGTAGGTGGACAGGATCTGCGTGGAATTGGCCGGCCCGCCCCCCGTCATGATGAAGATCAGGTCCGCGAAATTGGCGATCCAGATCGTGCGCAGCATCACGGTGATGGCGATCATCGGCGCAAGGAATGGCAGGGTGATCTTGGTGAAGCTTTGCCAGGCTGTCGCGCCGTCGATCTCGGCCGCTTCATACAGTTCCGACGGGATGGATTGCAGCGCGGCCAGAAGGGTGATGGCGAAGAAGGGGACGCCGAACCAGATGTTCGCGGCGATGGGACCCCAGATGGCAAGATCGGGATCGCCCAGGATGTTGAACGGTTCGGGCAGCACACCGACGGCGGCAAGCCAGTGCGGCAGGGGGCCGATCAGCGGGTTGAAGAGCCAGGCCCAGGTCAGCGCGGTCAGGAAGGTGGGGACCGCCCAGGGCAGGAAGACGATGGCCTGGAACAGCCGCTTCAGCGGGAAGCTGGTGTTGAGCAGAAGTGCCAGGCCGAGGCCGAGCGTGAACTGGAAAAACAGCGACCCGAAAGTCCAGACCAGCGTGTTTTCCAGCGAGATCCAGAACTTGGTGTCGGACCAGAGGGCGAGATAGTTGTCCAGCGCCACCCATTCCGCCTGCCCCGGTTTCAGAAGCATGATCGACTGGAACGAGTAGCTGACCCCCACCACCAGCGGGATGAGCATGACCAGCGCGATCAGCACCAGGGCCGGTGTGAGGTAGAGGTAGGGTTCGATCAGGTGGGACCAGACGAAACGCTGGTGCGCCCGGGTTGCCCCGGGCGCGAGGGTGCCTTGCGTCACTGCTTGGCTTTCCACTTGCCGTATTCATCCGTCAGGAAGGCGGCCCATTCGTCACCCAGCTCCTGGGCGGTCTTCTGGCCGAGGAGCGCCTCTTGCGCCGTGTCCTTTAGGACCGTCGAGGTGAAGTAGCCCCACTGTTCCAGGTAGGTCGGCATGATGGTGGGGATGTAGTCCGGGCTGTTCAGCTCCTCGAACCAGCCCTTGAACTGATCGGTCTTGAAGAACGGGTCCTGGTCGGCGCCCTGGTGGATCGGGATCACGCCCACCCGCTTGGCCCAGGTGGCGTTCGACTCGGGCGAGGAGAGGTAGGCCACGAGATTCCAGGCGTCATCGGCATGTTCGGTCGAGTTGAACACCGACCAGCCCGCGAAGCCGATGGTCGGGAAGGCCTTGCCCGAGGGACCGACCGGCATCGGCATGACGGCGAAGTCCTCGGCCGGCATCCGTTCTGCAATCGCGATGAGCGCGTCAGGGTCCTGGTCGAGGAAGGCGCAGGTGCCGGAATAGAAGCCCGCGACGATCTCGTTGAAGCCCCAGTTGACGCTGTCCTTCGGCGCATAGCCCTTCTGGTAGAGGTCCATCAGGAACTGGAGGCCCGCGACCGAACCGGGCTCGTTGATTCGGCTCTTGCCGTCGGCGGTGAAGAACTCGTTCGAACCATTCATCACCGCGGCCATCATGATCCAGCCGTTGGTGCCACCCGCGCCGCCACGCAGGCAGTAGCCGTATTTGCCGTCGAGCTTGGACACCGCTTCGGAGGCGGCCATGAATTCGTCCATCGTCTTCGGCGGTGTGGCGACCCCGGCTTCGGCGAGGAGCTTCTTGTTGTAGAACATGGCGCGCAGGTAGAAGCCGTAGGGGATCATCGTCATCTTGCCGTTGGCAAGCTTGCCCATGTCGATGGTCTTCTGGGTCAGCGTCGCGCCGTGCTCCCACCCGGCGATCCGGTCGTCGAGCGGCATGAGCTGGTCGGCGTAAAGTGCCTGCCAGGTATCCGGCATCTCGATCACGTCGGGGGTGTCGCCGCCCGCGATCATGGTGGCGACCGTTTCAAAGGCCTGGCCCCAGGGGACGGAGATGATCTCCACGTCCACGTCCGGATTGGCGGCCTTGTAGCCGTCGACCATGCCCTTCAGCACCTCGGTGCGTTCGGGGCTGGTGATCACCTCGACCAGTTTCAGGGTCTCGGCCGAGACGGCAGACCCCAGAAGCGCCGCCAAAAGCCCGGCGCTGGCAAGAAGTTTCTTCATCGCTCTCACTCCCTTGGTTGTCAGTTTCTGCTTGTTGTCAGGGCCGCCGACATATCGGCCCAGAGGTCGTCTGCGTTCTCCAGCCCGAGGCTGAGCCGGACAAGCGTCGAGGGCACGCCGAACTTGCGCATCGAGTTGAATTCCCCGGCCTGGGCGAGGCCCACCTGCGCTGGCAGGATCAGGCTTTCGAACCCGCCCCAGCTGACGCCAAGGCGAAAGAAGCGCAGGGCGTCGGCCAGCCTGGGGACGTTCACGGACTCGTCGAATTCGACCGACATTAGCCCTGACCGTCCCGTCAGCCCCGGCACCATGTTGGCGGTGGGCGAGTTGACGCGGCGCACGAAGGGCAAGGCAGCCAGACGGTCGGCGAAGAGGTCGGCGGTGGCCTGGTGCTGGCGCATCCGGGGCACCAGCGTCCGCAGGCCCCGGATCAGGAGCCAGGCCTCGAAGGGGGCAAGCTTGGCGCCGAAGAGCGGCAGGGACAGATCGCGCAGGCGGGCGATGTGGTCGGCGCTGCCGACGACAACCCCCGCCACGGTGTCCGAATGGCCGGAGATGTATTTCGAGGCCGAGTGGATCACCATGTCGATCCCCAGCTCGACGGGACGCTGGAAGACCGGGGTCGCCCAGGAATTGTCGATCATCGTCACGACGCCATGCCGCTTCGCGTGGGCGGCAACCTTCGGCAGGTTCAGCGCCTGGAAGACCACCGAGGTCGGGCTTTCCAGATAGGCGACCTTCACGCCCTGCAGGAGGTCCGGGTCATCCTCGAATTCTCGCAGCGGGTGGTAGGTGGTCTCGATCCCGAAGGGGCGCAGGATGCGCTCCATGAAGCGGTAGCTGTCGGGATAGACGTGTTCCACGCAGGCCACCCGGTCGCCGGGGCGCAGGAAGGCCATCAGCGCGGCCGAAATCGCCCCCATGCCCGAGGCAAAGCCCACGGCGGCCTCTCCGCCTTCGGCATCGGCCATCATCGTCTCGAAGGCGGCGACGGTCGGATTTTGCACGCGGGTATACATCGGCGCGTTGCTGGACCCATCCATCCGCGCCTTGAAGTCGTCGAAGCTGTCGAAGGCGAAGAGCGAGGTCTGGACGATGGGCGGCGTGATCGACCCGCCCGCGCCTTCGGCGATGGCGGTCAGCCGGGTGGCAAGGTCATCGGTGCTTCTATCCGGCATGAAGTCCTCGGGCGATCTGGATGGCGGCTTCGTCCACGTCGGACATGATGGCGGACATGATGGCGACGGCTTTGCCCTCGTCCCCCGCGACGATGGCCTCGGCCAGGTCGCGGTGGGCGGGGATCGTCGATGCGCCCAGCTGGGGCTGGTCGAAGGGAGCGTCATAGAGGTCGTGGAAGGCGCGGTGGATCTGGTGGATCACCTTGGCGAACAGCGGGTTGCCGGTCGCGTCGTGAATGGCGGCGTGGAACAGGCGGTCGGCGGGGCGCCAGTCTTCGCCCGCGTCGTAGACCTCCATCAGTTCCAGCATCCGCAACATGATCCTGCGCCGCGCGGCCTCGTCCGCAACACGGGTGGCGATGCGGACGGCCTCGATCTCCAGCGGGCGGCGGACGGCGAGCATCCGGCTCAGGCTGTCGGCCTCGATCTGGACGGTGAGCGGCAGGTGCAGCGACCGGGTGGAGACTTCGGCCACGATGCGTGTGCCCCCGCCCTTGTTGCGGGTGATGATGCCCAGGCTTTCCCACTGCCGCAGCGCCTCGCGCACGGTTGAGCGGCTGATCCCCAGACGCCGGGCAAGTTCGACCTCCGGCGGGAGACGGTCGCCTATGCCCAGTTTCTTGTCCTCGACCAGGGCCGCAAGAAGCTGCGCCACATCGCGCGGGCGTCTTGGTTCCTTTGCGGGCGGAACGGGCTGGACGTCCACGGACGAATCTCCTGGCGGGCAGGGACAGGCGGTTTGCAGAGTCAGGCTAGACAATGTCGGACATTGTTGCAAGATTGTCGGACATAGTTTTCTGGCAAAGCGTCGAATCCCTGCACCCTTGCGGATCAGTCGTCGTGCAGGTTGTCACGCTGGCGCAGATTTGTGTCTTGCGGGACGGTCAACCGCCTCGACAACATGAATCCAAGGCGCTTGCCAAGCGTCAGAACCCAGCGAATTCCTGCGGGAAGGCTTGTCGGAGCAGCGAAAGCCCGGTCTTCCTCAGCGCGTCCGAGGGCGGGCGGTCGAGGTTCACGGTGTCCCAATACCACGCGCCCTGCACCAGGTAGTTCAACCCCTCGGCCAGGCTGTCGACATCCACCACACGCCCGCCCGCCGCCGCGACCTCGGCCAGCATGGTGCGGACTTCGTCCAGGTAGGCGCGGTCGGAGGGCAGGCTGATGCTGTGGTCAATAAGCATGGTCTGGCGGTCGCTGGCGAAGATCACCCAGGCGGCCACCCAGTCGGGATGCAGGCGCGAGAAGCTGCGCGCGCAGTCGAGCGCGGCGACCAGCCGTTCGGGCGTCGTCAGTCCGGGAGCGCGGACATGGGTCTCCCAGTGGCGGGCGAACTGGTCGTTCAGGTACTCGATCACCGCCCGGAACAGCTGGTCCTTGTTGCCGAAGTGGAAGACGACAAGGGCGTTCGACGAGGCGATGCGCCGGGCGATCCGCTGCATGGTGACGCCGGGCAGGCCCTCTTCGGCGATGGTGGCGATGGTGGCGTCGATGATGCGCTGAAGGCTGGCCTGGCCGCGCAGATGCCGCCGGTCGGCGCGGCCGGCCTTGGTCAGGCGGCGGGCGTCTTCTTCGGGCCGGTCGGGCGCGGAATCCTGTGGCACGGGGCTGGTCCTGCAAGCTGTGGCGGAGCGGCTCTTTTCGCCGTCTGCCGCGACCGGGTCAATGCTGCGCGTCACAGCGCGGGGCGGTGGCGTGCATCGCCATACCAGGCGCCACGGGTGGATTCGTAGGCCATGCCGGCGCGGAACACATCGGCGTCGCGGTAGGTCCGGCCGACGATCTGCATGCCCGTAGGCACCCCGTCCGGCGCCCGGCCCGTCGGCACCGACAGCACGGGGCAGCGGCTGAGCATGTTGAAAGGCGTGGTCAGCGCCCATCCGATGGTCGGATGCACCTCCTTGCCGTTGATCTGGATCCGGTGCCTGGACTGGTCGTGATCGGCGGGGATCGCGGTGGTGCCGTTTGTCGGGCAGATGAACAGGTCATGGCGTTCGATCATCGGACCGAAGCTTTCATACATCTCGGCGATGCGTTCGAGGCTGGCGACGAAATCGGCGGCGGTGGACCGGCCGCCACGTTCGGCGAACTGGCGGGCATAGGAGGTCATCTCATCGCCGTGTTCGGCCAGGAGTGTCGAGAGATAGGCGCCGAAGATGTGGTCGAGATAGGCAAGGCCCGCCTCCAGCGTGCCGGGCTTCCAGCCCGTGTCCACCTCTTCGACCGTCGCGCCAAGGTCGCGGAACACCTCCAGCGCATCGAGCGTGTTGCGCCGCACCGCCGCGTCGACCTCGAAGACGCCGAGGTCCAGCGACCAGGCGATCTTCATGCCCTTGACCGGCTTGTAGTCGGTCGGCAGCCGCAGCTTCGGCCGCAGGGTCGAGATGTCGGTGGGGGAGGGGCCGCACATGATGTTCTGCAAGAGGATGGCATCCTGCACGGAGCGGGCCATCGGGCCGGTGTGGCAGAAGAAATCCAGGTTGAACGGCGGGTCGTCGGGGTTGCGGCCGTAGGGCGGCTTGTAGCCGACCACACCGCAGGCCGCTGCCGGGATGCGGATCGAGCCGCCGATGTCCGATCCGGTGCAGATTGCCGAGGTTCCGGCGGCAAGCGAGGCGCCGGAGCCGCCCGAAGAGCCACCGCAGGTGAAAGCGGGGTTCCAGGGGTTGCGGGTGACGCCCCAGGCCCGTGTCCAGGTGGTGCCAGCGCAGGAAAACTCGGGCGTCGCGGTCCGGGCATGGACGATGCCGCCCGCCGCGAGGATGCGGGCGTTGTTGGTCGAGGTCCGTTCCGCCACGTTGTCCCTGAAGATCAGCGAGCCCGAGGAGGTCGGCTTGCCCGCGATCTCGCTTTCGTCCTTGATCCCGATCGGCAGCCCTTCCAGCGGACGGGTGCGGGCGCCGCGGGCATAGCGGGCCTCGGCTTTGCGGGCGAGGTGCATCGCCTCGTCGAAATGGGTGAAGGTGAAGGCGTTGACGGGATCCTTCACCGCTTCGGCCCGGGCGATTACCGCCTCCATCAGCTCGACGGGCGAAAGGGTACGGGCCTTGAACCGGCGCAGGGCTTCGTGGGCGGGCAGGTAGCACAGGTCGAGATCGGTCATGGGGGGCTTCCGGGATCAAGGATGCGGGCCGGACCGGGTACGGTCCGGCCGGATTGGTCACTTCAGGACGTCGGTCCAGATGCGCGTGTAAAGCTCGTTGACTGCGGGCGAGCAGGGCGGGGTGAACTCGCCCTTTTCGGCGAATTCCGCAGGGATGACGATCTCGGGCGCGTCGCGCATGTCCTCGGGCATGAAGGCCTCGGAGCCGCTGATCCCGTTCGCATAGCGCGCATAGGCCGAGATAAGCGCGGCGTTCTCGGGGTCCATGATGAAGTTCTGGAAGAGTTTCGCATTCTCGGCATTCGGCGCAGATTTCAGCACGGCGACGTTGTCCATCCAGATCGGATAGCCCTCGCGCGGGTAGCCGTAGACGAAGCGTGGCGCTTCGAGCCGGATGCGCATGCCGCCGCCGCTCCAGATCAGGCCGGCGGCATAGTCGCCGCCGGTGAACTTCTCGACGCTGGCATAGTCCATCGCCAGCCATTTCGGCTTGGCTGCCACCAGCTTCTCATGGACGCGCTTCAGAACCTCCATGTCGTCGGTGCAGCTTTGTCCACCTTCGGCGAGGATCGCCAGCGTCATCACGTCGCCCATCTCGGGCACGACGTTGATCTTGCCGACAAGCTCTGCGGGCGGGTCGAGGACGATCGACGAGGTGTTGGGGTCGCCCTTGTAGACCTCGGTATCGACCACGACGCCGGTGGTGCCCCATTGCCAGGGGACGGTGTAGTGGCGGCCGGGATCGAAGGACACGTCGACCCAGCGCGGGTCGATGTTGTGGAAGTTTTCCATCTGGTCCGGGCGGGTCTCCATGAGCAGGCCCTCGGCGATCCAGATCGGCACGAAGGTGGAACTGGGCACCACGATGTCGAAGTCGTTTCCGCCCTGGCGGGCCTTGGCGAGCGCGGTGTCGTTCGAGTCGAAATCGGTGATCGTCACCTTGATGTCGTAGGTGTCCTCGAACTTCTTGATCAGTTCGGGATTGGTGTATTCGCCCCAGTTGAAGATGTTCAGCTGGCCTTCGGCATGGGCGGCACCGGCGGCGGCCATCGCCAGACCGGACAGGGTAGGGATGAGAATGGGCAGGCGCATCTCGGGCTCCTCTGGCTGGGATCAGGTCTTCTTGCGGTTGAGAAGGAAGAACAGGCTGACGACGGCGACCGAGATCGCCAGAAACACGGTCGAGATCGCGTTCATTTCGGGTGTCACGTTGCGGCGCAACTGGCCGAGCATGTAGGTCGGCAGTGTCTCCTGCCCGGCGGACTTGATGAACTCGGTGATCACCACGTCGTCGAGCGAGACCACGAAGGCCAGCATGAATCCGGCAAGGATCCCGGGCCAGAGAAGCGGCAGGGTGATCCAGCGGAAGACCGCCCAGGGCCGCGCGTAAAGATCGGCGGCGGCGCGTTCCAGAGACAGGTCCATCGTTTCCAGCCGGGCGCGGATCGGCAGGTAGGCGAAGGGGATGCAGAAGGCGGTATGGGCGGCGATCAGGTAGCCAAGGCCGGTGTAGCCGGTCCAGACCTTGATCCGGGCGAAAACGACCAGGAGGGCGACCGCGGTCACGATCTCGGGCACCACGAGCGGCTGGTTGAGGAAGGCGACCTTCGCGGCGAGCCCCCGATAGGGCGTGGTCCGCGTCGTTGCCAGTGCCGCCATCGTGGCGGCGACGGTGGCGAGGCAGGCCGCGACCGGCGCCACCGTCAGCGAGCGCAGAAGGGCCTCGACGATCTGGTCGTTCTGCCAGGCGGCGCGGAACCAGCGCAGCGAGAATCCGTCCAGGTCCCCCAGTGTGTTCCCGGCGTTGAAGGCGAAGACCACCATCGTCGCCATCGGCAGGTAGAGGAGGAAGAAGCAGAGAAGCGCCACGAAGGTGAAGCCGCGCTGGTGGCGGACGGAATGCGGCCTAGCCATGGTTCCGCCCCCCCGATTTCGCGGCGGCGCGGGCGTAGACCAGCAATGCCAGCATGACGACTGCGGTCAGTGTCAGCGACAGGGCGGCCCCCAGGGGCCAGTTCCGGCCCTGTCCGAATTGCAGCTCGATCAGGTTGCCCAGCATCAGGTTCTTTCCGCCGCCCAGTAGCCGTGGCGTGACATAGGCGCCAAGTGCGGGAATGAAGACCAGGATGCAGCCTGCCAGGATCGCGGGCCGCGTCATCGGCAGGATGATGCGCCACAGCACCCGGCGGTTGTTGGCGTAGAGGTCCGAGGCCGCCTCGGCGAAGCTGAAGTCGAACTTTTCCAGGCTGGAATAGATCGGCAGCACCATCAGCGGCAGGTAGACATATGCCATGCCCAGAAGGATGCCGAGGTCGGTGAACATGATCTGCAAGGGCCGGTCCACGATCCCGGCCCAGAGGAGCAGGCTGTTCAGCACGCCCTCGTTGCGGAACACCTCCTGGATGGCGAAGGTGCGGATGAGGAGGTTGGTCCAGAACGGGATGATGATCAGGAACAACCAGAAGTCCCGGCGGTGGGCTGGTCGGTTGGCGATGAAATAGGCGGTGGGAAAGCCGATCAGAAGCGCCACCGCAGTGGTGAGGATGGCCAGTTTCAGCGACCGCCACAGGATGCTGACATGGGCCTTGGCCAGACCGATGCTGTCGTCAAACAGCCCGCGCTCGAAGAAGACGCCGAACCAGCCGTCCAGCGAGAACTGCCAGTATTTCACGTCGCCGTAGTCGCCCTTCGCCATGAAGGAGTAGAGCACGATCACCGCCAGCGGCAGCACGGCGAAAAGCGCCACCACGACCAGCGCCGGGGCCGAGAGCCACCAGCGGGCGCGGATCGACCTGCGTGCGGCGGCCTTAGCGACCTGGGCGGCGTCGGACATGGTCAATCCCTCAGCACGCGGGCGGCGCCGGGCTTGAACGCAACGGCGACCTCGGCGCCGGGATCCAGTCCGAAGTGCCCGCCGGGGCTGTTCTGCTGGCGCAGGACAAAGTCCGAGCCGTCGGCCAGGCGGATGTGCAGATGCGTGTCGGTGCCGAAATAGACCACCCGATCCAGCTTGCCGCGGAAGTCGCCGCCGTCGGCACGCAGTTCGGCATGTTCGGGGCGCACGAAGACGGTGGCCCGACCGTTCGGCGCGAGACCTGCGGGCAGCCCAGCCTCGACCGTGCCGCCAGCGGCGAGACGCACCCTTGCGTGCTGGCCCTCGATCCCGGCGATTTCTCCGGCAAGGAAATTTGCCTCACCGATGAAGTCTGCGACGAAGCGGTCGCGCGGGCTGTCATAGATCTCGCGCGGGGTGCCGACCTGAAGGATGCGCCCGCCGGACATCACCGCCACCCGGTCCGACATGGTCAGCGCTTCTTCCTGGTCATGCGTCACGAAGATGAAGGTGATGCCGGTTTCAAGCTGCAACCGCTTCAACTCGCCCTGCATCTCTTTCCTGAGCTTCAGGTCGAGCGCCGACAGCGGCTCGTCCAGGAGAAGGACGCGCGGTTGCGGCGCCAGCGCGCGGGCCAGCGCCACCCGTTGCTGCTGGCCGCCCGACAGTTGCGAGGTGCGCCGTTCGCGCAGCGCCTCCATCCGAACCAGCGCCAGCATCGCATCGACGCGCGCCGCGATCTCGGTGTGGCGCTTGCCCTGCATCTCCAGCCCGAAGCCGATGTTCTGCGCCACGGTCATGTGCGGAAAGAGCGCGTAGTTCTGGAAGACCGTGTTCACCGGGCGGGCGAAGGGTGGCTGACCGGCGATGTCCCGGCCGTGCAGGCGGATTTCGCCGGCGTCGGGAAAGTCGAAGCCCGCGATCATCCGCAGCAGCGTGGTCTTGCCGCAACCGGAGGGGCCGAGCAGGGTGAAGAACTCGTTCTCGCCGATGCTTACCGAGACGCCGTCCAGCGCCCGCGCCTCACCGAAACTTTTGGCGAGATCCAGGACTTCGATCGCCGGCGCCGCTGCCGCCATCCGCTTTGCCCTTCCTGTTGCGGTCCGCCGCGCTTGTGCGGCGGGACTCATTCTATGGGACAGGATTAAATAGACTGAACATACAGTCAAATACTTTTTTCGGCAATTCTCGCGCCCGGGATCGCGGGAACAAAGTCCTCGATGCCTTCGAGCGTCGTCGAAGCCGAGACGACGGGTCTGAACTCGATCCTGGCCCGGATCCGCTTCCTGATCGTCCGGTGGTCGTGCTCGACGAGGTTGTCGAGCTATTTGTGGTTTCGGCCTGCGCGCCGCCCTGCTTGCGAGGCGGGCAGGGGAAGCCCCCGCCCGCCCCCGGACTTACTGCCCCATCAACACGTCCAGCGGCACCGGCTGCGAGATGCGCCACTCATCGACCCGCGCGGGCTTGCCGCCGGTGATCTCGATGATCTGCATCAGCGCCGTGTTCTGGTGATGCAGTTCGGGGGTGAAGCTGCGCGGGCCAAAGGCCGTGGGCTCATCGGTCATCCGTTCAAGCTCGGCGGTCACGGCGGCGCCCTCGGTCGTGCCGGCGTGCTCGACCGCCTTGGCCCAGAGGTCGATCAGCACATAGCCCGGATAGGCATACTGGCTGGCCGGACGGGCGCCGGTCTTGGCCTCGTATGCCTTGTTGAACGCCTCGACCTCGGGGCGGGGATCGTCGCCGTAGATCGACCCCTGTACCGGCACGACGAACCCGGAAAGGTCAGGCGTGGCGTCCAGCCAGTAGGACCCGTCCACCGCCGAGCCGTTCAGGATCAGCGAATTGATTCCTGCGGCGCGCAGCTGGCGGACGGCTGCCGCCGCCCCCGGCATGACCGAGCAGAGCATGATCACGTCGGGTTCCTCGGGCAGGGCCTTGATACGGGTGATCTGGCTGGCGATCGAGGCATCGTCGTTCTTGAACGTGTCGCTGCCGACGATGGAGGCGCCTTCAAGCTGCGGGAACATCCAATCAAAGCCCTTGCAGATGCCCTTGTTGTATTCGATGAACGTGTCCTCCAGCACATAGGCGGTGCGGGCCTCGCGCCGGGCGTGGCTCCATTCCGCCATGGTCGCGCCCTGCACCGGCGCCAGCACCGAGGACGAGAAGCTGTTCGGCCCCACGCCCTGGATGCCGGCCTTCACGTCCTCGGCGCAGAGGAAGAAGCTGTTCATCCCCTCGCCCTCGGCCACAAGGGCGGCCGGAGCGCCAAAGTCGTAGTCGCAGGAGACGACCATCATCTCGGCGCCCTGGTCGACCACATCAAGGCCGGCCTTGGCGCTTTCGGCGCGGTCGGTTCGGGTGTCGGCCTCGACCACCTTGATCTGGCGGCCCAGAAGGCCCCCGGCGGCGTTGATCTCGTCGATGCGGATCTTTGCGGCAGTGGCGGCGGGCGTGTCATAGGCCTCCATCCAGCCGGACTTGGCGATGGCGAAGCCAATGGTCAGGTCTTCGGCCTTCAGCGGGGTGGCAAGGGCCAGCGTGGCCAGGATGCCGGGGGCAAGTTTCATCGGGTTCCTCCTCATGATGTCGGGTCAGTTGTTCGGTCGGCCCGCCCGCCGACCCAGCGCGCGGGAAGCATGATCTCGCGCCCGGCCAGAAGACCGGCGGGGCGAAAGATCAGGACGAGGATCATCGCCACCGCGATGATGATTTCCTGGCTGCCGGGGGGCAGCGCGAAGGTGGTGACGCCAAGGGTCACGCCCTTCTCCATGCGCACCAGGAGTTCGACCGCCAGCGACAGGGCCATGACCCCCGCCACCGCCCCCGAGAGCGAGCCGATCCCGCCCACGACCAGCATGGCCAGCATCAGGAAGGTCAGGCTCAGATAGAAGCTGTCGGGGTTGATGACGCCGATGAAATGGCCGGTCAGCGCGCCACCGACACCACAGAAGAAGGCCGAAAGCGTATAGGCCAGCAGGCGATGACGATAGCGGTCGATGCCCGAGGCGGCTGCCGCGACCTCGTCCTCGCGAGTTGCGCGCAGGGCGAGGCCCGAGGCCGATGCGCCATAGGCCGCCGCCACCGCCAGAGCCACCACTGCCCATGCGAGGGCCGCCCAGGGCGTGACATAGCGCTCAAGCCCGACGACCGAAGAGGTACCGCCGGTCATCGGCGTCCAGTTTGACCAGATGGTGTTGACCATGGCGAGGAAGGCGAAGGTCGCGATCGAGGCGGCGATGCCGGAAAGCCGCAGGATCGCGGCACCCGTGGCCAGCGCCACCAGGGCCGCCACGCCGCCGCCCGCCACGGCGGCCGCCGCGACTGGCCATTCGGCAGCGGCAAGCCAGTCTGGCAGGCCCGGCAGCAATGTCGCCTTCATCGCCGGTTTCAGCGTGGTCCAGGCCGAGACATAGGCGCCAAGGCAGGCAAAGGCGGCGTGGCCGAAGCTGACCACCCCGGAATTGCCCACGAAGATCCAGAACCCCACCACCAGCGTGACACGGATCAGCGTCTCGGCCGCCATGCGGGCCAGCGCGCGATCATGGGTCAGGCTGACGGCGATGACGAAGGCCAAGAGCAGGACGGCCAGGATCAGGGGTGTGGTGGCCGCCATGCGGCGGCGGATGCCGTGTTGTCTCAACATGTTCAGACCCGCGTTCTGGTGCCGACCGGGGCGAACAGCCCCTGCGGACGGAAAAGAAGGACAAGGATGACCGCGGCATAGAGGAAGGCGTCGCGGAACGGCCGCGCCTCGGGCGGCAGGCCTGCCTGCAACAGCGCCGAGACCGCGCCGATGCCAAGCCCCGCCACCACTGCCCCCGACAGGCTGCCCATGCCGCCGACGACTGTTGCGATGAAGGCCACCAGCATGATCTGCCCGCCCATGCGCACGTCGGCGATCCCGGTCTGCGCCACAAGGACCAGCGCCACCACCGCGGCAAGGCTTCCCGACAGCGCGAAGGCCCCCGAGATCACCCGGTTCGCCGGCACTCCGAGCATCCGCGCCATGCCGAAATCCTCGGCCGCCGCCCGCATTTCCAGCCCGATCCGGCTGCGACGGAGCAGCAACGCCAGGCCGACCAGGATGACGATGATCGCGGCGATGACGATCAGTTGCAGCAGAGGCACCTCGGCCGAGCCGATCCGCACCGGATGGCCCAGCCCGGCCCAGAGGCTGATGGCCTTCGGTCGCCCGCCGTAGAGCACCAGAAGCAGGTTCTGGAGCGCCACGCCCAGGGCGAAGCTGCCGACCATCAGTGTCACGGGCGAGGCGTTGCGCATCGGCCGGAACACCAGCGCCTCGGCGGCGAGCGCCAGCCCGGCCCCCACCGACAGGATCACCGGCACCAGCACCGGCGCGGGCAGACGGCCCAACCCCAGGACGGCCAGCGCGTCGGCCGACGGCAGGATCAGCGCGAAGACCGCGCAGGCGATGAACTGTCCATGCGCGAAGTTGACCAGCCGCATCACGCCGAAGATCAGGGCGATGCCAAGCGCCGCGATGGCATGGATGCCCCCCAGCGCCAGGGCGTCGAACAGAAGCTGCAGGCTCATGCCGGTTCTCCGAAATAGGCTTCGGCCAGAAGGTCGCGGGCGGCGAAACCGGCGGCGTCGCCGTCGGCGATGATCCGTCCGCCCCGCATCAGCAGCATCCGACCGCCGACCCGCGCCGCCCGGGCCGAGGACTGTTCGACGATGATCATGGTCAGGCCGCGCAGGTCCTGCAGCCCGGTCAGCCGGTCGTAGACCTCGTCCACCACCTTGGGCGCGAGGCCGAGCGAGGGTTCGTCCACCAGGATGACCTTGGGGTTGGTCATCAGTGCGCGGGCAATCGCCAGCATCTGCTGCTGGCCGCCCGAAAGCGCCCCCGCCGGGGCCCGGGCGCGTTCGGCCAGGATGGGAAAGGCTGCGAACATCGCCGCGATGTCGTCGGCGATGGCCCCCCGGTCGCGACGCATTCCGGTGCCAACCATCAGGTTTTCCTGCACCGTCAGTCCGGCAAAGATGCGCCGCCCCTCGGGCACCATGGACAGACCGCGCCGGGCAATCGCCTCTGGGGAAAGCCCCGAGAGAATGTCGCCGTCCATCTCGATCCGGCCATGGGCGGCGCGCACCGATCCGGCGATGGCCGCCAAGAGCGAGGATTTGCCCGCCCCGTTCGGCCCCGAGATGAAGACCCGCTCACCCTCTGCGACGGCAAAGGATAGCTCGGCCAGCGCCGTCAGCTTGCCGTAGCGCACCGCGAGGTCATGAACCGCCAGCTTCGACATCACGCCGCCTCCGGCAGGTTGGCGCCGAGATAGGCCTCGCGCACCGCCTGCGAGCCAAGGATTACCGCGCGGTCGCCGCGCTCGATGACCCGTCCGCCATCCAGCACCACCACGTCCGAGGCGAGCGAGAGGACCAGCCCGACGTTGTGTTCGATCAACAGGCAGCCGATACCGCGTTCCAGGGCGATGCGGCGGATCACGGCGGCCAGATCGGCCGCCTCGGTTTCCGACATGCCGGCCGCAGGTTCGTCCAAAAGCAGGAAGCGCGGCCCGCCCATCAGGGCGCGGGCGATGGCCACGCGCCGCTCGTCGGTATAGGGCAGACCGGCGGCGGGTCGGCTTTCCAGTGTGGCGATGCCCAGCCAGGCCAATAGCGCGCTGGCCTGATGCTCGGCCTCGCGGCGGCGCAGGCCGAGGCCGACGCCGGTGCAGGCCAGATTGTCCAGCACGTCGAGTCCGGTGAAAAGCCGCCCCGCCTGGAAGGTGCGCGCCACCCCGGCACGGCGGATGCGATGGGCGGCAAGGCCCGAGACAGCGCGCCCCGCCAGCAGCACCCGGCCAGAGGTCGGGCGCTGAAACCCGGTCAGGACGTTGACGCAGGTGGTCTTGCCGGCGCCATTGGGACCGATCAGCCCCACGATCTGACCGGGAGCGACGGCAAGCGTCACCTCGCTCAGCGCCCGGAAGCCACCGAAGGCGACCCCCACCTGGTCCAGCGCAAGGACCATGTCAGGCAACCTCGACGGCGCGGGCGGTGCGCGGCGGGGCCGCGGCATCGACCGTCATCGTCAGGACATAGACCGCCGAGGCGTCGAGTTCGGCGGTCCAGCCCGGCTCGATCACGATGGTTGTCGTCACCTCCTGGATGACGGCCGGCCCGGCGACGCGATCCCCGGCCCCCAGAATCGCGCCGTCATAGACCGGTGTGTCCTGCGGAATCCCGCTGGCCGAGAAGATCATCTCGCGCGTGCCCTTGAGGGCGGAATGCGCGCCGTTGCCGGGGGCAGAAGTCATCCGGGCAGGCTTGTCCACAACGCCGGTGATCGCGCTTTCGACGTTCACAACCTCGACCGCGCTGTGCGGTTCGGAATAGGTATACAGCTCCTCGTGGCGGGCATGGAAGGCGGCCTTCAGGCGCTCCAGCGCGGCTTCGGTGATCTCGAACGGGTCGATGTCCACCGTGCATTCATGCACCTGCCCGACATAGCGCATGTCGAGGCTGCGACGCACCGAGATGCGCTCGTCGGTGAAACCGTCGGCCATCAGGTCGCCGCGCCCCCGCGACTCGAGCTGGTTGAAGAGCGCGTTCAGCCGGGCGGCCGATTCCGCGCCCTCCAGCCGTGCGGCGACCGGGGCCATGTAGTTGTACTTCACGTCCGACAGGATCTGGCCAAAGGCGCAAAGGCCCGAGGCGAGCTTGGAGATCAGCACCTTGCGGATGCCCATCTCGCGCGCCAGCGCGGTGATATGCGCCGCCGTAGCCCCGCCCGCACAGTTCAGCACGAAGTCGCGCGGGTCATAGCCACGTTCCACCGAAACGCGGCGGATCGCGTTGACCATGTTGTTGTTTACGATGGTGAACATGCCATGCGCAGCCTTTTCCACGCTGATCCCCAGCGGGTCGGCGAGATGGGTCTTGATTGCGCGGCGGGCCTTTTCGACGTTCAGCGGCAGGCGACCGCCCACAAGGCCATCGGGGTTGAGATAGCCGAGCACCAGGTTCGCATCTGTCGTGGTGGGCTTCTCGCCGCCCTGGTCATAGCTTGCCGGGCCGGGTTCCGAGCCCGCCGACTGTGGCCCCATCTGCATCAGGCCCATGCTGTCGATCCAGCCGATCGAGCCGCCGCC
>NZ_JAEULP010000056.1 GCF_016792905.1 Tabrizicola sp.
CCACATCGCCAAACTCATGAACGACCGCCCCCGCAAAACCCTCGGATGGAAAACCCCCACCCAAGCCCTCGCCGAAGAAATCGCTCTCGCCGCCAAAAGTGTTGCAGTTGGAACTTGAGTTAACCCTTTCTGAACGTCCGCAAGCAACATATTGAAATCGTTGACTCGAATTTTCTGTCCACCGTGGACACCCCTCAGTGCCGCCCCCCGCAAACCTCGCAGTCCACCCGTTTCTTCACCCCGATCACCCGGGTTTCCATGTAGAGCCCGTCGTGGATCAGGAGCCGCCCCGCGAGCGTCTCCCCCGCCCCGGTGATCCACTTCACCGCCTCCATCGCCATGATCCCGCCGATCACCCCCGGCAGCGGTGCCGCCACCCCCGCCTCGGCGCAGGTCGGCACCAGACCGGGGGCGGGTCTCACCGGAAAGACGCAGGCATAGCAGGGGCCACCCTTCGCCGGATCGAACAGCGACACCTGCCCCTCCCACTGCGTGATCGCCCCGCTGATCAAGGGCACCCCCGCCGCCACGCAGGCTCGGTTCACCAGATAGCGGGTGTCGAAATTGTCCGTCCCGTCCAGAACCAGATCGAACTCGCCGACCAGGTCCAGGGCGATCTCCCCGGTCAGCTTGCGATGATAGGGCCGCACCTCGATGAACGGATTCAGCGCCTTCATCGCGACCTCGGCCGAGAAGACCTTCGGCATCCCGATCCGCCCGTCGGTGTGGATCACCTGCCGCTGCAGGTTCGAGCCCTCCACCACGTCGTCGTCGATCACCCCGATCACCCCCACCCCGGCCGCCGCGAGGTACAGAAGGACCGGAGACCCCAGCCCGCCAGCCCCCACGACCAGCACCTTCGCACCCTTCAGCCGCTTCTGCCCCGGCCCCCCGATCTCGCGCAGGATGATGTGGCGGGCATAGCGGTCCAGTTCGGCCGCGCGGAACGCGCCGGGTTGGGCGACCTCGGCGGGCACCGCCAAACGTCTCCGCTTCAGCCTCCGGACCCCCTCGCCATACAGGATGGCCAGCACCCCGATCAGCCCGACAGCAATCCAGAACCGCACCCAGCCTTCCGCTGCCTCCCCGTCCCGCCGCAGCCATGAGGAAGCGAGACACCCCGCCCATACCGCCGCCAGCCACGCATAGGTCTTCACCCTCGGCCAGTCGCGGGTCCAGCCGATGACGGCGACCACCGCGAGACCGATGAGCCCGAATTGACTGAGCAGGACAAAGAGCCCGGTCGTCACGACCGCCCCGTCCCGAACCCGGTCGAGCCGAACCCGCCCGTCCCGCGCTCCGTGTCGTCCAGCGCCTCGACAACCACGAACCCTGCCTGCACAACCGGGGCGACCACCGCCTGCGCCACCCGGTCGCCATGGCGGATCGTGTAGGGCTCGGGCCCGAGGTTGATCAGCGACACGCCCAGTGGCCCGCGGTAATCGCTGTCGATGGTCCCCGGCGTGTTCGGCAGGGTGATCCCATGCTTGGACGCGAGCCCCGACCGGGGCCGCACCTGCATCTCGTAGCCCGCCGGGATTGCCACCCGGATGCCAGTGGGGCAGATCGCCCGGCTCATCGGCGCCAGCACCAGTCCGGCCTCCCGCGCCTCGGGCGGGAAGTTCGCGCAGAGGTCCGCCCCTGCGGCCCCTGCCGTCTGGTAGGCGGGCAAGGGCAGGCTCCGGTCGGCCCAGTCTTCCCAAAGCACCTGCACCACCGGCCCCATTCGCTGCCCTTTCATACTGGTCCAAATATCCCCGCCGGAGGCACTTCTCTCAGCGCAACGCCTCGGCGATCCGCGCCGCGAGCTTCCGCGCGACCTCGTCCTTGCCCATCCGGGGCCAGACCTCCGCTCCGGTCTCCGAGATCAGCGTCACGGCATTCTCCGCCCCGCCCATGATCCCCGTCGCGGGCGAGACGTCATTCGCCACGATCCAGTCGCAGCCCTTGCGCGCCCGCTTGGCCGTGGCATGGGCGACCACGTCCGTTGTCTCGGCCGCGAACCCCACCACCAGCCGGGGCCGCTTCTGCCCCTTCGACACGGTCGCCAGGATGTCCGGGTTCTCGGCGAACTCCAGCGCCGGGGCGCGGCCCGACCCGTCCTTCTTCAGCTTCTGGCCGGAGGCATTGGCGACCCGCCAGTCCGCCACCGCCGCCGCCATCACCGCCGCATCGGCGGGCAGCGCCGCCTCCACCGCCGAAGCCATCTCGCGCGCGGTTTCCACCGCCACCACCGCCACCCCGGCGGGCGGCGGCACGGTCGCCGGGCCGGTCACGAAAGTCACCCTTGCCCCCAGATCGCGCAGTGCGGCTGCCAGCGCAGACCCTTGCGCGCCCGAGGAGCGGTTGGCGATATAGCGCACCGGGTCAATGGGTTCATGCGTGGGGCCGGACGTCACAAGGACATGCCGCCCCGCCAAAGGCCCACCCCCCAGCGCCACGCCGATCGCCTCGACGATCTCCATCGGTTCGGCCATCCGCCCCTCGCCTGACTCGCCGCTTTCTGCCATCTCGCCGCTGTTGGGACCAATGAACCGCACCCCGTCGGCCAGAAGCTGCGCATGGTTGCGCCGGGTTGCCGGGTGCCCCCACATCCGGGGGTTCATCGCCGGGGCCATCAGCACCGGCTTGTCGGTGGCAAGCAGCACCGCGCTGGCCAGATCGCCGGCCAGCCCTTGCGCCAGCTTCGCCATCAGGTCCGCAGTGGCCGGGGCGACGACAATCAGGTCGGCCTCACGCGAAAGGCGGATATGGCCGACGTCCTGCTCGTCCTGCCGGTCGAAAAGATCGGTGAAGACATGATCCGCCGTCAGGGCGCCGACCGACAGGGGCGTGACAAACTGCTGCGCCGCGCCGGTCATCACCGCTCGGACCGAGGCCCCGCGCTCACGCAGGCGCCGGATCAGGTCCAGCGTCTTGTATGCCGCGATCCCGCCGCCGATGATCAGAAGAATGCGCTTGTCCGCCAACATCGGCAGGTCCCCCCTCGCGGCCCGCCTCAAGGTGTAGGGGGCCGGGCCGCCAAACTCAAGGCAGAGGTCTGGGGGCGATCCGGTCGATTTCCTTTGCCACCAGCGCCTGCAGGCGCCAGAGCCCCGCATCCCGGATGCCGCGCGCGTCAAGTTGCGTGACCGTGTTCAGCAGGTATTCCGCCCCGGTTCCCCAGTGGCCGCAGGCGCGGGCCAGAGTGTGGGCGACCTCCTCGTCCGACAGGCGTCCGGCATAGTAGGGCGAGGCGCGGTTCATCACGAAGCCCAGCGCCTTCTGCGGGCCGTCTGCGGTCTCGACCGTCAGCCAGCGGGGCATGGAGTTGATCGGCTTCACGGTGAATTCGCGCCGGAACAGCCTGTCAAGCTGCGTGGCCGGATCTTCGGGCGGCAGTTCGTGGATCACGCCCCGGCACTGGCCGCCGCGGTCCAGCGCCATCATCAGCCCCGGCTGGTCGAGCGTGCCGCGAAAGCGGTGCATCCGCAGGCAGAAGGCCCGGTGCCAACCCTTCGCCACGGCGGGCTGTTCGGCCAGGTGATCGAACTCCGGTTTCCAGATCAGCGACCCGTAGGCGAAAAGCCGGAGTGGCCGGTCCGGGGCAGGATGATCGCGCAGGATGCGGCCAACCCATTCGGAATAGTCGGCATCGGTCTGTTGCTGCACACCGGCCGCCGGCCCGGAATCCGCGATGTCGCGATGCACACGGGCGATATGGCCGGGTGTCAGGCGTGGCGGCTCTGTGACCTTCATCGTCACCCCATGGTTGCGGCGAGAATTTCACCGGGCAACCGCTTCCGTCAAGGCGTGGCGCCGCGACGCTGCCGGGCCTGCCTAGGCCAGGAAGTGCCAGACTTCCGGAGACTGGCTTTCCAGGCTGCGCCGCATCTTGGCGAAGGCGGTGGCCTCAAGCTGGCGGACCCGCTCCTTCGACAGGCCCAGTTCCACGCCGAGACTCTCCAGCGTCCGGCCCTCGTCCCGCAGCTTGCGCTCGGCCACGATGTAGCGCTCGCGCGCGCTCAGGTCCTGCAGGGCGCGCCAGAGCCAGCCGCGCAGCAATTCGCCATCATGCGCGCCTTCCACCGCCTCGGCGGCCTGTACGCCGTTATCCTCCAGCGCCTCGATCCACTCGCGACCGTCCTCATCGGACTTCTGCATCGCGTTCAGCGAAAAGTCCGAGCCGGACAACCGCCCTTCCATCATCTCGACATCCGCCAACGGCACACCCAGGGCCTCGGCGACGCGCCGACGCAGCGTGACCTGGTCCAGCCCTTCGGCCCGATCGGCGGCCTCGCGCTCCAATTTCGCCTGCACCCGCCGAAGGTTGAAGAACAGCGCCTTCTGGCTTGAGGTCGAGCCGGTGCGCACCATCGACCAGTTGCGCATGACATAGTCCTGGATCGAGGCCTTGATCCACCACACCGCATAGGTGGAAAAGCGCACGCCGCGATCCGGGTCGAACTTGTCGGCGGCCTTCATCAGGCCAAGGCTCCCCTCCTGGATCAGGTCGTTCATCGGCGCGCCGTAGCGGCGGAATCGCGCGGCCATGCTGATCGCCAGCCGCATGTAGGCGGTGATCAGCCGGTGCAGCGCCACCTCGTCCCGCCGGTCGCGCCAGGCGCGGGCCAGGTGCTGTTCGGTCTCGGCATCCAGAAGCTCGGCCTTCATCGCTTGGCGCGACACGTTCTGGTCGGTATATCCGTCAAGTGCCATCCTCACCTCCGGATCTTGTCGCGGCGCTGGGTCCGTCATTCTTCAATACGAGGCATCCGCGTGACCGGATCATTCCCACCTTTCACTTTGCCGCGACTGAGCCTGGTCATCGGCGGCGCGCGGTCGGGCAAATCCGCCTTCGCCGAGAGGCTGGTCGTAGGGTCGGGCCGCCCGCGCCGCTACATCGCGACCGCGGAGGCCTGGGATGACGAGATGCGGGCGCGGATCGCCCGGCATCAGGAGGACCGCGACGGCGAATGGATCACGGTCGAGGCGCCGCTAGACCTGCCCGACGCACTGGACCGGGCGCAGGCGGAAGAGGCAGTCCTTGTCGATTGTGCGACGCTCTGGCTCACCAACCATCTCCTGGCCGATCATGACCTTTCCGTCGAAACCCGGCGCCTGCTCGATGCCCTGGCAGGCTGCGCTGCGCCGGTCGTCATCGTCTCCAACGAGACAGGCTGGGGAATCGTTCCCGAAAATGCGCTGGCTCGCCGCTTCCGGGATGAGCAGGGTCGGCTGAACCAGCGCCTCGCTGCGACCTCGACGCTGGTCGTGACCGTGATCGCCGGATTGCCCATGGTGCTGAAGGGCGCCCTGCCATGACCCGGCTCTGGTGGGTGCGGCATGGCCCGACGCATCAGCGCGCCTTCTGCGGCTGGCGCGACGTTCCGGCCGACCTGTCCGACCACGCGGCGCTGGACCGGCTGTCCGCGTTCCTGCCGCCCGGCGCTCTCGTCACCTCCTCCGACCTGATCCGCGCCACCGCCACCGCCGATGCCATCGCCGGGCTCCGTGCCCGCCTCGCGCCCGATCCCGCCCTGCGCGAGTTTCATTTCGGCGACTGGGACGGGTTGACGTTCGACCAGATCTCCGCCCGCGACCCGGACCTGTCGCGCGCCTATTGGGAGACGCCCGGCGACATCGCCCCCCCCAATGGCGAAAGCTGGAATGCCGCCGCCGACCGCGTGAACCGGGCCGTCGATGCGCTTCTGGCCGCGCATCCGGGCCGCGATCTGGTGATCGTTGCACATCTGGCGGTGATCCTCACGCAGTATGCCCGCGCCCGCAGCCTGTCGCCCGTTCAGGCCATCGGCCAGCAGATCGACAATCTGTCGCTGACGCGGATCGACCTGTCCCCCGCGGGCTGGCAGGTCCATTGCGTCAATTGCGTTCCGTGATCAACGCCCGCACAAATCATCGTTTCCCTCACCTGCATCCGCACGGTTCAATGCCCGCGAAAGGACAACGGACATGACCTATGACCTCGTGATCGGCGACCGCGCCTATTCCAGCTGGTCCTTGCGCGGCTGGCTTCTTTTCGATGCCTGCGGCATTCCGGTGAAGACCCGTTCCGCCCGGCTCTACACCGACGAGTTGCCGAACCTGCTCAAGGACTACTTCCCCGCCCGCACCGCCCCCACCATGCGCACGCCCGAAGGCGCGATCGTCCCCGAAACCATCGCCATCGCCGAGGAACTGGCGACCCGCCACCCCGAGGCCGGGCTCTGGCCGTCGGACCCGCAGGCCCGCGCCACCGCCCGCGTCCTTGCCGCCGAAATGCATGCGGGCTTCACCGCGCTCCGCTCCTACTGCCCAATGAACCTCCGCGTCAGCTACACCGACTGCCAGCCCCCGGCCGAGGTTCTGGCCGATCTGCAACGCCTTGAAACCCTCTGGTCCTGGGCGCGCGAGACGACCGGATCGACCATCCCATGGCTCTGCGGCGCCTATTCCGCAGCCGACGCCTTCTTCGCCCCCGTCGCCACCCGCATCGCCACCTACAACCTGCCGGTCGGGCCGGAGGCGATGCTCTATGTCAACGCCCATCTGGCGCATCCGAGCTTCCGCCGCTGGCGCGCCATGGGCCTTGTCGACGGCGCCGACCAGGAGTTCTACCGCCGCGACTATCCCCGCCGCGACTGGCCCGGCCCCGTGCCACTCCCCGCCACGTCAGCGGACTGCGCCGACACCGTGAACCAGGCCTGTCCCTATTCCGGCAAGCCCGTCACCCATGCCTTGGAGCTTTACGGCCGCCGCTTCGGCTTCTGCAACGCCTTCTGCCGCGACAAGACCCTTGCCGATGCCGAGGCCTGGCCAAAGTTCATGGCGCTTTACCACTCGTAAACCAATTCGCCCTACCCGTTAACCAAGGTGAATCGGGTGGGGCGCATGGGACGGTCCGGAACAAGACGCGACATTCTTCGTCGACAAATATCCCCGCCGGAGGCTCTTGACCCGAGCCGGTTGCGCGCCCTTCGCGCGCAGAGGCGAGACAGAAGGCTTGCGCGGAACGCGCTCAATCTCATAGGCCTTCCGACCCAAGAGTCATCGGCATGACCGCCCGCGCCTATACCGTCGCCTTCGAAGGCGTCGAGGCGCGCCTCGTCGAGGTGCAATGCGCCGTCTCGCCCGGCTCGCCCTCCTTCACCCTGGTCGGCCTGCCCGACAAGGCGGTCACGGAAGCCAAGGAACGCGTCCGCGCAGCCCTTCAGGCGCTGTCCATCGCGCTGCCCGCCAAACGGATCACCGTCAACCTCTCGCCCGCCGACCTGCCGAAGGAGGGCTCGCATTTCGACCTGCCCATCGCCGTCGCCCTGCTTGCGGCCCTGGAAATCATCCCGCGCGAGGATGTCGAGGGAACCGTCGCCCTGGGCGAGCTGTCGCTCGACGGCCGCCTCGTCCCGGTCGTGGGTGCGCTCCCCGCCGCCATGGCCGCAGCCGTCGAAGACCGCGCCCTCCTCTGCCCCAAGGCCTGCGGGGCCGAAGCCGCCTGGGTCGGCGCCACCCAGGTCCTCGCCGCCGCTTCGCTCGACGAGGTGCTGCACCACTACACCGGCCGCAACCCGCTGGTCCCGGCAGAAGCTGGTGAAGTATTGCGCGAGACCTCGCCCCGCGACTTCCGCGAGGTGAAGGGCCAGGAACGGGCCAAGCGCGCGCTGGAAATCGCCGCCGCCGGGCGGCACCACCTGTTCATGGTCGGCACCCCCGGCTCGGGCAAATCCATGCTCGCCGCCCGGCTCCCCGGCATCCTGCCGCCGCTTTCGGCGCCCGAGGCGCTGGAAACCTCGATGATCCACTCGCTCGCGGGCCTTCTCAGCGAAGGCGGCATCTCCCGCGACCGCCCGTTCCGCGAGCCGCATCACACTGCATCCATGGCCGCCATCGTCGGCGGGGGCCGGGGCGCCAAGCCGGGCGAGATCAGCCTCGCCCACAACGGCGTCCTCTTCCTCGACGAATTCCCGGAATTTCCCCGCACCGTCCTCGACACATTGCGCCAGCCGATCGAGACCGGCACGGTCATGGTCGCCCGGGCGAACGCCCATATCCGCTACCCCTGCCGGTTCCTGCTCATCGCAGCCGCCAACCCCTGCAAATGCGGCTACCTCTCGGACCCGAACCGCGCCTGCGGTCGCGCGCCGATTTGCGGCGAGGAATATCTCGGCCGCATTTCCGGGCCGCTGATGGACCGCTTCGACCTCCGCGTCGAAGTCCCGCCCGTCGCCTTCGCCGACCTCGACCTGCCTGCCTCGGGTGAAAGTTCCGCCACCATCGCCGCCCGTGTCGCCGCTGCCCGCGACCGGCAGTCTGCGCGCTTCACTGACGCCCCCGACCTGCGGGTCAACGCCGACCTCGAAGGCGCTGCCTTGGAGGAACACGCGGCTCCCGATGCCGAAGGCAAGGACCTCATCTCCCGCGTTGCCGAGCGCATGGGCCTTTCCGCCCGCGGCTACCACCGCGTGTTGCGCGTGGCGCGCACCATCGCCGACCTTGACCAAAGCCAAAGCGTCCGCAAGCCGCATATCGCCGAGGCTATCAGCTTCCGGCTTTCGTCGGCCATCGGCGGGCTTTAGGCGATCAGCATCTCGATCCCGCGCGCCCGGAAGGCATTGGCGTCGGCTTCGGAAATCCCGGCATCGGTGACGAAGGCGTGGATCATCTCCAGCGAGCCCAGACGGGTGAAGCTCGACTTGTTGATCTTGGTCGAATCCGCAACCAGATACACGCGCGAGGCCGCCTTGATCATCGCTTCCTTCAGCTGAAGGTCGGCAAAGGAGGGGTAGGTCAGCCCGGCATCGAGCGCGACTCCGGCCGTGGCCAGGAACAGTTTCCCGGCAAAAATGTTGCGGAAATATTCCACCGACTTGTCGCCCGACAGGCTCAGCGTCGGCGCCTTGAACTGGCCGCCCGGCATGTGGACGGCATTGCCCGGCACGGCCCCCAGGATGATCGCGATGTTCAGCGCGTTGGTGATCACCGTCAGGTTCCTGCGCGACACCAGCCGCAACGCGATTTCCGTCGTGGTGGTGCCGGCATCGAGGATGATCGTCTCGCCATCCTTCACCAGATCGGCGGCCATCGCCCCGATGCGCCGCTTCTGCTCCATGTTCTCCTGATGATGCAGCGTCATGGTGCCCACCTGCGTCGGCACCGTGTTCAGGAACGCCCCGCCATGTTCGCGGGTGATCTGGCCTTCCTGTTCCAGCCGCTCCAGATCCTGCCGGATCGTGGCCTCGGAAACCTGGAACGCCACCGCAAGCTCGCGGACCCGGGCGCTGCCTTCCTCTTGAATCCAGTCCAGAATCCGGCGGCGGCGGGGTTCGGACAGCAGGCCGGTGATCGGCTCGGCGCGGGAGGTGTCGGGTTTCGGTTTCAACTCTGCCTCGCCGCAAGTGAAAGTGTTCGCACCTGTCTGTGATAGATCGGAACCGCCCTTCCCGCAACCCGAACCGCTTTGGTGCGATCCTCAGCGGCTGGCCGCAGCCTCCTGCGCCAGGGCGACCCGCGCCTGCAACCGGCTTTGCGCCTGGTCGATGACCACGGCCAGCACGATCACCACGCCCTTGATCACCGTCTGCCAGAAGCTTGACACGCCCATCATGATCAGCCCGTCGCCCAGGATGCCGATGACGAAGGCGCCGATGATCGTGCCGAAGATGCGCCCCCGCCCGCCCGACATCGAGGTTCCACCCAGCACGGCGGCGGCGATGGCGTTCAGTTCGAAGGTCTCGCCCGTTGCCGGGTGGGCCGCCTGCAACTGGCTGGCGATGATGATCCCGACCAGCCCGGCGCAGAAGCCCGAGAACATGTAGACGAAAAGCTTCACCCGGTCGACCTTGACCCCCGAGAGCGCCGCGCCACGCTCATTGCCGCCGACGGCATAGATGTGCCGCCCGAGCGGTGTCCGGCGCGAGACGTAATGCGCGCCAAGCGCCACGCCGACCAGCAGCCAGATCATCACCGGCAGGCCCAGAACGCTGCCCGATCCGATGAAGGGAAAGCTTGCGGTGCCGAATTCCTCGGTGCCGCCCAGGTTCGGGAAGGTCCGCCCGTCCGACGACAGAAGCGCCGCCCCCCGCGCGATGTAGAGCGTGCCGAGCGTGGCAATGAACGGTGCCACGTTCAATCGGGTGATCAGGAGGCCGTTGATGAAGCCGACCGCAATCCCGACCAGCAGGGTGATCCCCACGATCTCCCAGGTGTTGAACCAGACCGTCCAGCCCAGCCCGGTATCCACCCCATTCAGCACCAGCCACCCCGCGACCATCGCGCAAAGCCCGACGATCGAGCCGACCGACAGGTCGATCCCGCCGGTGATGATGACGAAGGTCATCCCGATGGCCAGGAAGGCATTCAGCGCGACGTGCTTCGACACGATCACCGCGTTTGCCGCCGTCAGGAAGTTCGGCGCCATAACGCTGAAATAGGCCAGCACCAGGATCAGCGCGACGAAAGTCCGCAGGCGCAGGACCAGAAGCAGCCAGCTCTGCGAGGGATGGGTGGTGGCAATGGCGGTCGTCATGCGGCTTGGTCCTTCCGGATATGCGGGGTCGCGGCGGCGATCACGGTCGCGGCGTCGGTCCCCGACGGGTATTCGCCGCTGATCCGGCCGTTCGCCATGACAAGGATGCGGTCCGACAGCGCCATGACCTCGTCAAGGTCGGAGGTCACGAAGAGGATGCCCAGCCCCTGCGCCGCAAGCTCGCGCATGGTGCGGAACACTTCGGCCTTGGCACCGATGTCGATCCCGCGCGAGGGTTCGTCCATGAGCAGGATCTTCGGCGAGGTCATCAGCGCCTTGCCGATCACCACCTTCTGCTGGTTCCCGCCTGACAGGCTGGAAACCGGGTTCTCCGGGCTGGCGATCTTGATGGTCAGCCGCTTGACGAACTCCATCGCCTTGGCCGCCTCGGCCTTCAGGTCCAGGTGCATCGCCCGGGTGAACAGCCCCAGCGAGGACAGGGTCAGGTTCTCGCGGATCGCCATGATCTGCACGAGGCCGTCGCGCTTCCTGTCCTCCGGGATCAGCGCGATGCCCCTTGCGATGCGGCCCGCCACGTCGCGCTCGGTCAGCGGGGTGCCGTCCACGACCATCCGCCCGCCCGACCCGGGATGCTGCGCCATCACGCATTCCAGGAACTCGGTCCGGCCCGCGCCCATCAGGCCGTAAAGCCCGACGATCTCGCCTTTGCGGACCGACAGGCTGACATGATCAACGGCATAGCCGCCGCCCGCGCGCGGCAAAGTCACATCCTCGGCCCGGAATACCTCGTCGCCGAAGGCCGCAGCCTGGGTGCGGGGAAATTCCTTGGTCTTGCCGCCGATCATCGCCCGCACGATCCAGGGAATGTCCACGCCCGCCATCGGCCGCGAGCCGGTGATCTCGCCATCGCGCAGGACGGTGATGTAGTCGCCGACGCGGATCAGCTCCTCCAGCCGGTGACTGATGTAGACGATCCCCACGCCCTGCGACTTCAGTTCCGCGATGACGCGGAACAGCACCTCGACCTCGGCCGCCGACAGGGCGCTCGTCGGTTCGTCCAGGATCAGGATGCGGGCGTCCTGGCTCAGCGCCTTGGCGATCTCGACGATCTGCTGCTGCCCGACGCGCAGGTGGTCCAGAGGCGTTTCGGGCGCGATGTCCTGCTCCAGCCGCGCCATCAGCGCCGCCGTTGCGCGGGCCTGCGCCGTCTGGTCGATGTCCACTCCGCCGCGCACGGGTTCATGCCCGATGAAGATGTTCTCGGCCACCGTCAGGTTCGGGAACAGGTTCAACTCCTGGAAGACGATGCCGATCCCCGCCTTGACCGCGTCGGCCTTGGACCGGAAATGGACCTCGCGGCCCGCCATCTCGATGCGACCTTCGGTCAGGCTTTCGACCCCGGCGATGACCTTCATCAGCGTCGACTTGCCCGCCCCGTTCTCGCCCACCAGCACGTTGACCGCGCCCATGCGCAGGTCGAAATCCACGCCCTTCAGCGCGCGGGTGCCGGGATAGACCTTGACGCCCCCCCGGATCGACAACCCGATCGGATGGCCCCCCGCTTCGGCCGTCATGGCGCGACTGCCAGGGTGACGACGGTCACAAGCCACGGGTCGCCCGCCGCCTTGAGGTCCACCGTCCCCGAAAAGCTGACGGTCTTGCCCGCAAGGTCGCCCTCGGGCACCGCCAGCCCGGCCGAGGCGCGGTCGTTCAGCGCGCGGGCAAGCTTGGCGAACTCGATCTGGTCGCGGAAATCGCCGAACTTGTAGAACGGCGCCACGTCGCGCAGGCTGCTGCCCTTGATCACCGGGCCAAGCTGCAAGGTCAGGTCGGCCTTGCCATCGCCGTCGGTGTCCAGCATCGCCTTCCGCGCGCGACTGGTCAGGTTGGCCTCGACCACCTTCCCCTCGCCCTTCACCGCGAAATTCCAGGCCGCGCCTTCGCCCGACCCCTTGTTGCCATGCGCCGCCCCCGCAGTGTCCAGCCCGGCGGCAATGGCGACGCGCAGATCGGCCAAATGCAGCGCTGTGCCGGCGATCAGCGGCAGAAGCTCGGCGTCATAGGTCTTGTCCAGAAGTGCCTTGATGCGCGCATCGTCCCCGGCCTCACCGGCCTCGGCAGCGGCGGTTTCGCTTCCGGCCACGGTCTTGACGATCTTGCAGCCCGGCAGGGCCAGCGCGGCCAGAAGGCACAGCGCGATGGAGACGGATTTCATGGCGGTCTTCCAAAGGAAACCCCGGCGCGACAGGGAGCGCGCGCCGGGTCGTCGGCCAGTCGGGATCAGGCGCTCAGCGCGAAGGTTTCCAGCTTCGCCGCGTTGTCGGCATTGACCAGCACGCAGTCCATCAGCTGCTTCTCTTCCACGCCGGTGGACCCGGAAGCGATGAACTTGTCGGCCTGCTCCACCGCCATCTGCGCCTGGGCATAGGCCGGTTGCAGCACCGTCGCCTTGATCCCGCCCTTCAGGATGGAATCGCGCACGTCGTTCGACCCGTCGAAGCCCACCACGATCACATCGGTCCGCCCCGCAGCCTCTAGTGCGGCATAGGCGCCCATCGCCATCGTGTCATTGCCCGAGATCACGCCCTTGATGCCCGGATTCGCCTGAAGCATCGATTCCATCACCGAATAGGCCTCGGTCTGCGACCAGTTGGCGGTCTGCGACGCCACCATCTTCAGGTCCGGATACTGGTCGATCACGTCGTGATAGCCCTTCGACCGGATGCCCGCGTTGGTGTCGGATTCCTTGCCGATCAGTTCGGCATAGTCGCCCGCTTCGCCCATCAGCTTGACGAACTCTTCGGCCCCCAATTGCGCGCCCTGGTAGTTGTTCGACACGATCTGGCTGACGGCAACGCCGGTCGCGGTGATCTCGCGGTCGATCAGGAAGGAGGGAATCCCCGCGTCCTTGGCTTTCTGGACGGCGGCCACGCTGGCATCGGCGCCCGCGTTGTCCAGGATGATCGCCTTCACGCCCGCAGCAATGGCGCTGTCGAACAGCTCGTTCTGCTTGTTGGCGTCGTCGTCATGGACCAGCACCATCACTTCATAGCCAAGCTCGGTCGCTTTCGCGGCTGCCCCGTCGGCCTCGGCCTTGAAGAACGGGTTGTCGTGGCTGGGGGTGATGATGGCAATGGTGCCCTTGCCTTGCGCGAAGCTCAGCGTCGGCAGGATGCCCGCGACAGCAGCAGTCAGGCTGCCTACGAAGAGGCGGCGGTTCAGAATCATGATGTCCTCCCTTTCAGACGATGTCGATACGATTCGACTCGTTGCGTAATATGCATCCTTCCCCTGCATGTTATTGTCAAATTCTTTCTATTGGTTTCGAATTTTGCGCTTGCAGCATGGCGTCCCTTACCGGAACATCTGCGAAGTAGCGGCTCTGGCACCACGGATCGCCATTGCCCCTTGCGTCATCACACGACTCGCGATAAAACGCTATCAATCGAAAGTATTCGAAACCAACCCGCGAGTCCTCAGATCGGCGCGCAGGCAGGGGAGGAACCCATGAGCACCATCTTCCGGCGCAAGATCAGCCTGGGCGTCGTCATCGGCAGCCGGGCCTTCTTCAGCCCCGCCCCCTGCAAGGCCGCGCGGGACGACGTGCTGGCGCAACTTGCGAAGCTCAACATCGACGCCGTGATCCTGCCCTTCGAGGCGACCGCCAACGGCGCGGTCCAATCCATAGCCGACGCCGACCTCTATGCCGCGCACTTCCGCGCCAACGCCGACCGGATCGACGGCATGGTGATCTGCCTGCCGAACTTCGGCGACGAGATCGCGGTCGCCGAACTGGTGAACCGCGCAAGGCTGAACGTCCCGATCCTGCTGCAAGCCTCGAACGACGAGGTCGCGAAGGTCAGCGTCAAGGACCGCCGCGACGCCTTCTGCGGCAAGATCAGCGTCACCAACAACTTCTGGCAATACGGCGTCCCCTTCACCGAAACCACCAGCCACACCAGCGACACCTGGGGCGAGGAATTCGGGGCCGACCTCGACCGCTTCGCCCGCATTTGCCGCACGGTGAAGGGATTGCGCAACGCCCGCCTCGGCTCCATCGGCGCCCGCACCGGGGCCTTCCAGACCATGCGCTATTCGGAAAAGCTCCTTCAGGCCGCGGGCGTGACCGTCATCACCGTCGACCTCTCCGAGATGATGGGTGCGGCCTCGGCCATCCAGCCCGACGACCCTGCCCTGCAAGCCACCCTCGCCAAGGTCAAGGGCTACGGCACCATCCCCGCCCATATCCAGCCCGCCCAGATCGAGAAGCAGGCCCGCTGGACCCTCGCCGTCAACCGCTGGATCGAGGAGAACGGCTGCGACGCCTCCGCCATCCAGTGCTGGCGGAGCCTCCAGGACAACTTCGGCTGTGCCACCTGCCTGACGATGAGCATGATGGGTGAGGAGCTGATGCCCTCAGCCTGCGAGGTCGACATCATGGGCGCGCTTTCGATGTACGCCCTGGCCCTCGCCTCCGGTGCCCCGCCCGCGATCCTCGACTGGAACAACAACTACGCCTACGAGGAAGACCTCTGCGTCTGCACCCATTGTGGCAACTACCCCAAGAGTTTCATCGGCGACACGCCCGAAGTGGGCGAGCTTGACGTGCTGGGCGAAACCATCGGCCGGTCGAAATGCTTCGGCGCGGTCAAGGGCAAGGTCAAACCCGGCCCGATGACCTTTTTCCGCCTCTCCACCGACGACCGCCGCGGCACCGTGAAATGCTACCTTGGGCAGGGTGAGTTCACCGACCACCCCTTTGCCATGGACGGAGGCATTGCCACCACCCGCGTCAGGGACCTGCGAAAGCTTCTCCGCTTCGTGACCCAGAACGGGTTCGAGCATCACGTCGCCATGGTCCGCGGCCATCACGCCGATGTGGTGAACGAGGCGATGACCCGCTACCTCGGCTGGCCGATGTATCACCACGGGGCCGAACCCGAGCCGCAACTGATCTTCCCGAACAGGTTCTGAGACCATGCTGACGAACGACAAGCTTCCGCTGATCCGGGACAAGGCGCTGTGGATGCGCCGCACCGCCTTCACCATGGTCCACCGCGCGCAACTCGGCCACCCCGGCGGCGACTTCTCCGCCATGGACATCCTCGCGACGCTCTATTTCGGCGTCCTGAACTACGACCCGAAACGCCCTGACTGGGCCGACCGTGACCGCTTCGTCATGTCCAAGGGCCACGCCACCGGCGCACTCTATTCCGCCCTCTGCGCCGCCGGTTACTTCCCGGAAGACTGGCTTCCGACCTACATGCAGCCGAAATCGCTGCTGAACGGCCACCCGAACCGCAACTACCTCCCGGGCATCGAGACCAACACCGGTCCCCTTGGCCATGGCTTCCCGGTCGCCACCGGCATTGCCATCGCCGGCCAGATCACCGGCGCGCCCTACCGCACCTATGTCCTCACCGGCGACGGCGAGCAGCAGGAAGGCTCGAACTGGGAAGCCGCCATGGTCTGCGGCCACCGCAAGCTTGCAAACCTGACCCTGATCATCGACCGCAACCGCCTGCAACAGGGCGCGGGCACCGAAGAGACCTCCGGCCTCGACCCGCTGGACGACAAATACCGCGCTTTCGGGTTTGAGGTGCATGAGGTGAACGGCCACGATCACGCTGCCCTTCTCGCCACCCTTTCTGCCCCTCCCGGCGACAAACCTCGCTGCGTCATCGCCAACACCACCAAGGGCAAGGGCGTCTCCTTCATGGAAAATGTAGCCTCCTGGCACCACGGCGTCCCGAACGACGCGCAATTCGAACAAGCGATGAAGGAACTGGTCTGATGGCCCACGCCGCCCCCTCCGCCGCAGGCTTCCAGGATTGCCGCAACATCTGGGTGTCCACGCTGGAGCAGCTTGCCGAATCCGACCTCCGCATCGTCGCCGTGGTCAACGATTCCATCGGTTCCTCCAAGCTGAACAGCTTCCAGAAGAAATTCCCCGACCGCATCATCAACGTCGGTATCGCCGAGCAGGTGCTGGTCGGCGTCGGCGCGGGCCTCGCGAACGGCGGACGCATCCCCTTCGTCTCCGCCGCCTCCTGCTTCCTCACCGGCCGGGCGCTGGAGCAGGTCAAGGCCGACATCGCCTATGCCGGTTTCAACGTGAAGCTCGTCGGCCAGTCCTCCGGCATCGCCTATGGAGAGCTTGGCGCCACCCACCATTCCATCGAGGATTTCGCCTGGCTTCGGCCCCTGACGAACCTCACCGTGATCGTCCCCGCCGACGCCTGGGAAACAGCGGAAGCGGTGAAATGGGCGGCGGGCCACGATGGCCCGGTCTATCTGCGCCTGTCGCGGATGCCCGTCCCCGACCTGATCATCCCGAACCGCCAGTTCCGCCCCGGTCACGCTGAAACCGTGCGGCAGGGCGATGACCTGACGATCATCGCCTGCGGCACCACCGTCCACCTTGCCGCTGCCGCTGCCGACGCGCTCGCCGCCGACGGCATCGCCGCCCGCGTCCTCAACTTCTCCACCATCAACCCGCTGGACGAGACGGCCCTGCACGAAGCCGCTGCGACCGGCGCCATCGTCACGGTCGAGGAAGCCAGCATCCGCGGCGGCCTTGGCGGCGCCGTCGCCGAGTTCACCGCAGCGCACAAGCCGGTCCCGGTGGAGCGGGTCGGCTTCCCCGGCTTCCTGCCGACCGGCTCGGTCGAGTGGCTGTTCCGCGAATACGGGCTGACCCCGGAAGGCATCGAGGCCGCCGCCCGTCGCGCGCTGGCGCGCAAGGCCTGACCGCTGATGCGCGTCCTTGCCATCGACCAGGGCACGACCAACACCAAGGCCGTGGTCTTCGATGACCGGGGCAGCGTCCTCGCCCGAGCCTCGGCGCCCCTGACCACCGACTACCCGCATCCGGGCTGGGCTGAGCAGTCGGCCAAGGCCATCTGGGGCTCGGTCCAGGCGGTGATCGTCGATGTCGTGGCTCAGGTGGGTGTGCCGGACGCCATCGGCATTGCCAACCAGCGCGAAACGCTGGTGGCCTGGGACAGCAAGACCAGCCAGCCGATCTGCCCCGCCCCGATCTGGCAGTGTCGCCGCACTGCCGACGCCTCGGCCCGCCTGATCGCGGAAGGCCATGATCCCTTCGTCATCGCCCGCACCGGGCTTGGCATCAACCCGCTTTTCCCGGCAGGCAAGGCCGCCTGGGTGCTGGAGCATATTCCCGCAGCGCGCGATCTACTGGCGCAGGGCCGCCTGCGGATGGGGACGGTCGACAGCTGGCTTCTGTGGAACCTGACCGGCGGTGCGGTCTTCGCCACCGACCATTCCAACGCCTCGCGCACCCAGCTGTTCGACACCGAACGACTGGTCTTCACCACGGACCTCGCGCGCCTCTTCGGCGCCGAGATTGCCTGCCTGCCGACCCCCCTCCCGTCAGACAGCTTGTTCGGCACCACGGCGGCAGGGAGCACCGCCCTTCCCGCAGGTATCCCGATCCATGCCATTATGGGCGACAGCCATGCCGCGCTCTACGGCCACGGTATCCGAACCCCCGGCGCCGTGAAGGCGACCTATGGCACCGGCTCCTCGCTGATGACCCTGACACCCGCCCGGACCGCCTCGCAGCACGGACTTTCCGGCACCATCGCCTGGACCGACCGGCACGGCACCGCCCATGCGCTGGAGGGCAACATCACCGTCTCGGCCCAGGCGGCCGCCTTCATGGCCGGGCTTCTGGGGCTGCCGAATGCCGCCGCGTTGTCTGATCTTGCCCAGAGCGTGCCCGACAGCGGCGGCGTGACCTTTGTTCCCGCTTTGGCCGGCCTTGGTGCCCCGCACTGGAACGACGCCGCCCGTGGCACCGTCGCGGGCATGACCCATGCCACGACACCCGCGCATCTTGCCCGCGCCACCTTCGAGGCCATCGCCCATCAGATCGCGGACGTTCTGGAGGCGATGGAGGCCGACATCGGCCAGCCCCTCGTGGCGCTCAGCGCCGATGGCGGGGCGTCCGGCAATGGGTTCCTGATGCAGTTGCAGGCCGACCTGACCGGCCGCGCGGTTCTGGCGTCCAGCGTCGAGGAAATCGGCGCCCTCGGCGTGGCGGGCATGGCAATGGCGGCCCTGGGGCGCGCGCTTCCCCCCGGGCCTGACGCCCGTCGCTTCACCCCGCGGCTTGAACCCGACGCCCGGGCACAAGCCCGCGCGCGCTGGTCCGCGGCCGTCGCCAAGGCAAAGGCCTAGGGGTCTTCGCGCCCGCCCCTCGGGGCCGGGATGGGATGCGGCATTCGGCGATCTGCGGCGCCGTGCCGGGGCATGGCGAACCGGCGCCGTGGGGGCCAGATCGCAGACCTTTCCAAATTCCTAACGACCACGACCAAGCTATTGATATGAATTGCGTTACCAGATTTGTCCACCGTGGACACCTGCGCGGATTCCGCCCAGGGAGGGACAGAATCGGTTGACTCGGCGGGGCAGGTCGAACCTTGTGGCGGCGGATGGAAAGAGGCCCCGGGTCGGACGACAGCGGCGCGCTCGCGGGAGGAATGAACCGCAGATGACCCTGGGAGTGATCGGCGTCGGCACCATCGCGGCAGCCCTGGTCGAAGGCCTTGGCGGCGGCGACATCCTGTTGTCGCCACGCGGAGCCACGACCGCCGCAAGGCTCGCCCGGCGCCTGCCGGGGGTGCGTGTCGCCGCCAGCAATCAGGCAGTCGTCGACGGCTCAGGCACCATCATCCTTGCCGTTCGTCCGCAAGTGGTGGAGGCGGTGGTCCGCGACCTGCGGTTCCGCCCCGACCAGAAGGTGATCAGCCTGGTCGCCGCCACCGGCATCGACACCCTGCGCGGCTGGATCGGCCTGGACCTGCCGGTCGTCCGTGCCGTCCCCCTGCCCTTTGTCGCCGGTCGGAGCGGCGTCACTCCGGTCTTCCCGCCTGACCCCGAAGCCGAAACGCTGTTCAACCGGCTGGGCACGGCCATCCCCTGCCAGAGCCAGCAGGAGTTCGATCTCATCGCCGTCGCCTCGGCCTTGATGGGCAGCTATTTCGGGATACTTGAAACGGCGCAGGCCTGGCTTGCCACGCAGGGCCTGCCCGAGGTCTCGGCGCGCACCTACCTGGCGGGGCTGTTCGCGAACCTGGGGCGGGTGGCGACGGACAGCCAGCAGGACTTTGCGGTGCTGCGCGGGGAATACTCGACGCGGGGCGGGCTGAACGAGCAGCTTTTCCGGGACTTCTTGGCAGGAGGCGGCGTTGCAGCGCTGACTCTGGGCCTGGATGGCCTCCTGGCGCGGGTGCGGGGACAGTAGATGGGTTTCTTCGCCGAACAAGGGCTGCCGCATGGCCGGGACCTGCTGGCGGAAGGACGGGCGCTGGCGCGAGACTGGCGGCTTGGCCCCTCGGCCTTCCTGCGCCACGTCGCTGCGACCAGCGAACATGAGTTCAAGCTGGCGCGAATGGCCGACCGCCGGGTCATGCAGCATGCCCAGATCGGCTACCGTGACGTCGCCAAAAGCACGCGCGCCTACGCCGAGATATGGGAGGCCTGCGCAGCAAAAGGCGTGACGGTGGATCGCTACGGCCTCTGCCTCGACTGGTCGATGGCGGTGCCGCGGGCGCGACGCAAGGGGGCGCAGCAGGGCACCGGGATGATCCTGCCGGGGGTCGAGGATTTCGTCCGTCTTGCCAATGCCGCCCCGGTAGCCGCCCATTTCGGCGACTTCGTGCTGGGCTTCCCGGCCGCGGTCGAGAACACGCAGGCCGCCCTTGCGGCAGGCAGCACCGCGATCGGCAACCTCGGCCAGTATTTCACCTTCCGCATTCCCGGCCATGACGACGACATCGCCGCCACGACGCAGACCGTGCGCGCGCTTGGCCTGATTGCCGCGCAGCCGGTCAAGGTCATGGTGCAGTCGAACCTGGATGACGGCTTTGCGGCGCAGTTCACCGATCTTGCCTCTTGCCTTGGCATGGTGCTGGTCGAGCGGCACATCGTGACTGGCATGATCGGGGCCGAGATAGGGCATTGCTATGGCCACCACTTCTCGGATCCGCTCGCTCGGCTTGCCTTCCAGCGCGCGCTGGCACAGCTGGATGCAGCGCCCGGAACGATGATCTATGGCAATACCACGGCCTACCGCGGCAGTCCGCCAGCCAACTTCGCGAGTCTTGCCAACTACCTTCTCGTCGATGCCGCCGGGCAGGCGAGCCAGCCCACCGGCCATGCGATCAACGCCGTGCCCGTAACCGAGAACGAGCGCATCCCCGAGATCGAGGAGGTCATCGAGGCCCAGCTTTTCGCCGGGCGGATGGCCGAACTTGCGCCGGGCTGGCTGGCGATGATCGACCCCGGGCCGGTCGACGCGCTGGCAGCGCGGATCGTCGACGGGGGACGCGCGTTTGCCGCCGCCACCCTGCGCGGGCTGGAGGAGGCCGGGGTGGACATGACCTGCGCCTTCCAGATGCTGCTTGCCCTGCGCAGGATGGGCGCACGGCGGCTGGAGGCGGCCTTCGGGGCCGGTGTGACCGACCCGGCCGCGCCGGGCGGGCGGCGGCCCGTGGCGCCAGCAACGATCCTGTCGGAGCTGGCGGAAATGGCGGACCATGCCCTGAGAGGTGCACCGGCCGATCTGTCGGGCCTTCGGGTGATGGTTGCGACAAGCGATGTGCATGAACACGGCAAGATGCTGGTCGAGGAAATCCTGCGTCGGCTGGGCGTGACGGTTCTGGACGGCGGGGTTTCGACCGATCCGGCCATTCTGGCGCTCCGCGTGCAGGAGGCGAAGCCCGATGCCGTGGCGATAAGCACCTACAACGGCATCGCGCTGGACTATTTCAAGGCGCTTCGCAGGCATGGCGTTGCGGTGCCGATCCTGATCGGGGGGCGGTTGAACCAGATCCCCGACGGATCGAATAGCAGCCTGCCGGTCGATGTCGGCACGCGCCTGGCCGAGGCGGGTGCGCTGGTCTGCCGCGAGGCGGCTGATCTTGCGCCGACGCTAGCGGCGCTGCGCGGGGCCCGGCGCAAGGGGTAGCCCTCTTCCCGCAGGACCGACGACCCGACGTCCTACCTGCCCTCAAATTCCCACGCATAGTCGCGCTTGGCGCCCTCGGGCGGTGGCGGGAAGGGGGCGGAGCGGCGGATATGCTCGAGCGCCATCTTGTCGAGCCGCGCATTGCCTGACCCCTGCAACACCTGGACCCCGGTCAAGCTGCCATCCTTGCCGATCGAGAAGCCCACGACGACAAGGCCCTTTCCAGCGCCCGACTTCCGCTTGGTCGAGCGGACCTTCTTCATCACTGCCTTGGCATAGGCGGCCGGAGACATGCCGCCACCGCTCTTGGCCTTCGTCCCGGCTTTTGGCGCGCTTGCGACTGCATCTTCAGCCGCCTTTGCCTTTTTGGCGGCCTTGGGCTGATCCTCGGCAGGCTCGGTCTTCTTGGCGGCTTTTTCCTTTGCCCTGGGTTTGTCTTCCGTCTTCGCGGGTTTCTTTTTCGGCTTCGGTTCGGGTTTCTTGTCGGGTTCCGGTTCAGCCGTCGCGATCTTCTTGTCGTCAGGCTTTTCCACCGGCTTCTCGGGCGGTGGCGGCAAGGCCAGGTCGGCTGTGACCGGCACTTCCGCCTTGGGTATGCTTACTGCGGAGGCAGTTGCGAGGTCGGGCGCGACGTCAGGGTGAGGCAGGTCCGGGGCGGGTTCGGCGGCTGCGGGATCCTCGGGGGCGGGCGGGGCCTTGTCCACGACCTGCGGTACGGCTTCGGCCACGGCGGCGACCGCGGGGGCGGAGGGGGGCAATTCGGCAAGGTCGAGGACCAGGACCGGCGCCTGCCGCTCGGACGCAAGGGCAATGGCCGCCGCACTCCAGAGGAGGGATCCCGCGACCGTGGCCGACAGGGCCCAGCCCCCGAGCCGCGACCTGGGCTCCCGCGCGGTCATGGCGCCGCCTCCAGCCCCACCAGCGCCACCTTCAGATAACCGGCACTGCGCAGCGCATCGAGCACCTGCATCAGGGCGCCGTAGTCGATGGTCCGGTCGGCGCGCAGGAAGACCGGCGTCTCGCGCTTGCCGCCGGTTTGCGCATCAAGCGCTGCTGCGAGCGCATCGCGCGCGACGGGGCTGTCATCGAGGAGAAGGCTCTGTTCGGCGGTCAGCGTCAGCCAGAGCGGCTCTTCCGGCCGGTCGCTGGCGGGGGCGGACGAGCCCGGCAGGTTCACCGGCACATCGACGGTCGACAAGGGGGCCGCCACCATGAACACGATCAGCAGGACAAGGATGACGTCGATGAAGGGCGTGACGTTGATCTCGCTCAGTTCCGCGTCGCCCTCGTCCAGCCGCAGCGCCATGGCTCAGCCCCCCAGCCCGGCGGTGGCCAGCATGCGGCGGTCAAGCTCGCGGCTGAACCGTGCCATGAGTTCGGCGCGCCCGTCGGCCAGCCCATGCCGGAAGGCCGCGACCCGGCGCATGATGGCATTGTAGAGAAGGACGGCCGGAATGGCCGCCACCAGGCCGATCCCGGTCGCGAGGAGCGCCTCGGCGATGCCGGGGGCGACGACGGCAAGGTTCGTGGTCTTCGTCGCCGCGATGGCGAGGAAGCTGTTCATGATGCCGAAAACCGTGCCGAACAGGCCGACGAAGGGCCCGACCGCCCCGATCGAGGCGAGAAGCCCCGTGCCCGACCGGAGCTGCATCACCGCGCGCGCCTCGATCCGGTCGAGCGCGAGGTCAAGCCGCTCGCGGGCCGAAGCGCGCAGGTCGGAGGTCAGATGGCCGGGCAGCGCCGCGACCTCGGCCTCGGCGGCCTTGGTGCCTTCGGCGAGGGGGCAGGCGCCCGGCAGGCTTGCCAGCCCTTCCGCGCGGGCGAGATCGGCGTGTGCCCGCCGCAGACGCGCGAAGGCCAGGGTGAATTCCACCGCCTTGAACAGGAACACCGTCAGCACGGCGGCGACTGCGAGCGCCAGCAGACCCATCACCGCCTGCACCACCGGATGCGCCTTGCGGACGAGGGTGACGAGGTCTGTGTCGACCTTTGCCTCCGGGGCAGGCAGAACGGCATCGGCGGCACCAGGCAACGTCGGCAAGGCCTCGGTCGCCGCCGCGCCTCCAGGCAGGACCGGTGTCTCATCCATGACGACAGGAGGGCTTGCGCCCTCCTGTGCCATGGCCATCCCGGCCAAGAGGAAAATGAAAGCCGTGACAGCGCATCTTACCATGTGAAGTTCTTGCCGATGGACAGTTTCGCGTTCATCCCCTGCGCCCGGTCGAGCGACAGGTTGTTCTTGTAGTCCGCGTCGAAGACGTTCTCCACGGTCAGCGTGACATCCATTCCGGCCAGAGCACCGTCCTCGGGCTTCCAGGTCACGAAGAGATCATGCGTGGCGTAGGCGGGGGTATAGGTCGGCGTGATGACGCCGGTGGAGGTCGATACCGAATTGGTCGTGATCGCATCGTAGTAGTAGGCCGTCCAGCCCACGACGACGCCCCGATCCGGGAACTTCGCCCCGACGGTCAGCGAGACGTTTTCGCCGGGGGTGTCGGCCAAGGTCAGGCCGTCTGCCGAGGGCTGGCCCGCGAAGACCGGCATCCTGCGATAGGCGGAATTGGTGTTGCTGTAGCCAAGCGATGCAAACCAGCGTTCGGCATCGTAGGCCGCATCCAGCTCGGTTCCCCAGATTTCGGAAGACCGCACGTTCAGATAGCGTGGCACCGCCCCGGTCGCGCTGTTGGTGACGATCAGGTTCGACAGGTTGCTGTGGAAGGCCGTGGCCTTGACGTTGAGCGAGTCGCCTTCAGCGAACAGCCCTTCGCGCTGGAAGGTGACGCCAAGCTCGATCGAGTTGGCCGCTTCCTTCTTCAGGTCGAGACTGGGCTGGCGTCCGCCGTCGGTGGAGTAATGTTCGTCCAGCGTCGGCATCCGTTCGGTACGGGCGATGGTGCCGAAGACGCCCCAGCTGTCGTTCAGCTTGTAAAGTGCCGAGAGCTTGGGCGAGACAGCCGTATCCTCGACCGCAGTCCCGCCGAGGGCCGCGGTGGCGGCGGACGGGGTCCGGTCGCCGAAGTCCACCCGCAACCCGGGGATCAGGGTCAGCCGCTCGTTCCAGACGAATTCCCCCTGCGCGTAGACGCCCACCTTCTTGTCGGTGCCTTCGGGGTGGAAGCCCAGCGGCCCGAGCGAGGAGGTCGCGGTGCGCTTCTGTTCAGAGAGTTGAACGCCGAAGGTCAGGAAGTTCTGCCAGTCGCCGGCCGAGAGATCGGCGGTGTTCTCGATCTTCAGCGCGGTCGTCGCATAGCCGAAGTCGCCGGGGCACAGCACCTGGAACGTCCCCGGCGCGCAGCTGATCGGGCTGCCGGTGAAATTGTCCTTCGACACGTCGGTTTCGGTGTAGGAGAGCTGCACGGTCAGGTCGAGCAGGTCGTTGGCGGAGAATTCGTTCCGCCAGGTCAGCGTTGCGGTATCGTCGATGGCGTGGATGTCGGCAAAGCCGAAGGTCGGGATGTTGGTGGCCCCGCCGGTCTGGGCGACAGCGGCGTCGTCCAGGTTGGTGTCAGTGCGCGACAGGGCGAGCGTGAGGGTCTGGTCGCCATCGTTGCCGAAGGTGAGAGTCCCCTTCGCAAGGCCTGATACAGCCTCATGCGCCGTGCCTGCGATCACGTCCCCTGCCCCGTCCGTCTTGTCGCCGCCATGGCTCTGGTTCAGCGCGAGAAGGAAGTCGGCATTGCCGACGCGATGGGCGTAGATCACTCCCAGCTTGGTCACATCGCCGTTGCTTTCGTAGCCACCCTTGAAGCGCAGCGCAGAGGTCTCGCCCTCGCCCAGATAGTCGGCCGCATCCTTGGTGGTGAAGGCCACCACGCCGCCGATCGTGCCCGAGCCATAGAGCGTCGAGGATGCCGGGCCGCGCAGGATTTCCACCCGCTTGAACAGCTCCAGATCGCCGAAGAAGCTGCCCATCCTGTATTGCTCGAAGAACTTCGGCGCGCCGTCGACGACCACCTTGATCCGCTCTTCCGAGGCGGTCTGTTCGCTGTTGCCGATGCCCCGGATGTTGAACGCCATGCCCATGGGCCGGGCCGAGGCGCCTGCAGCCTGCACCCCCGGCACGCCTTTCAGCATCTCACCGATGTTGTCGGCCTGCTTGCGGTCAAGGTCGTCCTGTTCCAGCGCGGTCACGGCCTGGGGCGTGTCGATGGCGACCTTGGCCGTGCCGGTGCCGAAGATGATCCGACCGAGCATCTGGAACACGTTCTCCTTTGCTTCCTGCGCGACAGCCGGGGCGGCGCACAGGGCAAGGGCGGTTGCGGTGGAAAGAAGGCAGGCGCGGACGCCGGGCAGGCAGCGGGTGGTCATGGTGTCCCTTCGGTTTTTTGTCTGCTGAAGGGCTGGCCATGGCCAAGGCGGCGGGCTGGCTGCAGAAGATTCTGACTTGATCTGTCAGGATTTGGCTTCTAGATAACTCCGAGTATTATTGTCAAGTATCTGCCGCTCGTTTCGGGCGACCAGAGAAGATCAGCGCCGCGCCCCCAGCTTTTCGCCAGAGAAGCGCGTCCCCCCGAACCGACAGGATGGATGCCCATGGCCAAGCTCGGCCCCGACCAGATTCGCGCGCTTCGCGCAGTAAACCCCAAGGCGCGCGCACGCGACTTTGCTACCCAGAACGGCCTTGCCGAGGCTGACCTCGTCGCAGCCTTCGTCGGCCATGGCACCATCGCCATCGTGGCCGACCCGGACCGGATGCTGCCCTGGGCCGGGCGCCTGGGCGAGGTGCTGGCGCTGACCCGCAACGAATCCTGCGTGCATGAACGGGTGGGCAACTACCTTGACTATCGCACCGGCGCCTTCGCCTCGATGGTGCTTGGCCCCGAGATCGACCTGCGCGTCTTCGGCAAGCACTGGGTCCATGCCTTCGCGATCGAGGAAACCACCGATGAGGGCCCGAAGCGCAGCCTGCAGGTCTTCGATGCGGCCGGGGATGCGGTCCACAAGATCCATCTCAAGCCGCAGTCGAACCATGCGCTATGGTCCGATCTTCTGGCCAACATGCGGCTGGCCGAGCAGCACGCGGCGCTGCAGCTTGCCGACCGTCGCCCGGTGGAAGCGGCAAAGGGTGATGCAAACGGGGCCGTCGACCTGCGCGCGGCCTGGGACCGGATGACCGACACCCACCAGTTCCTTGGCATGGTGAAGGACCAGGGCATGAACCGCCTTGGCGCCTATCGCGCCGCGGGTGCGCCTTATGCGCAGCGGCTGGAACCGGAATCCGTCACGCTGACCCTGACCCGGGCTGCCGAAGCCGCGATCCCGGTGATGATCTTCGTCGGCAACCCGGGCTGCATCCAGATTCACGGCGGGCCGATCGAGAAGATCGTGCCGATGGGTCCGTGGATCAACGTAATGGACCCGCGCTTCAACCTGCATCTGCGCGCCGACAGGATTGCCGAGGTCTATGGCGTCTGGAAACCCACCAGGACCGGTGATGTGCTGAGCGTCGAGGGTTTCGCCGCGGATGGCGAGCTGATCCTGCAAGTCTTCGGCTACCGCAAGGATACCCCGGCGGAACCGTGGAACGCGCTCGTGTGGGCGCTGCCGCGCCTGCAAGAGGTGGCGGCATGATCCGGGCGCTTTGCCTTGCCTTGGCCGCCTCCGGTCCGGCCTTCGCCGATGATCCGGCTCGCGTCATCACCCTGGGCGGGTCCGTCACCGAGATTGCGGTTGCCCTTGGCGCCGAGGGGCGCCTTGTTGCCCGCGACACCACGTCGAACTGGCCGGAAAGCGTGGGGGCACTGCCCGATGTCGGCTATATCCGCGCGCTGTCGCCGGAGAATGTGCTGGCGCTGGACCCCGACCTGATCGTGGCCGAAGGCGACGCAGGCCCGCCCGAGGCGGTGGACGTCCTGAAGGCGGCCGGAATCCCCTTCGTACTGGTGCCGGAAGCGACGGACCCGGCCGGGATCGTCGCCAAGGTCGAAGCGGTCGGTCAGGCCCTGTCCCTGCCCGCAGAGGGCGATGCGCTGGCGGCCGAGTTGCAGGGCAAGCTCGACGCCGCCGAAGCCCGCGCGTCCGCCGTCACGGCGCCGAAGCGGGTGCTGTTCGTCCTGTCGCTGGAAGGCGGCGGCGTGATGGCCGGTGGTGAGGGCACCGAGGCCGAGGGGATCATCCGCCTGGCCGGGGGCGTCAACGCCGCGACAGGCTTCCAGGGCTACAAGCCGATGACGGACGAGGCGGTGCTGGCCGCGCAGCCCGACGCGATCCTGATGATGGACCGCGAGAGCGACCTCTCCATCGCCGACGCGGATGTGCTGGCGCAACCGGCCCTGTCTCAGACTCCGGCGGCACAGTCCGCGACGCTTATCCGGATGGACGGGATGCTGCTGCTGGGCTTCGGCCCCCGCACTCCGGAAGCGGCGGACCGGCTGTATGCGGCACTTTATGGCAACGGGGGATGAGGGGATGCTCTCGCTTACCGGCCCCGCGGTGAGCAGCCGACGGCTGCCCCGGCTGACCCTGACCATCGCGCTTGCGACACTGGTCCTTGTTGCCTCGGTCGCCTCGCTGACCTCTGGCGCAGCGGGTCTCGGGGTCGGGGATCTTGCTGGGGCGCTGCTGGGCGAGGGCCTTTCCCCGCGCGACCGGATCGTGCTGTTCGACATCCGCCTGCCGCGCCTTGCGCTTGGTCTTGCCGTCGGCGCGTCGCTTGCCGTCTCGGGTGTCATCCTGCAGGGGCTGTTCCGCAACCCGCTGGCCGATCCCGGCATCGTCGGGGTCAGTTCGGGCGCGGGGCTTGGGGCGGTGCTGGCCATCGTGCTGGGCGGACTGCTTCCGTCTACCCTGACCGTGACGATCGGCCCCGCCTTGGTGCCCGTCGCGGCGGGCCTCGGGGGCTGGGTCACCACCCTGATCCTCTATCGCGTCGCCACCAGCGGTCGCCGCACCGATGTTGCGATGATGCTGTTGGCCGGGATCGCGCTGTCGGCGCTGGCGGGGGCGGCGACCGGCGTCCTGACCTATCTGGCCGACGACCGGCAGCTTCGCGACCTGACCTTCTGGAGCATGGGCTCGCTGGCCGGGGCGACCTGGGCCAAGTTTGGCGCCGCCCTGCCGCTGATGGCCCTTGCGCTGTCGCTTGCCCCGCGCCTTGCCCGCGGGATGAACGCGCTGGCCCTCGGCGAGGCGCAGGCGGCCCACATGGGCGTGGACGTTGAGTGGCTGAAGCGGCTGGCGGTCCTGTCCGCCGCCGCGGCGACCGGGGCCGCCGTTGCAGTGTCGGGCGGCATCGGCTTTGTGGGCATCGTCGTCCCGCATTTGCTGCGTCAGGCACAGGGGCCGGACCACCGCCGCCTGATCCCCCATGCTGCCCTTCTGGGTGCCGCCCTTCTGGTGCTGGCCGACCTCGTGTCGCGCACCATCGTCGCGCCGGCGGAGCTGCCGATCGGCATCCTTACCGCACTGTTCGGGGCGCCGGTGTTCCTGTGGATGCTCTTGCGCTCGAACCAGTTCCGCAGGCGGCAGAATGCTTGATCTGCGCGACCTGTCGGTCCGCTTCGGGCAAAGGATCGTGCTGCGGGACATCACGCTGCAGGCCCGGGCGGGCGAGCTTCTCGCGATCTGCGGCGCGAACGGGGCCGGAAAGAGCACGCTTCTGAAGGCCGCGCTCGGCGAGGTCCCGTCGCAGGGGACGATCCGGCTGAACGGCCATGACACAGCGCTTAGCCGCCCGGCGACGCTTGCGCCACTGCGCGCCGTGCTGCCGCAGGATACCGAGGTCGCTTTCGCCTTCACCCTGGGCGAGATCGTCGCCATGGGCCGCGAGGCCGGTGCCTTCGCGGCAGAACCGGAGGTCGACGCGCTGGCCCTTGCGGCAGTCGGTCTGCAGGGACGTACCGACGATGACATCCGCACCCTTTCGGGCGGCGAGCGCCAGCGGGGTCATCTTGCCCGCGCCCTGGCGCAGGTCTGGGAGCCGGTCGCGCCGTCCGGTCCGCGCTGGCTTCTTCTGGACGAGCCGGTGGCGAGCCTCGATCTTGGCCAGCAGCTGCAGGTCATGCGCATGGCCCGGAGCTTCGCCGATGCCGGTGGTGGGGTGATCGCGGTCATGCACGACCTGAACCTTTCGGCCATGTTCGCCGACCGGATGGCCTTCCTGATCGAGGGTCGGCTCGCCGAGGTCGGATCGCCCGCGCAGGTGATGCAGGCGCCGCTTCTGGAGCGCGCCTATGGCTGCCGGATCGCACTGAACCGGGGGCCGGTGACGGGGCCATGGCTGGTGCCGCAGGCCTGCGTGCCGTTTCCCCTGGCATGAGCAGACGGGGCCGACCGGGCCGCTTAGGTTGGCTCGGACTCGACAAGGCGGTCGGCGCGGGCCGCGCCGCGGAGCTCTGCCTCAAGCAGCTGGGTTTCGGCCATCCTCGGCCGCGCGAGACCGGCCAGAAGCAGATAGGCGACGGGGGTAATGAAAAGCGTCGCCACCGTTGCCATGCCGAGGCCGCCGACGATGATCCAGCCCAGCACCTCGCGCGCTTCTGCCCCTGCGCCCTGTGCCAGAACCAGCGGCACCCCGCCAACCACCGTGGCGATCATCGTCATCATGACCGGGCGCAGCCGGACCACCGCGGCCTCTTCGATCGCGACCCGGACCGTTTCGCCCCGTTCGCGCAACTGGTCGGCAAATTCGACGATCAGGATGCCGTTCTTGGCCATGATGCCAACCAGAAGCACGAGACCGATCTGCGAATAGACGTTTAGGCTGCCGCCGGTCAGCAACAGCGCATAGACCGCGCAGGCCAGCCCGAGGGGCACTGTCGCCATGACGATGACGGCCGAGACGAAGCTTTCGAACTGGGCGGCAAGGACCAGGAACACGACGGCCAGCGCGATGCCGAAGGTCACGAAGAGACCCGAGGAGGTTTCCCCAAGTGTCGCGGCCTCGGCCAGCGGGACGAGGCGCATGTCCTCGGTCAGAACCTCGCCCGCCATCCCCTGCAACTCGTCCAACGCGTCCCCGAGTGCGAAGTCAGGCCGGAGGCTGGCACTGATCGGAACCGAGCGGCGCTGCGATTCACGGCCAAGTTCCGGGGCAACGGGCCGTTCGGTCAGCGTCGCGAACGAGGACACCGGCACCATCTGCCCGTCGCGGGCATTCACGAAGATCCGCTCCAGATCGCCGGGATCGTTGACCGGGTCCGAGGTCGAGACCAGCCGGATGTCGTAGCTGTCGTCGTCGAGAAACAGCGTTCCCACAGTGCGGCCGTCAAGCACCGCCTGGAAGGCTTCGCCCAGGCCCTCGATCTCGACGCCCAGTTCGTCAGCGCGGCTGCGGTCGATCTCGACGAAAAGCTGCGGCTGGGTCGTATCGTAGCCAAGGCGCACCTGTCCGAAGCGCGGGTCCTGTTCCATCCGGTCGACCAGCCCGCGCGCGACTTCGGCCAGGTCGCCGTAGTCGTCGCCCACAAGCGCCACCGAAAGCCCCTGCCCGGCCCCCCGGATACCCAGGGAATTCGGCTGCTGTGCAAAGATCCGGATGCCGATGACGCTGCGCAGCCGGTCGGTCAGGTCGGCGGCGATCTCCTGCTGGCTGCGAGATCGTTCGGCCCAGTCGGCCAGCGTCAGCGCAATAAAGCCACGGTTGTCAGTGCCGCCCATGCCGGAAATCGAGAAGACGCTGCGCACCTCGCCCGACGCTCGCAGGGGTTCCACCAGCGTCTCGATCTCGCGCATCTTGCCGTCGGTGAAGTCGAGGGACACCCCCTGAGGTGCCTGGACCGACAACATGATCACGCCACGATCCTCGGCCGGGGTCAGTTCCTGCCGCAGCGAGGCGGCTGTTGCCAAGGCGAGGGCGGCGAAGAGCAACGCCACGGCAACCGAGACGAGGGGGGCTGCGAGGCAGAGCCGCAACGTGGCGCGGTAAGCCCTGGCCAGCGCATTGCCGACCGCGGTCATGGTGCCACGGCGTTCGCTGTGCGGGCGCAGCATCCGCGCCGCCAGGACCGGACAAAGCGTCAGCGAGGTGAGTGACGACAACAGGACGGCGATGGCAAGGGTGAAGCCGAATTCCCGGAACAGACCTCCGGTCTGGCCGGGCAGGAACGAAAGCGGGATGAACACGGCAGCCAGGGTGGTGGTCGTAGCTATGACCGCGAAGAAGACCTGCTGCGTCCCGAGGACGGCTGCGGCGCGCGCGCCCATGCCCTCCGACCTGCGCCGGACGATGTTTTCAAGCACCACGATGGCATCGTCGACGACAAGGCCGGTCGCCAGAACCAGCGCTAGCAAGGTCATGATGTTGACGGAAAAGCCGACCAGCCAGATCGCCGCCAGGGTGCCGATCAGCGAAACCGGCATTGCGATGACCGGGATCAGCGTCGCGCGGGCATCGCGCAGGAAGATGTAGATAACTGCGGTCACGATCAGCATGGAAAGCCCGAGCGCAACTTCAACCTCATGGATGGCGCCCTCGATGAAGTCGGCACTGTCCGAGGTGACGTACATCTCGACATCATCGGGCAGAAGCGGCTGGAGCTCGGCGACCACCTGTCGCACCGCCCTGGAGATGGCGAGAGTGTTGCCGTTGGCCTGACGGATGATGCCAAGCCCGATGCCGGTCTTGCCGTTTGCCCGCAGGATCGAGGCGCCGGGCTCCGGCCCCAGTGTCACCTGCGCGACGTCTCCCAGCCGGACGTCGCCCGCGATGGCCAGTGCCTCGATCTGCTCGGCGGTCCGGATTGCCGCGGTCGTTCGCACCTGAAGGCTCTGCCGCTCGGAACTCAGCGCGCCAGCAGGGCTGTCGAAGGCGGCATTGGCGAGGGTGGTGCGCAGATCGGCCAGGGTCAGGCCCCGTGCCGCAAGTTGCATCAGGTTCACATCGACGCGGAACGCCAGCTCCCGGTCGCCGAAGATCTGCAGGTCGGCCACGCCCGGGGCAGAAAGCAGACGGCTTTCGGCGAGGTCGCGCACCAGCGAGGTCAATTCGTCAGCAGTGCGCCGCGAGGATGTGACCGCGATCCGCAGGATGGCATCGGAATCGGCATCCGATTTTACCACGCGCGGCGCCTCGGCCGCATCCGGCAGGGAGTTGGTGACTCGCGCCACCGCATCGCGCAGGTCGGTCGCGGCGACGTCAAGGTCGACATCGTCGCGGAATTCGATCGTCACCCGGCTGGATCCGAAGCGCGAAGAGGAGGTGATCGACTTCACCCCGGCAATCCGGCTCACCGCGCCCTCGATCACCGCCGTCACCTCGCGATCGATGGTTTCCGGCGCCGCCCCGGGGTAGGAGGTCGAGACCGAAATCACCGGGCGGTCCACGCTGGGCAGTTCGCGGACATCGGCGCCCAGAAGCCCCGCCAGCCCGGCGATGACGATCAGCGCGTTCAGAACGAAAGCGAGTATGGGGCGCCGCACGAAGAGCGCCGTACCATGGCGCTTCGAGGCGGAGTCGGCTGACGGGGCGCGGTCTTGATCCATGCCTCAGGTCCTTGGCGCGGCGACCGAAACCTCGACGCCAGGTCGCACTGCCTGGACGCCTTCGGTCACGACCAGGTCTTCGGGTTGGAAGGCGGCCTCGACCAGCACCGTCTCGGCATTGCGTTGCAGAATGCGGATCGGCAGGCGCGCCGCCTTGCCCGCACGGACCACCCAGACATAGGCTCCGTCGGCGCCCCATTGGATCGCCAGCGGATCGACCGCAGGATAATCCGTCCCGATGAACACGAGATCGACCTGAAAGGCCATCCCGGCCCGCAGCCCGTCGTCGGCGTTGCTGATCATCGCCTCGACCCGCAGGGTGCGGCTTGCCTCGTCCACCCGGTTGTCGACGGCCACGACCTTGCCTTCGATGGCCTGGCCCGGCGTGGAGATCGGCTTCGCCGCGACCGCATCGCCAACCCTGACGAGCGATGCCAGACGCTCCGGCACACGGAACTCGATGATCAGGCTTGAACGATCCTCGATCTGGGCGATGGGCGTGGTCGGCGAGACCAGGTCACCCACCTGCGGCTCGATCAGTCCGACATAGCCAGCTACCGGAGCGAGAAGCCGGTGGTTCGCCAGATCCCGGCGGGCCGATTGCAGGCCAAGCTCGGCCGTCCGCAGGGCAAGCTCGGCTTCCTGCAACTGCGTGGCGGTCGTGGTGCCCGATTGCGAAAGTTGCGCCAGCCTGTCGACCGTCCGCTGCGCGTCCTCCTGCATCAGGCGCGCGCGGTCCACCGCCAATTCCGCAGCTTCGGCGTCAAGGGAGGCAATTAGGTCGCCTGCCGCGACACGGCTGCCCGGCGCCACCTTGATTTCCTGCAGGCGCCCGGTCACTTCGAAGGACAGCTCCACCGACTGCACGCCGCGCGCCGAACCGATCGCAGACACCACGTCGCGCAGGGCCTCGGTCCGCACCGCCTCGGCGAAGACTGCAACGCCGCCCGACCCGCCGGACCCAGCCCCCGGGGCGCCCGCAGCCTGCGCGCTGTCCTCGGGTACCAACCCGGCAGACGCGAAAGGTTCGAGGAGACCGACCCGATCCAGCCAGGGCCGGGTTCCGGGAATGAAGCGGGCCGACAGGGGAACGGCCACCGCGACTATCACTGCCACGACAGCAAGTTGAAAAGACGCCCGCATCAGCTTGACCAGTCTTCATGCATCCGAGAAACCCCACCCCGCCCACGGGGTCGGGACCAGACTGCGGTATCTGACCGGAATGGCAAGCCAACAAGTTGGTGAATGCCCCTCCAGACCGGGTCATTTCGCCCACGATCCGGCAACTGATCGGCTTTGGTGCTATTCGGTCGAGATTTCGGGACCAGCGATGTGAACCGCGAGCAGGCAGCCGTCGGGGGTATAGCTGTGGTGCTCCGTGCCGTCACGATAGAATACCATGTCGCCGACGCGAAGGACCGTGCCGTCGTCCTCAATCAGTTCTCCCTCCAGGATCAGAAACTGCTCGTGTCCGTTGTGGATGTGGCGGCGCGTCTTCATCCCGGCGGGCATCCGGTAGACGTGGAACCCGACCCCCAACTCGCGGTCGGTGTCGAGTTGCAAGACGCTGTCGCCAAGCGAGACGCCATCCGGGTAGACGAACGACTGATAGTTGGCATCGTGGATATTTGCGATGCGGCGCTGGTTTGCGGAAAAGCTCATGGCGGGTCCTTTCGATCAGAAATCCGGGGCGCGATGGACATCGCGGCCCTTGAAGAGGGTACAGAGGACGCGGGTCTCGGAAATCTCGGCAGCCGGGCTGGCAAAGATGTCGCGATCCAGGATGATGGCATCGGCAGAATACCCGGGACGCAGCATCCCGGTAAAGGCGTCCCGCCAGCAGGCGCGCGCAGCATGGGTGGTGTAGCCCAGCACACATTCCTCGACGGTCAACGCCTGGGAGGGGAAGAACGCAGGTTCGGGCCTGTCGGTTGCGCGCTTCTGGCGGGTGATGGCAGTTTCGATGATCTCGAACGGATTGAGCGTGCTGACGGGCCAGTCCGACGAAAGGCACCAGTCGGCCCCGGCGTCCAGCATTCGACGGAAGGCATAGACGTCGGCCCATCGTGCCTGTCCGATCATCGACAGCGAGGGGTCGGAATAGGGCGGCTCCAGCCGTGCCCAGAGCGGCTGGATGTTCGCGGTCGCCAGACCCTGCAGCCGGGAGAAATCTTCCCGGGCCAGCAGTTGCAGATGCGCAAGCTGGTGCTGTGCGGGCCAGGGGCCGTTCGCGGCGCGGGCGGCTTCCAGCCCCTCGATCGCGCGGCGCGCTGCGGCGTCGCCGATGACATGGACATGGATTGCGAAGCGTGCGGCATCGAGCGCAGTGAAAAGGGCTTTCGTCTGATCCGAACCGAACATGCACGGCGCGTTTCCGCCCCGGTCGTCAGCATAGGGATGCAGGTTCGCGGCAGTGCGGTTTTCGTAGACCCCGTCCATGAAAAACTTGGCCGATTGCACATGGAAATCAGGCCCCGGATGGGCGGCGCGCAAAGCAGACAGCCGCGCGACCGCGGTGTCGGGCGTGTCGGCCTCGGTGACGAGTGCCGCGCCCGCGACGCGCAAGGTCAGTGCATGCTCGGCCACGGCGCGGGCATAGATGCGGGTCTCGACTTCGGCCACGCGGGGGTCGAGAACCCCGGTGATCCCGTGAGCATTCGCGTGGGCCTGTCCGGCACGAAGCCCCGCCATCCAGTCGTCGTCGGTGAGACCGGGGAGCCGCGCCGCAACCAGTGGGATCACCTCTTCGTGCAGCATCCCGATCGCGCGCCCCGAGGCATCGCGCAGGATGTGGCCGTTCGGCGGATCCGTCATGTCCTGTACACCCGCCATCTCCAGCGCGCGGCTGTTCAGACAGGCATTGTGGAACGAGCTGTCATAGACAAGGACCGGACGATCGCTGACGGCGCGGTCCAGCACGGCGGCGGACAGGTTGTCGTCGCCGAAGACGCCGGCTTGCCAGCCCGAGCCGAGGACCAGTGGCATGTCCGCCTTGGCGCGGGCGTGGGCCGCGAGGGTAGCAAGCAGCTCGGCCTCGGACATTGCATCATACAAGTATGCGGCAGTCGCGAGATCGATGCCGCCCGACAAGAGGTGGATATGGGCATCCTGGAACCCCGGCAGCACTAGCCGCCCACCCGCATCGATGACCCTGGCCGCCGCGGGCGCCGGGCCGGTGCCAAGCGCAAGGATGCGCCCCTCGCGCGCGAGCAGCCAGTCCGCATGCGGACGGGCCGGGTCCATGGTGCGGATGCGGGCATTCCGGATCACGAGATCAGCCAAGCCTCAGCGCCTCCAGCTTTGCCCAGTCGGCGGCCGGAAGGACCATGGCGGGTTCGTTCACATCCGCAGTCCAGGCGAAGAGACACAGGAGGGGCAGCGGCCCGACCTTGGTCAGATGAGGGCGCTGCGGAGGGTTCCAGACCGGCACATGCGCGGGCCAGACCACAAGCGGACGATCCGGGCCAAAGCGCCAGCCATGGGGACCGGTCAGGGGCGCGTAAAGCTCGGGCGCGGGATGGGCGTGGTCGCGATACAGGACGTGGGGCGCGATCAGGAACAGGCCGAAATCGAACTCCTGCGCCGGAAACGGTGCGCCCTCGCCCACCAGCGAGCAAAAGGCATGGCCGTCGGCAAAGGCCGCACCGATACGGTCGCGCGGATAGCTGTCGTAGCTGGTCCAGGTCAGGTGCGGCGCCGCCGCCGCAATGGCGGAGGCCAGGGACAGGTGCCCGTCCCCTGCCAGTGCAGCCAAGGCCTGCGCCAGATGAAGATCGACAACCGACTGGGCCAGTGGCGCGGAGGCGGGTGATCCCGGCAGCGGCGTCACCCCGCCGACCCGTGCCAGACCGGCACGCACTTCGGCGATGCCGGGGCCGGGCAGAGCGGACAGGTAGCGGTCGGCCTCGTCCAGCAACCCCGCAAGGAGGGCCTCACGCTCTGGGGCCAAATCCGGAGGCACTGGCAGGTGGCGATCGGTCAACACCTCTGACGGCGGTCGGCAATCATCGACCGAAGCGACGCGGTAGGCTTCAAGTTGGGCAAGGCTGATCCGGCCGTCACCCCAGAGCCGCATCGCATGGCCGTAGCGCGCCCTGGCAGACCCGCGCGCGTGCAGGGGGATGCCCAGAAGCCCGTTCATCCATTCGTCCGGTAGGCCAGGCGCTCGTCGGCCAGCCGCCGACGGTCGGCGCGGTTCATGATGATGCCCGCCACCAGCACACCGGCACCGACGAACAGCACCATCAATGTCGCGAGCGCGTTGATGTCGGGAGTGACGCCCAGCTTCACTTTGGACCAGATCAGCAGGGGCAGCGTCGTCGAGCCGGGGCCGGTCGTGAACTGGGTAATGACCACGTCGTCGAGCGAAATGGTGAAGGCCAGCAGCCAGCCCGACAGGATCGCCGGAGAGATGACCGGCAGTGTGATGTCGAACAGCACCTGCCAGGGACGCGAGCCAAGGTCCATCGCCGCCTCTTCGATCGCGCGGTCGGACTGCTGCATCCTGGCCTGCACGATTGTCGTCACGAAGACCATGGAAAAGGTGATATGCGCCAGCGTGATGGTGGCAAATCCGCGACTGCCGGGCCAGCCGACCCAATCGGCAAGCAGGATGAAGAAGATCAGCGAGGAGATCCCGGTGATCACCTCGGGCATCACCAGGGGAGCGATGACCAGGCCGGAGAACAGGATGCGGCCCCGGAACCGGGAAAACCGCGCCAAGGCGATCCCCGCCATGGTGCCAAGGATCGTGGCGACGGTTGCCGAAACCAGAGCGATCTTGAGGGAAAGGAGCAGCGCCTCGATCACGTTCTGGTTCGAGAGCAGTGAAACATACCATTTCGTCGAGAACCCGCCCCAGACCGTTGCAAGACGGGAGGCATTGAAACTGTAGACGATCATCGACAGGATCGGGATGTAGAAGAACGCAAAGCCGAAGCAGAGCACTGTGATCAGAAAGGTCGGGCGACGTTTCATTTCGTCCCCTCCGCCCTGGCCTGGTAGTGGCTGTAGATCATCGTCGGCACGACCATCAGGACCAGAAGCGCGACGGCAATCGCGGCAGCCATCGGCCAGTCACGCGCCTGCGAGAATTCGTCCGAGATCAGCCGCCCGATCATCGGCTGCGAAGCATTGCCGACCAGTGTCGGGATCACCAGCTCTCCCGCAGCCGGGATGAAGACCAGCATTCCGCCCGCGATGATCCCGGGAATCGACTGCGGAAGGGTCACGTCCCGGAAGACCTGCGAGGGACGGCTGCCGAGATCCATCGCCGCCTCGTCCAGCGTAGGGTCGAGCCGTTCGAGGCTCGCATAGAGCGGCAGGATCATGAAGGGCAGGTAGGTATAGACCATGACCAGCACGACCGCGAAGTTGGTATTCATCATCGGCACCGACTTCACTGCCCAGTCGATCGGCACGAGCAGATTCCAGGTGTCGGTCAGGAGGCCGTTGAACCAGGAACTCTTCCCCATGAGCCCCATCCAGGCATAGACGCGAAGCAGGAACGAGGTCCAGAACGGGAGGATCACCAGCATCAGCAGGATGTTGCGCCAGCTCTTGGATACCCGTGTCAGGCCCAGCGCCATCGGATAGCCGACGAGCAGGCACAGGATTGCAGCGACCAGGGCGTTGAAGACCGAGGTCAGGAAAGCCCGCAAATACAGGGAATCGGTCAGCACCCGACCAAACGAGCCCAGGTTGATCCACGGATGCTCGCCCCCGATGGAATACGGGGGTGCGGTCGGAGTCTTCGTTGCGACGCTCATTGCGATGACGATCAGGAACGGCAGCAGGAAGAACACGACGAGCCACAGGTAGGGCGCGCCGACCAGAAGCGCCGCCCAGCCCTTGCGGTCGAACCAGCGCGAGAGGCCCCGGGATGACATCTCAATCCACCAGCACGATGGCGGAGCCCGGGTCGAAGGACAGCCAGACCGCATCGTACCAGTCTGCCACGCGCAGGCCTTCATCGCCTCGACGGGCGTTCACTGCGTGGACCTGCAGCAGAGCGCCCGGCAGTTCCACCCGGTAAAGGCTGTCCTTCCCGAAATAGGCAAGGTCCTTCACATGGCCCTGCACGGTATTCGCCGCCTCCGGGCGCTCCTTCGACAACGTGATCTTTTCCGGCCGGACGGCCAGGGTCACGGACTGTCCCTCGACCACCCCGGCGACGTCGCGGGCGACCACCTCGCCGCCAAGACCCGGCACAGAGAGCCGCAGAAATCCGCCGGTGCGCTCGATCACCCGGGCCTCGAAGCTGTTCACCGAGCCGATGAAACTGGCCACGAAACGGCTGTTCGGGTACTCGTAGATCTCGGTCGGAGTGCCGACCTGCTTGACTTGCCCCTTGTCCATTACCGCGATGCGATCGGACAGGGTCATGGCCTCTTCCTGATCATGCGTCACGACGATGAAGGTGACACCCGTGCGTTCCTGGATCGACATCAGCTCGAACTGGGTATGTTCGCGCAGTTTCTTGTCCAGTGCGGCCAGCGGCTCGTCCAAGAGCAGAAGCTTGGGCTGCCGTGCCAAAGCGCGGGCCAGCGCGACCCGCTGCCGCTGCCCGCCGGAGATCTGGTGCGGCTTTCTGTGGGCGAAGGGAGTCAGTTGAACGAGGTCCAGCATCTCGGCGACGCGGGCGGCCCTTTGCTGCTTTGTCAGCCCCTCCTCATGTTTCAGGCCGTATCCCACGTTCGCCGCCACCGTCATGTGCGGGAAGATGGCGTAGGACTGGAACATCATATGCACGGGCCGTTCCCAGGGGGGCACCCCTGCGATATCGCGACCGTCCAGGAAGATGCTGCCAGAGGTCGGTTCCTCGAACCCCGCCAGCATCCGCAACAGGGTGGTCTTGCCGCAGCCGGACCCACCGAGCAGCGAGAATATCTCGCCCTTGCCGACGGTGAGGCTCACGTTGCTGACTGCCTGGAAGGCGCCGAAGACCTTCGACACCCCCTCTATCCGCAGGAATGGCTCTTCCACGTCAGCCGCCCGTCTTGATCTCGGTCCAGGCGCGGGTCATGTCGGATTCCTGCTCGGGCGTCTGCGGCAGCGGGGTGTAGAGCCGTGAAATGGCTTCGGCGTCCGGATAAACCGCCGGATCTGCGGCAATGGCCGGATCGACGAAGGGCAATGCTGCCTTGTTCACGCTCGCATAGCCGGTGAAGTTGGTGCAGGCGGCGATGACCTCGGGGCGCAGCAGAAAGTCGATGAACTTGTGCGCATTGTCGACATTCGGGGCATCGGACGGAAGCGTCCAGAGGTCGAACCAGACCGGGGCGCCAGTCTTTGGGATAAAGTAGCCAAGGTTCATGTCGATCCCGGCCTCCGCGGCCCTGGCCTTGGCCACGCCGTAGTCCCCCGACCAGTTGTTGATCGCACATAGTTCGCCGTTCGGGATCGCCGTGAGGTAGTTGGCATTGTCGAAGGTCGAGATGTACTGGCGCACAGGCTTCACCGCCTCGACCATTTTCGCCCAGTCTGCGGGACCGGCCTTGTTCGGGTCGACGCCGAGATAGCTCAGGATCATGAAGCCGATGTCGGTCGGGCTATCCAGAAGCGAGATGCCGCAGTCGGCAAGGGCTGCGGCATTCTCTGGTTTCAGGATCGTGTCCAGCGACGAGAGGTCGGCGTTCGGCAAGCGTTCCTTCACCATGTCAAGGTTGTAGGTCATCCCGACCGAACCCCACATGTAAGGCACGGAATATTCGTAGCCGGGATCATAGGTTTCGCCGGCCTTCAGGATATCGGGATCCAGATTGCCCCAGCCGGTGAGCTTCGACTTGTCGATCTTCTGGAGCACGCCTGCCTGGATCGAGCGCGGCAGGCCCTGGCCAGCATGCAGCACGACATCGTAGCCGGTGGAACCTGCGAGCAGCTTGGCCTGCATTTCCTCCGAACTGGCATAAAGATCGTACACCACGTCGATTCCCGTCGCGGCCGTGAAATCGGCAAGGGTCGTCTCGCCGATGTAGTCGGACCAGTTGTAGACGTTCACCGATCCTCCCTGCGCCCAGGAGGGCCGGACCCAGGGCATGGCAAGCCCACCTGTCAGAGTTGCGAGTGTCGAGCGACGGGTCAATTTCATGGTCTTCCTCCGCAGTTGGGTCGCGCCTCTGACGGGCGCCGCTAAATCATCGTTCCCCGGTTTCCGGGCGTGTGCCAAGCATTTCCGCATTCAGCCTGACCATTTCGGCTTCGGACGGGGCCGTGAGCAGGCCCATCACCGGAACCTGGGCCCGCAGACGATCATGATGGCGACGCAGGCCCCATTCGTGGTCCGACAAATGAAACCCGTCGAAGGCCTGTGACTTCATCGATTCGTTCGACCAGATGGTAAGCTGCTGGTCCTCGGCCGAGGTGTCGCGGTCGATCCGCATCGCCAAGTAGCGCGCCAGCATCTGCGCCCGCGTCTCGTTTGCAGGGCGATAACTGCGGCCAGTCAACAGCGTGCGGGCCGGACCGCGCGGCAGGTCATGGTAGTACTGCGCGCCCTCTGGCGTGAAGGCAAAGACAGTGTTCGGCCAGAGGCCATAATAGGTCCAGCTCTTGCGCAGGTGCGTCGGCAGGTCGGCATGTTCGGGGGCGTATTTCACATAGTGACGCACGGACCATCGCCGCCCCGGCCGGTCGCCGAAGACGCCGAACGACATATGCAGCCCGTGATCCAGGTAGATGTCGCGATAGTCCCGACCGTACAGCTCCTGCAGCGACGGATGGGCGAGCGGCACATGATAGCCTTCGTTGTCGACGTCGCGCACCGATTTCCAGTTCACCGGCAGTTCGGTTTCCCAGCTTGCCGTGGCGGCAGGCAGCATCGCGGTGCTGCCATAGGCCGCAAAGTCGGCGGCATAGGGGGACAGAAGATCAGCGACCGCGGGCTGCGGGCCGGGGTGGAAACGCAGGAAGACAAAGCCGTGGAAGACCTCCAGCTCGATTGGTTTGAGGCCGAACTTGGCCTTGTCCAGGCCGCCAAAGCTGTCGGGCTGCGCCGCGCCGCGCAGGCTGCCGTCGAGGTTGTAGACCCAGCCATGGAACGGGCAGACCACCGACCCACGGCAATGGCCCTGGCGACCGTCCACCACCCGGGCGCCACGGTGGCGGCAAAGATTGTGAAAGGCGCGAACCTGCCCATCCTGCCCGCGCATCACCACGGCACGTTCTCCCAGAAGGTCGAAGGTCAGCCAGTCACCGGGTGCGGGGAGGTCTGAAATGTGCCCGGCCACCTGCCAATGGTTCAGGAAGACGTGGTCCCGCTCAAGCGTCAGAAGCGCGTCGGAATGGTAGGTCCAGGGAGGCAGGCCCGATCGATCCCAGTCATTCGGCACCGGCAGGGATTTCAGCGGCATTTCCATCATGACTTCCCCTCCATCTGGTCCAGAACCCAGTTGTGAAAGCGGTGTATCTCGTATTCCTCGGGCATCAGCCGCGCGGCAACGAAGGCAGGAGAGCGCATGCCGCGCTGGTTCATTTCCGAGGCCGCACCATCCTGTTCCATCACCAGCGTGGCGAATGCGGCGACCGTCGCCGCATCGAACCCCGGCCGCACCAGCGTTTCCGCCGGGAAGTGCCATTCGGCAATCAGCCGTGTCCGCTCCGGCCCAAGCGGCACGATCCGGACCGAGCGCACATAGTCGACATGGGCGACGACATAGACCGAGGGCCAGAGCGTCACGAAGGAATAGCCTGCCTGTCGTTCGGCTTCGGTGAGGCCGGGGAATACCGGGCCGCAGGGGGTGCCGTCTGCCGTCCAGGTCTGCGCACCGGGGCGCAGGTTCGGTGCGACCGGATCGGCGGGTGTCCAGTCGGGCGCTTCGGTCGCGCCCATGATCCCACGGCCGTAGACCGGAACCATATCGCAAAGCTCGGGGTGGATGCCCGGGCAGTGCAGGCATTCCGAGTAGTTCTCCCAGAAGGCCTTCCAGTTGCAGGCGATCTCGGTCTCCCAGCGGTGGCCAGTGACCAGGCTGTCCATCGGCCAATTGTCCAGAGTGCGCAGGCCCACATCGGCATGAATCTCTCCGGGATCTTCGGCGAGATTCAGAAACAGGAAGCCGTACCAGACCCGGCACGACACCGGGCGCAAACCATGCGCCGACCGGTCGAAGTCCGGCGTCGGCACCGCATGGGCGGTTGAGACCAGCCGTCCGTCAGAGGAAGCGAAGGAAAAGGCGTGATACGGGCAGCGGATCAGCTTGCCCAGCGCCTGTTCCTCATCCACGCACAGTTCCGATCCCCGGTGCGGACAGGAGTTGTGCCAGGCCCTGATGCTGCCATCGCCATCACAGACGATCACCGGCGCCGCCCCGACCGTCACGCGCCGCATCGTACCGGGACGGAAGCTGTCCGTGCGCCCGACACAGACCCATTGGCGCGCGAAAACGGTTGCCATTTCCGCGTCGAACCACTCTGGCGTGACATAGGCTGCGCGGGGCAGCCCCTCGGGGCAATGGTCAAGGCGCGGCGAGTCGGGATGCGGTGTCTGGAAGCGGGGCTGGTCCATCATGTGCGCTCTGGCGGCATGGCCCGTTTGCGGGCAGGGTTGAAGAAGGGCCGCTCCACCACCCGGACCGGCAGCATCAGTTTGGCATATTGCAGCTCGCGCAGGGCATAGATTTCGACCCAGAGGTCATTCGCCTTCAGGTATTTCGACTGGACCTGCGCGATGGCGACGCTTGCCTTCAGCGCAGGCGACCAGGCAGCGGCGGTCACGAAGCCGGCCTCCTGCCGCTTGTTGTGATAAAGGATCGAACCCTCTGCGCTGACGTTGCCGGGGACGTCCAGTCCCACCATTTGCCACTCCGGCCCACGCTCGCGCTCGGCCAGAAGGGCGCGGCGGCCGGTGAAATGACCCTTGTCCCAGTCGATCATCCAGCCCAGACCCAGCTCCAACGGGCTGCGCGGACGATCTTCCCGTACCGCCTGGTGAGCGGGCACGAAGTCCATGTTGGTGATGATGAACCCAGCCTCGATCCGGGCGAGGTTCAGCGCATCGGTGCCGATCGGTCGGATGCCCCAGGGCGCGCCAGCCTGCATCAGATGGTCCCAAAGCGGCAGTGCCTGTCCGGGCGTCATCCAGAGCTCGTAGCCCAGATCCCCGGTAAATCCGGTGCGCGAGATGGTGATCTGGCCCTTGCCGAAAGGGAAGGTCGCCATGCGGAAGGGCTTCAGGGTCGAGACATCGAAGCCCGCCGCTGCCAGAACGGTGGCCGAACAGGGCCCTTGCAGCGACAAGGCTGCGATGTCTTCGGTCACTTCCGCCACCGAGACATCAAACCCTTCGGCCGAAGCGAGAAACCAGGGCAGGTGACGCTCCTGGCAACAGATCAGATACTCCTCCGGCCCGTGCCGGAAAAGCGTGCCATCGTCCAGGAGCTTTCCGGCATCGTCAGTCCAGCCGGTATAATGCACGGCTCCGACCGGCAGCTTCCCCGCATCACGCAGGGTAAGCCGGTTGAGATAGCCGACTGCGTCCTTGCCCGTGATGCGGTATTTCACCATCGGGCATAGATCGTAAACCGAAGCCGCGTTTCGGATGGCGGTATACTCCATGTCCGCGTCGCCGAAACAGAGCGCCGTCATGTAGCCGCCCCAGGGCCCCCAGCGATTCAGGACGTTTGCCGCCGACGTTCGGGCATGGAACGGGGTTTGCAATAGCGGTGTGCGGAAATGGGTAAGCACGGTCATGCCTTCGCCTCCAGGATCGCCCCCGCCGCGTTCCATCCTGCCGCGCCGTTGATGCCGCCGCCCGGATGGCTGCCCGCCCCCGCAAGCCACAAGCCCGGCAGAGGCGTGGAATATTGCGCTGCGGCAAATGTCGGGCGGTTGAACAGCATCTGTTCCACCGCGAGTTCCCCATGATGCCAGTTGCCGCCGACCATGCCGAAGCGCGCCTCGATGTCCTGCGGCATCAGGAGTTCGGCCTGAACGACCAGCGACCGCAGCCCGGGTGAGTGCTGCTCCAGGACGTTCAGCGTATTCTCCAGCATCTCGGCCCGCGCCGCCTCCAGCCCGGCTTTCGGGGCGTGAGGTGCGTATTGGACGATGGCAGTAAGGACATGGTGCCCCGCCGGGGCCAGCCCGGGGTCATGCGCCGAGGGCAGGATAACCTCCATCACCGGCAGCTCGGGCACTTCGCCGTATTTCACCGGGTTGAAGGCGCGCTCCACCGCCTCGGAGGAGGGGGCGATGACGATGCGGGACTTAAGATCGGCACCGCGGAAATCGGGGGTGCCGCGGAGGGCAAGATGCAGCTTTGCCGCTGCCCCGCGCATCCGGACATGGCCTGTCGCCTTGAAGAACCCGGCATCAAGGGCTGCCGCACCCACAAGTTGATGAAGGGTCGTGCGCGGATTCATTGCCGAGACCACCAGGCCGACCCGCACCACCTCGCCACCCTCGAGCCGCACGCCGACGGCGCGGTCGCCCTCGACCACGATCTTCTCCACTGCAGACCCGGTGCGGACCTCGACGCCCGCTGCCGCAGCCGCCTTGCCCATGGCCACGGCCAGCGCACCCATGCCGCCCTTGGGCAAGAGCGGGTCGGCCCCGCGCGCCAGTCGATCAAGATAGAGGATCAGCGAATTGGGCGAGCGCGGGCCAAGCCAGGCCCCGAGCGTGGCGTCGAAGGCCAGAAGACCCTTGAGCCTGTCATCGCTCAACTCGTCCTCGGCCACGTCGTGGACATTGATCAGGACCATCCGCAGCAGTTCGCGGAAGTCGTCCTTGCCGAGGGCACGGATACCAAGACCCTGCCGCGCCAGCCCGAACAGCCGGTTCTCACCAGCCAGACGCACGGGCCGCATCTGCCGTAACGGCGCCAGAACCCGGGCAAAAGCCGAAAGCTTCCGGTGCAATGCCTCCCAGGCCGCAGCGTCGACACCAGAGGTCTTGCCACCCCTGACCGTCAGCGATTCTGCTTCGCCGGACAGCACCGTGGTCGCCAGCGCAGGGTGGAAGGCAAGGCCGTGGCGGTCGAGAGCCATCGCCTCGACAACCCGCGTATCCAGCCCTTGCGTCAGGTGCGCCAGTGCGGGGGCATGGTAGCCCGGGGCAAATTCCCGCTCTCCCGCTCCGCCGCCGACAACCTCGGACGCTTCCAGCAGCGTGACCTTGCGGCCCTTCGCGGCCAGCCGGGCGGCACAGGCCAGCCCGTTGACGCCCCCCCCGATGACCAGAACCTCAGAGGACGGCGTAGGCATCGCGCATCCCCCCCTTCGCACCGGCCTCGCGCAGCATCTCGGCCGCGGCATTGCGCCCCGGTGCCCCCATCACCCCGCCGCCCGGATGGGTGGAGGAGCCGCAGATCCACAGATCCCTGATCGGGCTGCGGTACTGCGCGTATCCAGGCACCGGGCGGTTGAAGAGAAGCTGGTCGAAGGTCAGTTCGCCCTGGAAGATATTGCCCTCGGTCAGGCCAACCTCCGCCTCCAGCTCGCGCGGCGTGCGGACCTCGACATGCAAGACGCGATCCTTGAAGCCGGGGCTGTAGGTCTCGATCTGGTTCAGGCAGGTGTCGCGGAATGCGTCGCGGTCGGCGTCGGTCCAGTCGCGACCCTCGATCTTGGGGGGAGCATATTGCACGAAGGAGGACATGAAATGCTTGCCCGGCGGGGTCATCGTCGGGTCGATCATGGTCGGGATCATCACGTCCTGGAACGGATCGCGACTGAAACGGCCATTCTTCCAGTCGTCATAGCCGCGCTCCATCTTCTCGATGGAATCGGTGAAATGCAGGTCGCCGCGAATATTGGGCGCACCTTCCGGCAAGGCCGGGAAGACCGGGGTGCTATCAAGCGCAATGTTCAGCTTGCCCGAGGAGCCGCGGATCTTGAACGCCTTGACGCGCTTCACGAAATCGTCCGGCAGTTCGGCTTCATCGACATGTTTCAGGAACGTGCGCTTCACGTCCATGTTGGAGATCACGCGCTTGCCCCGCACTTCATCGCCATTGGCCAGCACGACACCGACCGCGCGACCGCTCTGGACCAGGATCTTCTCGACCCCCTGCCCCGTCCGCACCTCGCCCCCCGCAGCCTTCAGACTGGCCGTCAGCGCCCGCGTGATCGACCCCATGCCGCCACGCGCAAAGCCCCAGGCGCCGACGTTGCCATCCACATCACCCATGTAGTGGTGCAACAGGACGTAGGCCGATCCCGGCGACATCGGTCCAAGCGCGGTGCCGATGATCGCCGAGACGGCGAGATACCCCTTGATCACCGGGCTTTCGAAATACTGGTCCAGGAAATCGGCGATGCTCATGGTCCAGAACTGCACCATCCGCGCGCGCATCTCCTCGGACAGCGCGCCCATCTGGCGACCGAGCCACATCAGTTCCGCAAGGTCGCGCGGGCGGAAGCTTGACGGATCAGGCGGCGTGCGCAGCAGCATCGGCCGGATGAAGCGGCAAAAGCGCAAAACGTCGCGGGCGTAGATGTCATAGGCCTCGGCGTCGCGCTTCGAGTGGCGTGCGAACTCACGGCGGTTGGCGTCGTGGTCGCGGAACATGCCAAGGTAGCCTCCACCCTCCTGGAACACCGCGCCGCCCTCGTAGGGCAGGATCTGCAGGCCATGCTTCGGCAATTCCAGGTCGCGCATTATTTCGGGTCGAAACAGCGAGGAGACGTAGGAACAGTTGGAATAGGTGAAGCCCGGATAGAGCTCGCGGCTGACCGCGGCGCCGCCGATCCAGTCGTTCTTTTCGACCACGCAGACCTTCATTCCGGCGCGTGCCAGATAGCTGGCGGTCACCAGTCCATTGTGGCCCGCGCCGACGATCACTGCGTCATAGGTCATTCAGCCGCATCCAGCCGTCCGTCGGCCTGATCCTGCAGGGTCAGGTCCACCGCAGTTTCCACGGCCCTCAGCGTGTCGGTCAGGCAGGTGTCATCCAGACCATGCGCCTCGCACATGAACCAGGGCTCGCGGCTGTCCGGCTCAACGATGATACCGAGGTCATGCAGGTAGTGCGCCATCCGGTCGTAGAAGCTGTAATCGCTGGTCTTCCAGGCGCGGTAGTTGTCGGGCGGTTCGGCGGCGAAGAAGATGCCGAACATGGACGGATGGCCCGAGAAGCTGTGAGTGACCCCGCGCGCGGTCAGGATTTCGGAGATACCGGCCTTCAGCCGCTCGCCGTAACCAGCCAGAGTGTCCAGCGCTGGGGTCTCGTCAAGGATGCGCAAACATTCCTCGGCTGCGGCCAGGCTGACGGAATGGGCCGTATAGGTGCCGCCATGGCTGGCGCCGCCATAGCGGAAAGTCCGCATCACATCCTCGCGTCCCGCAACCAGGCTTATCGGATAGCCGTTGGCGATGGCCTTGGCGAAGGTGGTGATGTCGGGACGGATGCCTAGGATGCCCTGTATCCCGCCCTTGCCAACGCGGAAGCCGGTCTTCACCTCGTCGATGATCAAGAGAACGCCGTAGCGGTCGCACAGATCGCGGGCGAGCTGCACATAGTCGCGACGCGCGGAAATCCCGCAGCAGTTGCCCTGGATCGGCTCGATCAGCATCGCCGCCAGTCGGTCGCCCTGTGTCTTGAACGTGTCTTCCAGCCGCTGCAGGTCGTTCATAGGTACAAGATGAGCAAGCTTTTTTACCGTCGGCGGGATGCCCTTGCCATAGGGCACGACCTCGGGGTCGGCATTGCCGCCCGGCGACCAGTGGTCCATATCCGCCATCCACATCGCCGCGTCAAAGAGACCGTGATAGCCGCCTTCGACCAGGAGGTACTCCTCGCGGCCCGTGTAGGCCCGGGCGAGCCGGAGCGCGGCCATCACCGCCTCGGTGCCAGAATTGGAGAACCGGACAAGTTCCGCCGCCGGGACCATCTTCGAGATTCGGTCGGCGACCGTCAGTTCCTTCTCGGTCGATAGCGCGAAGACGCCGCCCACCTCCATTCCCTTGCGCGCTGCGGCATCTACCCGGTCGTCGGCATAGCCGAGGATCGCCGGGCCATACCCCAGGCGGTAGTCCACATAGCCGTTGCCGTCGATGTCCCAGGTCCGCCCGCCCTTGCCGCGGTGGACATAGATCGTTCGGTCGTCGCCCCAGTAGCGGAAGGTCGAGGACACGCCCAGCGGCAGCCGCTGTACCGCACGCTGGAACTGCGCGTTGGACTTTGTCAGGTCGCGGTGCGGATAGGCGGTCGTCGCGACGGGCATGAAACCTCCAGCGGATGCTTGTGCCACGACAGCTTGGCACGCGACTGACTGAACTGTCAATCATATTGACGCCTCTCCTCACCAGCCTCCTGGTTCATGACGAGCGCCTCGCACCCGCGAAGAAGATGCTCTCGGCGGTTGGCGCGTGTTCACGCCCCTTGAAGGTCGGTCGGACCGCATGACCGGTCACAGGCGCGCGACTTCATCTATCTTGCAGGCCTTGTTTCTGGATCAGCAGCCTTCGGGTCCCAGGAAGTCAAAATCGCAGCCCTCGGTCGCCGAGGTGACGTGCTCATGGTAAAGCCGTGTATAGCCGCGCTTCGGTTGATGTGTTGGCACCGTTCTTTCCGCAGTGCGTCGCGCCAGCGTCGCATCATCAACGAGCAGGTCGATCCGCTTGTCAGCGGCAGAGAGACGGATCCTGTCGCCAGTGCGCACGAGAGAAAGCGGTCCGCCGATTGCTGCCTCGGGCGAGACATGAAGAACGATGGTGCCGAAGGCAGTGCCGGACATGCGGGCATCCGAAATGCGCACCATGTCCTTGACACCCGCCTGCGCCAGTTTCTTCGGGATCGGCAGGTATCCGGCCTCGGGCATGCCGCTGGGGCTTTTCGGACCGGCGTTCTGGAGGACCAGGATGTCGTCGGCGGCCACGTCCAGACCGGGGTCGTCAATCCGTTCCGCGAGGTCTTCCAGCGAGGCGAAGACCACTGCCCGACCTTCGTGTTCCAGAAGCGCGTCGGTCGCAGCGGCTCGTTTCAGGATGGCACCTTCCGGCGCAAGACTGCCCCGGAGTGCGATCAGCCCGCCCACGGGAGAGATCGGATCAGTTGCCTCGCGGATCACGGCACGATCGATCGGATCGGGCAACGGGTGGGCCAAGCGATCGGCAAGCGTCTCGCCAGTGACACTGACGGTTTCTGTTTCCAACTGCGGCGCGATTTCGCGCAGTACGCCTTCCAGACCTCCGGCATAGTGGAAATCCTCCATGTAGCCCGCACCGACGGGCTTCAGATCGACCAGAACCGGCGTTTCGTCCGAAAGCCGATTGAAAGCGTCGAGGTCCAGCTTGATGCCGATGCGGCGGGCGACCGCAGCCAGGTGGATGACGGCATTGGTCGAGCCCGACACCGCCAGCAGAACGCGCTGCGCATTGCGGACAGCGGCGGGGACAACAACTTCAGTCGGTCTCGGCCCTCCGGTCAGCGCCATCCCGGCGGCCAGCGCCCCGGTTTCCTCGCAATTGCGCAGCCGGTCGGCGTGGACCGCCGGGATCGCGGCCGATCCGGGCAGCAGCATCCCCAGCGTCTCGGCCAACAGCGCCATGGTCGAGGCGGTGCCCATCACGGCGCAGGTGCCAGCGGTCACCGCAAGGCGCCCCTCAACCTGGTCAATCTCGTCCGCAGAGACCTTTCCTGCACGAAAGCTGCCCCAGAAACGACGGCAATCGGTGCAGGCGCCCAGCCGCTCGCCTCGATGGCGACCCGTCATCATCGGCCCGGCAACGACCATTACGGCAGGCTTGTCGGCGGAAATCGCGCCCATCAGCATGGCGGGCACGGTCTTGTCGCAGCCGCCCATCAGCACCACGGCATCCATCGGCTGGGCGCGGATCATTTCTTCCACCGCCATCGCCATCAGGTTGCGATAGACCATCGACGTGGGCGACAGGAAGACCTCACCCAGCGAGATCACCGGGAAGGTAATCGGCAAGGCACCGGCGGCAAGGACACCGCGCGTCACTGCCTCGATCATCTCGGGGAAGTGGCGGTGGCAGTTGTTGAAGCCGCTTTCACTGGTGCAGATGCCGACGATGGGTTTATCCAGTGCCGCACCGGTATAGCCCATCGATTTGGCGAAAGAGCGGCGCAGATAGCGCGCGAAGTCCCGGTCGCCATAGTTGGTCAGTCCGTTGTCAAGGCCCTGCGGCTTGGTCATGGCTCGGTCCTTTCAGGCAAGACTCAGGCGGTGTCGGGTGTATTTCGGGCTGAGGTAGTCGAGGATGCCAAGGCTGCCGCCCTCGCGACCGAAACCGGACTGTTTCGAGCCACCAAAGGGGGCTTCGGCGGTGGCGAGCAGCGTTTCGTTGATACCTACCATACCTGCCTCCAATCTGTCGGCGGTGCGCGCGGCAAGCGCGGCGTTCTCTGTGAAGACATAGGCGGAAAGGCCGAAGTCAGTGGAATTGGCGCAAGCGATCACTTCGTCGAAATCCTCCCAGGCGGCGATCGGGGCGACCGGTGCAAAGGGTTCCTCGTGCATGATGCGGGCGTGGTCCGGCACATCGGACAAGACGGTGGGTTCCAGGAAATGCCCGTGGTTCAGATGGGCCGGTCTGTTGCCTCCGGCCAACAGGCGCGCGCCGTTGTCGCGGGCGTCGGCAATGAGGGCAAGGGCTGTCTCGACCGCGCCGGCGCGGATCATCGGGCCCATCGTCGTGGATGGATCCAGCCCGTCTCCCAGGCGAAGGTCGCCGGCGACTTCAGCGAAGGCCGTCTCGAAGGCTGGCAGGATCGAACGGTGGACATAGAAGCGCGACGGCGAGATGCAGACCTGGCCGCAGTTACGGAACTTGGTCGCGGCAAGCTTGCGCGCGGCCGCCACGGGATCGGTGTCGGCATGGACGATAACTGGTGCATGGCCGCCAAGCTCCATCGTCACCTTCTTCACGTCATTTGCGGCAATGCGAAGCACCTGCCGTCCGACCGACACCGACCCGGTCAGCGAGACCTTGCGGATCACCGGAGCGCGGATCAGCCGCTCGACCATCGGCATCGCGGGACCCGTGAGGATCGATAGAATGCCGCCGGGCAGTCCCGCTGCGACAAGCGCATCGGCCAGCGCGAAGCAACTCCCAGGCGCTTCGCTGGCGGGGCGGGCGACGATGCTGCATCCGGCGGCCAGCGCGGCGGCGATCTTGCGGGCCGGGAGCAGCATCGGGAAGTTCCAGGCCGTCAGGGACAGGCAGGGGCCGATGGGCTGGTAGCTGACGGAAAGTCGTTCGTGCGGGTTCCGGCCCGGGATCGTCTGCCCATAGATGCGCTTGGCCTCTTCACCCTGCCATTCGAACTGGTCCGCGCTGGCGTTGACCTCGGCACGCGCCTCGGCCAGGGGCTTGCCGGTTTCGGCCGACATCACCCGGGCGAGCGGGTCGGCGTTGGCCCGCAGGTAGTCAGCCGTGCGTCTCAAGACCTTTGAGCGATCCCATGCCGAAGTGGCCGCCCAGCCGGGAAAGCTGCGGCCGGCGGCGGATAGGGCGGCGTCTTGATCGGCTTCGGTCGCGACGGGGATGGTGCCGATCATGGCCTCGGTCACGGGACTGTGGACGGGCATAGTCGCGCCATCGGCAGCGGCACGCCACTGGCCGTCGAGAAAGAGCCCTTGGGAGGAATACATCGGCTTGTCCTTCAGATCAGGGTTTCGGCGTAGCGGGCCTGAACCGCAGTGCACCAGTTGCCGACGTTCCACTGACCAAAGGACCCCATGCCACCCGCCGGATCGGGCCCGAAATAGACGGGAACATGCACCAGGCTGAGGCCCGGATGGGCCTGCGCCCGAGACAGCGCTTTGATCAGGTCTTCCGGGGAGGCGCCGCCGCCGAAGGCTGCGACGCCCTTCACCGCCCGCCCAAGGGCAAGGTAGTCGACCTCAACCCCGTCGTGGGTCCGCCAGTTCACGCCATACTGCGCTTCCTGCAAGCTGGAAATCGCGGCCATGCGGCGGTTGTCGAACAGAAGGATCGTGCCATGTACTCCGTGCGCCACGGCATCGATCAGGACCTGCGGGTTCATCATAAAGGATCCGTCGCCGGTGAACGCCACACCATATCTCCCCCTCTCTGCCAGCGCCTGCGAGAGGAGGGCCGAGACGGCAAAACCCATGTAGGAGGCGCCACTTTCAGTGAAGGTCTGGAAGGGTGTGTCGTCCTGGATGATCTGGAAGCCGTTGGCCTGCACGTCGCCAGCGTCGAAGAACTTCAAAGCGCCCGCCGTCCGGCACCACGCATCCGCCGCGGCAATGGCTTGCGGCTGCGTCATCACTGGCCGCGGCCAGAACGGATCGGTCAGGGCCGGACCCGCAGCGCGGGCCGCGCGGAAAGCCTGCCAATCGGCCTTCTTCGCCGCTGCCGCGCTCAGCCATTCGGCCTTGGCCGGGGCCTGGCTCACTCCCTCCAGCAGGCGGACCAGCCGGTCTGCTACCGTCGCCGCATCACCCGTCAGGGCGATCGTCGCATTGTAGTGCTGCACGTCGACCGGATCGGCGTTCAGGTTGATGACCTGGCGCACGTTCGGCCAACCAATTCCGGAGCAATCCGCCTGGCACACCGCGCGGCTGCCGATGACCACCAGAAGCTCGGCTTCCTCCATCACCCAGTTGCCGCTGATCGACCCCTTCGAGCCGCCGACATGCAGATTCTGCGGATGGTCGTCGGGCATCACCCCAACCGACCCGGGCGACAGGACGACCGCCGCCCCCGCGGCTTCCGCCAAGCGCCGGACGGACGCGGCCGCCGTGCGTGCGCCGCCCCCGGCCTTGATCGCCACCCGTGCAGTTCCGGCAATCGCCTGCGCCGCTTCGGCCAGCGGGTCGTCGGCAGCGGGGGCCATTGCCGGAAAGGACGGGCGCTCTGGCAGGGCGTCCAGCCGCAGCGTTACTGGCGCTTCCTGCGTGTTGATCGGCAGATTGAGGTAGAAGGGCCCGGGCTTCCAGGGATGGAAGACGGAAGACGCACCTTTCCGTAGTCCGTCACGCAGAGAGCCCGGGCTATGCAGCGTGTAGGAGGCCCCCATCAGGGAGGAGATCTGGGAAAAGACCCCCTGTGCCGGTTTCGGCACCTGCTGCATGTTGTAACCTTCGCCATGGGTCGTCTCATCACCATAAAGGTGATAGACGCCGATACTGTTGGAGCTGGCTGCCAAAGAAGCTGCCATGGCCTGCAGGGCGCCTGGACCGATGGAGGTCACGACCGCCGGTACCTCGCCGTAGACCCAAGACAACGCAGTTGCCGCATGGGCCATTTCCACCTCGTTCCGGAACTGCCAGCAGCGCACCAGGCCGGCGGCCTCATAGACCCGCAGAACATCGGCGAGAGCGGTCGAGCCATGGCCGAAGATCGCCAGATACTTGGTCACGCGCTGGCGCATCAGTCCGAGGATCAGTCCTTCGGCCAACGGAAGGGTCACGGTCGGACCTGCGCCGTCGGCCGCAAGCAGGGCCGATAGCCCACCCGCTCTGGCCAGGAAACGCGCGCGCTCTTCCGAGGTGGTGAGATCGGCGAAACGAAAAGACGGTGCGTTCATGGCCGCTTCCCCTGTCAGCCGTCCAGCCGGATGGTCCGGCCTTCACGGGCCGACTGTTCGGCGGCGAGCGCAAAGCGCAGGACCTGGCGGCCTTCGGAGGCTGTAAGGACAGGTGGCGCCCCGGTCCTAAGGGCGTTGATGTAATGGCGGGTCGACTGGATGAAACTGTGCTCCCACCCCGTCGGGATGTCGTAGGTGGTCAGCGTCCCGTCCCGGTAGAGCGTGACCGGAGGCGTGGCCCCCAGCCGCCCATGCCCACCGTTGATAAAGATCACTCCGGCAGTGCCGGTGATCTCTACCCGGTCATCCTGGGCATAGTGCCGGGTCATAAGCTCCATATCGGGCGAATAGACGATCTCCAGGTTTCCGACGCGGTTTCCGGGGAAGCGAAAGGATACCATCGACTGGGCGTCGAACCGGATGCCGCCCGGGCCTTCGCAGTCGCCGATGAAGGCATGGACTTCCTGAGGGTTGCCCATGAAATGCCAGGCGAGCGCAAACTTGTGGTGCCCGTCGTCGAAAACCAGCGGCCCGCCACCCGCATGCCCCTTCTCCTGCCGCCACGCATTCGCAGCCGCGGGCACGTCCCAAGAGGTAGCGCTGCGGGCAGGGTTCGACTTGATCCGAATCGACTGAGGCGTGCCGATGGCGCCCTGGTCGATCAATTCGCGCGCCTTCATTACCGGCGGGTAAAATATGAAGTTCTCGAAAATCTTCACCGGGCGGTCATGTGCCTCGGCGGCGGCGACCAGCTGGTCGGCTTCGGCCAGGTTCAGACACATCGGCTTTTGCAGCGAGATGATCTTGCCCCCCGCGATGGCTTTCAGCGCCACCGGCAGATGCAGGTGGTGTGGCAGAAGGATCTCGACCAGATCAAGGTCGGGGCGGGCAAGGAATGCATCAATATCGTCGTCAACCGCCACGTCCGGGATACCCCAGGCGGCGGCCTTCGCCTTGGCCTGCGCGACATCGCGGTCACACAGCGCCACAATCCGCGCGTCCGGGTTCTGCAGATATTCGATGGCGTGCAGGTCCGAAATCCGTCCCGTGCCGATCAGTCCGACACGCAGGGGCGCCAAGGTCATCGTTGAGGCTCCTTCTGTCGTCCGCCCTGTCCCGCGGCGGCCACGATGCGGCCAAGTTCGTGCAGGCGGGCATCGGTGACTCGAACCGAGGGGCCAGAAATCCCAACAGCCGCAATCATCACTCCTGCCCCGTCGTAGATCGGCCGGGCAACGCAGCGGATGCCCGGGGCAAACTCCTCGTCGTCGATCGAATAGCCCCGGGCGCGGGTGCGCTCGATCTCTTCCGCCAGCGCGCGGCGGGTGGTGAGGGTGCGGGGCGTGAAGACGGGCTGGTCGTCCGGCAATTGTGCGCGGCCGAAGCTGAGGAAGGCCTTACCAAGCGCGGTACAATGCAGCGGCGAAAGCGCGCCGATCGGATGATCGACCTTCAGCGGCAGCGGCGAATCCACCTTGTCGATGTACCAGACCCGCGAACCAACCAGCACTGCGAGATGCGCGCATTCACCGGTTTCGGCAACCAGCGTCTCCAGAGTGCCGCGCCAGGCTTCCTTGACCGCGACGATCTCTTCCAGCGTGTGTTCGGTCCGCGGGGTGCCGACCAGCCTGGCACTTGGCCGATAGCGGCGATTGTCGTCCTGCACCGCGTAGTCCTTGGCGACCAGAGTCTTCAGCAGATGCGCTGCGTTGGACTTGTCGATACCGAGCGCCTCGGCCACGTCGGTCAGGCGAACGGGATCGGACTGGGCGGTCATGTAGCTGAGGGCCTCCAGACCACGGGACAGGGATTGCAGCAGGCGCATGGGGCGGGCTCCGATCGCGTTTCGTTGAATTTGCGCTATGCTAAACAGATAGTTTTACATAGCGCAACTTTTCCATCCTCATGCTTCCATATCAGGACTTTTCTCGCATTGTCAGGCGATATGCAATACTTTTCGTTGACATGGTGGCAATTCTTGGCAATCAAGGACAGGACGGCAGGAAGAAGTGCCGCATGTTTAAACTTCTTGGGAGGATGAGATGAAGCAGATCAGTCGGCGCGGCGTGTTGCTGGGGTCGCTTGCCGTCCCGCTCCTGAGCATGGGCCGGATGGCCCGGGCGCAAGCGGGCGAAGTGACGATCAGCCACTACTTCACCGGAGAACTGGGGCTCAAGGCCTTCAACGAGCAGATCGCCAAGTTCACCGAGGCCACCGGCATCGCGATGAAGGAAAGCCCGGTCGGGCACGAGGATTTCAAGACCGACATCCTCGTTCGGGCTGCGGGCAACAGCCTGCCGGACGTGTTCAGCTACTGGGCCGGAGCGCGGGTGCAGTTCATCGTCGATTCGAATTCGCTGCATCCGATAGACGAAATGTGGGGGGCCAACGGCCTTGACGGGATCATCGCCAAGCCAGTCGCCGACAGCGCCACGCTATACAATGGCAAGCGCTATCTGGTGCCGATGAACTACCACTACGCCGGCATGTTCTACAACGTGAAGGTGCTTGCAGACGCCGGAATGACGGCCCCTCCCGCAAGCTGGGATGATTTCCTGGCGCTGTGCGAAACGCTGAAGGGCAAGGGCGTGGCCCCCGTCGCGCTTGGGTCGAAAAACCGCTGGCCGGCACAATTCTGGTTCGACTACCTGCTGCTGCGCACCGCAGGACCGGACTATCGTGCGCGCCTGATGACGGGCGATGCCAAGTACTCCGACCCAGAGGTCGCCGCTGCCCTGGCAATGTGGAAAGAACTGTTCGACAAGGGCTACTTTGTTGAAAACGCAAACGCCGACGACTGGACCGATGCCTCGGACAAGGTGGCGCGCGGAGAGGCGGCGATGACGCTGATGGGAACCTGGATCACCGGCTACTGGAACGGCAACGGGCTTGTTCCGGGACAGGATTACGACTTCTTCGAGTTCCCCAAGATCAAGGACGGCGTGCCCAACGCCGCGGTCGGCCCGGTCGACGGGCTGGTGATCGCCGCGAATGCCGCGAATGTCGAGGGCGCCGAGAAGTTCCTGGCCTTCATGGTCTCGGACGCCGGGGTGCAGGCGGCCTGGGCCAACGCGCAGGGCGCGCTGTCGGCGAACGTGAACGTCGACCCGGCAAGCTACAATGCGGTGATGCAGAAGGCGGCCGCGAGAGTGGCGGCGGCCGAGGCCTTCGCCTTCAACTACGACCTCGCCACGCCGCCTCCGGTGGCCGAGGTGGGACTTTCGATGTTCACCCGCTTCATCGACGACCCTTCGCAGGCCGAGGCCATTCTCGCACAAGTCGCAACTGACGCCGAAGCCGCGTTCAACGAATGACCGGAAGACCCCGGGCCACCAACTTCCGGGCGGCCCGGGGTCTTCGGGAAAGGGACGGATGGAACAGCACAACCGCTTCTGGCGCATCGCGCTTCTAGGCCTGCCGCTGGGGCTGTTCGGGCTGTTCGTGGTCTGGCCACTGTTCAGTTCGTTCTACTACAGCTTCACCGACTGGAACGGATTTGACACCAACTACAGTTTCGTGGGCTTCGACAATTTCGCCAAGATCGCCACCGACCGTCTTTTCCTGCAGGCAGCGATCAACACCACGATCTGGATGGCGGCTGCAATCATCCTGCCAACGACTCTGGGATTGATGCTGGCTTTGCTTCTCGATTCCAGGGTGGCCGGGGCGCGGGTGTTCAAGAGCATCTTCTACCTGCCGATCTGCCTGTCGGCCGTGATCGTCGGCCAGATCTGGACCTGGATCTACCAGCCCGACTGGGGCCTTCTGAACACGATCATTTCCCAAATAACGGGCGAGAAGTTCAAGTACGCATGGCTGGCCAAGCCCGACACTGCGCTCTGGTCGGTGATCGTCGCCTGGTCCTGGCAGCAGACCGGGCTTGCGATGGTGATCTATCTCGCCGGGCTGACCGCCATTCCCGGCGATCTCCTGGAGGTCTGCGAGATCGAAGGTGCCTCGCCCTGGCAACGCTTTCGCCGGGTGGTGCTGCCGCTGCTTGCGCCCTCGACCGTGGTCGTGGTGGCGCTTTCGGTGATCAACTCGCTGAAAGGGTTCGACATTCTCTACATCATGACCGGCGGGGGCCCGTTCAACAGTTCGGACACGCTGGCGATGCACATGTACAACGAAAGCTTCAAGAAATACCTGATGGGCTATGGTTCGGCGATTTCGGTCGTCCTGTTCCTGATAGCGCTGGCGATCATCGGGCTCTATTTCCGCCAGCTGCGCAAGGTTGATCGCATCTATGGCTGAGCCCCTGCCCGTGACCCGCTTCAACCCATGGCCCACGACCATCTTCACCATCCTCAGCGCTCTCGCGGTGCTGTTCCTGCTGCCCACCCTCGGGGTACTGCTCTCCTCGATCAAGACCACTCGCGAGATTTCGATGGGTGAGCTCTGGTCCTTGCCCGCAAGCCTTTTCCTCGGCAACTTTGCCGAGGTTCTGGGCAACCCTGCGGTCCATCGCTACTTTCTGAACACCCTTCTGGTGACGCTGCCCGCAACCGCAGTTTCAATCACGCTCGGCGCGCTGGCCGGCTACGTCTTTGCCAAGTTGCCGTTCCGCGGCTCGAATGCCCTGTTCCTGGGGATCGTCGCTGGCATGTTCTTTCCGCCGCAGGTCATCCTGGTGCCGCTGTTTCGCCTGTTCAACGGGCTGGGGCTGATCGACACGCTATGGCCGGTGATCATCGTCCATTCGGCGCTTGGCCTCCCAATATGCGTCCTGATGATGCGGAATTTCTTCGCAACCGTCCCGAATGCCCTGCGCGAGGCCGCGATCATGGAAGGTGCCAACGAATGGCAGGTTCTGACGCGAGTCGTCCTGCCCCTGTCGTTGCCTGCGCTGGCCGTGCTCGCCACGCTGCAATTCACCTGGATCTGGAACGATTTTCTCTGGCCACTGATTTTCACCCAGTCCGACAACAAGCGCACTATCATGATCGGCATCGTCAACCTGAAGGGCCAGTACTCCGTCGCCTGGGGCGTGCAGGGCGCGCTATCTCTGGTTGCCAGCTTGCCCACGCTTCTCGTCTTTCTCTTCTTCCAGCGCTTTTTCATCAAGGGGATGACCATGGGCGCAGTCAAAGGATAACCCATGGCCCAGCTTCAGCTTGCCAACCTTCGCAAATCCTTCGGCCAGGTCCAGGTGATCAAGGGACTGGACCTCGCGATTTCCGACGGCGAGTTCGTCGTCTTCGTCGGTCCGTCAGGCTGCGGCAAGTCCACCACCCTGCGGATGATCGCCGGGCTTGAGGATGCCACCTCTGGCACGATCCTGCTTGACGGCGGAGACCTGACCCGCGCCCGCCCCGCCGACCGCAGCATCGCCATGGTGTTCCAGTCCTACGCGCTGTTCCCGCACATGACGGTGGCCGACAACATCGGCTTCGGGCTTCAACTGAAGGGAACCGACCGCGCAACGATCACCGCCCGCGTCGCCGAGGTGGCAGGGACGCTGCATCTCGCCCCCCTCCTTGCCCGCTACCCGCGCGAACTGTCCGGCGGCCAGCGCCAGCGCGTCGCCATCGGCCGCGCCATCATCCGCAACCCCAAGGTCTTTCTCTTCGACGAGCCTCTTTCCAACCTGGATGCCGCCCTGCGCGTGCAGATGCGGCTGGAGATTGCCCGCCTGCACCAGCGCCTTCGCGCAACCATGGTCTACGTGACGCATGACCAGGTCGAGGCGATGACGCTCGCCAACCGGATCGTGGTGTTCAACGATGGTCGGATCGAGCAGGTCGGCACGCCGATGGATCTGTACGAACGTCCGGCAAACCGCTTTGTCGCCGGGTTCATCGGCGCACCCTCGATGAACTTCCTGCCGGTCCGCACCAATGGGTCTCTGATCGACTGGCCGGGCATCGCGCCACTTGCGCTGCCCGCCGGGAAAGCACAGGTGGTCGAGCTGGGAATCCGGCCCGAACATCTGGTGGCGGTGGAGGAAGCGGACGCCGACATCGCAGGCGACATAGAGATCATCGAGCGGCTCGGAGCCGAGACCTATGCCTATGTCCGCGTCGCGGGACAGCCCGCCGATCTGACACTCCGCCTTCCCGGCGAAACCGGCCATCGACCCGGCAGCAGGATCGGGCTGAAACTTGACTGGTCCCGTGCGCACTGGTTCGACGCGGATGGGCGGGTTCTCTGAAACTGGTTCGGGCTCCAGGTCAGCAAGCCGCGCCACCCCGGCGCCCGGCAATGCGGCAGCCTTCGCCCCCGGCCAAACCGGCAGAGCCTGGACCATTCCGTTCCCGGGAGATGTGCTTACCGGCGAGACCTTTGTGCAGCAAATCAGATCGGGATGTTCAGGCTGTTCTTCACCCTCTTTAGCGTGAAGCTCGTATAGATCGACTGGACGTTCGGCAGTTCGACGAGCGCGTTCTTCACCGTTGCCTCATAGTCCCGGACGCTGGGTGCGATGACTTGCAGGACATAGTCGAACTCGCCACTGAGCGAGTAGCACTGCAGGATTTCGGGTACGCCCGCCACGGCATCCTCAAACGCTTTCAGGCGCTCACGCTGATGGTGGGTGATCTTCACAAAGCAGAAGACAAGAATTTCGTAGCCGACCGCCTCGGGGTCGATGACGAAGCGCCGGGTGCTGACCGCGCCTTCGGCCTGCAACCTCTGCAGCCGACGCCAGCAGGGAGAATGGCTCATGCCGGTAGCCTCGCCCAGTTCGCGCATCGTCAGGTCCGGTTGGGCCTGGATCACGCGCAGAATGCGCCGATCCGAATCATCAAGCTTCATTCGCACCCCTATCCGGTTACACTATCGTTCATGGGTTCCGTCACCGGCACCAGTTTTGAGAATCCTGCGCATCTGAAGGTACATTGTATCCATTCATATGCTAACAAGGTCAACATTAGCGACCTTGTCCTTCGCGTTTCGGACTAAACTTCCGATGAGCACTGCACGCGGATCTAGGGAGGGAGACGCGGATGGCCATCACGCTCGACGACAAGTATGTGGCGGAAGCCGGGTCGGTCTACCTGACCGGCACCCAGGCGCTGGTCAGGCTGCCGATGACCCAAATGCGGCGGGATCGGGCCGCGGGGCTGAATACCGCCGCCTTCATCTCGGGCTATCGCGGCTCGCCCCTGGGTACCTACGACCAGCAGTTGGCCAAGGCGAGGAAGTTCCTTGACCGGCACGATATCGTCTTCCAGCCGGGGTTGAACGAGGATCTCGCGGCCACCGCCGTCTGGGGCAGCCAGCAGGTGCACCTGTCGTCAGGCGCGCGCAAGGACGGTGTGCTGGGCATCTGGTACGGCAAGGGGCCTGGCGTCGACCGATCCGGCGATGTGTTCAAGCACGCAAATGCCGCAGGGACCGCGCCGCATGGTGGCGTTCTTGCCATTGCGGGGGACGACCATACCTGCAAGTCGTCGTCCATCCCCCACCAGTCGGATCATGCTTTCATCTCGGCGCTGATGCCGATGCTGTATCCCTCATCGGTGCATGAATTCCTGGAGATGGGCCTTCTGGGCATCGCGATGTCGCGTTATTCGGGCTGCTGGGTCGGCTTCAAGGTCATCTCGGAAACCGTCGAGATCAGCACGGTGGTCGATCTGGCGCAGGAAGGTCGGCAGTTCGCCCTGCCGCAGGATTTCGAGTTGCCACCTGGCGGGCTGTCCTTGCGCTGGCCCGACCCGCCCCTGGTGCAGGACGAACGCTTGCAAGAGCACAAGGGCTATGCCGCCATCGCCTTTGCCCGGGCGAACAGCGTCGACACGGTGGTCTCCGACGCGCCCAATGCCCGATTTGGCATAGTTGCCTCGGGCAAGGCCTACGAGGACGTTCGGCAGGCGCTGGCCGAGCTGGGCATCGGCCCGGAGGAGCGCGCCCTGATCGGCCTGCGCTTCTACAAGGTGCGGATGCCCTGGCCCCTGGAACCGGAAGGAATCCGCGCCTTTTCGCAGGGCCTGGAAGAGGTGTTGATCGTCGAGGAACGGCGCGAGATCATCGAGAACCAGATCAAGCAGCAGCTGTTCAACTGGCGGGCAGATGTGCGTCCGCGTATCGTCGGAAAGTTCGACGAGGCCGGGACACCGTTCCTCAGCCTGTCCGCCGGGCTGACCGTGGCGCGAGTCGCCGGTGCAATCGCGGAACGTCTGCTGCGACTTGACCTGCCCGAAGGGCTGGCGAGCCAACTGCGTCGCCGCGCCAAGCATCTGCACGAAGCCGAAGCGCGGGGCAGCGCGCAGGTACCGCCGATCGTGCGCCTGCCGCACTACTGCGCCGGATGTCCGCACAACACCTCGACGAGGGTGCCGGAAGGCTCGAAGGCCATGGCCGGGATCGGGTGCCATTTCATGGTGCAGTGGATGGACCGCCGGACCGAGACCTTTACCCACATGGGCGCTGAGGGCGTACCGTGGACCGCGATCGGAAGGTTCACCGACGAAAAGCACCGCTTCGTCAATCTTGGCGACGGCACATTCTTCCATTCCGGCCATCTTGCCATCCGCCAGTCGGTCGCGGCAGGGGCGAACATCACCTACAAGATCCTATACAATGACGCCGTGGCGATGACTGGCGGTCAGCCGGTGGATGGCGTGCTGACCCCGCCACAGATCACCCATCTGATGTATCACGAACGCGTGGCGCGTATCGTCCTGATGTCCGACCGGCCCGATCTCTACTCCGCCGCCGACCTCGCCCCCGGCACCAAGATCCGCCACCGCGACGAGATCGATGCTGTGATGCTGGAGTTGCGCGAGGTGCCCGGTGTGACCATCATCGTCTTCGAGCAGACCTGTGCTGCGGAAAAGAGACGGCGGCGCAAGCGGGGTATGCTGGAAGACCCCGGCCTGCGGCTCTGGATCAATCCGGAGGTATGCGAGGGCTGCGGCGATTGTTCGGAAAGGTCGAACTGCATCGCGGTCGAGCCGGAAGAGACCGAAATGGGCCGCAAGCGGCGCATCAACCAGTCAATGTGCAACAAGGACTATTCCTGCCTCAAGGGCTTCTGCCCGTCCTTCGTGACCGTGCGCGGAGGCAAGCTGCGAAAGCAGCGGTCCGAAAACGGCCCGGATATACAGACGCTGCCGGAACCTCTCCTGCCAGCGATCGAGCGCGCTTGGAACCTGGCGCTGGCCGGGGTTGGCGGCACCGGGGTGCTGACCATCAGCGCAATCCTTGGCATGGCTGCACATATCGAGGGCAAGATTCCGATGGTGCTTGATATGGCCGGGCTGGCGCAGAAAGGCGGCGCAGTGATGAGTCATGTCCGGGTGTCCCGGCCAGACCGTCCCGTGGCCGCCCCGCGCATCGCGGCCGGCAGCGCCGACCTCCTGATCGCGGCGGATGGCGTGGTAGCGGTCTCGAAGGAGTGCATCGTCCTTTGTGATCCGGACCGGACCCAGGCAGTCCTGAACACCCGCGTCACCCCGGTTTCCGACTTCATCCGCAATCGCGATTTTGACTTTCAAGAGGCGGCTGTCGAACGCAACGTGGCGCGGGCGGTCAGGTCGGACCGTCACTTTCTGGATTTCTCTGCGCTGGCGGCACGACTTACGGGAGATGAGATCGGGGCCAACCTGATGATGCTGGGCTATGCCTGGCAACAGGGGATGGTGCCGATCGGGCGCGAGGCCATCCTGCAGGCAATCAAACTGAATGGCGTGGCGGTCATGGCCAACTCCGATTCCTTCAACTGGGGCCGGGTTCTGGCGCATGATCCGGGCCATGTCCGACGCCTGACCGCCGCAGAGGCGCGGCCCGATCTCGAGACGATGTCCACAGAACGCATCGTGGAGCACCGCGCGGCCCATCTGCGGGCCTATCAGAACGAGGCCCTTGCCAACCGCTATCGCACCTGGTTGTCGAAGATCGACGAGGTTGCGGCACCGGCGCGGGTCGGTGCCAATGACCTGAAACGTCAGGTCGCAAGCGCCTATGCGCGCGTCCTCGCCTACAAGGACGAATACGAGGTCGCCCGGCTCTACTCGACAGCCAAGTTCCGGGCATCGCTGGACAAGGTCTTCGACGGCGACTTCCGCATCGCCTTCAATCTTGCCCCGCCGATGCTGCCCGGCAAGGCCGCGGACGGCCGCCCGAAAAAACGCGAGTTCGGCCCCTGGATCCTGCCCGTATTCCGCGTTCTTGCACGCCTGAAAGGCCTGCGCGGGACTTGGGCGGATCCGTTCGGCCACACGACGGACCGCAAGCTGGAGCGGCAGCTGATCGTGGACTACGAGGATGACCTGGCGCTGGTTGTCAGGAAACTGACCGCCGAAAATCTTCCGCTTGCCCGCGAATTGCTGTCCCTGCCCGAGAAGATCCGGGGCTATGGTCCGGTCAAGGAAGCGGCCTACCGCCAGCAGATGGCCCGACGCGCCGATATCCGTGTCGCGCTGGATCGCAACGGGCCCATGGCCATCGCCGCAGAATGAGGAGTTGGTGACATGTTCAACGCTTCGATGAAGTTCGACCTGGGCGAAGAGGTCAACGCGCTGCGCGACATGGTGCACGCCTGGGCGCAGAAACGGGTGAAGCCGCTGGCCGCAGGGATCGACAAGGACAACGACTTCCCGGCAGCGCTTTGGCGCGAGATGGGCGCTCTTGGCCTTCTGGGGATCACCGTCCCCGAGGAGTATGGCGGCGCTGGGATGGGCTATCTTGCACATGTGGTTGCGGTCGAGGAAATCGCCCGCGCCTCGGCTTCGGTCTCGCTCAGCTATGGCGCGCATTCCAACTTGTGCGTGAATCAGATCAAGCTGAACGGAAGCGAGGCGCAGAAGCGCAAGTACCTGCCCGGCTTGATCAGCGGCGACCATGTCGGAGCGCTGGCCATGTCCGAGGCCGGGGCGGGTTCGGACGTCGTTTCCATGAAGCTCCGGGCCGAAAGGCGCAACGGCTATTATGTCCTGAACGGCACCAAGTTCTGGATCACCAACGGGCCGGATGCCGATACCCTGGTCGTCTACGGAAAGACCGACCCCGAGGCCGGGTCGAAGGGGATCACCGCCTTTCTGGTCGAGAAGACGATGAAGGGCTTCAGCACCTCGAAGCATTTCGACAAGCTGGGGATGCGGGGGTCGAATACCGCCGAACTGGTGTTCGAGGATGTCGAGGTTCCGTTCGAGAATGTACTCGGCACCGAGGGCAAGGGCGTCCGCGTGCTGATGTCGGGCCTTGATTACGAACGGGTGGTGCTGTCGGGCATCGGCACCGGGATCATGGCCGCCTGCCTGGACGAGATCATGCCCTACATGGCCTCCCGCAAGCAGTTCGGGCAGCGGGTTGGCGACTTCCAGCTGATGCAGGGCAAGATCGCCGACATGTACACCAAGCTGAACTCGGCCCGGGCCTATGTCTACGCCGTCGCCCGCGCCTGCGACCGGGGCCAGGTCACGCGGGCTGACGCCGCCGCCTGTGTGCTTTACGCCTCGGAGGAGGCGATGGTGGTCGCGCATCAGGCCGTGCAGGCGATGGGCGGCGCAGGCTTCATGAACGAAACCCCGGTCAGCCGGTTGTTCCGCGACGCCAAGCTGATGGAGATCGGCGCAGGCACCAGCGAAATCCGCCGGATGCTGATCGGGCGCGAGATGATGGGGGCGATGAGCGCATGACGATCCTGTCCTCGGCCATTTCTCTGCGGTCGGAGGCCTTTCGGACGAACCGTGAGGCCAATCTTGCTGCGCTGGAAAACGTGCGCGCGGCCGCCGCCCTGTCGCTGGCGGGCGGGGGCGACAAGGCGCGCGAGTTGCACCGGAGCCGGGGCAAGCTTCTGCCGCGCGAAAGGATTGCCCGGCTGATCGACCCCGGCTCGCCCTTTCTGGAAGTCGGAACCTTTGCCGCCCATGGCCTCTACGACGGCGCCAGCCCCTGCGCCGGTCTGATCACCGGGATCGGCCGCATCGAGGGCCAGGAAGTGATGGTGGTCTGCAACGATGCCACCGTGAAGGGCGGCACCTATTTCCCGATGACGGTCAAGAAACACCTGCGCGCGCAGGAGATTGCCGAAGAAAATTGCCTTCCCTGCGTCTACCTCGTCGATTCCGGCGGCGCCAATCTGCCGAACCAGGACGAGGTCTTCCCCGACCGCGACCATTTCGGCCGCATCTTCTTCAACCAGGCCAACATGTCGGCAAAGGGGATTGCGCAGATCGCGGTGGTGATGGGGTCCTGCACCGCCGGGGGAGCCTACGTGCCCGCCATGTCGGATGTCACCATCATCGTGAAGGACCAGGGCACGATCTTTCTGGCCGGGCCGCCCTTGGTCAAGGCCGCGACCGGCGAGATCGTTTCGGCGGAAGATCTGGGCGGCGGCGATGTCCACACGCGGATCTCGGGCGTGGCCGACCTCTTGGCGAATGACGATCTGCACGCGATTGCCCTTGCACGACGTGCGGTTGCCAACTTGAACCGCCAGAAGCTGCCACAACTTGCCCGGCAATCACCCGAAGCTCCGCTCTACGATCCCGAAGAGATCATGGGCGTCGTGCCCGCAGAGCTGAAGACGCCCTACGACATCCGCGAGGTCATCGCCCGCATCGTCGATGGCTCGCGCTTCGACGAGTTCAAGCCGCGTTACGGAGCGACCATCGTCTGCGGCTTTGCTCATGTCATGGGAATGCCGGTCGGCCTCATCGGCAACAACGGGGTGATCTTTTCGGAATCCTCGCTGAAGGCCGCGCATTTTGTCGAGCTTTGTTCCCAGCGGAAGATCCCGCTGGTCTTCCTCCAGAACGTCTCGGGCTTCATGGTCGGCCGCTCCTACGAAAACCGCGGCATCGCCAAGGACGGCGCAAAGCTGGTGACGGCGGTGGCGACGACGCGGGTGCCGAAGATCACCTTCCTTGTCGGCGGCTCCTTCGGGGCGGGCAATTACGGCATGTGCGGCCGGGCCTATTCGCCCCGCTTCCTGTGGTCCTGGCCAAACAGCCGGATTTCTGTGATGGGCGGCGAGCAGGCGGCGGGGGTGCTTGCCACCGTGCGGCGCGACGCGATTGAACGGAAAGGAGGCCAGTGGAGCGCCGAGGAGGAAGCGGCGTTCAAGCAGCCGACGATCGAAATGTTCGAGCGCCAGTCGCACCCGCTTTATGCCTCGGCTCGGCTCTGGGATGACGGGATCGTCGATCCGCGCCACACAAGGCAGGTGCTGGCCCTGTCGCTGTCCGCTGCCCTGAACGCGCCGATCGAGGAGACGCGTTTTGGCGTCTTCCGGATGTGAGGGGGCCACGATGTTTGCCAAGATCCTGATTGCCAACCGTGGTGAAATCGCTTGCCGCGTCATCGCCACCGCACACCGAATGGGAACGAAAACAGTCGCGGTCTACTCCGACGCCGACGCGGGTGCCAAGCATGTGGAACTGGCCAACGAGGCGGTCCACATCGGCGGTGCGGCAGTTTCCGACAGCTATCTGCGCGGCGAGGCGATCATTGCCGCTGCGCTGCGCACCGGGGCCGAGGCAATCCATCCCGGCTACGGTTTCCTGTCCGAGAACCCCGGTTTCGTCGAAGCGGTCGAGGCCGCCGGTCTGGTCTTCATCGGGCCGCCCGCCAGCGCCATCCGCGCCATGGGGCTGAAAGATGCCGCGAAAAGCTTGATGACCAAGGCCGGGGTTCCAGTGGTCCCCGGCTATCACGGCGAAAACCAGGATCCCGACTTTCTGGCGGCCGCGGCGGATGGGATCGGCTATCCCGTCCTCATCAAGGCGCGGGCGGGCGGTGGCGGCAAGGGCATGCGCCTTGTCGAGAACCCCGCCGGGTTCCGCGCAGCGCTGGAAAGCGCGAAGCGCGAAGCGCAGTCGAGTTTCGGCGACCCCGCCTGCCTGATCGAGAAATACGTCACCCAACCCCGCCACATCGAGATCCAGGTCTTCGGCGACGCCCATGGAAACGTGATCCATCTTTTCGAGCGGGATTGCAGCCTGCAACGCCGCCACCAGAAGGTGATCGAAGAGGCTCCCGCGCCCGGCATGCCCGCGCAGGTCCGCGCCGCCATGGGACTCGCGGCGGTCGAGGCGGCAAAGGCCATCGGCTATCGCGGCGCCGGAACCGTCGAGTTCATCGTCGACGGGTCCGGCCCTCTGCGCGAGGACGGCTTCTGGTTCATGGAGATGAACACCCGACTGCAGGTCGAGCATCCGGTGTCGGAAGCCATCACCGGGCTCGATTTCGTCGAACTGCAATTGCGGGTCGCTGCGGGCGAACCGCTGCCGATCCGGCAGGAGGAACTGTCGATCGACGGCTGGGCGTTCGAGGCCCGGCTCTATGCCGAGGATGTTCAAAAGGGATTCCTTCCGGCGATCGGCAGGCTGGACCACCTGTCCTTTCCATCCGGCGTGGCCTTTTCGCGCGGCGCGGTGCGGGTCGACAGCGGTGTGCGCGAGGGGGATTCCATATCGCCCTGGTACGATCCGATGATCGCCAAGGTCATCGTGCACGGCGCCAACCGCCCTGCGGCGCTCAATCTGCTCGCGACAACCCTGAGCGAAGTCCGGGTGGCCGGCACTACAACCAATCTGGAGTTCCTGACCGCCCTGGCCCGGCACGAGGGATTTGCCGCCGGAGAGGTCGATACCGGGCTGATCGGTCGCGATCTGGCCAGCCTGACGGCAAGGCCGCCCATGTCGACGGCGATCCCGGCCTTGGCGGCGCTGGCGGCCCTTGGGTCGTTGAATGGCGACCGCGGAAATGATCCCTGGAACCTGCTGACCGGTTGGCGCGCATGGTCGGACGCCGAGGATTTCGTCACGCTCAGGCTCGGTGAGCAAGTGGTCCACATGCGCATCCTCCACCTTGGGCAGCACCGTTATCAGGCAAGTGCCGACAACCTCGACTGCACGCTGACCATCGCGCAAAGCCGCGACGGCGTCGTGCATTTCGACAGCGACGGGTTGCGCTCGAAAGCCGAGATCGTGCCTCGCGCCCGATCGATTTCCGTTTTCCATGACGGCTACTGCGACAAGTTCGAACTGGTTGATGACCTTGCCGTCGCAGAAAGCAAAGTGGCGGGCGGAGATTCGATCATGGCACCGATGCCGGGCCTTGTATCGGCGGTCCGGACGAAGGTCGGAGCCGTGGTTCGCACAGGCGATCCTCTGCTGGTGCTTGAGGCGATGAAAATGGAACACATCCTGACCGCACCCCGCGATGGCGTGGTTGCCGACGTGCTCGTCTCGGAAGGGGATCAGGTGACGGACGGGCTCCTGCTACTGCGGCTTGAGGCGCAGAATGGGTGAGCGGGTTACGGTGTTCGAGGTCGGGCCACGGGACGGGCTTCAGAACGAGTCGCGCGTGATTGACACGGCAGACAAGATTCGCCTGATCGACGGCCTCTCTGCCTGCGGCTTCACCCATATCGAGGCCACAAGTTTCGTCAGCCCGCGATGGGTGCCGCAGATGGCGGACGCGGCGGCGGTTATGGCCGGCATCCGGCGTGCGGCGGGAGTGTCCTACGCGGCACTGACGCCGAACCTGCAGGGCTTCGAGCGTGCGCTGGACGCCCGAGCGGACGAAGTGGCTGTCTTCGCCTCTGCCTCGGAGGGGTTCTCGCAAAGGAACATCAACTGTTCGATCGCGGAAAGCCTCGAGCGTTTCCGTCCCGTGCTCCTCCATGCAAGGGCGGCGATGCTGCCGGTGCGGGGCTATGTCTCCTGCGTGACGGATTGCCCGTTCGACGGGCCGGTCGCGCCAGCGGCCGTGGCGCGGGTCGCCGAAGCGCTGATCGACATGGGCTGCTATCAGGTCAGCCTTGGCGATACCCTCGGTTCGGCCACCCCAGAGACGACAGGAAGAATGCTGGACGCCGTTCTTGAGCGGTTGCCGGCCACACGGTTGGCAGGGCATTTCCACGACACACGTGGGCTGGCCCTGCAGAACATCGCCCTCTGCGTTGGTCTTGGTCTGCGGACGTTCGACAGTTCGGTCGGCGGACTCGGCGGCTGCCCCTATGCGCCGGGCGCACAGGGCAATGTCGCGACCGAGGCGGTCGTCGCCATGCTTCACAATCGGGGCTTCGAAACGGGCATCGACGTCGAGGCGCTGGCCGAGATGTCACGATTTGCGCAAGACCTGCGGAGACCGCTATGAACTGGAAGACCCTGGATATCCGGACTGACGAACGCGGCGTCGCCCAGGTCAGGCTGAACACCCCCGAAAAGCGCAATGTCCTTTCCGCTCGGATGATTGCCGAGCTGACCGAAATGGCAGGCACCATCGGCAATGACAGCAGGACCCGGGCCATCGTCCTTTCCGGGGCGGGGTCCACATTCTGCGCCGGCGCAGACCTGACCTGGATGAAGGCCCAGATCGAGGCCGATCGGGCACAGCGCATGCGCGAGGCGCGAAAGCTTGCCGAGATGCTGCAGGCCATGAACACCATTCGTGCCCCATTGATCGGCCGCTTGCAGGGCGGAGCTTTCGGTGGCGGGATCGGCATGGCCTGCGTCTGCGACGTGACATTGGCCGACACCACGACCAAGTTCTGTTTCTCGGAAACCCGACTCGGAATCATCCCGGCAACGATCGGGCCCTATGTCCTGGCCAGGATGGGTGAGGGTAACGCTCGCCGGGTCTTCATGTCCGCCCGCGTTTTCGACGCGGTCGAGGCCGAACGCCTTGGAATCGTTTCCCGGGCAGTTGCAGGAGAATATCTCGACCAGGCCGTCGCGGCGGAAGTGGCGCCATATCTTCACGTCGCGCCGGGTGCCGTCGCCGCGGCCAAGAAACTGGCCCGCGATCTCGGACCCCGCATTGACGCCGAGGTCATCGACGACACGATCCGCCGCCTTGCCGATGCCTGGGAGGGACCCGAGGCCGAGCACGGAATTGCCGCCTTTCTGGACAAGCGTCCGGCCAAGTGGGCAGCGCCAATCCGTGGATGATGCTTCACGCAAATGAACGCGGCAGCTTTCTGTGCTTGGATGGACCGCGCTGACCAGGCTGTTGCGACCGCTGCATCGGTATTCTGAGCCGCGCGAAAATTGGTCTCTTCGTCCGCGGACGTGTGAGATGGCCCAAGCGTGCAGGAGGGCGTAGCAGGCCGCCTTACCAGGGGTCGACCGAAACTCCATGCCGCCGGGCTTCTGCTACGCGTGGGGGCAACCCTTCTTGACCCGGGTAGTTGGTGACGGCACCGCTTTCGATCAGAGCGACCGTACCCGCGACAGCCGAAGCGCGACCTTGTGGTGAATAGAAATCGCCACGCACCTGAATGGTCGCCGCAAGGAAGCGGACAAGGCATGCGACATCGGCTGGGTCGGGTCGGTTTGGCGTGGACCAAAAACCTTCAAGTGGTCCCTGATGGGTGACGCCCGGAATGTCGTAGGTCGCTATTCCAAGGCATTTCACCGGGCAACCAACTTGCAGCGCATGCAATCCGACGGTGCTGTTCACAACGATACACCCCATAGCGCCGCCCAGAAGGGCCCTGAGATCGCCACCGTCGATGAAATCGACTCTGTCCGCCAACCCGGCCTTTGCAGCGAGTGACAGAGTGACGGCCCGCCAGTCCGTCAGACCGTTGTCCATTGGGTGAAGTTTGACCACCAAATGCGAATTGCCGGGAGCATCAGCGGCGAAAGAGGCAATCACCTCCTGCAGCACGGGCCTGAGCCCACCATATCGGGAGTTTGCGCGGATCTGGTAGTCGTCTTCCATCTGCAAGGCCAATACGAAGAACGGATCGGCCTCGACAAGTCGCTCTCGGATGACGGCATTGGCATGGCGGGCATTGCGCGCCGCTCTGAGGTTTCGCGGAATGTAGGAAAGATACTCGACAATCGGATGGTGGGCGCGATCCGACACGAAATGCGGGAAAAATGGTCGGAAGATCGCGTTGCCAAGATGATACGCCACCTCGGCCAAAGCTTCTTGCCAGTAGGGGTGGCTGTAGCGGGGCCTCATGTCCGGCGTGGGAAGCGTCGCGGCATGCGCGCGAATGACCTCTAGCCGGTCGGGAAAATGCGAATGGACCGACTGGCCGCCAAGTTCGACGGTGATCCAGTCGGGGCGCAGGTACCCAAGCTCATAGGACAAAGGCGTGATCCCGCGACGCCTTGCCACCCGCTGCGCAACGACGTGATAAGGGTGGCGATCGGCGAAGTAGACCAGAAGATCAATCGCCTCCGTCACGACCAGCCGGTCAAGCCATGCCTCCCAGTCCTGCAGGCTGCCACGATAGCAGATCGCCCCGGCGCCACGCCAGAACAGCCAGTCGCCGACATTGAGCGTGACATGCCGGACCGTGTGTCCACGCCTTGCCAATTCCTGTCCAAGGTCCCGCGAAAAGAAGGATGGATGACCTTGCAGGAACAAGACCTTCATCGGCGTCACCCGACGGCCCCTTGCCGAAAGGGATATGATGCACCGGCATCAGTCATGTGCCTGGCCAAACTCCTGTGCCCAGCGTCCGCGGCTGCACAGCGCAGGCATCGCCTCCTGCCATCGGGCAGCGGCGCGCTTGCCTTCAAGTTGATAGCGTACAGTCAGGATCAGGGCGCGCACTGTGAGAAGGATCAAGAGTATACGTCTTGGGCGCAGGTGAAAGCAGCGGGTCGCGGCGGGATCGAGCGCACGCAGATACGACCGACCGAAGATAGCCAACGGCTCGGGTCGTCCCCTGAAGACAATCGTCGGTTTTCCCGTGCTGGGCACCAGAATGATGCGCAGGAAGATAGCTGCGAAGGCAACCACTTGGCCCGCAATGCCGACCCTGTACGACAAGGGCTGCACGAGAGGGAAGCTTTTCGGTCCGTGATCTGTCCAGACCTCTGGGGCAGTAAGGGCTTGCACACGGTCGCGCACGATGCGGTTTCTCAGTGCGCCATCGATGGCGAAAGTGACATCCGGCCCCGCAAGGTAGTCCTCGATGGCTATCAGGCAGGACAGACCGGCGCGGTAGCGATGGACCAGCAAATTGAACATGGTCCATCCCAATACCGTCAGGATTCCGGGAAGTCGGGCAAACCCGGGATGGAAAGATGCCATGATAAGCAAGTTTCGCAAATCATAATAAATTGCGAGGCCGACGTGCTTGTAGAGAATCGACGCGTGCCAGACCCCCAGGCCAGGAAGCGGCACGAGAGGAATGCCTGCCTCCTTGAGCCGAAGGCCATAGTCCACGTCGTCATTGTGTAAGAAGAAAGGTGCGGGCAAACCGGCCTGGCGTATCGCAGAGACCGGCAGGACGCAGAACCACCACCCGTTGTAGTCCACTTCGAAACTGTTGTTCCACAGTTCAAGGCACTTGCGGTTTGCCAGAGAGGCACCATTGCCAAATGGATGAAACTGCCAATCCTTGCCGACCATCGCACCAGCTTCATGCAGGCGCAGGCGATCCTCGAGATCAATCGACTGACCTCCCAGCGCGATGTCCTTTGCGCAGTAGCAAAGGAAGCGGATTGCCCTTTGCACGACACGGGCATCAACTCGGATGTCGTCATCCATAATGAGGTGATGGGTAACAGGCTCGGCGGCATCAAGCGTTTCGATCATGGTCCGGGCAAAACCACCGCTGCCGCCACGATTGGGCTGGCGAATAACCCTGATTCCAGCGGTCTTGTGAAGACTGGTCAGGATCGGATGACTGAAGGATTTCCCCTGATTGACCAGGATGATCCGACGCAAGGCCGGTTCTGTCCCCAGAAGGGGGATCAATTCGGCCACTGTCTCGGCAAGCAAGTCTTCGCGATTGAAGGTGCAAATACCAATCGAAAGGCTGACGTCGCGCAGCGGCGGGCAAAGCGTGACGAAGCTGAGTTCGTCGATCCTGCAAGTGTCCAACGCCGTCACCTCGACGTGCAAGCGGAGAATGTCCGGAGCCGAGCATCGGTCCCATGCCCAAATTGGCGTGCGGAATTCCGGATGGTCGTCCGGCACCAGACAATCCAGGAGAGTGACACGTTTTCCACCCGCGCGATGACCGATGACGCGAAGCGCCAAGCGCCCGGTCGCCCTACAGCGGAGGCCGACCCTGCCGATGTCGGTATGGGTGGCCCACCAAGCGAGATAGAGGCAGTTGAAGAAACCGTCGGCAATGATCTTCTGCCCGGAGGCAAGATGCATCAACCCATCACCCTTGGCTCGTGGTGTGGCGCTCGCAACGGCGAAGTACAACGCTGAAGGGTCCCCCGGCCTTGGGGCGATGATCTGTTGCAGTGGATATACCTGCACATCCGGCGCCATGGGTTGCCGAGGCTTCGGCAAAACCATCCGTTGCCCCTCGGACGAGTGGATCATGCGGAAAGTTCGCCGATGCAATTTCCGTCTACCAGCCAATGAGCAGCACCTTGTCAGTTGCAAGGAGAAGTCTGATGGCGACATCCGCACTTGGATTGCACAGGTTACAAGGCAGCCAAACATGCAGCCCGGCGAGCGTTCAGCGGTGCCCGGCTTCGCTTAGGTCACAGGCGATGACCCCGCACCGGCCTGCTCAAGCAATCAAAGTATCGAATGTGAGCCGGTCCGATCAAGAGCTTCGCAAGTTGAAAACTGACAGAGGCAACGCGCGACCAAAGCTCGCGTCGCGAAGTTGGGCAAGTTCCTCGGCGGCAATGCTCACAGCCTTGACAATCTGGAGCTCGCTGTGCAGCGCAGACAGGAAGAAACGCAAGCGCGCTTCTTGCATTGGGACTGCCGGGAACATCACCGGTAGAACATTCACTCCACGTTTGAGCAGTCGTTCGGAAAGCTTTGCAGCCAAGATTGAGTCGCCCACCATGACGGGCACGATGGCAAAGGGCCCGGCTCTTCCCGTATCCAGACCGGACTGTGCAGCAAGGCGCAGGAACAAGGCACAGTTATCCTGCAGCTTTCGCACGCGTTCTGGTTCATCGTTCAGAATTTCCATCGCGCGCAACGCCGATGCCGCCAGTGCAGGGGCCAGAGCGACAGAATAGACGTACCCGGACGCATACGCCCTCAACAGGTCGATCAGGGGGCGCGACCCGACGATAAAGCCCCCGGTCGACGCAAGTGTCTTTGACAGTGTTCCCATCCAAATATCGACGTCGGCCGCGTTGATGCCACAACCCTCGAACGACCCCTTGCCGGTTGCCCCGACACAGCCAATCGCATGGGCTTCGTCAACCATGAGCCAGCAGCCGTACTTCCGCTTCAGCGCTATCAGCCGATCGAGCGGAGGGATGTCACCGTCCATCGAATAGAGGCCCTCGACGATGATGAGCGCGTTACGAAACTGCGCGCGGTTCTCGATCAGAAGGGTTTCCAGGGCTTCCATGTCATTATGCGCAAAGCTGCGCCGTGCAGCGCCTGAAAGCTTTATCCCCACCTGAATGCTGTTGTGGGAAAGGGTGTCGCTAAGCACCAGATCGCCTTCGCCCATCAGGCAACTGATGGTTGAAACATTCGTGGAATGGCCGCTCACAAAGACCATAGCGGCGGGAAGGCCGTAGTGGCGGGCAAGCGCGGCTTCAAGTTCGTCGTGCACGGGTCGGCAGCCTGCCACCAATCGGCTGCCAGACGGCGAAACTCCATACCGGTCTATCGCATTCTTGGCAGCTTCAGAGACCCTCGGATCGGCGTTCAGGCCGACATAGTCGTATGAAGCGAAGTTCAGGACCTCGCGATGGTCGATAACTGTCGTGCTGGCCGCATGGCCCTCGTGCATCCGGAAGTATGGTTGCTGGACATCCATCGCCGCATTAACCTCACGGAGTCGCTCCAGAGTGTGATAGTCGGATAGTTGATCAAAAGGGACGGCCGCAGGCCATTGCGCAGTTGAACTATGCCCTGCGGCAGGTTCCCGGCTCTTGCGCCGTTGAGCCGCAAGACGAGCAGCAGAAAGTGCCACTTCGTTTTCCTGGTCTGGTTCCCTCATTCCGCAGCCTCATCGTGGTGACTGCCACTGTCCAATGCGAGGGATAGGTGCTGCATCGCGAGCTCGGCATCCGGACCCTCAAGCCCTTCTGACGATGTCTCTCCATGGATGTGGCGAACGATCCGGTCGGCGATGTCAAGAATGCTGAGATCATCCGAAACCGCCGTGATTGGCAAATCATGCCCCAGACTGTCCTGCATCGTCAGCCCGAGTTCGACGCCCATAAGCGAGTCGATCCCCATTTCCGAGACCGGCTTGGACACTTTGACCGCCTGCTCCGAGAACTGCAGGATGCGGGCGACGTGGCCAACAAGCCAGATGATCAGACGCTCCTTTGCCTTTTCGAAGGGCAGTCCGACCAGCAAACTGCGCAGGTCTTCATCACCAGTGGACACCTCCGCACTCCGCCCCAAATTCACAAGAAGCTTGAATGAGGGCGAACTGAGCGAGCGCAGGGTCGCGGAGACGGCATTCCACCCCATAGGGGTAATATGGATCACCGGATCGGCGGCGTCGCCTTGCGCAAGAATGCGATCAAGGGCGCGCATCGCCTGGAGGCTTGAAAAGTCGACGTCCCCGGACATGCGTCGCACGAGTCCCGCCTTGTCTTTGTCGCGCGAAAGGTAGCCCACATCGGAAATACCACCCCAGCCGATGGCAACGGCAGGCAGGCCCAACGCGCGGCGTCGGCGCGCGATACCTTCGAGGTAGCCATTGGCCGCAACATAACTGGACTGGCCGTGATTGCCGATCAGCGTTGCCAGCGAGGAAAAGAGGACAAAGTAGTCAAGCCTGTCTTCTCGGGTCAACAAATCCAGGTTCGCCCCCCCCGCGACCTTTGACGGCAATGTTCGGGCAAGGACGGCCACATCCACTTTGGTCATGGGCATGTCTTCAAGTACCATGGCAGAGTGGATTATTCCGGAAAGGGGTCTTTCTGTCCGCAAGGCTGCAAGCGTTTCCTGCAACGCATTGGTGTCAGCGACGTCGCAAGAGACAAATCGCACTTCTGCACCTTCGTCCCTCCAGCGACGGTGCCTTAGCAGAGCATCATCGGAAGGCTCGGCCCGTCGGCCGATCAGGACGACATGCCGCGCACCTGCGTCACCGATCAGCCAATCGGCGACCTCTAGCCCTAGCCCGCCCAGTCCCCCAACGACAACGTGGAAGCCGTCAGGGTCAGCGCGATATCGGGGGAGCGCAGCGGACAGTTCGCCCGCTTCCATGGGGCGGATCAGAATTTTTCCAATGTGACCCGACTTTTGCATCAGGCGAAAGGCAGCCCTCGTGTCAGCGCCGTCGAAGACGCGATACGGCAAGGGACGCAGGCCGCCGTCATGGAACGCGGCCATGATCTCGCTGAAGATTCCGGTCGCAAGTTCAGGCCGATGCTCCATCAACTGGTCAACATCGATCCCGTGATAGCTGATGTTCTCTTTCAGAGCGCGCAGGCCGATCCCGGTGTTGGAGTAGAAGTCCTGCTTGCCAAGCTCAAGAAAACGTCCAAACGGAGCAAGACAGGCAAGGCTGCGCTCCATCGCCTCGCCAGCAAGGGAGTTTAGAACGATGTCCACACCGCGCCCCCCCGTAAGCGACCGGATATCTTCGGCAAAGATCAGGGACCGGCTGTCGAGAACATGCGATACTCCTTCGGCACGCAGAACGGCGCGCTTGATGGCAGAGCCTGCAGTTGCAATGATCTTCGCGCCCTTGCGTTTCGCGATCTGGATGGCGGCAAGACCAACACCCCCCGCTCCGCCATGGATCAACACCCATTCGCCGGCTCGCAGTCCGGCAAGCACATCGAGGGCGTACCAGGCCGTAAAGAAAGCGACGGGAAGCGTGGTTGCCTCCTCGAACGAAGTGCCGTCAGGAATCGTTGCGGCAAGATCGGCACGCACGACCTGATGTGAGGCAAAGAGCGAGGGACCGAAAGCCAGGACTCGGTCTCCGGTCACAAGGTTCGTCACACCGGGCCCGACCCTTGTGACCGTGCCTGCGCACTCGATGCCGATGGTCGGTCCGGCAAAGCCGCGTTCGACCGCTTCCTCCGGCAAGAGGCCCATTGACCACATCACGTCACGGTAGTTCAAGCCGGTCGAGGCGATGGCGATCTCCACCTCTCCGCAAGATGGCGCGGGTCGCGCCTCTGACGTCCAACGCAGATCATCCAGCCCGCCAGCGATCGGAGCCTCAAGAAAACTGCGCATTTCCGACGGACCGGCTGACGAAAATCCACCCTGCCCGTGGATCACGCGCATGGCCATCGTGGCGCTAGGGCTCAGGACTACTTCGGTTTCGGCGGAAGCGGAGGCTTCAATGGCTGCGATACGATCCGCAGCCCTGACGGGCGGCGAATCTGGATGGATATCGTAGCAGGCGATGGGAAGCGCCGGGCTTTCGTTTGCTACGGTGCGCATCAACGACCAGAGCGCGGTCTGGCCAGGTTCAACCGGACCGTTCTGACCGGACCCACCGGGGATAATTGCCACAAGCCGTTTCCGGCTGGCAGAGATGTCGGCGCAGATATCCTTTAACGCTAGAAATCGTTCAGAAAGAGCGACGACTGGATCGGCATCGTTCGGTGCAGGCGGGAACAGGACAAGAGCGCGTTCGCTCCTGTCCAGCCGGTGAAAGGGCCGTTCGGACGTGGCACCAGCAGCAAGCAAGACGTGGATGTCACTCGCCAGAACAGGATCAGCGACCCCGAGCACCATCGGTACAGCTGCGGCATGAGCAACCAATATGGAAGCAGTACCGCAGCCCTCGGGCAAGGACGCGATCTGAACCTTGGCCAGTCCTGCCTGCGTGGCGAACGACGCAAGTCTGCCGAGGTCAAGATGACGGGCGGACGGACCATCCGGGGAGGTCACGTCGGAAAACCAACCCGGATTGGTGCCCGATACAAGGTCGGCAAAATCCGAAGGTGCGGGGTCAACAAGCGCAATCGTCCCAACCGGTGATAGTGTCGCCCCAAGGCTTTTCAAAAGGCTGGCAGGCGAAGGCATGCGGAACAGGAGACCGTGTACAAGAATCAAGTCGAACGCACCGGCCGCCGCCAGTGCTTCTGCCGTACCCTGGATCTGCGTCACGCGGTCGAGGGGCAAAGAGACGGGGGCCGCAGGTTCATCCACGGGTGCAACAAGGATTTCGTGAAACGTGGCAACATCAGCCGGGAGATCGCGCAACAGCTTTGGCAGACACCGGGCAGCTCCGTCTGTAACTTCAGCGATGCGAAGAATACATCCACGCTGCCAACCCTTCGCCATTCGCAAGACTGCCGACGACAGGACCGAAGCACTGCGCTGAAGAAAGATCGAGCCGTCGGTCAGATTTGCCAGTCCGTCACGCCCGAAGATGGATGTCGGCGTCGAATGCTCTTCGATGTCCCGCAGCATGTTTGGCAAGACCACGCGCAGATGTTCCAGCATGGCCCGTTCTGTCCCAAGCGTGGGATGGGCGCGGGCAATGTGGGACAGCAGCCTTTCAGGATTGCCGGTTGGTGGACGCTCAATCATGCGCCAGCCTCCCGGTAGCCGTTCGATGGCTTCGGCGCGTTCGCAAACGGCCAGCAGTCCGGCAGCATATGGCGTGGGCCAGCTCATCTGCGGCGGAAGCACTCCGGAGGCATCGGCGATGGCCCGAAATCCTTCAACCGCGACCGCTTGGGCGGCTGCCTCGAGCAGGAAGAAGGCTTCGTCGTCCGGGCTAAAGGCGGGCTCCCCAGCGATTGCTGCAACGGACTGTGTGTCCAAGGTTGCCACGCCAATATCCGCGGGATCGGTCGGCAAAAGAATCTGCCGGAACGAATGGTGTGCCAGGCTGATCTCGCGCTGCAGCCGCACAGCCTGGAACCTCACCCCTTCCATCAATGTGAGCCCGTACCCTTCGGCATCGAATAGGGCGAACCTTGCAACTACTGAACGTTTTCCGAGCCGCGTCACTTCGATCCGGGCCGAGGCGACACGGCCCCTTGGCCTCAGAAGCGTCAAGCGTTCAATGTGGACCGGGATATAGCCCATTCGGTCGGAAGCAGTCTCGGACCCTTCCAGGGCGGCGATCAGTCCATGAAAGGCAGCGTCGGTGCCGGGGATATCTAGCAGCGTCGAGATCTCTGCCTTGCCAGCCTGTTCGACAGGGTCAAGGAAAACCTCGACCATTCCGTCACGCACGGTCCGGACCCGTCGGCAAAGTGCAAAGCCGGGCCCGTAGTTAAGGCCGACCCGCCGTGCCGAGTGATAAAGTCTGTCACTGCCCCTGTCACCGGGCCGCGGTCTGGCATCAGGTGGGGGTTCTTGCGGGCCATCCGCTACCGCACGGAAGAAGCGTGTCTGCAAATGAGGCCGTAACGGTGCATCGGTCCCTCGTGGTCGTGCGGCGATCCGAATTGTGGCCTGTTCAGCATTTGCGCGGGTCCGCACTTCGGTCATTGTCGTCCGCGAAAGAACGACCGGAGCCAGCAAGTCTACGTCACGAAGCTCTATTTGATCGGTTCCGAGAGTGGCGCATCCAGCGAAAAGGGCCATTTCGGCAAGGGCTGTGCCGGGCAGGACCACCTTGCCCCCAACGCGATGATCACAGAAGGCAGCAAGGACATGCTGGTCGATCTCGCTATACCAGGTGCCGGTGCCAACTCCATCCTCGCGACCGGGCAACAGACCTCCACCGATGTCGCCATAGCGGTTCAGGATTGCAGGCGTCCGGTCGATCCGCAGGCCTGCATCTGCCCAGCAATAGTGCGGCAAGTCTCGCCTGATCCTGCGGGGCGCGGGATACAACAACCGCCGATCGATCCTCAGACCATGGGCCATTGCGCGCGCAAGGCACCGTTGGACCGGATTTATCCCAGTTGGTTCGGCCTTTTCGAAACCGTGCAGGATCGCGGGCTTTCTGTCGCTGTCCAGACATGCCGCCATGTAGCTGCCCAGAACGGGCGAAGGGCCAATCTCGAGGAATGCGCGCAAGCCCATGTCCTGCATGGTGCGAATTGCCGAAAGGAATGCCACCGGTCGGCGCATGTTGGCGCGCCAATAGGCTGCACCAAGGTCGGTTCCCCTGGCAAGTTGCCCGGTCACCGACGACACAAAGGGCACGCGGGCCGGGCCTGGAGCAAAGGCATCCAGATCGGTGTCCAAGGCGGACGCAACCTCGTCCACCGGCGAGCCGTGAAAGGGATATTCGATCGCAAGCAGAACCGCAGGCCAACGGTTGACCTGCCGCGAATAGCGCATGAAGGCCTCGATCCGTTCGGCCGAACCCACAACGGTCACGCTTTTCGGACTGTTCTCCGCGGCGATCTCGACCCCGCCGCCGAATGCTGCGATTGCGGCCACGACATCGTCCGCTGCGGCTTGAATGGCCGCCATCCGGCCGCGGCCGCGCAACCCTTGCAGCGCCAGGCTGCGACTGTGAACAAGCTTCAGTGCCTGATCCAGCGACAGCGCCCCCGAGGCGCATGCCGCGGCAACCTCACCGCCCGAATGCCCCATGACCGCCGCTGGAGCGAGGCCCCGATCCGCAAGCGACCAGGTCAGCGCCATCTGATCGGCGAAAAGCAGGGGTTGTGCCACTGCGCAGTCAAGCAGACCGACTTCAAGATCGGATGACTGCATGCGCGCAATGATCGACCATCCGGCAATCTTCCTGAAGGACCGATCAATCTTTCTCAGGCCGCGGGCATAGACCGGATCGGCGGCAAGAGCTGCCAGCCCCATGCCAGCGTACTGCGATCCGCTCCCGGAATACACAAAGGCAGCGGGCGCATCCGTCAGATCACTTTGCGCAAGGATCACGCGCGGGTCGGACCCACCCTCCGAAACTCGTGTCAAGGCGGCGACAGCAGCGTCGGAGGAATCGCAAATGACGGCGGCCCGATGTGGATACACACCGCGAAACTGCGCCACCTGGGACGCCAGCGCGGCAATCGGGGCGGAAGTTTTGCGCGAATCCTCCGCAATCAATTCAGCGTAGGCCTTCATGCTCTTGCCAAGCGACTCCCTGGCGAAAGCCGAAAGCAGCAGCAGTGGCTCTCCTGAACGATTGGTTGCGCTGGGCGGTGGCTCGCCCTCGTCGCGAACTTCGCGAAGAATGGCATGGGCATTGGCCCCGCCAAAGCCAAATGAACTGACACCCGCCAGTGCCGGCTTTGCCGACTTGGCAAAGGGCACATGGTCCTGAGCCACGGAAAGGTTGAGGCCTCGAAAATCGATACTCGGATTGAGCTCTCCTGCGTGAAGTGTCGCCGGGTAGCAGCGACGCTCCAGCGCGATGATGGCTTTCATCACACCGGCAATCCCGGCGGCCGGCTCAAGGTGGCCGATATTTGACTTGATCGAGCCGATAACCAGCGGGGTCTTGCGTTCGCGACCCAGGACCTGGCCGAGAGATGTTGCTTCGACCGGATCACCGGCAAGAGTACCGGTCCCATGCGCTTCCACGAAAGCCAACTCGTCCGGGTCTACTCCAGCCTCTCGGTAAAGCCGCCTCAGCAGGGAGGCTTGCCCCTCGACCGAAGGAAGCGCGACATTCAGTGTGCGCCCCGCAGTATTCGTGCCAACCGCCACAATCTCGCAATAGGCGCGCCGCGGCCAAATGGATCCCAGGTTCCTGCGTTCCAGAACCAACGCCACCGCGCCTTCTGACCTCGCGTAGCCATCGGCTTGAGCCGAGAATGGCTTGCAACGCCCGGAGGGCGACAACATCCGGGCAGCAGAAAACCCAACATAGTGAATGGGATCCAGGATGGCGTTGACCGCAGCGACGATGGCAAGGTCGACTTCACCGGCACGCAGCGCATCCTCGGCTTGCTTCAACGCAAAGATGGAAGATGAGCAGGCCGTGTCGATCGTGCTTGAGGGGCCCCGAAGGTCAAGCACATGCGAAATGCGGTTCGCAATCAGGGAAAGGCTATTTCCCGTCATCAGATAGGAATCGGTCAGGGTGGCGTCCTGTGCCAACCGCGTGGCATGTCCCATTGTCGAGCACCCGACAAAGACACCCACTTGCTTTCCGGCCAGACTGCCAGGGGGTATCCCGGCATCCTCCAAGGCTTCCCAAACGACGTGCAGAAGCAAACGCTGCTGGGGATCCATCTGCCCCGCCTCGCGCGGGGAGATCCCGAACACTGTTGGATCGAACGCCCAAAGGCTTGGAACGATCCCGGCGGCGAACGTGTAGGTCTTGCCCTTTGTTCCCGGCACCGGATGCAGGAAAAAGTCGTGCAGCCAGCGGTCCGCCGGAACGGACGTGACCGTATCTTGTTTTCCGAAGAGAACTCTTTCAAGTGCTGAAGTATCTGGCGCTCCAGGCAAACGACACGACCTGCCTGTAACGTAAATCTTCATGCGCTTCATGATCCCATTGGCAGCGCGAGAGCAGGCCTTCTTGAGCAGGACCTGTACCTGCACGTCGACGTATCGAACACTCGAACGAATGGGCAAACACGGGGGCCGGGAACCTGGCCTTCGGCGGGGATGGTCAGGTTGTATCGAGAAACAAGCACCACGCCAGTTGCGCCTTGTCTGGCGCATTCCAAGGGAACAGATTCACACTGTCTCACTCGTCATCGGGATCTTCGTCATCGGCCCTCAACCCGAGCGTCTGATGAAGAATGGCTTCATGATGCGCGATTGCCTCTTCCAAGTCATCATAAACATAGAGGCGGCCCAGATCCAGCACCGCGCCCATGGTACAAAGTTGGCGCAGCTTGTTCATTGAATGAGAAACGTAGACCGCACCACCGTTCCGCATACGATCCATGAACACCCGTCGGCTCTTGGCCTTGAACGCCGCGTCACCCACGCTGGTGGCCTCGTCAACCAGGTAGGTGTCAAAGCGGATGCCCATGGACACCCCGAATGACAGTCGCGACCGCATGCCTGAGGAATAGCTGCGGAAGGGTTGATAGTACTGATGCCCCAGTTCAGCGAAATCCTCGACGAATGCGCTCAGCTCTTCGGTATCGACACCGTAGATGCGTGCGATGAAGCGGATGTTCTGCGCTCCGGTCAGGTCCCTGTGAAAGCTGCCGCGAAATCCGACCGGCCAAGAGATTGTGCCGTTCGAAACGACCGAACCCGTATCCGGTTCAAGCGTGCCGGCGATCATCGACAACAGTGAGGACTTGCCTGCTCCGTTGACGCCCATCAGCCCCACCCGCGCGCCGGTCGGGAAGGTGGCGGTGATGCCGTCGGCCACAACCCTGGGTTCGCCTCTGACCCAGAAGGTCTTGCTGACGTTGTCTAACCTGATCATGTCGGACCGCCCTCTTGTTGATCAGCGCCGGTCACGAACCGAGTAGTAGATCAGCGCACCGGTAGCCCAGACCAGAAAGGCAAAAAGCACGAACACAGCGAGGATAACCTCGCGCTGTGGATAGCGCGAAGTTTCTGCCAGCGTAGGCCTGATATGAACAGCCAGATAGCGCGACGTGCGCTGTGCCGAAATCAAGGCGGCATCATAACTCGCTTGCGCCCCCGTATAGGCTGTCTCGGCAAACTGGAGGTCGACCTCCAGCCGTTCGAATTCGCCGACCATCGTCGCGTAGTCTTCACCTCCCGGCCCCTCACCTCCGGCCCCGAAGCGCGAACGTTCATCGGTGATGCGGCTGCGGATCACCTCGATACGGCGTTCCAAAGTGCGAATGCGCGGATCATCCGCATCGGTGGTCAAGCGCAAGAGATCAATGTCGATCAACGCCGTCGCGAGTTCGGCCTGCAGCGTGTTCAAGAGCCCCATCCGTCCCTGGATGTCGAGAGCAGGGTCCACGATCTGGGTCTGCATCCGGAATTGCGTCACGGCGAGGCGGGCCTGGCGCAGCCGGTCGAGTGCAGCGTCGAGCTCATCCCGGGCATAGCGCGTGGCGTCAGCCCGTGCGATGGCCGAAAGCTCGTTTATCCGCAGCGTGCTTTCGTTCAGGATCGCCTGAGCAATGCTCCGGGCATCTTGGGGTGTGAAGGCCCGGGCGGTGATCTCCATTAGCCCAGTGTTGGGGTCATAGGCAATCTTCACCATCCGTGCCCAATATTCCACCAGATCCTCGATTGAACCTGCAGGGTCATAGGAAAATACCGGATCATGCTCGATATTGCCGGAGTAGATCCGGGTCAGATCGAGATTGGCATTGATCCGATCGACCATTTCCTGGCTCTGGATGAATTCGTACAGGATATCTGTATCCGTCGAACTGGCTCCGGAAAGTTGCCGGAATTGTCCCAGCAGATCGGGAGTCGGGCTGGTTTCTTCGGACCGGACTGAAAACCCCACCACCGAGGAGTACTGATCAACCGCGACGGCCCAGAGATAGGCCGCGACCAGAGCCCCCGGCACGACCACCAGGGCGACAAAGCTGAATAGGAGCATCCAGTGCCGCCGCCGTGGCCGGGCTGCAGCTGCGGCCGGGCGGATAATGATAGGTGCCAACTCACCCATTTCCTTGCCGACGCGTCCGCGCTGTCGGCCAAGTCCTCGATTCACGGTCGTTGTGGGCAAGGTTGTGGCAGGCGGACCGGAATCCCCAGCCCCGTCTCCGGCTGGCACTTTCGAACGATTTTTCGCGTCACTCTCGCTGGCATTCCCGGTACTGGTCACGTCATTCTGATCATCTTGCGCATCCGGACCTTCGCTTAGACCTTTTCGGCTCCGCCGTGCTGCCTGACGCTGCGCCCTCAGGGCGACGGTCGTCGGATTCATTGAACCACCGCTTTTCGGACCTGCAGCGTTGGCCCGCTTCACCGGTTCCATGGTCTGGCTTGCTGAAACGCCTGTCTCTGCCGCGACAAGCGTAAGTCTACTCGCCGGGCCGGTTCTCTGATATTTCTTGTCCAGGATTAACGTCATTGTTCGGCGTACAGCTCTGACGATTTCTTCGAACGACAGTTCGGGCATAGAGGCCCGGGGCACTGACAGGGCCGTACATCGCCACTACATCAGGATCAGGCGAAACCGTTGTCAGGTCTTTCGCGAACCTGTGTCGCCTGATAGAAGTGCGCTCATCGCGGCACCTTTGGTCTTGACCCTTATCTACAGAAGCTGAACGGAAAAATCTAGTGCCCCGCTCCGAAGATTTTGGCAAAGCGCAAACCAGTTCGCGCGCACCGAGCGACAGAACGGGGCGTTGGCAAATGCTGCGGGGTGATGAAACGGCGCCAGATGATCCGCACCGACCTGAGCGCTTTCCACAGTTTCCAGTCCCGCGCGCGCCTCGCTACCGCACCTCTCGATCCGTCGTTGCGTTGATGCTGCGCGAGATGTCCACCACCTATGGTCGCTCGCCGGGCGGGTATCTTTGGGTCATCCTTGAACCTGTGGGCGGGATCGCGCTGTTCTCCTTGGTGCTGGCGTTCGGGCTGCGGGTCAAGTCACCTGGGCTAGGTACCAACTTTCCACTGTTCTACGCCACGGGCACCCTGTGCATGATGATGTACCAGCGGGGCGCAAGCTCGGTGTCCAGGTCGCTGGCATTTTCCAGCTCGCTGCTGTTCTATCCCGGAGTGAGCTACATCGATGCCATCTTGGCGCGATTTCTGGTACATTTGCTGACCTATCTTCTGATCAGCTATCTGGTTTTCGGCGGCGTGCTGCTGTTGTTCGAGACGAGGGCTGCGCTGGATATACCATCGATCATCCTGTCATTGATCTTGGCTGCCCTATTGGGGCTCGGAATTGGCTGCCTGAACATTTATCTCTTCTCGACCTTTCCGCTGTGGGAGTCGCTTTGGGGTATAGTGACCTTCCCGCTTCTGATCTTGTCGACTGTGTTTTACACGTTTGAGGCACTTCCCGCGCAGGTGCGGGACGTGTTGTGGTACAACCCGCTGGTTCACGTGATCGGGATCATGCGTCGCGGGTTCTATCCCACTTACGGGGCGACCTGGACCAGCTCGTCCTATGTCTTGGCGTTTGCCATGGTTCCACTCGTCATCGGGCTCTTCCTCCTGCGCCGCTATCACCGCGACATCCTGAACCGCTGACATCCACCCGGGTGCCATGCACGTCTTTGGCGCCAGAGGGGCTAGTGACCTGAGCCCCTGAACCTTCTAGACTATTCTTGGAGTCCGTCCATTTGAGGAGACGGACCAGGAAGCAATCGCGTTTCCGCGTGCACACGGGCCTCTGCGACCTCGACCACCGGAGTTTCTCAAACGGTCGGCAAATGACTAAGCTTAACAAGAGAGTCAATTCCTGAGCGTACCCCACGAGGGCATGACATGAAATTCCTGATGGTCGGCGCAGGTTTATCCGGAGCGGTGATTGGCCGACATCTGGTCGAGGCTGGCCATGACATCACGGTCGTCGACACGCGGCCCCATGTGGCAGGCAACTGCCACACCGAGCGCTGCGCCCAGACTGGCGTTCTGGTGCATGTCTATGGGCCCCATATCTTCCACACCGATGACACCGAAGTCTGGGACTATGTGAACCGTTACGAGACGTTCAGGCCCTACAAGAACCGGGTGAAAACCGTGTCAGGCGGGCGGGTCTACTCGCTTCCAATCAATCTGCACACCATCAACCAGTTTTTCGGCAAGGCAATGAACCCCTCGGAGGCACGCGCCTTCATCGAGGCTCAGGCCGATACCACGATCGCCGATCCGCAGACCTTCGAAGAACAGGCGCTGCGCTTTGTCGGTGCGTCGCTCTATGTCGCCTTCTTCAAGGGTTACACGCAAAAGCAATGGGGCTGCCATCCATCGGAACTGCCCGCCTCGATCTTGAAGCGGCTTCCGGTGCGCTTCAACTATGACGACAACTACTTCTTTCACAGATTTCAGGGCATGCCGGAGAATGGCTACACCGCCATGGTGGAACGCATCCTCGATCACCCCGGCATAACCCTGCGACTGAATACCCGGTTCAGCCGCGATCAAGCGGGGACTTACGACCATGTGTTCTACACCGGACCGCTGGATGGCTGGTATGACTATGACATAGGCCGGTTGGGCTATCGAACGCTGGATTTCGAGCGCTTCACCCATGACGGCGACTATCAGGGCTGCGCGGTGATGAACTACGGCGATGTGCAGGTGCCCTTCACGCGCATCACGGAACACAAGCATTTTGCGCCATGGGAAACCCATCAAGGCTCGGTCTGCTACCGGGAGTATTCCCGTGAGTGCGGCCCCAACGACATTCCCTATTATCCGGTTCGCCTGATCAAGGAAAAGGCGCTGTTGACCGACTACATGGCGCGCGCGCAGGCCGAGAAGAACGTCACCTTCGTTGGGCGTCTGGGCACCTACCGCTACCTCGATATGGATGTGACCATCCGGGAGGCGTTGGATTGTGCTCGCTCCGTCTTGGAGCAGATCGCAACAGGCGGCGATCTGCCCGTGTTCAGCAGGACGCCCATGTGATTGGCGCACTAGGAGAGTCGGCGGGGCATTTGATATCAAGGTGGAGCTCAAGGTCGATGTCGTCCCAAGAGGCAAGCACACGAAACGGGCAGCACCGCGCTGCAGGCGAATACCTAAGTACGCACCTGCCGAAATGGGGTAATGTCCTCAAGAGTCGGCTGCGATCTACCCTTCGGGCTTGAAAGGACATTTTCCAGGGGCTAACCAGATCAGGCAGACTGCCATCGATGCAACTCCAAACCATGGTTGCCCCTTGATGCATGTTCTTCAGACGACGCTGCTGCCCAAGACCGGTCTGCCAGAAGCGCTCTACTTGCGCCTGAGCAACCCGGCAAATCGCCCTGCCCTGCCGCTGCCGACAGCCCGCGCCAATCTGGGCATTCCGCTGGAAAAGGGCGACCTGCTGTCGACCGACACCTTCTTCGGTTCGTTTTATCACAGTTACTGGAAGGCTTTCACTTCGATCGGCGATGTCGCGGTGGTGGTGGGGTTTCGCGGGCGCGGAAAGGTACGGGTCTTCGAGGATACTGGCGACGAGATACTGCTGCTGTGCGAGTACGAACTGCTGGCTTCCAAACCGCAGCGCCACTTGATCCGCTTTCGAACGGCGGGCATTGATACCGGACTGATCAACGGCGCATCTTCCTGTCGGCTCTACGTTGAAGTCGAGGCGCAGAGCTCGTCGGAAGTGCAGTCCATCGACTTTGTGACCGAGATTGCTGTCTCGCGCGGTGTCCATCTCTCGATAGGAATATCGACATTTAACGACACAAACAGCGGTGCGGGCAGTCAAATCGCCACCATACTGCCAGCCCTTGTGCGGCTGGCCGAAAGCGACCCCACCCTCAACCCCGTTCATCTGGTCAATCACGGGCCCCCGTTCACACAGCCTGCCATGTTGGCGGCGCTGGACTCACCCGCGGTGCGGCTCTCCTCACCCGCGGCAGGCCCCGAGGCACCGGGCGGGCTGGCACGAACCCTCGCGACGGCGCGTGCCGCACCCGAAGGTGCCACCCATCATCTGGTGCTGGCTGATGACATCCTGCTGGACGAGCGGCTGATCCAGCGCGCGCAGCGCTTTCTCGACTATGCGACCTCCGACCTTGTGCTCGGATCCGCGATGCTGGACGTGCAGTTTCCGGTTCGCCTGTGCATGTCCGGCGCGATGCTTGCGGCAAATGGGCAGCTCCGCATGAACGGCCAGGAAACCGACGTTTCGATGGTGGGCGGACTGAGGCAGATCACCACACCGACCCGCGTCGATTACTGCCCCTGGTGGTTCTGCATCCTGCCGTTGGCTCCGGTTGCAGCCACGCCTCTGCCGCAAGGCCCTTTTCTGCGCGGCGATGATTTCGCATATGGCCTAGACCAACAGCAGCGAGGCATCCCCAGCCTGTGTCTGCCGGGCCTTGGCATCTGGCGGAACAGGGCGATGACGCTACCGCAAGGCTGCCAGACAGGTCCGTCCACCGACGACGATGATTGCACCTATGATCTGGCCAACCGCTTCATGCCGCTGACCAGCGCGCAGGGCGTGCGCCGCAATGGCGCCACGTCAGGACGACTGCACGTTCTGCAGTCCACTCTGCTTCCCAGAGAAGACCTTCCCGAAACACTTTTTCTGCGCGCCATCCCGCCGAGGCGTCACGGCGATCTTGTTCCGCGATCCGTGAAGTCAGGCACCGCTGCCATAAGGCTCGACCCCGGGAACATCCTGTCGACCGACACGTTCTTCGGTTCCTTTTACCGGGCCTACTGGCAAGCCTACACAGTCGTGCGCGACCTTGCCGTGATGGTGGAAATGGCCGGTACCGCTCGCGTGCGGATATTTGAGGAAACCGGGCACGGCGCGAACCTGATTGCCGAAGACAGGTTTCGTTGCGCCACGCCGTGCCGATTTCTGGTCGACATCAGGTCATCGGAGGTCACTCAATGGCCCGGCGAGGCCGAGATCTGGCCCAGTCGGCTGTTCGTAGAGGTAGAGGCGGACGAGACCACCGATGTGCATGCTATCGACTTCATCACATCCGATGCGCCCAAGCGCCGCGTTACCCTGTCGATCGGGCTGTGCACCTTCAACCAGGAGCACTTTTTCGCCCGCACGCTCTGCCGTGTGGCTCGGTTGGCGGCAAGCAGCGATGCCATTTGCGCGGTACATGTGGTCAACCAGGGCGCACCGTTCAAATCAGATGCGATCCGCGCCCTGCTGAATGCTCCCAAGATCCAGGCCATAGAGCAGCGTAACCTGGGTGGCTGCGGGGGCTTCACCCGCACCCTCGTCGAGGAACTGGCCAACCCTGCCCCGGCCAGCCACCATCTGATGATGGACGATGACATAGTCCTCGACGAGCGGATGATCTTGCGCGCGCTCCGCTTCCTGAACTATGCCGACCGCGAAATCGCCCTTGGCGCGGGCATGTTCGACATTTTGCGCCCCCATATCATGTATGAGGCCGGTGCCTTCCTGAGGACCGACAACTCGATCCATGCCTATTGTCACGACGTCGATCTCTCGGACCCTGCGCAGCTTTGGCACTTCAACACACCGGTCAAGACCGACTACAACGCGTGGTGGTTCTGCATCCTGCCGGTAGAGCGGTCTCGCACGCTGGCACTGCCTGCACCAGTTTTCATCCGGGGTGACGACTTCGAGTATGGCCAACGCCTGGCGCTCGACGGAGTGCCCACGGTCACCCTGCCCGGCATCGGTGTCTGGCACGAGCCCTTCTACGCCAAACCCTCAGGGTGGCAGGAATACTACGACCTGCGCAATCGGCTGATATTCGGTGCCACCTATGCCGACAAGGTTCGGCAGCTGCCGCCACTGGACGTGATCGGCATGATCACCGATGCGATCCTGACGCACAACTACATGGCGGCCGAGCTGCGCATGAAAGCCGTACAGGATTTCCTGCGCGGCCCACGGGCCCTGTTCGCCCGCGACACCGAACAGATCCATGAAAGTGTCATGTCGCTGGCCAAAGGCAATGCCCCCGAAAAGCTGGATGCCAGCTGGAAGCAACGCCCTCTGACACCGCGTCGGCCGCGTCCAGGCTCGCTTCGAGGTCTGGTCATGGATCAGGTGAAGTCCGCATTGCGAACCGGCTTTGGCCCTTTGTGGCGCAACAGCGATGCCGTGTTGATGGACGTCGAGGCGCATCCGGGCAATACGGCCGGACAAAGCTATGTGCTGACCAACGGACCTCGCAGTTACCATCTGCGCTTTGTCCCACGGCGGTTCCGGATGTGGGGCCTGATGTTGCGCGCGGGCCTCCTGGCCCCGCGCTACAAGGCGCTTCGGGCGTCCGTCGGGGCAGATTGGGCTGCCAATATCGCTGCCTACCGGTCCCCGGACTGGTGGGCCGCAACCTTCCGTCGCCCAACGGACCAAGCCGGATCTGCCGCTACCGCCCCGACGCCCTTTCCAGACGCCATTGCGTCACCCCAGAAACAGGCAGAAAAGATATGACTCCATGAAAGTGTACATCTACACAATCCCCAAGGCAGGAACCTATTTTCTCGCCGATTTCATCGGACGTCTGGGGTTTCACAACACCGGGTTTCACGTCAACCAAAAGAAGTTCCTCAATACTGCCAAGTTCGACTTGGAGACCAATGCCCGCTTCCCCTCGCGCGCGATGGAGCGGCAGTCCTTCATGAAGACCCTGCGCGACATGAACGACGGCGACCTGGCCTTCGGCCACTTCCCGGTGCCGCTTATGGCTTGGATCTTCCCCGATTTCTTCTTTGTTTGCTCGTATCGCCACCCACGCCAGACTCTGGTGTCGGAGTTCATCGACTTCCGTTTTCGCCGCGAGGACGTCAACTGGATTGCGCGTGATCAGATCCCAGACGATCGCGAAGCCTTTTGCACCTACCTGGAACGGCATGGCCAAGGGCATATGGCGGTATTCTCTCAGATGCTCGCGATCACGGTGCTGCGGAACGAACCACTCTGCGGCCGGTTCCAGACTGAGCAATTCTACATGCTGAACTTCGAGACCTTGCTGAAGTCCCCGCAAAGCGCAGTTGATCTGGCCGGGCGACTGGGTATCGCACCCGACAGGGCCACCGAAGCGCTGGAACAGACCCGAAATGCCGAAACCAAGACCAAAGCTACCGGGCTGGACATCGACCGCGCCGCTCTCTGGTCGGACCGAGCCGAAGAATTGTACAGTTCGATCAACGCCGAAGACTATGTGAAGCGCGGGCGCGAACTTGGCTGGACGATATGAGGTGGCACTTCCCACCACAGCGCTGAGGGACCAATGGCCAACCAGGGTGGTCGACGAAAGACCGGCCGCGACATGGCCGAAAGCCGAGGTCTCGGTAAAGGCGAACCGTTACCGCAGAGCCAGAGATGGAGGCCGCTTCTTGCATGACCAAGACTGCGTTCATTACCGGAGGATCCAGCGGCATCGGTCTCGCGATAGCCAAGGCTCTGACGGCGCGACACCCTGATATCCGCCTTGCCCTCTTTGCCCGGGATCAAGACCGTCTGTCCGCCGCCGCAGCGGAGTTGCGCATTGCAGCGCCAGTAGCCGAAGTCCGGACTTTCGCAGTGGATCTTGCCCAGGTCGACTCTGCCAGGATCATGATCGACACTGCAGTAAGCACTCTGGGACCGCCCGACATGCTGATCCTTTCGGCGGGAATGACTTTTCCCGCCCGCTGGGAAAACGTCAGCATGGCGACGTATCGCGCGGTCATGGAGATCAATTTCTTCGCCTGCCTTTCGCTGGTTGCCCAACTTGCACCATTGATGACCGCAGGATCAGCCATCGGCCTGATCGGCTCTGCGGCGAGCCTTTCGGGTACATACGGCTATGCCGCGTATACTGCCTCCAAATTTGCCCTGCACGGCTTGGCTGAAACGCTGCGGATAGAACTGCAACCAAGAGGGATAAACGTCACGCTTTGCCTGCCGCCGGACACCGATACCCCGATGCTTGCGGCCGAACGGACTTTGCGACCAGCCGTCACCAGCCGCACGGCGGCCAAGGCATCGGTCCTGGCTCCCGAGACGGTGGCGATGGCCCTGTTGCGCGGAATCGACAGGGGTCATTTCCTGGTCCTGCCAAGCTGGCCGATCAAGCTGCTCTATCTGTTTGGGCCCTGGATTTCGCCGCTGCTCCGCAGACAACAGGTGGCCCTGATCCGACGTCTCGGCCCGGACTGACCAAGACCTCGACTGGCGATCAACCGCCTGGCTTTGTAACTGATCGTCGACAGTCAATGCCAGTCAAGGCGCAGACCGGCGGCAGGGTGTTCAAGACCAAGAGCGGCACTGTCCACACCTTAAGGATCAAGAAATTGACAACGCCAGTACGCTCATTCGAAAGCCTTGAGTGGAGCGAAGGCAAGGTCCTCGCTCGTGTCAGACGCGGTGGCTGACAACGGCGGCGCGAAGGACGAAAGCGCCGCCGCTTCGACCGGGTCTGCCGACAGGTAGATCTCAGCCTGCGTGCCGGGCACCGCGTCGGCGATCATCATTGTCAGGAGTCCGCCCACAGCTGCGGCGCGGCAGTCAGTCGGCACCCCGGCGAGATCGAGCATCAGAATATCCTGCCCAGGCACCACCTCAGCCTGGCGCGCGTCGCCGCAGGCCGGGAAGTCCGCAGTCACGGACACCCTGCCGTCAGGCCCGAAGCTGCGCGCCGAGACATAGACCCGGTCGGGAAGGTCGCCGTAGGCCGCCGTCACCCGGGGCACGGCGCCGCCTGCGCCCTGGCCGAGGTAGGCCACGCTGCGGACCGCATCGTAGAAGCCGTAGGTGCCAGTATTGCGCCCGCAGCCGGTGACGCCGGGCAGGCTCCGTCCACGAGCACAGCTGTCTGGCACGCGATCGGGGAAGGAGGTCGTCTGCAGGAACCGCGTGCGCGGGCCGTCGCCCGGGGGCTGCAGCGAATGGCGTCGCGCCAGTGGGTCGGCCACGCCGGGGGCCGCGAGCTCGACCAACGCCACGCCATGTGGAGGCAGCGCGACAACGCCGCCGGCGAAGTCCTGTTCCTGCGGCTCGGCCTGCCCGTCGGCCAGCACCGACACCCGAACTGTCCCCGCCTGATGCGCGGCCGGCAGCCCGGCAAGCGTTAGCGGCACCTCCACCGCGCTGCCGGAGCCGTTCCAAAGGAGAACTGCTGCCCCTCCCGCATCAAGACCGGCGAGCCCGCCGATCCCCTGCCCTTCCAGTACGCCCAGGTCGAGCCGGGTGCGCATGACCGGAAGCTCCATGAACATCCGCAACGCCATGTACCGGGGCGTCGGCACGAGCCCGCCGTTCCGCGCCTGCAAAAGGCCGTAAGGTCCACCAATCCAGTAGGACAGGCAGACATGCTGGACGTCGGTCGCCCTCTGCAGCTGCGCAAGGTCCTGGAGCATGGCGACGGCGGCCTGCATGGGCGTAGCGTCCGTTCCGGCTTGCTTGCTGGGTTCGCCATCCTTGTTGGTCTTCAGTATCTCGGGGGCATATTGCGTGAAGATGATCATGCCGAATGACGCATCCTCGCCCATCACCGCGCGGACACCGTTCAGGATCACCGACCAGCCACCGTTGAAGCTGTTGAATGTCAGGAAGTCGATGGGGGCATCGTCCGAACCGCGGCGCAAATCCTGCACTACCTCCTCGAAGTAGATGCCGCCATCGCCGGTGACTTTTTCGGCATGGAAGTTCGAAGCGATAAAGCTTGCCAGGCCGAACCGCGAGCGCGGGTGGAGGTGCGGGCGCATTGCCGCGCTGTAGCTGAAGAATAGGTCGGCGATCACTTCAGCGCTTTTATCCAGAACCTCGTCAAGCGCATCGCGAGGAGTCTTCGCCTTCTCGGCCTTGTGCTTTGCTTTGCCCTCCTTCTCCTTCTCGGCTTCACGTGCCTCCTTGCGTGCCTCCTTGCGTGCTTCCTTGCGTTCGGCCTTTCGCTCGGCCTTGCTTTTCGCGGGGTCTTCCGCAACGGGTGCTGCCGTCGGCATCGTGGCGTCCGCTCCGTCCCAGGCCACGAGAGTGTGGTTTGGCTCGTTCCACAACGACCACAGCACGGGATACGGGTGGCGGTCTGCCGCCGTCCAAGCGCCGATCAGCGCGGCGGCGCCGTCAATGTCGGTGGGCGCGGGGTGGATTGCTGGCTTTTGCGCCTCCGCGGGCTGGAACTGTGCGGGCGCACCTGTCAGCTGGAAGAGTTGCGCCACGTTCATCTCACCGAGCATGCGCTCGTAGTCCGTCAGCCACTCTGCTGGCCGGTCATGCAGCACGGCCGGACGGCTGGTAGCGTCGCCCGGAACGGTGAAGTCCTGCAAAAGCGCTGCCATGGGTTCTCCTGGCCACTTGAACCAGTAGTCGAATTCGATGTTCGAGCACATCAAGCCCGGGCCAAGCTCGTCGATGAAGCGGCCCGCCTCGGCAAGCTCCTCGCGCCTGATGTTGGTGGCGAGCCCGATCTTCGACTTCAAATTGGGGAAGTACTCGACCACGGAGAAGTCGGCGACCGCGCCGGTCTCGACCCGGAGTAGCCGCTCCGGCATCGACTCCGTACGCATTGGTGGCGGCAGCGTCGAACCAACGATGACGACGAAGACACCGAAAATGGCGATCATCTGCATGGCGCAACCTTAGCATGCGTCCCGACGGCACCCAAACGATTGTGGCTGCCCGGCGGGGTTTTGCCAAATCAGTCGGTGGAGGTGTCTAAGGTTGACTTTGCAGAGGTGCTGGTGTTCGATCCGATGCCAAAGTTGCGTCACGAAGGGAAGCCCGTGATGTCCGAAGACAGCCTTGATACCGCGGAAGACGCCGGAGAAGGCGATGGCGAGGGCAAAGGCGCAGTAGGCAAGGCCGCCCGCATCATGGCGCGGGCGCTCTGGCTGGTGGACTGGTCCGCCGCACATCCCGATGCCACGTCCGAAGAGCGCAAGGCCGCCTGGAAGGCCGGCGTCGAAGGACGGGGTGCCAGGGTGAAGCAGGCGCGAAAGGCACTGAAGATAATGGGCAAGCGCGGCGTTACCTTCATCGTGGCACCCGGAGCTGGCAACGACGAAGACGACGGCGACTGACCCAGGGCACCAGCCACGCGCTGGCTCAGCGCGCTTGCCGAACCGCCGTTCTACGGCCAGCCAGCACTCGTGCAAGTTGTTGTGCCGCGGCTTCCGAGGGCAGCGCGATTGGGTCGTCGGGTTCGTCCGGCAGGTCGGCGGGAAAGGTCACGCCGTGACGAGCGGCAAGTGCATCATTCGCTGAAGCGACACGTTGCAACAGTTCGGTTCGTAGCTGCCGTCCGAGCGCACGGCGCGCCATCAGGGCAGTGTCATCGGCATGCAGCCTGTTTACGGCCGATTCCACCCGCTTCCAGGCGAAGCCGATGCCAAGACGGCTCAGCACGGCCATGTAGGCCGCACAAAGCATGCTTGGGCTGACGTTGCGGTCCCGCGGCGCTGTCGGCAGCGAGATCCCGGCCGCAGTCGCGAAGGACTCGGCCACGCCATCGCGCCGGGCGGCCTCGAAGCCCACGGCGACCACCCGGCCGACCTCTGCCCAGGGGGCGAGCATCGCTAGATAGTCCATGTGTTTAGCCATCCGGGCGCCGTTCACGAAGGCCTCGATGCCGTCATATTCGTTGCCCGCCTTGCAGCGCTGGTTCCACAATGATTCCGCGAACGTGTCCTGCCTGCGCAGGAAGCAGACGGCAGTAAGGTCGAACGCGCCGGCGAGCGCGGCAAGCGCCGCTGGATCAGGGCGCATCGTCGGGCCTGAAAGGCCCTCGCCGCTCATCAGCACTTGGTCGCAGCCCGAAGCCGCAACCTCGGTGCGAAGGTCGGCCAGCATCGCCTCGAAGGCGGGGCCCCCGTCATGCAAGAGCCGCGCCAGGAAGGCATGTTTGCGTCGGCTGCGTATCGGTAGCCGGTCGGTACTGGGGTAGAGGATGCCCTCGGCCCGCAACTGGCTGCGCTGGCCGACCATCAGCGCCTGCAACGTGCTCGTGGCAGTCTTGTGAGTGCCGATATGCAGGATCAGGCGTGGCTTCATGGTGACGTCGCCCCGGGCTTGGCAGCCGGGCGATCTGCAACTCGGGGCGCATTGGCAGGGTCCCGCTCAGCTGTGTTCGCGGTCGCGGCCCCACGCGCCTGGCGCACATCGCGGAGTCGCGTCTGCCGCCTCATCTTGCGTTTGCTGTCGCCCCCTCCCTGTTCAGCCAGCGCATCCAGATACCGCTCCACGTCCTTACTGCCTGCTGCGGGAATCGGATCCGCGTCTTCTTCGGGCAGAGTATCGGGAAAACGCACACCATAGGCCGCAAGAAGTGCCGCATTGTGGTCGGTGAACTGGGCCAGTATCTCGCCGCGCAGTCGTGCACCAAGCGCATGTCGCGTCGGGTCTGCACCCAACACTTGCTCGATCCATCGGTGGCTGTGCGTCACGCCGGCCCTGTTCAAGGCGGCCATCAATGCGGCATGGCGCATGCCGGGGCTGACGTTTCGGCTTTTCGACGACGGCGGCAGCGAGATGCCGACGGCGGCAGAGAACGCCTCGACCACGCCAGTTTCGCGCGCGGCCTCGAAGCCGATCGCTGCGACCCGGCCAACCGTAGCCCACCTGTCGAGCATGACCTTGTAAGCCATGTGACGCCGCACGGCCGGCAACTGCACGAAGTCGGTGATGTGTCTGTTCGTGCGGCCGTTCTTGGATCGCTGGTTCCACAGGGATTCGACGAAGCTGTCCTGCCGACGCAACAGGCAGACGACCAGCACGTCGAAGCCGTCCGCTACCGCGCGCAGACGGTCAAGCGAACTGTCCAATGACTTGGCCGGACCGGACAAACCCTCGGCACTCAGCACCAGCGTGTGGGCACCCGAAGCGTCGAACTCGTCCCGAACGCGCGCCCATTCCAAATCAAAGGCGGCGGCGTCGTGAATTAACGCCTCAGCCAGCGCGATGTGCTTGTTCTGATCAATAAAGTCGGGATGGTCAGTGCGCGGGTAGCAGACACCGGCCTCGCGCAGGTTCTTCCGCTCCGCGGCCATCAGTGCCTGCAGCGTGCTGGTCGCCGTCTTGTGCGTGCCGATGTGCAGGATCAGACGTGGTCGGGCGGTCATCGCTATCTCCTCTGCCCGCCCAAGGACGGGACTTGTGGTATTGCCAGAGCAAGAGAGGCAATTCGTCGCTTGGGACCCGCTGCTCTGAGCGAACGGTCAAGTCAACTTTGTGCTTGGCTCTTGCGAAGCAGGCCGACAGGATAGGCGCCGAAGTTCCGCACCGAAGTCTAGCAGAACCGATTCCTCTGACAATGCCGTCCCGAGGTGCTGTGAGACGAATGCGAACCAGCCTCCGTTCCTCCTGCCCCGTCCAGGTGCCGCTGCCAGTGGCGATGCGCGCGCATTGCCTCCACGCGCTTGCCGCGGATCTCGCCAGCGAACCTCGGGCCGAACCTGTTCCAGCAGTACCGCACCGTCTCGTGACCGACTTCGACGCCGTGTTCATGCTGCAGGTCCTCGACGTTTCCGAGCGAGAGGGAAGCTGGATGTAAAGCATTACCGCCAGGCGCATGATGTCGGGGCTGGCGTTGGAGTGGTGGAAAGCGGAGCGACGGGTCGTGCGGCAGGCTGGTTGACCGCCCTGGACACCTCAACACAATTCCTCTGACCACACCCGATGTCCGGCATGCCACCTACCGGGCCATCTGGCCAAGGCTTTTGGTCTTGCGAAGGCGACTCGATCCTTGCATTGATCACGGATGGAGCGACGGAATTGTCTGAAGTGCGGGGCAGATCTGGGCGAAAGCTTCCGTTGGGCCCGCATGGTCAACTGCGACCATTGCGGGACCGCGCATGTCTTGCGCGACGCCGTCTTCACTGTGGCGGGCAGCTCCGGCGTCCTGCACGAGACACCAGGGCTCGTCCATATGTTGCAACCTTTCGTGACCCCGAAGGGCACATTTGACCCTGTAGGCATGGTGCGCTTCTCTTATGGGCGCGGTGCCTGGGATGAGTTCTGGGCTTTGGACGAAGCCGGCTCGGGCGCCTGGATTTCGGTCGACGAGGGCGACATCGTCCTGCAGCGCCCTACCAGTGATAAGGATCTGCCCCACTTCCCTCCTGCCCTGGGATCGACCATCGGCCATGACTCGGAAGACTGGACAGTCACCGAGGCTGAAACCGCGCGTTGCATTGGGTTCCGCGGCCAGTTGCCCGAGGCATTCGAGCTGGATGAGGTCTTCACCTTTGTGAATGCGTCCTGCGGGGACGGGCGGCTTCTGTCGGGCGAGTTCCATGCTGGCGCCGCCACCTGGTTCATCGGGCCCTGGCTCGATTCGTTCGAACTGGGCAGGCCGGGATGAGGGGCGAGGTCGCAGCGGTCTCGTGCCCCTCCTGCGGTGCCGGGCTCATGGCGCTCGGTGGCGGGCGCGTCGTTCTACAGGTCTGCGCCCATTGCGGAGCGGCGCTGGATGCGGTCGACAACTACCGCCTGCTCAAGACCTTTGCCGACAGACGTCGCCCGGCGTCGCCTTTCCAGCTGGGCATGAAGGGCCAGATTGCAGGCATCGACTGGACGGTGATAGGCATTCTCGGCTGGGCGGAGACCTGGAAGGGTGAACGCTGGAATTGGACCGACCATCAGCTCTTTTCACCCACGCATGGCTATGCCTGGCTGACGCTGGAGGACGGCCATCTGATACTGACCCGCGCCTGGCGCGGTCCGCTTGGCCCGAACTGGATCACCTCGCAGACAGTCGAATTGGCAGAACACCCCCCGACCATCCGCGCTAGGAACCGGACCTACACCTACTACGAGACGTCGGACGCGAGAATTTCATATGCCGACGGCGAATTCTCATCCGTTGCCATGGTGGGCGACCGCGTCCAGTCGCTTTGCTTTCTTGCCGAGGACGAAATGCTGACCCTGACGCAGACCGGGACCGAGCGCGAGGTGGAGCTGTCAACCTGGCCCCAGCAGGCAGAGACGTGGGCCAGCTTCGGCCTGACCTCTCTTGGCAAGCCCTGGCGCGTGCATCCTCTGCAACCCTACCGACCCTGGCCAAACGAGCGGTTCCTTGGTGCGACTGGGGCGGTTCTGGCATTCGTCTCGCTGATCATGGGCCTGCTCCTGCTTGCTCAGGGCGAAAAGGTGCAACCGGTCATGCAGCCTGGCGCCAGCCGGCTGGCCTTCGAGGCAGAGCTGCCGATCACGCATACCCGCGGCCTAATTCGACTTGTCGTGCAGACCGACCTCTACAACGCCTGGTCAGGGATCGACGTAGAGATCACCGACCCGGACGATGCGCCGGTGTTTCAGACGGCCCGTGAGGTCGGCTACTACCAAGGCGTAGAAGGCGGCGAGTCCTGGTCAGAGGGCAATCAAACCCTGTCGATCTCCTTCCGTCCCGAGGTCGCGGGCAATTATCGCGTCAGCCTTGACGTGCCCGAGGGCGGCAGCGGCGAGGGAGTCGAAGGCTCTCCCATCCGGACAATGCAGTTCCTGGCCTATCAGGGCGAGGCTGCCAGTTTCTGGATGTGGCTTGTCTTCGCCATCTCGCTCCCCATCGCCGGACTGACGCCGCTGCGATCCTGGCTTCACCACAAGGCGCGCTGGCGCGGCAGCGACTGGAGCGAAGAGGACTGATGACCCCCGCTCGCATCATCATCGTCCTGTCCGCCGCCGCGACGCTTTCCGGCGCCTGGTGGCTCTCCGCGAATGGCGTCTGGGGCGAAAGCACCGACCTCGACCGCTCCATCCGAACTGGCAGCGGCGGAAACACCTTCACCCAAACATCCGTAAAATGAGGGCACAGATGTTCGAAGCAATCCAACTTGCCGAAGTCGTCAGCACGATCTTCTACACTGTCCTTGGCGTCTGCCTGATGGCGCTGTTCTGGTGGCTCCTGACCCGCATGGCGCCGTTTTCTGTCATGCGCGAAATCGAGCATGACCAGAACATTGCTCTGGCCATCCTGATTGGAGCGATCTTCCTGTCCCTGGCCATCATCATCGCTGCGGTTCTGCACTCGTCATGATCCGGGAAGGCAGCGGCCAGCGCGAGGTCTGGCTCCTGGTTGCGACCTTTCTGGTAGCCCTCGCCGGACTGATCTACGAGCTGATCGGGGCGACGCTCTCCAGCTACCTCTTGGGCGATTCCGTCCGGCAGTTCTCCTTCGTGATCGGCATCTACCTTGCGGCCATGGGACTGGGCGCCTGGGTGTCACGCTTTGTCTCGGACACGCTGGCAGGGTTCATCTGGGCGCAAATTGCTCTTGGAATCTTCGGCGGATTCATGGCGCCAATCCTGTTCTTCTCCTACGCGTTCATGGGCGAGGTCAGCCTTCCGCTCCTCCTGAATCTTGTCATCGTGGGCTCGCTGGCGGGTATGGAACTGCCGCTGATTGCGCGCCTGCTGAAAGAGATCGGCCTACCTCAGTTCCGCTTCGAGAATGTGCTGAGCTTTGACTATGTTGGCGCCCTGGTCGCCTCGCTGATCTTTCCTCTGCTGATCGTGCCACAGCTAGGCCTCATGTCGGCAAGCCTTGCCTTTGGGGCGCTGAATCTCGGCGTGGCGGGGCTCTCGCTCTGGGTCTTTCCGCAGGCAGCGAAGAAAGGCACCGTTGTCGCGTTGGGATTGGCCATGGCCGCAACGCTGACGGCCCTTGTCTACTCCGAACGCCTGGTCTCGGTCAGCGAAGCGGCACTCTTCGAGGATGACGTGGTCCTATCGCAGGACACCTCTTATCAGCACATCACGCTAACCCGGTTCCGCGACCGCTTGCGGCTGTTCCTCGACAACTCCATCCAGTTCGATAGCCAGGACGAGTACCGCTATCACGAGATGCTGGTCCACCCGACCATGACCCTTGCGCCACGGCGCGCGCAAGTGTTGATCCTGGGCGGGGGCGATGGGCTTGCCGCGCGCGAGGTATTCCGCCACCCCGACGTCCAGGCGGTGACGCTGGTGGACCTCGACCCCGGGGTTACCGAACTCTTCCGGTCCCATCGCGACCTCGTGGCCTTGAACGGAGCTGCGCTGAACGATCCGCGACTGACCATCGTGAACATGGACGCCTGGAAGTATCTGGAAATCGCGCAGGAAAGTTTCGACGTGATCATCGCCGACCTGCCTGACCCGAAATCCATCGCACTGTCGAAGCTGTATTCGGCCGAATTCTATGCGCTTGCCGTCCAGCACCTCTCGGCGCAAGGGGTAATGGTCGTGCAGTCCGGCTCGCCGCTCTTTGCCCGGCAGGCGTTTTGGTCGGTGGCCCATACGATTGCCGCAACACGCAATCCGGTGGCGCCAGGCCAGAACCTTTGGACCCTGACCTATCACACCTGGGTGCCAAGCTTCGGCGACTGGGGATTCGTCATGGCGGCGCTCCGCTCGCCATCCGACCGACCGCTTTCTCTGCCCGAGGGCCTGCGCTACCTGACGCCCGAGATCTGGGCCCAGGCACAGGTCTTCGCCCCCGATAGCTCCGACATTCCTGCCGAGCTAAATTCGATCCGGAGCCATGCGCTCGTTGGCTTCTACAATGCCGGCTGGGACGCCTGGTTTCGCTGACCGCGCGCCGTGCGGGTGACACGGCAGCTTGCCGGGGCCAGCGCGGTCTCCAGGGCCCGGGCCGCCGCCTCAATGTCAGCAGATCCGCACATGAAGATGTCCAGCGCGGCGAAGTTCAGCTCGGGCCAAGTATGGACCGAGATATGGCTTTCCGCCAAAAGCAGCACCCCAGTTACTCCACCTCCCTCGGGAAAGTCATGCAGCTGCGCCGACAACACTCGTGCGCCCGCTGCATTGGCCGCCGCGCGCATCGCCAATTCGAGCGCCGCCGCATCTTGCAGATGCTTTGCGCCATACATGTCCAGCAATAGGTGCCATCCCGGCACTGGCAACGAAGTCATGGCCGGAGATTGGCTGATCCAGCAGCCAGCGCAAGGGTTCTGCCAGAGAAAAGTGGGAGCTCGTCGTCGGGCGTCCGCAACCTTCTCGCAAGTTGATCTGGTGTCGGACCTGCCCCCCGGAAGTTCCCCCGCCGTGATGTTTCTGGGTTGGTCGATTCCAAGCACTGGTCCTGTCAGAACAGATGCAGCGGCTCCTTTTCTATGATCCGGTGCCGTGCAGCCTCAGACAAATCTCTTTGAAAGCTTGGCTGTTGCCCCGCTTGCCGCTGCGAGTGTCACCCTTGAAGCTCCCTCACGCCTCTAGCGACTCGCTTCGTCTGGCAAGACCTGCAGGACGGACCGGAGATCAGATCTTTCGAGCTATGATCAACGCGTCGACGGCCTGGGAACCCGTGGCAGTAACGATGACCGGGTTCACTTCCATTTCAGAGATCTGCACGGCCAAGGCGGCGCTGGCTCGTGAGAAGGCGCTGAGTGCCTGGGCGGCGGCAGCCAGGTCGCGGGGTGGTTCGCCGCGCACGCCTTCCATCAGCCGGGCAACACGCAGGCGACGAATCATCGCCTCGGCCTTGGCGGTCCCGAAAGGGGCGCGCGCAACCTGCCGCTCGTCAAACAGTTCGACCAGAATTCCGCCGGGTGCCACCATGACCAGCGGGCCGAAGTCTTGGTCGACGACGCAGCCAAAGGCAAGCTCGATACCCTTCTCCGCCATCTTCTGCACGATCACGCGAGGCCCAAGGCGTGCCGACAAGTCAGCGTAAGCGTCGAGCAAACCGTCAGTATCCCGAAGGTGCAGGACAACACCTCCGGCATCGCTCTTGTGGTCGATGCCGGGGGCGGCGGTTTTCAGGGCCAGGGGGAAGCCAATCTCGCCTGCGGCGGTCTGGACGGCCTCGGCTGTGTCGCAGACTCGGCATTCGACGGTCGGCAAACCAAAGCCGCGCAACAGTGCCAGGCTGGAAGCTTCGTCAAGTTGTTCCGGCAGAGCAACGCCCGTGGTTGTGACCGTATCCGGCGCGCAAGCATTCCAGTCTGCCCAACCCTGCAAGTTGCGTGCCGCCGCCAGCATCATCTTTGCGCCGTTCATGACCGGTAGGCCGAGATCGGCCAGCTCGTCAGCCAGACGGCGGTTATGCGTCAGGCCAAAGCTGGCATAGAGGAAACAGGGCTTGTCGGTCAGACGGGGAAGGGCTTTCGCCAGGGTAAGCAGCCGATCCTCATAGATATAGTCGTCGCGGACATCGGCCTCGAGCCCAAGCATCGACACTTCCGGCGCCGCAGAAAGCAGCCTCAGGCCAGTTTCGAAGGTCTTTGCGAAGTCGTCCGTCAGGTCGGCAGCGCAGTCAAGCGGGTTGGACGGTTCAAGGTCAGGCGGCAATTGGGCCCGCAGCGCTTGGCGGGTGGACGCAGATAGCCGGGCCAGCGGAGTGCCGCTCTCCACCGCAAGATCAACCTGCAGTTCCCGCAACCCGCCACTGTCCGTGACCAGACCGAGCCCGCCCGGACCGGGCACTCGCCCTGTCGCGCACAGAAGTGCGGTACTCATCATCTCGTCCACGCTGTCGACCACGATCGCACCGCATTCTTCGAACACCGCGGCGTAAGCTGCATTCGACCCCACGAGTGCCCCGGTATGCGACCGCGCGAGCCGGGCGCTTTCCTCGGTGCGTCCGACCTTGCATACCACGACCGGGATTCCCCGCGCCCGTGCCGCCTTCAGGCTGTCGATCAATCCTTGCGGATTGCGCGCTGCTTCCATGAAGAGCGCAATGGCGCGGGTCGTGTTCCGACTGGTGGCAAAGGCGATGTACTCGTCGATACCTGCCCCGATTTCCTGTCCCGGCGAGACCATCAGATCAAAGCGGAAGCGTGGGTCGTTCATGCCAAGGACGGTGAACACGCTGCCAGAATGGGCGATCAGGGATATTCCGCCAGATTTCAGGTGGCCGGCCGGGTAGAAACTGGCCACAGCGCCCGAGCGGGTGTTGATGAAGCCCATTCCCGACCCGCCGCATACTGGAATATCGGCCTCTGCTGCGATAGCCCGCAGCCGCGGAAGCAAAAGGTGGCCATTCGCAGTCTCGCCATGGCAACTGTCAAAGATCACTGCGGATCGCGCACCCTTCGCGATTGCATCCAGCAGCGCGCGCTCCAGGTTGGCACCGCCCACGCCCAACACGGCAACGTCCGGAACATGGTCCAGGTCAGCCAGGCTTGGCAGTGCCGTCCGACCGCAGATCTCGCCGCCCCTCGGATTGACGAAGGTGATCTGTCCCGGAAATCGCGCCGACATGGTCGCCTTGGCCAGACGGGTACCAAAGGAACCGGGCCGTGCAGATGCGCCGACCACGACCATCGACTGCGCATCCAACATCGGGGAAAGTCGATGGGTCACGATCTACCCCTTGAATGCCGGATCGCGCTTCTCCGCAAAGGCGACTGACCCCTCGCGGAAATCGTCGGACCGGATCATCTGCTCGTAATGCGGCATGTCGCTGCGACCAACCCAGGCACGGCGGACCGCCGCATGCGCCTCTTCGACCGAGACATGGGCATAGCGGCGCATGTATTCCTTCAGCGCGACCGCGACCAGCGGGGCGCCCTGGGCAATGATGGCAGCGACGGTGCGGGCGTGTTCCAGCAGTTGGTCGGCCGGTACGACATCGCGCACAAGGCCCCAGTGTTTCGCCTCGTCTGCAAACATCTTCCGGCCGGTCAGGATCAGCTCCATGGTCACGTTGAAGGGAATGCGGTGATGCAGCTTCTGGATCGCACCGCCGTCGGGCAGGAAGCCGCGCTGCATTTCCGGCAGCCAGAAGTAGGCATCCTCGGAACAGACGATGACATCGCCGCCGAGGGCCAGTTCCAACCCGCCACCGATTGCTCCACCAGCGACTGCAACGACGACGGGTTTGTATAGTCCGAAGTACTCCGGCAAACCACCCAGACCGCCCGGCCCGAGGTCGAAGCCTGTCTCGTCGTTCTGGCTTTCACCGGCTGCGAAGGCTTTCAGATCCCAACCGGCCGAGAAGATGTTCTTGGCATTGCCCTCGCTGTAGAGAAGCCCGACCCGAAGGCTGTCATCCTCGTTCAACCGCTTGAAAGCGTCATACATCTGTCGGCTGAGGGTGAGATTGATCGCGTTGACCGGCGGGCGGGCCATGGCGACTTCCATGACGGCACCGCTGACCATCACATTCACCTGGCGTGTTTCACTCATCTTGGGTTGCCCGAGCATATGTCCAATACCCCTATTTCCACGAGCAAACGCAGCTGGCACAATCTCGGATCGAGTCATTCTGTCATGAAGGAAATTCATGTTGAGATACTGGAAGGACATACCGCCGCTGAAATCGCTATTGGCGCTTGAAGCGGTCGCCCGGCACGCCAGCTTTTCACAAGCGGCGGAAGAATTGAATGTCAGCCAGTCCGCCATCAGCCACGCGGTCAACACGGCGGAATCCTTCCTGGGGGCGGTTCTGGTCGACCGCACGACCCGGCCGGTCAGTCTTACGGCAGACGGTCGGACCTACATCGCGACGCTGGCAAGCTGCCTGACCCAGCTTGCCACTCAGGGCCGCGCGCTGCGCCCGGTGAAACCACGCAACACGCTGACGATCTCCTGCAACCTCGCCTATGGAAACTACTGGCTGATGCCGCGCCTGAAGTCCTTTCACGAGACCTGGCCAGATCTTCAGGTCAATCTTGTGACGACATACCAGGGACTTGCCTCACTGGACGACGGCATAGACATCGCCGTGCGTTTTGGCGATGGCAACTGGCCGGGCTGCATCTCGCATCTGTTGCTCCGCGAACGTATCCTGCCAGTGGCGACTCCGGACTACATTGCCCGGCACGGGAAAGTGCGGGAGCCGTGCGACCTTCTGGTCCACAACCTTCTGCACGCCGTATCGGTGGAACGGTCCTGGTATGACTGGACACAATGGTTTGAGCACTTTGGCATTCAGAGCCCTGCCTTGCCGGGGCCAAGTTTCGACAACCACCTCTTGATGATGCAGGCCGCACTCGCCGGGCGGGGCGTCGCCCTGGGCTGGGTTGGCACAGCATCAGACTTTCTCCAACATGGGCAGTTGGTCAAAGTTCTGGATCAACCTGTCATTCTGCCCACTGGTCTCTATGCCGTCACCCGCGCGGGGCGCGATCCTCACGTCGCGCCCTTTATCGAGTGGATCACGGCTATGGCGACCGCGGAGGCGGAAGGGATCACCTGCCCCTTCCTTTAACAGACAAGAACCCTCTGGCGCTGGATTGGAAAGAGATACAATCCTGTCCGCTATCGGCCCGCAGCTGCCTCTCGATGGTCGACAGTTCAATTGCGGCTTCGCGCCCAAGTACCGGCTTGCCGGTGCCGCTCGTGCGGCAACAAATCCTGGATGCTCCGCTCCTGCCGAAGTTCGAGCCGTGCGCCAGCAAGCCAAGGCCGATCTTCACAGAGGGACCCGCAGATCGGGACATCAAGTCATTCCAGCCAGTACAGTCAGCACCGGCCTGTTCTTGGGGTGCTGCTTCCCTGATCTGGCAAATTTGCTTCCCTGATATGCCGATTGGTTTCCCTGTTCCCGGCGAGCAGCGAAGTTGCTCGTAAGTTACGGAATAGGCGCGGTGCTTCAGGACGAAAGGCGCCCGAAGGGCCCGCAAACTTCGACTTTCCCCGTCATTTCCCTGTTCTTGCGATCGAGGCAACCGGAACGGGGCTTGGTGTCAGCAGAGACTCGATTGGTGTTCTGCGGGATTATTGGTAGCGAATGGCGTCTCCCTCGCGAATTGACCATGGCAACCCCCGAAAAGGGGGGCAAATATCCTGGTGGAACGGAAAGAGCAGAATAATCGAGGGGTGGCTGGCGGAGGGGATGGGCCTGACATCCAACCTTCTCCGTCTGCTAAGTCATTGATTTGCAATGACACACCTTAGTCCAATTCTGAGCTTCACTCTGCGGCTGACATAGTTTGCTGCGCCCAAAACGCTGAACGAAAACAGCCGCGATGCTCTCATAAGTTGTTGTAGATCGCCCGACCTCGCGGCTAGTCTGTTCTTCGTGAAAAGGGCGTTCTGGAACATTTAACGCGGATGTTCCCATTTGATTTCTTGAGGCGTGCATGGATGTTCGCAACCACGAAACCGAACTGAAGCAGCTCGCCGAGTTCGTTCACGACGAGTGCCGGAAGCGCCTTAAGGCCTACGAAGCGCAGCCGCGAGACGCGGCCGAGCATTTCGAGACCGAGAACGAAGTTCTGTCTGGGGGATACGCATACCGTCAGTTGTACGAACTGGTGCAGAACGCAGCCGACGCGATCCTCGAGGCCGCGGAGCCGCAAGGACGAATTCACGTCCTTCTCTCCCCTCACCGGCTTGAGGCAGCCAACACCGGGGCCGCTCTGGACGAACCGGGGATTGTTGCGCTTCTTAATGCGCGCAGCTCACCAAAGCGCGGCAATCAGATCGGTAGATTTGGGATCGGGTTCAAGTCGCTGCTCAAACTGGGCGGTCGCGTTGACCTGACATCCAAATCAGTAGGACTGCGCTTCGACCCCGAAGCCTGCCGTGATCGCATTCGTGGACATCTTGGTTTTGGCAAGAGCGCACCCGCCCCCGGCATGCGACTTGCCGAGGTACTGGACCCATCTGCCGAAAGCAGTCCACTGTTCAGTACAAACAAGTGGAGCTGGGCGACCACGGTCGTCTCGGCGGAGATATCGGATGACGCAGCATTTGATCGACTGAGCCAGGAAATTGCCGATTTTCCGGCAGAGTTCCTGTTGTTCTTACCCTCGGCTATCACCCTCGAGCTTGAAGTTGAAGGCGCTGCACCCCGTCTCTTGACGAAACGGTTTGAAGACGGTTTTGCCGTTGTGGGCGATGGAACCAATGAGGCCCGTTGGAAGATATTCGAGACTTCGGTCAAGGTCGACAGCGAGGCTGCGCGCTCCGATGCAACTCACATCCAGGCGAGGGAACAGGTGCCATTGGCTTGGGCAGTGCCGGTCGGTGGTCGTGAACAGGCTGGTCGCTTCTGGGCGTTTTTCCCGACCGAAACGCAGAGCCGAACTTCGGGCATCCTTAATGCTCCCTGGAAGCTCAACAGCGACAGGACCAACCTGATCAGGGGACCATGGAACGAAGCGATAATGCAGGCAGCCGCTGATCTGATCAGCGGCTCACTCACTGCGCTATCGACACCCGAGGACTGCGGGGCCGCAGTAAGTGCGTTCCCGCGTCAACCGGAACGGCAGGACGAAATCGCCGTCCCCCTTGTTCGGTCTCTTTGGGACAAGATCGTTTCGTCCGAGGTCCTGCCTGACGTGAACGGTATCCCGCGCAACCCAAGCAAGCTCGTTCGGCATTTTGTTGAGAACACGGAAATCTGCAGATCCTGGGCCGACCTAGCAGGCGCGGATGCGAGAGAACGTTATCTGCATCCAGACTGCTACTCCTCCGAGGCAAGGGTCTCGCGTTTGAAGGCGCTCGTCGAGGAAGCAAGACGCCGGGAGATGCAGGTCCTCGCGAAGCCCCCCGCCGATGAATGGCTGAACTGCGTCGCGAATACCGATCTCGCTCTGGCGAGAAATGCCTTGGCGTTCGTTGGCCGCCTCCTGCAGGAAGGCTATAAGCACGGGTTGTTCAGCGTTCCTGAGGCCCGCCTGATCCCAACTACTGAGGGGAGGCTGGCCACCCCCTACGAGGCAGTCATCGTATCCGGATCGGCTCCTCCCGCAGGCTTCCGAGCAGTCGCTGAAGAAATCGCTTCGGACAAACAGAGCCGAGACATCCTGATAAATCAGTTGCACGTCACCGAACTGGCGGCAGCGGCATGGTCCGACATCCTGGAAACATCTCTGACGACAGCGGAGGAATCAGATCAGCCTGAAGACTGGGAGAACTTCTGGCACAACATTGCCTCTGCACCGCAGGAGGCGAGGCAAGAATACATTGATGACCTTGATCTGGATCGGCTCAAGTTTCGTGCGACTTCGGGAAAGTGGACAAGCCGGAACCTATTGATCGTACGGGAGAACCCAGAGGGTTTTCCCCAGGACCATGTCATGAGTCCGCAGTTCTCGCAGGAGATCAAAGCCACGGCTCCAAATGAATGGCTGACGGAATTCCCCTGTGCCGAGGAGTCTGTGGATCGGGGCGATCCAAATCTAACGGACTACTTCCGCTTGTTGAGTCCTGCCTTCGATGAAATCTGCAGGAAGCACTCTGGCAGCACGCCGCGATACTTGCCCAAAACTTCCAGCTACTCGCTTCGAATGCCAGCCGGCTGGCGGCTTCTCCCTTTGCTGCCTGCAGCAAGCTCCGCTAAATTGAGCCAGGTGCTCTTGAGTGCAATCACGCAAACTGCCGAAAGTGCGTTCAAAGTTACTATCGTCCACCCGACACGTCCGGATTCATACCCAAAGGTGACAGCGCCGCATCCGATCTACTTCTGGCTCACGGAGCATGGACGGATACGTGTCGGCAATCTCGTGGTGCCGTTGAAGTGCATCTCCCCCAAAATCTCTAGAGCCCTGGTTGGAGCTGAAGTCTCCGGCCTTAAGGCTGTAGACGGCTTTCTCCAAGAGAGAGACGCTGAGACGGACCTAGGATCACGCCTTGCTTGGCAAAGGTCCAAATTCACGCGCGAAGCCGCTGCGCGTTTCTGGGAAGAGGTGTTCAAATCACTCGCGGAGCGAAAAAGCGACTTCAAGGCACTACGGCCAGTTTGGGAGATAGCGCATGCTGACGGAGCTATTCCCGCTACCTTGCCCAGCGCCGACGGCACGCTCCCATTGTCGAAAATCTATGTGACGTCCGATCCGAGCGTAAGTCACGATCTCGACGATGGCAGGATTGTCTTGTTGTCCCAGGATGTTGCTTCGGCATGGGTAGCGGCCGGCGCAATCGAGCTTGGCACTGGACTCTCGATGTCATTCGAGAAGCGTATGTCCGTGCCGTCCTACCTTCTAGATCTTATCCCAGAGTTGGTGGCAGCACCGGAAGGCGCTGAGGCCCTCAGGACGGTACTGGCAGTCTGGGTAACTGGCCTTGAAGAAATCGTAGGGCCCTCGAAGCGAGCGGTCACAGTCGGTATGGACGCCGACGGCGCATTACTCATCGATCGTGAGCAGTTTGGCAGTCGTGGCCGGAAGGAAGGCATCGAACTGGTGCTTCGGTGTCTTGCGCGCCACGGGATCGTCCGGGACGGGGTAGATCTGGAAGAAATCCTTTCCCGGATAATGGATCGGCGGTCAGACGAGGCACGCAAGGCAGTTCGAGATGAAAGAACCCTTGAGCTCAGGTTGCTGAAGGCGATCGGAAGTGATCTCGGGTGCCTCCTCGAGACCCTCACTCCTGCTACCCGTCAAGCCGTTGGGAACGATCTTGATCCGGAGAGCCTTGCCCGACTGGCAATGGCGGTTCACGGACCGACGCTGCTCAGCAAGCTCAGGAACGCACTCGAGCTTCAAGGACTTGCACCTCCCAATCGATGGGGCGGTGAGCAATCGCGCATGTTTGTGCAAGAACTTGGCTTCCCGATTGAGTTTGCTTCTTCGGCCGGCGGCCGCAGAGATGCAGAAGTCTCCGTAAGTGGGCCGATCCACCTTCCAGCGCTTCATGATTACCAGGAAGATATCTTGACGAGCATAGGCACGCTTCTCGGCACAGGCACTGGCCGCCGCCGAGCCGTGGTCAGCCTGCCTACAGGCGGAGGGAAAACGCGTGTTGCTGCTGAGGCTGTCGTGCGGCTCGTCTTGAAGGGAGAGGGACGCCGAATTGCACTCTGGATAGCCCAGACCGATGAACTGTGCGAGCAGGCTGTCCAGGGCTTTCGCCAGCTCTGGGTCAATGTGGGAGAGCCCGGCGAAGATCTTCGTATCGTGCGGCTATGGGGTGGTCAGCGAAACCCGTCACCGCCGGAGGGGGACGAGCCAACCGTAGTGATCGCAAGCATCCAGACCTTGATCAGCCGTAGCGGTCGCCCGGAACTGGCATGGGTCGCTCAAACCGGGATCATCGTCATAGATGAGTGCCATCACGCGATAACCTCGAGCTACACCGACCTGTTGCGATGGCTCGATGTTCAGGTCGGCAGCGAGCGAGCACGGGAGCGTGAAGCGCCCGTTCTCGGCCTCAGCGCAACGCCTTGGCGCGGATACGATGAGGACGAGTCCGAGCGGCTTGCAGCGCGTTTTGACCGTCGCTGGTTTCCGGCCGACCAGCCTGGCCTTCACGACAAGCTCTCCAAGATGGGCGTGCTCGCCGACCGAAGCTATCGCCCCCTTCGTTACGACAGGCCGATTACCCTGACAGAACGCGAACAGCAACACGTCGATACGTTTGGGGAGCTTCCTGACAGCGTCGTGGATCGGATGGGCGAAGACTCCGACCGGAACGATCTGATCATTGATGCAATCGCGAACAGCAAGGCAGAGTCTATCCTCCTCTTCGCCAACTCCGTCGCCCACGCACAGTACCTTGCAGCGAGACTACACTTGGCGGGTTGTCCTGCAGCCGCTGTCAGCGGTCAGACGGACCGACTTGCGAGGCAGCATTTCACGCGACGGTTCCGTGCCGGCGATCTTCGAGTGATCTGCAATCACAGTGTCCTGACGACAGGTTTCGATGCACCAAAGGCGGACATGGTCCTGATCTCAAGGCCCGTTTTTAGTCCTGTTCTTTACATGCAAATGGTGGGCCGCGGTCTTCGGGGCCCAGCGAACGGTGGCACCGCTCACTGTGAAATCATGACAGTGGAAGACAACATACTCAATTTCCGAGATCGCCTTGCATACCACTTCTGTAGGCGCTTTTTTGATGCTTGATGCAGCGCGCGACTGCCCTGCAGGAAGGAATGCCAATGATCGCCGGAGCAAGACGCTTGCCCACCATGCATGTTTCAGTTCGTGTTCCATGGCACGACGGTGGCTGGGCAGGGAAAACTTGCGCAAATCCGCGTGGGAACACGTCCTGCCTGATCCTGCCGAGAGTAGCAGAAAGCAAGGACGACAATTTCGAGACGAGCATCGCTGGTGCCGCTTGGGATCCCGACGGCGCTCGGCTACCGGCATGTGCCGCAGAACGCGGGGCATTCATGGCGCCCTTCGGCTATGCTCGGAAGGTGCGTCATCCCTACAGTCACGACCCTAGATACAAGCACTTCCAGGAAAGCTACTTCCACCATCCGGCCTATTCCGCTGCGGCAGTTCCTTTCGCCTGGATGATGAAGAATTCGGATGACGGGATCCCTGATCGTGCCAAGGCCTACAAGATCGACTTCCGACCCGAACTCGAACCCGACCTCGAATTCGATAAGCTCTGGGTTCAGGAACGCCGGAACCAGCTTGCGATGCTCGACACGTTCTTCGGCGCAATCACACCCGAGGAATCTCTTGTATTCTTCTATGCCAAGCGAACACCGCTGACGGATGACGGGCGGCGAGTCATTGTCGGCATGGGTCGCGTTCTCAAGGTAGACCCTTCTGTCGAGTACATCTATGAGAAGGGCGCGCCATCGGACGCGATGCGCTGTGTCCTGTGGGAGCGCAATCTGCATCATTCGATACGGCCAGACATCAAGGACGGCTTTCTTCTTCCCTATCACGAACTGATTGATCTGGCCGAAAAAGACCCCAGCATCGATGTGTCGAGCCTTGTGCTTCATGCGCCCGAGGAACAATGGGACGCATTCTCAATGGGCACCGAGCATGTGACGCATGATCAAGCGATCACGGTTCTGCTCGCCTGCGCGTCACTGCTTGAGCGGCTTGAACGGGTAGTTCCAGGCAATTGGTCCGCCGCTCGGGGCTGGGTCGACACTCAGCTGAACAGGATCTGGCGGCTTCGGGGTGCCTTTCCCGGCCTTGGCTCAGCACTGACAGCTTTCGGATTGACTCACGGTACTCTCGTCGCACACGCCGTTGGTCAACAGCTGCACGCCGACGGCTCCCAGGAGGTGCGCGATCCTTGGCCGCTCGTTGAAAAAGTGCTTCACGAGCCGACCCTGCTCGCTCTCGATTTGGCAGCGACAATTGGTTCGACCGCGGCAAAACTCTGGGGCAGCCTGAAGCCAGAGCGGCGGGCGCTGCTCAAGCTGCTTGCCAGATTCGAGATTACTGCCGATCAGGCGACCCGGTGGTTTGTAACGGAAGAACGCACGCGGGTTGGCATCACAGCTACCGACGCAGAAATCTTAGCCAACCCGTATATTTGCTTCGAAGACGACCGAGGGCGCATCGACCCAATTTCGGCAGCAGTGATTGATCGTGGACTTTTCCCTGACGCGACAGTCGCGACGGCGGTACCCCTGCCGGACCCCTCCCGCTGTCGGGAAGCTATTGATCCCCGTCGTGGCCGAGCCTTGATGATTTCGACGCTCGATCGCGCAGCGGGTGAAGGGCATACCTTGCTGCCCCAATCTTGGCTCGTGCAACGGGTCCGCGACCTCGATGTCTCACCCCAGTGCGCAATCGGTGCCGATTGGGTCGAAGCATTTGGCACATTCCTAAAGGCCAGGATAGCCGTCTCCCTTATGGCGGATGGCACCCCAGCATGGCAGCTCCAGCAGTATGCAAAGTCACGCGACCTTATATCGGCCCGTGTGAAACGACGCCTTACGGGTAAACGACATCCTGGCGAGCACGACTGGCGAGCACTTATCGACCAACAGCTTCCGCCGTTTGCGGCGGCGAGCGACCCCGAGACGGAGGAGCTTGCGCGGGTCGAAAAAGCCAAGGCGCTAGAGGAGATATTTCGGTCTCGGTTTTCGGTTCTGATTGGGCCTGCTGGTACTGGCAAGACGAGCCTATTGACGGCCCTCCTGTCTTTGCCATCGGTCGCTGCCGGAGGGGTACTCCTGCTCGCCCCGACAGGGAAGGCGCGGGTTCAGATGCAGAGGCGGGCCAAAAATGCGCAGGCCTACACACTTGCGCAGTTCTTGCTGGCACTCGGCCGCTACGACCCACTGACCGGAGCGTATCGAGTTACCGATGACGCCAACCGAGAGCGCGGATTCAAGACTGTAGTCATCGACGAGTGCTCTATGCTGACCGAGGACCAATTGGCGGCGACCCTTGACTCGATCGAGACAACATCGGTCGAACGCTTGATCTTGGTGGGCGATCCAAGACAGCTCCCGCCAATTGGGGCGGGCCGCCCCTTCGTCGACATCGTCCGCTACTTGAACTACGACAGTGCAACGGCGAACAGACAGACGGCGGCGGGATATGCTGAGCTCAAGATGGTGCGTCGGCAAACCGAGCAATCAGTCGCGGCAGGACAGCCGCCAGCAGCACGCGACGACATCATTTTGTCAAGGTGGTTCGGGGGAGAGGCTCCGGATCCTGGTGCTGATGAAGCATGGGATCGTCTAGCGATAGGCAAGGCCATAGGAATTCGAGCGGTTCGTTGGGAGGGCGACGCCGACCTCCAGACAACGCTTCTTGCCGAGGTCAAGGCGACGACGCGGAGCATTTCTCAAAAGAAAGGGTTCGACGATGAGGGGGACGACACCACTTTCGAGATCAGCCTTGGCGGGCGTCCGTTCAAAGAAGTCGTGTACTTCAATCTGTCCCGCCTAGAGAAAGATGCCGAGGGCGCCGAACGGCGCAGTGGAGGTGGCGCTGACGCTGAAACATGGCAAATACTCTCACCAGTGCGCGCTGGTGAGACCGGCGTGGATGGCCTAAACCGCTGGCTTCAGAAAACTTTCCGGCAAAGGGCGCGTGTTTGGGCCACGCCCAATTCTTTTGGCTCGCGTAAGGTCTTTAAACCGTTAGGACCTCAGGGAATTCTTTATGGTGACAAGGTAATCAATCTGATCAACAAAAAGCGATCTTGCTATCCCAAGGTAGCTGACAGCTATTTGGCAAATGGGGAAATTGGAATTGTAATTGGGCAGTACAAGGGTGCGAAAGCATCCTACAAGGGAAGTCCCTGGGAGGCTCAGGTTGAATTTTCGTCGCAGCTCGGCTACCATTTTAGCTTCCAAGCTCGCGATTTTGGTCAAGATGGCGAGTCGCCTTTGGAGCTCGCTTATGCATTGACCATTCACAAGGCCCAAGGCAGCGAATTTGGTACGACTTTCATCGTTATCCCGAATCCCTGTCGGCTTCTTTCACGTGAACTGCTCTACACGGCACTGACGCGCCAACGTGAAGAGGTCGTCCTTTTTCACCAAGGAGACCTTAGAGCTCTTCTGAATCTGTCTCTATCCGAGCATTCCGAGACCGCCCGTCGGCTTACCAATCTGTTTTCCGATCCCAAGCCTGTCGAGCACCTCGGGTCTTTCCTCGAAGAAGGCCTAATTCACCGCACCACGCGTGGCGAGCTAGTGCGCTCAAAATCGGAGGTGATTATTGCCAATCTTCTTCATGGTCTCGGGATCACGTATGCTTATGAACAACCCTTTACCGGGCAGGACGGCAGCGTCCGATACCCTGACTTCACGATCGAAGACGCTGAGACTGGTCGGCGCGTGTTTCTGGAGCACCTTGGGCTGCTGTCTGAACCAGCATATCGACGGCGGTGGCTGGCAAAGTTGAATTGGTATCGCTCTCAGGGGGTGTTGCCGGAAGAAGAGGGTGACGGAGACGCAGGAATTCTAATGACGACCACCGAAGAGAAGGGCATCGACTCTGCGGATATTGAGCAACGGCTGCGCATGCTGCTAGGGCTATAGAGAGGTATGCATTGACGGCACGAAAGAGATTGCTCCCGTATCACTCCTTAGTCCGCCAGCCCCTGTTCGGCGAGCAGTCCCCCACGTTCGTCGAACCGCCGAAGCGGAGCCGGAACAGGAGCACTGCGATTTCAAGGTCGTCGTCGTGCAGCGCCGACCACATCCACGGGCTGACGGCGAAGCCGCCAAGCAGGATGCTGATCACTGACCCTTGGCTCCAATCGTCGGGAACGTCTTAGAATGTGACCGCGAGGCAAACGAGTGCCACGACGAAAGAGATTCTGCGGAGCGTATCGAGACACGGCACCAGCGGCAGGACCGCTGCCTGGGTCTGGCGAGGACGCTCTGCGCATCCAGCGTCGCCACACTGTCAATCGGCGCGCAAAACTGACCCCTTATCGGCGTCCAAAATTGACCCCCCTTGTGGTGTCGAGATCAGGGCCTGAGCCGACGGAGCTGATCACAGAGTGGAGGCGGGTCAGGCCCTGATCGGTGTCATGCGCGGTTTTTGAAGCGCCA
>NZ_JAEULP010000060.1 GCF_016792905.1 Tabrizicola sp.
GATCGGCCGACCCGCGGCTGTGCCAGGGGCCAGGTCCGGCAGCCCCGCGCCGCCGCCTTCGGCCTCGACCGCAAGCATTTCAAAAAGCAGCGCGCGCTCTGGCGACGTAAAGCCGAAACGGGCCTGATGCGCCTTGGCGAAAGCGTCGCGCATCGCGTCTTCATCCCCGAAGCGAACGGCAAGCGACTGGTGTTGTCCGTCATAGCGCAGATGGGCAGTGCGAGTGATGCGGGGGGCTGTGATGCCCTGAACGGCAAGTTCGGCACTGGCCTCGGCAACCAGACTCTCAATTCGTGAACGGGCATTCTCGATGTCAGAGAGCGGCGCATCGAATTGCACCTCTCGAAGCGAACGCAGGTCAGCAAGCCCCATGCCGAAAGCAGAAAGCACTCCGGCCTGGGGATGGATGAAGACGGTCTTCATGCCCAGAGCGTCGGCGACGCCGCAGGCATGCTGCCCGCCCGCCCCGCCAAAGCATTGCAGCGCGTAAGTGGTCACATCATGGCCACGCTGGACCGAGACCTTCTTGATCGCATTGGCCATGTTGTCGATGGCGATCCGCAGGAACCCCTCGGCGATCACCTCCGGCGGATCAACCCGCCCGGTCACCGCCGCGACCTCGTCCGCAAGGGCGACAAACTGCTGCCGCACCACCTCGGCATCCAAGGCCTCATCGCCACCCGGACCGAAGACCGCCGGGAAATGCGCGGGCGACAGCCGCCCCAGCATCACGTTGCAATCGGTGATCGTCAACGGCCCGCCCCGCCGGTAGCTCGCCGGCCCCGGATTGGCCCCCGCGCTCTCCGGCCCGACCTGGAAGCGCCCGTCCCGGAAGGAACAGATCGACCCGCCCCCCGCCGCGACGGTGTGGATATCCATCATCGGCGCCCGCATCCGCACGCCAGAAACTTCCGTCTCGAACGAACGTTCATAAACCCCCGCATAGTGGCTCACGTCGGTCGAGGTGCCCCCCATGTCGAACCCGATCAGCCGGTCGAACCCGGCGGCTTCCCCGGTCCGCACCATGCCGACGATCCCTCCCGCCGGGCCCGAGAGGATCGCATCCTTGCCCTGGAACCGCCCTGCCTCGGTCAGCCCCCCGTTCGACTGCATGAACAAAAGCCGCCCGGTCGCCCGTCCCATATCCAGCGCGCCCTCGACCTGCGCCACATAGCGCCGCAGGATCGGCGAGAGATAGGCATCGACCACCGTCGTATCGCCCCTTGGCACCAGCTTCGCCAGACGAGAGACCTGATGCGACAGGGAAATCTGGCTGAACCCGACCTCCCGCGCCAGCTCTCCCACCCGTGCTTCATGGACCGGGTTCACATGCCCATGCATCAGCGCGACGGCCATCGCCGCAATCCCCTCGGCGCGCGCCTGCGACAGGGCCGAGATCACCGCCGCCTCGTCCAGTGGTCGAAACTCCGCCCCCTCGGCATCCAGTCGGCCCGGAATCTCGAACACCTGTTCGTAAAGAAGATCTGGACGCAGAATGTTCAGCTCGAACAAGGAAGGTCGCGCCTGAGTTCCGATCCGCAAGAGGTCGCCGAACCCCTCGGTGATCAGCAGCGCAACCCGCTCCCCCTTCCGCTCGAGGAGCGCGTTGGTCGCGACCGTCGTCCCCATCTTCACCGCCGCAATCGCGCCCTCCGGGATCGGCTCGCCCGCCCTCAACCCCAGGCAATCGCGGATGCCCTGCACCGCAGCATCCGGATAGCGCTCGGGGTTTTCCGACAACAGCTTTGCCGTCACGAGCCGCCCGTCCGGCGCCCGCCCCACCACGTCGGTGAAGGTGCCCCCCCGGTCGATCCAGAATTCCCAAGCCATGCGCCACCTCCATCCCCCTTTCGTGACCCGCCGCATCGCCAGATGCAACACTTGACCGAAGCCCCGTCGCGGGCTTTCCTGACGCCATGCCGCTGCACTTCACCCCCGCCGAATACGCCGCCCGCCAGGTATCAGCCCGCGCCGCCCTGCAAGCCGCTGGCCTCGACGCGCTTCTGATGTTCGCGCCCGAAAGCCATTTCTGGATTTCCGGCTACGACACCTTCGGCTTCGCGATGTTCCAGTGCATGGTCCTGACCGCAAAGGGGGACCTTCACCTCCTGACCCGCACCCCCGACCTGCGTCAGGCGCTCTACACCTCGACCCTGACCGCCGACCAAGTCCACATCTGGCAGGACATCGAGGGCGCCAGCCCCGCCCGTGATCTCGCCAATCTCCTGAATGACCTCGGCGTCACCGGCCCCGTCGGCTATGAATCCGACACCGTCGGCCTGACCGACCGCACCGGCCGCGCGCTCCATGCCGCGATCCCCGGCCTCATCGACGCCTCCGACCTGATCCGCGCCCTACGCCGGGTGAAATCCCCCGCCGAGATCGAGATGCACCGCCGCGCCGCGCAGCTCTCGGACGACGCGCTGGACCAGGCCATTGAACTCGCCCGGCCGGGAGCCTTCGAGGGCGACATCCTCGCCGCCATGCAGGGCGCCGTGTTCAAGGGCGGCGGCGATTATGCGGGCAACGAATTCATCCTCGGCTCCGGCCCCGGCGCCCTTCTCTGCCGGTACTACTCGGGCCGTCGGCACCTGTCGGCCACCGACCAGCTGACGCTCGAATGGTCCGGCACCTACGCCCGCTACCACGCGGCGATGATGCGCACCGTGCTGGTCGGCAAAGCCTCCGACCACCATTGCCGGATGCACGAGGCCGCCGTCGAGGCGCTTGAAGCCTGCGAGTGCGCCATCCGCCCCGGCGCACCGATGGGCGATGTCTACGCCGCCCACGCCAGGGTCTTTGACGCCCGCGGCCTGTCGCACGCCCGGCTCAAGGCCTGCGGCTACGGGATGGGCGCGGTCTACAATCCGATCTGGGTCGACTTCCCGATGTTCTACGAGAACAACCCCCTGATCATGCAGGAGGGCCAGGTCTTCTTCCTGCACATGATCCTGATGGACAGTGACGCGGGCGAGGCGATGACGCTGGGTCATTCGGTTCTGGTGAAGGCCGACGGCGTCGAAAGGCTGTCTCGTCACGGGCTTGACCTCATCCTGAACACCTGACTTGCGGCGCTGCGTCCCCTTGCGCTGCCCCCCGCGCCGGGCCACCCTTCCCGCATGACCACCTATTCCTACCGCGACGACCCCGCCGTCCCAGACTTCGACGACGGCGCCCCCGTCGCCGTGATGGATGCGCAATGCGCGATCTGCTCCTGGGGCGCGCGGATGATCCACCGGCTTGACCGCGCAGGCACCACCCGCATCTGCCCGATCCAGTCGCCGCTCGGCATGGCGCTCCTCCGCCACTACGGACTTGACCCGCTGGATCCGGCCAGCTGGTTATTCCTTGACGCAGGCCAGGCCCACAAGGATTTCGATGCCGTGATCCACGCGGGCCGCCGCTTCGGCGGGCTCGGCCTGCTGACCCAGACCCTCCGCCTGATCCCAGGGCACCTGCGCGACTGGCTCTACCGCCGCCTGGCCCGCAACCGCTACCGGCTCTTCGGCCGCGCCGACCTCTGCGCCCTGCCCGACCCCGCCCTGCAACGCCGCATCCTCAGATGAAGGTGCTGATCCTTGGCGGCACCGGCGTCTTCGGCGCCCGCCTCGCCCGGCTTCTGGCCCGCGACGGGCATGACCTGACCATCGCCGCCCGCTCCCCCGAGCCCGCCCGCGCGCTGGCCGCCGAGCTTGGCGCCACCGCCATCCGGATCGACCGCAACGGCGACCTCTCCGCCCTGCAGGGCCATGACGTCATCGTCGACGCCGCCGGTCCCTTCCACGCCTATGGCGCCGATCCCTACCGCCTCGCCCGCGCGGCCCTCGCCGCTGGCGCCCACTACCTCGACCTAGCCGACAACGCCGCCTTCTGCGCCGGGATCACCACGTTGCAGACCGAGGCCAGCGCAGCCAACCGCGCCGCAATCTCCGGCCTTTCGTCCGTCCCCGCCGTCTCCAGCGCCGCCGTCCGCGCGCTCACCGGCGCCGACCAGCCCCTGCACATCGACAGCGCCATCCTCCCCGGCAACCGCAGCCCGCGCGGACTGTCCGTCATGGCCTCGATCCTCAGCCAGGCGGGCCGCCCCTACCCGCTCTACCGGACGGGCGAATGGACCACCGCCACCGGCTGGTCCGCCCCCAGCAGCTACTCCCTCCCCGGCGGCATGAACCGGCAGGGCTGGCGGATCGAGGTCCCCGACACCCGCCTCTTCCCGGCGCATTTCGGCGCGCAGACCGTCGACTTCCGCGCGGGCCTCGAGCTTGGGATCATGCGCTATGGCCTCGCCGCCTTCGCCACCCTGCGCCGCCTGATCCCCTTCCCCGTCACGCTTCCCCTCGTCCGCGGTTTCCGCTTTGTCGCCGACCTCCTCGCCCCCTTCGGCACCGGCATCGGCGGCATGTCCGTCACCGTCACCACCGCCTCCCACCGCTATCACTGGAGCCTTCTGGCCGAGAGCGGCGAGGGCCCCCTCGTCCCCGCGATCGCCATCCGCGCCCTCCTGCGTCGCCCGACCCTGCCGACCGGAGCCACACCCGCCCTGGAAATCGTTACGCTCGACGAGTTGCAAACCGCCATGTCCGATCTCGCCATCCGCTTCGAGCGGCGAAGCGAGGCGCTGGACCCGATCTTCCCCCGCATCCTCGGCCCTGCCTTCGGCTCCCTGCCCGAAACCGTCCGTGCCACGCACCAGACGGCAGGCATCACGCGCTGGCAGGGCCGCGCCTCGGTCACGCGCGGAACCGGCCTCTGGAGCCGCTTCCTCGCCACCCTCTTCCGCTTCCCGCCCGCCAGCGAAGACACGCCCGTCGAAGTCACCAAGGCCGTCACCGCCAAAGGAGAAATCTGGACCCGCCGCTTCGGTCCCCGCAGCTTCCGCTCGCACCTCGCCGCCACCCCGAACGGCATGACCGAACGCTTCGGCCCCTTCACCTTCCTGCTCGGGCTGACCGTGGCCGAGGGCGCATTGCACTACCCGGTGCGGTCCGGTCGCCTTGGCCCCCTGCCGCTGCCCGGCTGGCTCCTTCCCCGCTCCGAGGCCCGCGAATACGCCGAAGACGGCCGCTTCCACTTCGACGTCCGCCTGTTCGCGCCCCTGACCGGTGGCCTGATGGTCCACTATCGCGGGCATCTGATCCCGGCCAATCCCGACGATCCCAGCCCCCCGCAAGTCTAAAAATTTTCGCGAAGATTTTTAGACTTGCCCGCTCACGCGCCAACCCTCGCCAGCAATTCCTCCACCTTCGGCCCCAGCCCTTCGACGATCAGCCTCACCCCCTCCGGATTGGGATGGATGCCATCCGCCTGCATGAAGGCCGCCATGGATGCCGGATCCGCCGGGTCCGCCCCGGCTGCCCTCAGCCCGCCAAAGAAATCATCTGCCAGCAGCGCACCATACTGCGCCGACAACTCGCCATACATCGCGTCGAAGGCCGCCTTGTACTCTGGCCCGAAATTCCCCGGCGCCTTCATGGCGACCAGAAGCACCGGCAGTTTCCGCGCTGCCGCTTCCTTCAGGATGCCGTCAAGGTTCGCCTTCGCCTCCGCCGGGTCGATCCCGCGCAGCATGTCATTGCCCCCCAGCGTCACGATCAGCGCATCCGCGTCCGGACCCAGCGCCCAGCCGATGCGGGCAAGGCCCCCCGCCGTCGTGTCCCCCGACACACCCGCGTTCTGCACCACCACGTCGTGCCCGCGCGCCTTCAGCCAGCCCTCCAGCCGCGGCACCAGCCCCGTCGCCGGGTCCGCCAGCCCGTATCCCGCCGTCAGGCTGTCCCCCAGCGCGACGACCGTCACCGGCTCGGCTGCCGCCATGCCGGCCAGCAACAACGTGACCGCAAGCCCATTGCGGACCCCCCGCATCGCGCCATATCCCTTTGAGAGCATTGCCCCAAGGAACCCCCGCATGACCGACGCCATCCTCGCGCTCACCGACGCGCGCCTGACCCTTGCGGGCAACGCGGGCCTGGTCGACATCCTGAAAGGGATCACCCTGGCCATCCACAAGGGCGAGACAGTCGGGCTCATCGGGCCATCGGGGTCGGGCAAGTCATCGCTCCTCATGCTTATGGGCGGGCTGGAACGTGCCACCGGGGGCCGGGTGCTGGCCTTGGGGCAGGACCTGACCGCGATGGACGAGGATGCGCTCGCCCGCTTCCGCCGGGGGAATATGGGGGTTGTGTTCCAAAGCTTCCACCTGATTCCCACGATGACCGCGCTGGAGAACGTGGCCCTGCCGCTGGAACTGGCCGACGCGCCCGACGCCTTCCCTCGCGCCGAAGCCGAGCTGATCGCCGTCGGCCTCGGCCCCCGGATGCACCACTACCCCGCCCAGCTGTCCGGCGGCGAACAGCAGCGCGTGGCCCTCGCCCGCGCCGCCGCCCCCCGCCCCGCGATCCTTCTCGCTGACGAGCCCACCGGCAACCTCGACGGCGTCAACGGCCAGGCGATCATGGACCTCCTCTTCGGCCTCCGCGACCGCCACGGCGCGACGCTTGTCCTTGTCACCCACGCGCCCGAACTGGCCGAGCGTTGCGACCGGGTGATCCGGCTTGCCGACGGCCTTGTCGTGGCTGACCCGCTCGCGAAAGCCGCCGAATGAGCCTGTCTCTGACCATCGCCCGGCGCGAGCTTCGCGGCGGCCTGCGCGGCTTCCGCGTCTTCCTCGCCTGTCTCGCCCTCGGGGTCGCCGCCATCGCCGCTGTCGGCACGCTCCGGACCGGCATCCAGCAGGGCCTTGCCGACCAGGGCGCCGTGATCCTCGGCGGCGATGCCGAGATGCGCTTCACCTACCGCGCTGCCGATACGGACGAACGCGCCTTCATGGACCAGATCGCCACCAAGGTCTCCGAGGTCTACGACTTCCGCTCCATGGCCCTGACCCGCGACGACCAGGCCCTGACGCAAGTGAAGGCCGTCGACGACGCCTGGCCCCTGACCGGCGCTGCCCAACTCGACCCGCCGATCGCCGTCACTGACGCCCTCGCCGACCATGACGGCCTCCCTGGAGCGCTGATGGACCCGGTCCTGATCGACCGTCTCTCCCTGAAGCTAGGGGACACGTTCCGCCTCGGCACCCAAACCTTCCGCCTCACCGCCGCCCTGACCCGCGAGCCCGACAGCGCCTCCACCGGCTTCACCCTCGGTCCCCGCACCGTGGTCCGCTCCGACGCCCTCAAGACCTCAGGCCTCCTCGCCTCGGGCTCGATGTACGAAACCCGCTACCGCCTGCTCCTCCCGCCGACGGCCGACCTTCAAACCATTGAAACATCAACAGAAACTACCTTCCGCGACAAGGGGATGCGCTGGACCGACAGCCGCAACGCCGCCCCCGGCATCGAACGCTTCGTCGAGAACATCGGCAGCTTCCTTGTCCTCGTCGGCCTCGCCGGGCTGGCGGTGGGCGGGGTCGGCATCTCCGCCGCGATCCGCTCCTACCTCGACGGCAAGGTCGAAACCATCGCCACCCTGAAAACCCTTGGCGCCGAGGGCGGTCTGATCTTCCGCAGCTACCTCTGGCAAACCGCGCTCCTCTCCGTCCTTGGCATCCTGATCGGCCTCGCCCTCGGCGCCCTGATCCCCCTCCTCGCCGCCCCCCTCATCGAGGCCTCGCTCCCCTTCCCCGCCGACATCCGCCTCTCCCCCGGCGCGCTCCTCGAAGCCGCCTTCTACGGCACCCTTTCCGCCCTGATCTTCACCCTCCTCCCCCTCGCCCGCACCGAGCGCATCCGCCCCGCCGCCCTCTATCGCGGCGGCACCGGCACCCGCGCCTGGCCCCGAAAGCGCTACCTCGCCGCGCTCATCCTCCTCACCCTCGCCCTGATCGGAGCCGCCGCCTGGCTCTCGGGCATCTGGAAACTCGCCCTCGGCGCAGCCGGAGGAGTCCTCGGCGCCCTGATCATCCTCGCACTCGCCGCCCTCGCACTGCGCAAGGCCGCCAGACGCCTCGCCCGCACCCGCCTCACCCGGGGCCGCCCCGCCACCCGCGCCGCCCTTGCCGCCATCGGCGCCCCAAGGTCCGACGCGACATCGGTCATCCTCTCCCTCGGCCTCGGCCTTTCGGTCCTTGCCGCCGTCGGCCAGATCGACTGGAACCTGCGCCAGGCCATCGCCACCGACCTGCCGACCCGCGCCCCCGCCTTCTTCTTCATCGACATCCAGCCTGACCAGCTCGACCCCTTCCTCGCGCTGATGAAAGAGAACCCCGCCGTCACGGATATGGAAACCGCCCCCATGCTGCGCGGCGTGATCACCCGGATCAACGACCGCCCCGCGCGCGAGGTCGCAGGCGACCACTGGGTCGTTCGCGGCGACCGCGGCATCACCTATGCCGCCACCCCCGGCCCGAAGACCCGGATCACCGCCGGAAAATTCTGGCCCGAGGACTACACCGGCGAGCCGCAGATCAGCTTCGCCGCCGAGGAAGCCGGGGAAATGGGCCTGAAGCTCGGCGACCGGATGACCGTCAACATCCTCGGCCGCGACATCACCGCGACGATCACCTCGTTCCGCGAGGTCGATTTCTCCAACGCCGGAATGGGCTTCGTGATGACCCTGAACCCCTCCGCCCTCGCCGGGGCGCCCCACACCCATATCGCCACCGTCTACGCCCCGCCCGAAGCCGAAGGCGCAATCCTGAAAGCCGTGACGAAAGCCTGGCCCAACATCACCGCCATCGGCGTGCGCGAGGCGGTGGACCGTGTTGCCGAGGCGCTCTCCGCCATCGCCACCGCCACCGCCTGGGCCGCCGCCGGGACGCTCCTCACCGGCTTCGTCGTGCTGATCGGTGCCGCAGCCGCAGGCGAACGCGCTCGGATCTACGAATCCGCGATCCTGAAGACCCTGGGCGCCACGCGGGGCAGGATCCTCGCCAGCTTCGCGCTCCGCTCCGCCCTGATGGGCGCCGCCGCGGGCGTCGTCGCCGTCAGCGCCGGGGGCATCAGCGGCTGGGCGGTAATGATCTTCGTGATGGACACGACCTATCGGTTCGAGCCCGTGTCGGCCATCGGCATCGTCCTGGGCGGCATCCTCGCCACCCTCCTCGCCGGTCTCTTCTTCGCCCTCAGACCGCTGTCGGCCCGCCCGGCCCAGACGCTACGGGCGCAGGAATGATTTTCATACTGGTACAAGTATCCCACGGGGGTGCGGGGGTGTGAAACCCCCGCTCCGACGGCAGATCCTCAATGCGACGGGCGAATGAAGGTCCCGTTCCGCAGCTCGCTGAACGCCTGCCGCAACTCGGCTTCCGAGTTCATCACGATCGGCCCGGCCCAGGCCACCGGCTCCTCGATTGGCGCACCGGACACCAGCAGGAACCGCACCCCCTCCGGCCCCGCCGTCACCGTCACCTCGTCGCCCGCGCCAAAGCGCACCAGCGTCCGGTTGCCGGACAGGTCGCGGATGTTGACCTCCTGGCCCTGTACTTCCTTTTCCAGCAGCACGCCCTCGGGCCGCGCCGCGTCACGGAAGTTGCCAGCGCCTTCGAAGACATAGGCAAAGGCCCGACGGCGGGTGTCGATCTGGAACGTCTTGCGTTTGCCCGCAGGCACGAAGACATCCAGATACTGCGGGTCGGCGGCAATGCCATCGACCGGGCTTTTCACCCCGCGATAGTCGCCGATCACCACCCGGATCGAGGTGCCGTCATCCTCATGCCGCTCGGGCAACTCGCTGCCCGCGATGTCCTGATAGCGCGGCGCGGTCATCTTCAGCGCGCGCGGCAGGTTGCCCCAAAGCTGGAAGCCATGCATCCGGCCCTGATCGTCACCCTTCGGCATCTCCTGGTGCAGGATACCCCGCCCGGCGGTCATCAGCTGCAACGACCCCGGCCCGAGCACACCCTTGTTGCCCAAGGAGTCGCCATGCTCGACGGTCCCCGCCAGCACATAGGTGATGGTCTCGATCCCCCGGTGCGGGTGCCAGGGGAACCCGGCGGCATAGTCGCTTGGCCGGTCATTGCGGAAGTCGTCAAAGAGCAGGAACGGGTCCGCTTCCGTCGGGTCCTGGAACCCGAAGGCGCGATGAAGACGGACGCCCGCGCCCTCGATGGCAGGTTCGGCGCGGCGGGTTTCGAGAACGGGACGGATGGACATGACGTGTCTCCCTTGCGTTGCATTGGGGCAAAGATGGGCCCATGCAGGCCACACGCAAAGGCGCAAATGCGGGGGTCGATTGTGCAAGGATGCACGGAGCGGAACTGGGGGCTAGGATCAGTGGCTACTTGCGGAGTCGATAGATCGTGTAGGCCCATACCAGCACGATGCAGACAAGCGCGAATGTCGGGTCGACAAAGCTGACGCTGACTCCGTCAGGCTTGTTCTGCTCAATGAACTGCGAGACCCCGTTCTCGCCACGGATGACCATCCCTGCCAAGGCACAGCCCCCCAGAAATAGTGTCATACCGATGGATTGCTGAATCTCTTCATGGCGCTCGGGAGAGACGTGCCGGCCCATCAAGATTTTGGTTCCGCGCAGAATTAGCGCAACAATACCCACGAAGGCCCACAGACTCAGAACAAACACGCCAAAACCGAGTGCTGCGGAACGGTTCCAAAAGGCGGTCGCGATCGAGATAGCCAAAGGAATGATAAGCCAAAGCCAGTACTTGTGAGAAATCCGACCGACGGTTTCCGTCAGATGATCCTGTCTATCATCAGTCACTGACATACATCCTGAATCCGCTTCTGGCGCACTGTGGGGCTTCTCTGACTACCGGATCGTGCACTCGCGACCCTTTCATTCAAATCTGAACAAACCCCTAACGCCCACACCCAACCCCTTGATTTCACTTCCCCCAAGATTCTGTCCACTGTGGACATCACCCCGTCAGATGCCGCAGCCCCTGGGTCACATCGGTCCTGACCGCCAGCCGCAGCCCCGGCTCGTCCCCCGCCTTCAGGGCCGCCAGGATCATCCGGTGATGATGCGGCGGCTCCCTCCGCTTGACCCGCGCATAGACCGCCCGCATCGTCGGCCCCAGCTGCAGCCAGACCGTTTCGCACATCGCCAGCATCGCCGGGGTCTGGGCCCGCAGATAGAGCGTCCGGTGGAACTCCAGGTTGGTGCGGACATAGGTCACCGCATCCCCCCGCACCGCCGCCTCGCCGTTCATGAGGTTGATCGCCGTCAGCCGCTCGATCAGCGCGAAATGGGCCCGGGGCAGCGCCCGCGCCGCCATCTCCGGCTCCAGCAGCGCCCGGATCGCCGCCAGCTCCTCGATCCGCTCCGGCGTCAGCTCCGGCGTCGATATCCGGCCCGAGGAGGACAAGGTCAGCGCCCCCTCGGCCACCAGCCGCCGCACGGCCTCCCGCGCGGGGGTCATCGAGACGCCGAACTGCTTGCCCAGCCCCCGCAGCGTCAGCGGTTGACCGGGGTCCATCTCGCCATGCATGACCTGCTGGCGCAGCGCCCGGTACAGCCTTTCATGCGCGGCGGCGTTGGGATCGGGGGGGCGCGGGGTCAGCATGGCCCGCATGGGAACACCCGGGCCCCGCGGGGGTCAATCCTGAAAGCGAAAGCCGTGCAGGGTAGAGCCGTTCGCCTTCAGCCAGTCACGGTGCCGCTTCCAGTCCGGACAGATGCCGGTCACGACTCGCCAGTAGGCGGGGGAATGGTTCAGTTCGACCAGATGCGCAACCTCATGCGCGGCGACATAATCCAGCACCTGCGGCGGGGCCAGGATCAGCCGCCAGGAATACATCAGCCGCCCGTCGGGCGAGCAGGAGCCCCAGCGCGAGCGGGTGTCGCGGATCGCAAGCGAGGTGTAGCTGCGACCGACCAGCCCGGCATAGCGGGTCGAGGCACTGGCGAGCCGGTCGCGGGCCAGGACCTTCAGCCAGGCGGCGACCCTCGGCCCGACCGTTGCGGGATCACCGGGAACGAGAAGCCGGTCGCCATCGGCCCTGACCCCCCGGCCTGTCGCTGCGGTCAGGGTCAGATCGGCCCCCTCGACCGGGATCACCGCGCCATGGCCGACCGCCCGCTGGGCCGAGGCGGGCATCGCCGAAAGGGTCTGGCGCAGCCAGTCCTCGTTGCCCTTCAGGAAGGCCAGCGCCTCGCCCTCGCGGGCGCGGAGCGGCATCGACAGCGTCACCTTGCCGTCCAGCCGCGAAACGCGCAGCGAGAATCGCCGGGCGCGTGAGGATCGTTTCAGATGCACCTCGACCGGCGGCGTTCCTGGCAGGACCGGCATGAAAACCCCTTGAATGCTTGGCGAACCATAGCCATTTCCCGCGGGCGACAAAAGGCTTTGACAGTCGCCTGCACCTGTGGCAAGCGGCAGCTTTCCTGCTATCGACCATATCAAGGGACCACCATGCCCAAAGCAGAATGGGGCACGAAGCGCATCTGCCCGACGACCGGCAAGCGCTTCTACGACCTGAACAAATCCCCGATCGTCAGCCCCTACACGGGCGAGGTCGTGGACATCGAATCCGTCCGCCGCAAGATGGCCGCCTCGGTCATTTCGCGCGCCGTGCCCGACAAGGACGACGACGTCTTGGTCGAGGATCTGGAGAACGAAGACGCGCTCCTGGAAGGCGCACCGGCCGATGACAACGAGATGGACGACGATCTTCTGGAAGATGACGCCGACGACAACGTCTCGCTCGATGACCTGGCCGACGTGCCCGGCGACGAGGAAGAAGTCTGAGGGCAAACGCCGGAGCAAGGGCCCAATTTTCCCCCTTGCACCCCCCGGCGACCTGTCCTAGATACCCGGCATCGCGGCGGCAACGGCGTGATGCTTCTCTCCGGTGGGGTCATAGCTCAGATGGGAGAGCGCTTGAATGGCATTCAAGAGGTCGGGAGTTCGATCCTCCCTGGCTCCACCAAAGAGAGACTGAAAGCGGGGCGGTTCTGACCGCCCCTTTTCATTTCTTCCCCTGACAGAACCCCTGGCCCAGACCTCCGCATGGTGAGGTCAATCGGACATGCGCCATGCTGCCGACCGGGCCGCCGCCCGGCGAGCTGTCTGCCGTGCAAGTGTCTGGGAGCGTTGCATTAATCCGCGATCATTTCGTCAGGAACGCCGTCTTGCAACCATCTTGCTTGCATCTTCCTTCCGTCTCTACGCACGGCAGGACGCAAAAACGTTAACCACGCGGCGCGAATCGGGGGCCGAACCCGTCATCCCGGCGGGGACGGAGAGCCGACCGACGACTTCGGGCCGGTGGACGCCGCCTACGATGGTCTGACTGTGAGCCGGTCGGTGCGCCGTAGCGCACCCTTCGATCATTCGGCAGGTTGAGCGCGGCCCCTGCGACCCCGCAGCTTTTCCGGCCGGTGTTCGGCATACCAGGCCCGCCGCTTCTCGCGCTGCCAGAACCAGGGCTTCGGATGGTCGGCCCGTGTCACCAGCATCAGCATCGAGGGGATGATGATCAGCGTCAGCACCGTGGCGAAGGCAAGCCCGTAGACGATGGCCGACGACAGCGCGATCCACCATTGGGTCGAGGGCGCCCCGATGGTGACTTCGTGGTTCAAGAGCTCCATGTTCAGCCCGAAGGCGATGGGCAGCACACCCAGGATCGCGGTCAGTGCTGTCAGCACCACGGGGCGGGCGCGTTCGCGGCAGGTCTGGAGGATCGCCTCGATCTTCGGACGACCCTCGCGTCGGAGCGAATCGTAGGTGTCGATCAGCACGATGTTGTTGTTCACCACCACGCCCGCCAGCGCGATGATCCCGATCCCGGTCATCACCATGGTGAAGGGCTGCGCCATGATCATCAGCCCCAGCAGGACGCCGATGGTCGACATGATCACGGCCGACAGCACCAGCCAGACCGAGGTGAAGTTGTTGAACTGCGCCAGCAGCACGATGAAGATCAGGAAGATCGCCGCGGCGAAGGCCTTGGAGAGGAAAGCCCCGGCGGCGGCCTGTTCCTCATCCTCGCCCGCCAGCTTCCAGCGGATGCCGTACTGGTCGAGCCCGGCGGCATCCATTTCCTTGGTGATCTGGGCATAGATCGCATCGGCCTGCACGCCTTCGCGGATGCCCGCTGCAACTGTGACCGTCCGCGCCCCGTCGAGCCGGGTCAGGTTGCCGGTGGTGGGCGCGGCGGTGCGGGTGACGAAGTTGGAGATCGGCACCGACCCTTCGGCCGTCTGGATGCGCAGCTGGTCAAGCGCCGAAATGGTGCGCTGGTCGGCGGGCAGGCGCAGCACGATGTCCACCGCGTCGTCAGCCCCGGCGGGGCGATAGTCCGACAGTTTCAGCCCGCTGGTGACAAGCTGCACCATGCCGCCCACGGTGGACGGCGCGATGCCGTAGCGCGAGGCGGCGCCGCGGTCGACCTGAAGCTCCCAGTCCACGCCGGGGGGTGGCAGGCCGTTCGAGATGTCGATCACGTCGGGCACGGTGGCAAGCTTCGCGGCGACCTTCAGGGCGACTTCGTTCAGGTGGGTCGGATCGTCGGAGGAGAGCTGGATCTGGATCGCCTTGCCGGTGGGCGGCCCGGCCTGGGGAACCGAGACCTGGATGTCCACGCCGGGAATGCCGACCATCGCCTGCCGCAGGTCAGCGAGGATCGCGTTGGCGTTCTTCCGTTCGCGCCAGTCGACGAATTCGTACTGGATCACGCCGATCACGTCCGGATCGACGTCGTTGCCCTGGCCATTGCCCGCGCCGGTCCGGGTATAGACCGTCTCCACTCCCGGCCAGCCGAGGATGCGCTTTTCGGCCTGGGCCACCAGCGCATCCTTTTCCGCGATGGAGAGGTTTCCGCGCGCCTTGACGTAGAGGAGGCCGAATTCAGGTTCGACGTCGGGGAAGAAGATCATCCCCTTGCCGTATTTCGCATAGCCGAAAGGCACTGCGACGAGGAGCCCGATGGCAAGGAACAGCATGATCACCGGATGCCGCACCGCCTTGCCGACGACCCACATGTAGGGGCCGTCCTTGTGTTCGGGCGGGTGCTTGAAGGGCTTGGCAATGATCGCGCCAAGGGTCGGCACGAAGATCAGCGCGTAGACCAGCGAGGCGGAGAGGGTGACGATCAGGGTGATCGGCAGGTATTTCATGAACTCGCCGACGATGCCGGGCCAGAAGAGAAGCGGCGAGAAGGCGGCGACGCGGGTCATGGTGGCGGCGACGACAGGGCCGGTCATCCGGTGCGAGGCCATGGCGAAGGCCTCGCGCTTCTCCATCCCCTCGGACATCCGGCGTTCGGCGAATTCGGTGACGATGATCGCATCGTCGACCAGCATGCCCACGGCAAGGATCAGGGAGAAGAGGACGACGATGTTGACGGTGTAGCCCATCAGCGACAGCGACAGCATCCCCATCAGGAACGAGGCCGGGATGGCCAGCCCGATCAGGAGGGAGGCACGGACGGAGAGCGCGTAGAGGATGACGATGAAGACCAGGATCACCGCGGTCAGGACCGAGTTCTGCAGGTCGAACAGCAGCTGGCGGATGTCCTTCGACTTGTCCTGGCTGAAGCTGACCTCGGTGCCTTCGGGGAGATATTGCTTGAAAGCCTCGGTGACGGCCTTCACCTGATCCACCGTCTCGATCAGGTTGGCGCCGGTGCGCTTTGACACTTCGATGGCGATGGCGGGTTGGCCGTTCAGCCGCGTTACCGTCTCCGGCTCTTTCATCGTCGGCAGGATGTCGGCGATGTCGCGGACCCGGACGGTGGCGGTGCCGGTGGAAACGACGGGCAAGTTCGCCACGTCCTCGATGGTTTCCAGAAGCGAGGGGACCTTGATTGCATAGCGGCCTTCGGCGCCTTCCAGCGCACCGGCAGCGACCAGCTGATTCCCGGCGGCGAACCCGGCGATGAGGATGTCGGGGCGCAGGCCATAGGTTGCCAGCTTGCCGGGGTCGATCACCACCTCGACCAGGTCGTCGCGCACGCCTTGCAGTTCGGCGTTCAGGACCGGGGGCAGTTCCTCGATCCGGTCGCGCAGTTCGCGGCCTGCCTTGGCGAGCGCGCGTTCGGGAACGTTGCCGGACAGAGTGATGACCAGGATCGGGAATTCCGAGAGGTTGACCTCGTTCACCGTGGGTTCGTCGGCGCCGTCCGGAAGCTCGGGCCGCGCCATGTCGACCTTGTTCCGCACATCGTCCAGCGCCTTCTTCAGGTCGGCCCCGGCCTGGAATTCGATCAGCACGTTGCCGCCGTTCTGGTAGGCGGTCGAGGTCATCTTCTTGATGCCGGTGATCGACTTGATCGCCGTCTCCATCGGGCGCAGCAGCAGACGCTCGCTGTCTTCCGGCGAGATGCCGTCATAGTGCATGGAAACGTAGAGGATCGGGATCTGGATGTCCGGCTCGGCTTCCTTCGGGATCGAGACGTAGGCCAGGGTCCCGGCCAGCATCAGGAACAGAAGGACCGAGATCGTCAGCCTTGCGTTGGCGATGGCGGTTTCGACGAGTCTCATTGGCCGACCTCGGCCACGACGTCGACCTTCTCGCCGTCCTGCACCAGGTCCTGCCCGGCGGTGATGATCCGAACCCCTTCGGGAACGCCGCTGACGACCAGGCCCTCTGGCGTGTCGTCGATGATCGTCACGGCGGCGAACTGGGCCAGGTTGTCGGCCCCGACGACGCGCAGGCCAAGCTGGCCGTCCTCGGCCAGCGTGATGATCGAGCGCGGCACCACCACGGCGCGGGTGGGCTTGGCGTAAAGCGAGACCTCGGCCGTCATCCCGGAGGGCAGCGTCAGGTCGGGGTTCGGCAGGGCGATTTCCACCGGGAAGGTGCGCGTCTCGGCCGAAGCTTCGCGCGCGACAAGGCGGACGGTGCCGTCCATCTCGGTGCCATTCACGAGGCGGACCTTGGCGGTCGAACCGGCGGCGACACTGCCCAGATCCACTTCGCTGACCTCGGCCTTCACGAGGATCGGGTCGAGCGACAGGATGGTGGCCACCGGCATCCCGGTCTGCACCCACTCGCCCAGCTCGACCGAGACGGAATCGACGATCCCGGCGAAGGGGGCCTTCAGGCGCAGACGATCGGCGGCGGCCTGGGCGCGGGCAAGTTCGGCAGCGGCGGCGTCACGGGCCGAGCGGGCGTTGGTCAGGTTCGATTCCGAGGTGCTGCCACCCTGAAAAAGCTTTTCAGCCACGGCAAGGTCGCGCTCCTTCTGGGCCAGCGCGATCTCGGCGATCTTCTCCTGCGCCACGGTTTCCGGACCCTCCAGAACCATCACCACGGCCCCGGCCTCGACCATGCCGCCCTTCGAAAGCGCCAGCGAGGCGATCACGCCCTCGGCCCGGGCCGCAAGGTCGGTGCGCTTGTCCGCCTCGGTGATGCCCGACAGCCGGATCGCGCGGGCGTGGTCGACGAATTTCGGCTCGACCGCCGACACCGTGCGGACCAGCGGAGCCGTCTCGGCGGGCGCAGCTTCCGTAGGGGATTCCTTACCCCCGGCCGTCTCAGCACTGCCGACCGAAGAGAACTCTCCGGTCGCGATCCAGGCGACGGCGCCGACCATGACGCAGAAGGCAGCAATTCTGTGGAACTTCGGCATGATCGGAATTACCCAAGGAAGCTGTTGATCGGAAAGGACTACGTCCGTCGCGGGTCGACACCTGGCCTCGCCGCCGGACCATTCGCAAGACTGGATACGCGGACGCGAGAAGTGATAGCGCTCGCGGGAAACAAGGTCCAGCCTGCTGTTGTAACCGCTTTGGCTTGACTTCTGTCGCCAAAGCACCCATGTCGCCCGTATCCGAAGCCCGTGCCGCGTGAGCACCGAAAGGCCCGGACATCTGGTTCCCACAGTCACGCAGGGGCGCCGCTTGCGGCACGGTCACGGGCATTCGCCCGGGGCGAGGGTCGCGGGCCCTCTGAACACTGGGACCACCCATGACCACTTTTGCCGAACTCGGCCTGTCGCCGAAAATCCTGAAAGCGCTGGAAAAGACCACGCTGAAGACTCCCACGCCGATCCAGGCGCAGGCCATTCCCCATATCATGCAGGGTCGTGACCTGATGGGCCTCGCCCAGACCGGCACCGGCAAGACCGCCGCTTTCGGCCTGCCCCTGCTGCACCGGCTTCTCGACATCGGCCACCCGCCGGGGCCGAAGAACGTTCGCGCCCTGATCCTTGCGCCCACGCGCGAGCTGATCGGCCAGATCAAGGACAATTTCGAGGTCTTCACCAAAGGCACCGCCGTCAAGGTGACGATGGTCGTCGGTGGCGCCAGCCTCTTCAAGCAGGCGCAAGCGCTGTCGAAAGGCACCGATGTGCTGGTGGCAACGCCGGGCCGTCTGATCGACCTTCTGGAACGCGGCGACGTGTCGCTTGAGAAATGCGGTTATCTGGTGCTGGACGAAGCCGACCACATGCTCGACATGGGTTTCATCCATTCGCTGCGGAAGATCGCCAAGCACATCCCGCTGAAGCGCCAGACGCTGCTGTTCAGCGCGACGATGCCCAAGGACATTTCCGAAATCGCCGACACCTACCTGCGCGACCCGATCAAGGTTCAGGTCGCGCCGCCCGGCAAGCCGGTGGAGCGGATCAGCCAGGGCGTCCACTACCTGCCCACGGGCGACAAGGCCAAGGTGCTGGAGGAGTATCTCAAGAAGCATCCGGGCGAGCAGGCTCTGGTCTTCGGCCGCACCAAGCACGGGTCCGAGAAGCTGGCGAAGCTGCTGGCGACCTGGGGCTTCAAGGTCGGCTCGATCCACGGCAACAAAAGCCAGAACCAGCGCGACCGCACCCTGACCGAGTTCCGGGGCGGCGAGCTGGATGTGCTGGTGGCGACGGACGTGGCCGCGCGCGGCATCGACATCCCGACGGTGCGCCATGTCTACAACTTCGACATGCCGAACGTGCCGGAAAACTACGTCCACCGCATCGGCCGCACCGCGCGGGCGGGGGCGGACGGGTCGTCGATCAGCTTCTGCGCGCCCGCCGAAATGGGCGAGTTGCAGGCGATCGAGAAGCTGCTGAAAGCCCCGCTGCCGGTCGTCGGCGGCGCGCCCTGGGCGGCGGATGTCGTGGCCGCAGCACCAAAGCCGGGCCAGAACCGGGGCCAGCGGCCTGGCAATGGCGGGCGGCAGGGCCAGAAGCTGACGGCCAAGCCGCAGGGCCAGCGGTCGGGGTCAAAGCCCGCGGGACAGGGCCGCCCCGGCGGTCAGGGCAAACCCGGCGGTCAGCGCCAGGGCCAGGGCAAACCGCAGGGCGGCAGCTTCGCCCCCCGGCGCGACAGCCGCTAGGCATCAGGCGGCGTCCGGGCTTTCCAGTGCGGACGCCGTGGGTTTGCCATAAAGCCCAAGATTTGCGTCGCCCCAAAGCTTCAGGGCCTGCAGGATCGGCTCCATGCTGCGGCCCAGGGGTGACAGCGCATAGTCCACACGCGGCGGCACTTGCGCAAAGACTGTGCGGGTGATCAGCCCGTCCTCCTCCAGTTCGCGCAGCTGGTTGGTCAGCATGCGCGGGGTCGCCTTGACGATCCGGCCCAGCGCCCCAAAGCGCAGCGTGCCCTGGGTCATCAGATGGAACAGGATCACCGACTTCCATTTGCCGTCGATCAACCCGATTGCCGCCTCGACCGAACAGCCGGGCGCGCAATCCAGGCGCGAGAAGCGGGGCTTGGCCATCATGGTATCCTTTTCGACAGTATAGGCTGATTTTGTGCGTATTGCCGGAAGTGAGCATAAGGCGCATCTGTGATCCGAGACAAGTGAAAGGATCAAGACATGAAAGCTGTCGGCTATCAGACCCCCGGAACAATCGACCGCGAGGACGCCCTTGAGGATATCACCCTGCCCCGTCCAACGCCTACGGGTCGCGACCTTCTGGTCGCGGTCCGGGCTGTTTCCGTGAACCCGGTCGATACGAAGGTTCGCCGTTCTGCCGCACCTGAACCGGGCCAGAAGAAAGTCCTCGGCTGGGATGCGGTTGGCGAGGTCGTGGCTGTCGGACCCGACGTGACCGGCTTCCGCCCCGGTGAGCAGGTCTACTACGCCGGGTCCATCACCCGCTCCGGCGCCAACGCCGAGTTTCACCTGGTCGACGAGCGCATCACCGGCCACAAACCGGCCAGCCTGTCCGACACCCAGGCTGCCGCCCTGCCCCTGACCGCGATCACAGCCTGGGAGGTGCTGTTCGACCGGCTCGATGTCCGCCGCCCGGTCCCGGGGGCTGCGAATGCCGTGCTGATCATCGGCGGTGCGGGTGGGGTCGGCTCGATCACGATCCAGCTTTTGCAGGCGCTGACCGACCTTACGGTCATCGCCACGGCGTCACGCCCGGAAACCGAGGCGTGGGTGCGTGAGCTTGGCGCGCACCACGTCATCGATCATCGCAAACCCCTGGCGGAACAGGTCGCGGCTCTTGGGATCGGCGCCCCGGCCTTCGTGTTCTCGACCACGGAAACCGAGACTCATTTGACGGAAATCGCCGCCCTGATTGCGGTTCAGGGCCGCCTTGCGCTGATCGACGACCTGAAGGCACCCATCGACATCTCGCCCTTCAAGCGCAAGTCCGTGTCGATCCATTGGGAGATGATGTTCACCCGCTCGATCTTCGGCACAGCGGACATGCCGGAGCAGGGGCGCATTCTGGATGCCGTGGCAAAGCTTGCTGACGACGGCAAGATCCGCAGTACGCTGACCGAGGTGTTGAAACCGATCAACGCCGCAAACCTGATCACCGCACACCGCCTTATCGAAAGTGGCACGGCTCGCGGCAAGATCGTCCTGGAAGGCTTTTGAGTTCCGGGGCGAGCCTCAGCTCGCCTCTTCCTCCAGGTTCAGCTTCATCTCCAAGAGCACCTGCTGGATCGCCAGCGTCTCGCGCAACAGCCGCTTGGCTTCGTTGATCGAAATCTTCCCGTCGCCGATGGCCTGGTTGTATTCCGCCATCAGCATCCCGAACCGCTGCGCCAGCGCGACGACGTCCTGGTTCACCCCGGTTGTCGAGGCATTCCGTTTTTCGCCGTCATAGGACAGGGTGATCCCCCGCAGGTCGGCCAGTGCCGCCGTGACATGCGGAAACCGGCTGGAGGTTTCCAGCTGGGCCACCACGTCGATCGGCATGAAACGGTCGTCGTGTTCGTCGCTGTCGGAATAGTAGCGCCCGAGCGTGGCCTTCGACTTCCCCGTCATCTCGCAGGCGGCTTCGATGCCCACATCCTTCACCAGGGCCTCGGTATGTTTCTTCAGGTAGGACGCGATCGACATCAACAGGCTCCACACTCCCCGGTCGGATCGGGGAAACACGACGGTTTTTTCCCATTAATCGGATGGGAACCCTTTGTCATGAATAAAGATGTTCCGGCGACCCCGGAACGGTAGCGAGTGGCCGGTGTCCCCAGCACCGGCATGGGTGGGGCCCGCCGCATCAGACCCGAAACGGGATGACGGCGGAGCCGCCGAAACGTGGCGGGCCCGTGTTTTGCAAGTGGACGGGGCGATCCGTCCCGATGGTGCTGTGTGTGTGTTTGCGGGCCCGCGTTCCCGCCCGAGTGAGTGTTCCCTTCTGTTCCCGGGTTGCGTCCGCACCATCTTGCGGCGCAACCCGGTGATCGGCTAGGGCTCTGGCCATGGCCAAGCTCTACTTCCACTATTCCACCATGAACGCGGGGAAATCGACCTCGCTGCTGCAAGCCTCGCACAACTACCGCGAAGGGGGGATGCAGACCTATCTGATCACCGCGCGGCTGGACAATCGCGCCGGCAAGGGCCGGATCGCCAGCCGGATCGGCATCGGCGAGGATGCCGACACCTTCGCCCCCGGTGAGGACCTGTTCGAAAAACTCAAGGCGCGCTTTGCCGACGGCCCGGTGGCCTGCGTCTTCATCGACGAGGCGCAGTTCCTTTCCAAGCCGCAAGTCTGGCAACTGGCCCGCGCGGTCGACGACCTGGGCGTGCCGGTGATGTGCTACGGCTTGCGCGTCGACTTCCAGGGCAACCTTTTCCCCGGCTCGGCAGCGCTTCTTGCCTGGGCGGACGAGATGCGCGAGGTGCGCACGATCTGCCATTGCGGCAAGAAGGCCACCATGGTCATCCGGCGCGGCCCGGACGGGCGGGCGCTGAAAGAGGGCGAACAGGTGGTGATCGGCGGGAACGAGACCTACGTCAGCCTCTGCCGCCGTCACTGGAGAGAGTCGATGGGCGACTGAGCCGCAGTGGGGCGGGCGATCAGCATGCCCGCCAGCACGATCAGCGACATGCCCGCGACGGCGATCCAACTCAGCTCCTCACCCCAGAGGATGAAACCCCAGGCGGCCGAGGCGGGCAGGATGACGTATTCGAAGACCGACACGCGCGAGGCCTCGGCGATCTGGTAGGCCTTCACGATCATGCCGACGCCCAGAAGCGAGCCCGCGGCCTGCACGAAGGTCCACCACAGGAACTCGCCCGTCGGCCAGACCGGGCCGCGCTGCAGGAAGCCCTCGGCACCCTCGGGCACCGGCAGCGGGAAGGCCCAGAGCACGGCCATGCCGATCAGACCGATCACCCCCAGCATCCCGAAGAACCCCGCGAGGATCGTCTCGGCGCTTTCGCCCGCGCACCATTCGCGCGTCGCGATGTTGCCCATGGCGTAAAGCGCTCCGGCGATCACCGGCAGCAGGGCGGCGAAAGTGGCGCCGGACAGCGCCTCGGGACCAAGGACCAGCACCACCCCGGCAAAGCCCAGGATGACGGCGAGGATCTGAAAGCCCCGGATGGTATGGCCATAGGCGAAGCGCTGGATCAGCAGGACGAAGATCGGCGCGGTGAAAAGGCCCGCCGCCACCTGCGCGACGGGCAGGAAGGCCAGCGCGCCGAAATAGATCACCATCGCCGCGCCATGGATCGCCGAGCGCGCCAGCACCGCCTTCGGACGCCGGGGGCGAAGCTTCAGCCGCAGGGGAAGCGCCAGAGCCGCCAGGATCGCGATGGCCATCGTCGTGCGGGTCGCGTGGAACTGCCAAAGCCCCGCATCCCGCGCGATCACCCGGACGTAGTTGTCGGTATAGGCGATGACGCAGGCATAGATCAGCACCGCGCCAAAGGCGGCAAGAGTTCGGTTCGGGGCGTGGGTCATCTGCTCGTCCGGCTTCGCTTTGTCCGAATTGGCCCAAGACGTCGCGCAGCGCCAGCCCGAACGCGACCTTTCCCGACAAATCCGGGTCGCTGGCGTGACAGCGACCCGGTGTCGCAGCGGGGTCATTGTCGCCGCCGCCGGGGCCGGGTAAGCTGCGGCAAAACAGGCAGAGACCCTTTCAGCCGATGACGGCGCTACGGAAGTATCAACGGCTGGAATGCGGGGGCCTGTGGCGCGAGACGCCGCAGGACCAGCGACGCGAGGTGCTGGTGCGTTTCGGCGATGCCACACTCGTCCTGTCCGATCCGAAAAGCGGTGCCGCAGTCAGCCACTGGTCGCTTCCGGCCATCGAGCGTATCAACAAGGGGCAGGAGCCTGCCATCTTTGCCCCGGGCAGCGATGCCAGCGAAAGCCTGGAACTGGACGACCCCGACATGATCGCGGCCCTTGGCACCGTGCGGCAGGCCGTTCAGGCCGCAACCGCGCGGCCCGGGCGGCTCAGGGGCGTTCTGCTTGCAGGCACCGCGGCGGCGGTGGTGCTGGCGGCGGTCCTCTGGCTGCCGGGTGCGCTGGTGCGCCACACCGCCTCGGTCGTGCCGCCCGCGCAGCGCGCCGACATCGGCCAGCGCGCGCTCGATGACCTGATCCGAGTGACCGGCGCGACCTGCCACAACCAGTTGGGGCTTCAGGCGCTTGCAGCCCTCTCCGAACGGGTCTTCGGCCCGGTCGACACGCCGATCCTCTACGTCCTGCCCGAGGGCGTCGAACGGCCGCTGCACCTGCCCGGCGACGTGATCATCCTGCCGCGCAAGCTGATCGAACAGGCGAACGGCCCCGAGGCCGCCGCAGGGGCCGCGCTGGTGGAACGGCTGCGCATGAAGGCGCGCGACCCGATCGTGCCGCTTCTGGAATACGCGGGCCTCCGTGCAACCTTCGAGCTTCTGACCACTGCCAGCCTGCCCGACACCGCGCTTGACGGCTATGGCGAGGCAATCCTGCGGGCGACCCCCGTGACCCTGCCGGACGCGACCCTGCTTGCGGCCTTCGAGGCGGCGCAGATTCCGGCGACCCCCTATGCGCTCGCCATCGACCCCGAGGGCAAGACGACAGCCGAGCTTGCCGCGAGCGATCCCTACAAGGGCCTCGCGCCCTCGCCACTGATCCCGGACGAGTCATGGGTGGCGCTGCAAGGCATCTGCGGCGGCTGACCGGCGCCGTCAGGGCCGGATCAAAACGGCATCGGCAAAGCCGTCGCCGCGGAGCGCGTCGCGCGCGGCCGTTGCGGTCGCGGCATCCGGAAATGGACCGGCAAAGACCGTGATCAGCGCCCCCGATCCGCCCTGCACCCGGCCGCGCACAACATCGTACTTCAGCGCGGAAAGCCGCGCCTCGGCCTTTTCGGCATTCGCAGGGACGCCAAAACTGCCGACCGCGACAAAATAGCCCCCCACGCCGACATCGGCCGGTTCACCCGCCGCCTCAGTCCCGCTGGCTCCGGTCGAAGGAACCGGCTGCACGCCGATCTCCTCGACCACCGGCACGCGGTGGCCCGAAGGCGGGTTGTCGCAGAGCGGCTTGCCCTCGCGCGTCACGCGGGGAATCCAGACCACCTCGCCCGGCCGCCCGGCACGGACGAACATGCAACCCTTGCTGTCGACATATTGCTGCCCGGCATAATCGGAAGGCGGCAGTTCGGCGGGTCGGGTGGGCTCGCCCGCGGCGGGACTCGCCACGAGCAGCAGCGAAAAGACAAAGGCCCGGATCATTTCGTCCCGAACATCCGGTCCCCGGCATCGCCAAGGCCCGGCACGATGTAGCCGTGGTCGTTCAGGTGACTGTCCACCGCCGCCGTGACGATCGGCACATCGGGATGCGCCTCCTTCATCCGGGCGATGCCTTCGGGCGCGGCCAGAAGGCACAGGAAGCGGATCTGCTTGGCCCCCGCCGCCTTCAACAGCGACACCGCCGCCGCGCTGGAGTTGCCCGTCGCCAGCATTGGATCGACGACGATGGCGATCCGGTCCTCCATATGGTCGGGCAGCTTGTTGTAGTACTGCACGGGTTGCAGCGTTTCCGGGTCCCGATAAAGCCCCACGAACCCCACCCGCGCCGCAGGGATCAGCTCCAGGATGCCGTCCAGAAGGCCGTTCCCCGCCCGCAGGATCGAGACCAGCGCCAGCTTCTTGCCCTCGATCATCGGCGCGTCCATTTCCGTGAGCGGCGTCTCGATCCGCTTGGTGGTCATCGGCAGCTCCCGCGTGACCTCATAGGCCAGAAGCAGGCTGATCTCGCGCAGAAGCTTGCGGAAACTGGCGGTCGATGTGTCCTTCTCCCGCATCAGCGTCAGCTTGTGCTGGACCAACGGGTGACTGACGACGGTCAGGTGATCCAGCATGTCAAACCTCCAGGCGCTTCGCGATCTTCGCCTTGGTATCGGCATCGCAGAAGGCCGCGTCAAGCGACTGGCGCGCGATGCGCCGGAATTGCCCCTCGTCCCAGTCGAAGGCGCGGTGCAACTCCTCGTATTCCCGCGCCATTGTGGTGTGGAAGAAGGGGGGATCGTCGGTCGAGACCGTGACCTTCACGCCCCTTTGGTCCAGTTCGGCAATCGGATGGTCGCGGAAAGTCTTGTAGATGCCGAGCGTCACGTTCGATCCCGGACAGACCTCCAGCACGATCCCCTTCTCGGCCAGTTCATCCACCAGCGCCAGGTCCTCGATCGCCCGCACCCCGTGCCCGATCCGCTCCACCTCCAGGTCGCGCACCGCATCCCGCACAGACTCCGGCCCGCCCCATTCGCCCGCATGGGCGGTCAACCGCAGCCCGGCCTCGCGGGCGCAGTCGAAGGACCAGCGGAAATCCTTCGGCGCGCCGATCTTCTCGTCGCCCGCAATCCCGAAGCCCACGATCCAGTCGCCCGCCGTCTCGGCCGCGCAGACCGCCGTCTCGCGCGCGTTCTCCGGCCCGAAATGCCGGATGCAGGTAATCACCCCGCGCAGGGTGATCCCCATCTGCCGTTCGGCCTGATCCGCTGCCTCCTGCATCGCGTGCAGATATTCCTTCCAGGCCCCGACATCGCGGCCGCCACAGAAATCGGGGGAAAGGAAGGTCTCGGAATAGACCACGCCCGAGGCCGCCGATTCCTCCAGCACGGCCAGCACCAGCCGCCGGTAATCCTCCGGCGTCTGCAGGGCCGAGGTCGCCGCCTCGTAGACCTTCAGGAAATCCCAGAAATCCTTGTAGCGGTAGTGGCCGCGCTCATCGAAGATGCCCGATATGTCCAGATGCTTCTCCTTCGCCAGCCCGGCGATGAAGGATGGAGGCGCTGCGCCTTCCAGATGCAGATGCAGTTCGACCTTCGGCAATCCACTCACGGAACGCTCCTCATTTCATACTGGCGCAAATATCCCACGGGGGTCCGGGGGTGTGAAACCCCCGGTCCGCCAGTGGTCACAGGAAACTCCGCCCCGGGCCCTGCGACGGCACCCCCAGATGCGCGGCGATGCTTGCCCCCACGTCGACGAAGGCCCGCAAGCCAATGTCGCGCAGGCCCACTCCCCAACCGGTGAGCGGCACCCGTTCCCGGGTGTGTTCGGTGCCGCGATAGGTCGGGTCGTTGCCGTGGTCGGCGGTGAAGATCGCCAGATCTCCCGGCCGCAGCGTGGCGAAGAATCGGGGAAGGCCCGCGTCGAACCATTCCAGCGCTCGTGCATAGCCCGCCACGTCGCGGGGGTGGCCGTAAAGCGTGTCGAACTCGACGAAGTTCGCGAAGGTCAAGGAACCGGGCTCTGCTTCGCCGCCAAGGCGGACAAGATGTTCGAAAAGATCAGCGTCTGACTTTCCTTTCGACAAGGTGCCGATCCCGCGCATGGAAAAGATGTCGCCGATCTTGCCGATGGCATGGGTTGCCCGCCCCGCGCCCGACACCCAGTCCAGAAGCGTCGGCGCTGGGGGGGCGATGGCATAGTCATGGCGGTTAGAGGTCCGCCTGAAGTTGCCGCAGGTCCCGGTGAACGGCCGCGCGATGACCCGGCCGACCTTGCGGGCATGCAACATCGGCGCGAGGTCCTGGCAGAGCTTCAGCAGGCGCTCCAGCCCGAAGGCCTCTTCATGCGCGGCGATCTGGAACACGCTGTCGGCGCTGGTATAGCAGATCGGCCAGCCGGTCCGCAGATGTTCCTCGCAATGTTCCGCGATGATCGGCACGCCGGAAGCATGGCAGTTGCCAAGGATGCCCTCGGTCCCCGCCAGACGGCAGACCTCGGCCACGATGTCGTCGGGGAAGGCGGGGATGGTATCGGGGAAATAGGTCCAGTCCCAGGGCACCGGAACGCCGGACAGCTCCCAGTGGCCCGAGGGCGTGTCCTTGCCCTTCGACACTTCGGTCGCGGCGCCCCAGAGGCCCTGCGGCACCGCATCCAGCCCCGGCGTCGGCGCGCCGGAGGCCAGCCGGATCGCCGCCCCCAGCCCCAGCCGGTCAAGGTTCGGCATCCTCAAGGGGCCCGTCCGCCCCACCTCGGCCCGGCCCTCGGCGCAGGCCTGGGCGATATGGCCCAGCGTGTTCGACCCCTCGTCGCCGAAAGCCGCCGCATCGGGGGCGCCACCGCAGCCCACCGAATCCATCACGATCAGGAACGCTCGCGCCATCAGCCGATCCTCTTCTGCACCAGGTCCGGTTCGACCGGCGGTTCGGGGCCGATCACATAGGCCGATTGCACCGCCCTTATCGCCGCCCGCGCGGCCTCCTCCGTCAGGGCATGGACCATGCAGAGCGGCACGCCCGCGCCGGTTTCCTCGCCGATGCCCGCCAGGTCGGACAGCCCGACCGAGGGGTTCACCTTGTCGCCCTCGCGCAGCCGCCCGCCACCAAGATGGACGACCGCCAGGCCCAGCCTCTCGCCATCGACGGCGGTCACATAGCCGTCGGACAGCGCGGGGACCTCCAGCATCACCGGGGCCGAGGGCAGCCGGTCCGGCCAGCGGTCGACGAAATCCGCAGGCCCCCCCTGCGCGACCACCATCCGCCCGAAGCATTCCGCCGCCGCACCCGATTCCAGCGCCTGCGCGATCCGCCCCTCGCCGTCGCTCGCGTCGGAAGCCAGGCCCGCCAACGCCAGAACCTCGCCCCCCAGCGCCACCGTCACATCCCAAAGTGCTGCGTTGACCGAGGTGCCGGTCAGCGTCTCCATCACCTCGATCACTTCCAGCGCATTGCCCGCCGCCGTGGCCAGCGGCTGCGACATGTCGGTGATCAGGGCAGAGGTCATGCAGCCCGCCCCCTGCGCCGTCTTCACCAGCGCGCGCGCCAGCGCCTCGGCCCGCTCGGGCGTCTTCATGAAGGCGCCCGAGCCGCATTTGACGTCAAGCACCAGCGCTTCCAGCCCCGCGGCCAGCTTCTTCGACAGGATCGAGGCGGTGATGAGGTCGACACTCTCCACCGTGCCCGAGACATCGCGGATCGCGTAAAGCCGCCGATCGGCGGGCGCGAGGTCGGCAGAGGCCGCGACGATGGCGCAATGCACCTCCGCCATCTGCTTGCGCAAGGCGCCTTCCGTCAGGCCGGTGCGGAAGCCGGGGATCGCCTCCAGCTTGTCGAGCGTACCCCCGGTATGGCCCAACCCCCGGCCCGAGATCATTGGCACATAGGCGCCGCAGACGGCCAGCGCGGGGGCCAGAAGCAGCGAGGTGCAATCCCCGATCCCGCCGGTGGAATGCTTGTCGACGACCGGGCCCGGCAGGTCCCACTCCAGCACGCGGCCAGAATCGCGCATGCCGGTGGTCAGCGCGACGCGGCCTTCCTCGGACAGGCCTTTCAACAGCACCGCCATCGCGAAGGCCCCCGCTTGCGCATCCGTCACCGCGCCCGAGGCAAGACCGGCGGCGAACCAGCGCAGGTCATCGGGCGAGGGCTGGCCGCCGTCGCGCACCCGGGCAATGATGCTGCGGGCGTCGCTCATGTCCGTTCCATGTGGGCCGCGGTGAAGACGCCGGGCAGAAGCTCGGCCACGGTCATCACCTTCGACTTGCCGTCGGTGGTGCAGAGCGTGACGCGCACCTCCTGCCCGGCAAACTCCGCGATCTTCTGGCGGCAACCGCCGCAGGGCGGAACCGGATCGGGGCTGTCGGCGATCACGCAAACCTCGGCAATGCGGGTATCCCCGGCGGCAATCATCGCCGCAATCGCCCCGGCCTCGGCGCAGGTTCCTTCCGGGTAGGCCACGTTTTCCACGTTGCAGCCGACATGCACCGCGCCGCTGGTCGACCGCAGCGCCGCCCCGACCTTGAAGCGCGAATAGGGCGCATAGGCCCGCTCCCTGACCGCTGTCGCCGCCTCCAGAAGCGTCATCGCCATCCCCTGTTTGACCATTTGGTCAGAGTGTGGGGCGTGTGCGGCGTTTCTGCAAGCGGGTCAGAGGACCCGCGTGGGCGGATTGCCGGGCAGCGTCACTTCCAGCAGTTCCAGGTCGGGGGTCGGGTCGGCATAGCGCGTCGCCATTCCGGGCGGGATCACGAAGGCATCGCCGGGCGACAGGCGGAAGGGCTCCTTGCCCTCACCCTCCAGCGTCATCCCGCCGGTCATCACGAAGGTGAACAGGATGTCGCCATCATGCACCGTCCAGGGTACCGCTGGGCCGGTGGGCCGGGCGACCATCACCGAGGCCACGCCCTTGGTGTTCTCGTTGATCGTCGTGTCCCGCGCCTCGAAGCCGGGGATTCGGAAGGGCTTGAACACTCCCTTCGCCCCGATGTCATGCACGAAGCGCTGACCGTCCCATTCCCGGTCGGGCCGGTAGTGTGCGGTCGGCAGCTTCATCTCGTGGTCGATCTCGGTGACATGTTCCGCCGGAACCCCGATCTCCACCACCTGCACCCCTTCGGAATGCAGCACCTTGTGGCGGATGCCGGGGGGCTGGATGAAGCAGTCCCCAGCGTGGATGCGGCGGATATCGCCCTGATCCTCATAGAGAACATCCACCCAGCCCGCGACGCAGAAGATCAGCTGGAAGCCCACCTTGTGGAAATGCACCATGTCCGGCACCGGACCATCCGGCACCCGGATGTGGCTCGCGATCATCGCCCCGCCCAGGCGCGAGGGGACAAGGTCGCGATACTCCATCCCCGCCCGCCCGATCACCCAGGGGGCCTGGTCGGCCAGGCGGCGGACGACGAAGGCATGTTCTGTTGCAGGGGTCACGACGGGCGGGTTCAGCTCGTCAATCTCCACCTTCGTCCCGTTCGGTGCAGTCAGCGCCTTCGCGCCTCCGGCAAAGCCCGGATCGTCGGTCAGGATGCGCAGCGTGCCAGGGGCTTCCGGCGCCCCCTTCTCGATCCGAAGCCGCACGCCATGCCCGGACAACACGGCAACCGAGGGGTTGTCGGCGGGGAAGATCATGTCCAGCCGGAAGCCCAGCGTCTTCGTGTAGAATGGCAGGTCGTTGCGCAACTCCTGCGTCGGCAGGCGGATCTCGGCACGGATTTCAGCAGCGTCGGTCATAGTCACTCCTTCACGCGATCAGGCCGGTGGCAAGGCCCCGGCGGTAGCTTTCCTCGGCGTCGTAGATGAAGCGCAGCATCCGGTCCTGCGCGGCAAGGCCATCTCCGGCCCGGAATGCCTTGAACAGGGCCTGCAACCCCGACAGGGTGGCCGCCCGCGCCAGCGGGTCGGTCAGCGTGGCAAAGCGGACCGACTGGACCTGCCCGGAATAGCGCTGGATCGACTGGCGGAGTTCGCCGTTGCGCACCGCCTGCACCCAGATGTTGCGAAAGGCTTCGGCGCCGCGATGAAAACCCGTCACATCCGGCCCCGCACCTTCGGCCTCCGCCAGGGCGGCCTGCATGGCGGCAAGGTCGGCCTCGGTCCGGTCGCGCGCCACGCCCGCCACCGCATGCGGCTCCAGAAGGCGGCGCAGGACGAAGACCTCGGCAATGCGGTCGGGGGTCAGGTTCGGCAGGGCAAAGCCGCGGCTGGTGCTTTCCAGATAGCCTTCCGAGACAAGCTGCATCAGCGCCTCGCGCACCGGCATCCGGCTGACCCCCATCTCGGCGGCGATGGCATGGTCGACCAGACGCATTTGCGGCGCGATCTCGCCGCGGATCAGGCGGGAGCGCAGGCTGTCATGGATGCGGATGCGGTGGCTGGTGCGGGTCATGAGGGCCAAGGGGAGAGGTGCGTTAAAAGTATACTATTTGAATCCGAAGTCCAGCCCATTTTGCAGACATTTGCTGAATTCAAGCGGGAAATCATACAATTCAGTATACTATCTTTCCCGCCACCACCGGCACCTTCGTGCAAAGCCGGAAAACACTTGCTGGTTTTCATTGATTTCCATCTTCGTGGAATGCAGGCATTCTGCCACGGCAAAGCCGCGCGGACTAACCGGGCCGCAAGCAGGACAAATGGGATGGTTCAACGTTAAACCATCTGCGGGAGGGGTTGATGAGCGACGACCGGCAGGACGAGGCGAAACAGGCGGCACGGCAGGCGGCGCTGGACTACCACGAATTTCCGAAGCCCGGGAAACTGGAGATCCGCGCCACGAAGCCGCTGGCAAACGGTCGCGACCTCGCCCGCGCCTATTCCCCCGGCGTGGCCGAGGCCTGCCTCGAAATTAAGGCCGATCCCGCCACCGCCAGCCGCTACACCTCGAAGGGCAACCTCGTTGCCGTCATCTCGAACGGGACTGCGGTTCTTGGCCTTGGCAACATCGGCGCGCTGGCCTCGAAGCCGGTGATGGAAGGCAAGGCCGTCCTCTTCAAGAAATTCGCCAATATCGACTGCTTCGACATCGAGGTGAACGAACCCGACCCGGTGAAGCTTGCGGACATCGTCTGCGCGCTGGAACCGAGCTTCGGCGCGGTCAACCTTGAGGACATCAAGGCCCCCGACTGCTTCATCGTCGAAAAGCTGTGCCGCGAGCGGATGAACATCCCGGTCTTCCACGACGACCAGCACGGCACCGCCATCGTCGTGGGGGCAGCCGCCACCAACGCGATGATCGTCGCGGGCAAGTCCTTCGCCGACATCAAGGTTGTCTCCACCGGCGGGGGGGCTGCCGGGATCGCCTGTCTTGAAATGCTGGTGAAGCTGGGCGTCAAGCGCGAGAACGTCTGGCTCTGCGACCTTGAGGGGCTGGTCTACAAGGGCCGCACGGCGCAGATGACCCCGCAGAAAGAGGCCTTCGCGCAAGGCGACAAGGCCGCCACGCTGGCCGACGTGATCAGGGGCGCTGACCTGTTCCTCGGCCTTTCCGGCCCGGGCGTGCTGACCCCGCCGATGGTCGAGACCATGGCGCCGAACCCGATCATCTTCGCGCTGGCGAACCCCACCCCGGAAATCCTGCCGGACGAGGCCCGCAAGGTCGCCCCCGGCGCGATCATCGCCACCGGACGGTCGGACTTCCCCAATCAGGTCAACAACGTCCTCTGCTTCCCCTTCATCTTCCGGGGCGCCCTCGACGTGGGCGCCACCACCATCAACGACGAGATGGAACTGGCCTGCATCGAAGGCATCGCTGCACTGGCCCGCGCCACCACCAGCGCCGAAGCCGCCGCCGCCTATCGCGGCGAGACGCTGTCTTTCGGCCCCGACTACCTGATCCCGAAACCCTTCGACCCCCGGCTGATCGGTGTCGTCGCCAGCGCGGTCGCAAAGGCCGCGATGGAAACCGGCGTCGCCACCCGACCGCTGGAGGACTTGGACGCCTACAAGCGCAAGCTGGACGGCTCGGTCTTCAAATCCGCCCTCTTGATGCGCCCGGTGTTCGAGGCCTCGAAGATGGCCACCCGCCGCATCGTCTTTGCCGAAGGCGAGGATGAGCGCGTCCTGCGCGCGGCCAACGCGATGCTGGAGGAGACGACGGACCTCCCGATCCTGATCGGTCGCCCGGAAGTCGTGGAAGCGCGCTGTGAACGTGCCGGCCTGCCGATCCGGCCGGGTCGCGATTTCCATCTGGTGAACCCGGAAAACGACCACCGCTACCGCGACTACTGGGGCACCTATCACGAATTGATGGCCCGGCGCGGCGTCACCCCCGACACCGCCCGCGCCGTGATGCGCACCAACACCACCGCCATCGGCGCGATCATGGTGCATCGCGAAGAAGCCGACAGCCTGATCTGCGGCACCTTCGGCCAGTTCAACTGGCACTTGGGCTATGTCCGCCAGATCCTTGCGCGCGGCGGGTTGCATCCGGTGGCCGCGCTGTCGCTGATGATCCTGGAGGACGGTCCGCTTTTCGTCGCCGACACCCATGTCCATTCCGAACCCAGCCCGCAACAGATCATGGAGACGGTGATCGGCGCCGCCCGCCACGTCCGCCGCTTCGGCATCACTCCGAAGATCGCGCTCTGCACGCAAAGCCAGTTCGGCAACATGGACAACGCCTCGGCCCGCCGGATGCGTGATGCGCTGGAGCTTCTGGACCAGCGCGAACCCGACTTCGCTTATGAGGGCGAGATGAACCTCGACGCCGCCCTCGACCAGTCGATCCGCGACCGCCTGTTGCCGGGATCACGCTACGAAGGCGCGGCGAACGTGCTGGTCTTCGCGTCTTCCGAGGTCGCCTCGGGCGTGCGGAACATCCTGAAGGTCAAGGCCGGGGGGCTGGAGGTCGGGCCGATCCTGATGGGCATGGGCAACCGGGCGCATGTGGTGACCCCGGCGATCACCGCGCGGGGGCTCTTGAACATGTCCGCCATCGCGGGGACGCCCGTCGCGCACTACGGCTGACGAATCACCGATTTCTTCGAAGAAATCGGACCGGAGCCTTCAAAGGCTCCGCCACCATTTGCAAATCGCGCGCGCTGCGGCAGCGGGGTTTGCTTCGACGGCGAAATTTGCAAATTATTCGACCGCCGATCCGCCAGTTCTGCAAATTAGCGGCAGCCTGTTGCCGGTAACAGCGTTGCGCGAACGGCATCCCATGGCATACCACCGGCGGCAGGAGACATCGGCGGGGGGAGATCGCGATGGGCTACGCACAGATCTACAAAGGCTGGCAGGACGATCCCGAGGGTTTCTGGCTCTCTGCCGCAGGCGGCATCGACTGGGTGACGAAACCCACCCGCGCGCTCGACGCCTCCCGCGCGCCGCTTTACGAATGGTTCACCGACGCCACCGTCAACACCTGCTGGAACGCCGTCGACCGCCATGTCGTCGCGGGCCGGGGTAAGCAGCCCGCCATCATCCACGACAGCCCCGTCACCGGGACCAAGCACGTCATCACCTACGCGGAACTCCAGAACCGCGTCGCCCGCCTCGCCGGGGCGCTGCGCGCCAAGGGCATCCAGAAGGGCGACCGGGTCATCATCTACATGCCGATGGTCCCCGAGGCGCTGGAAGCGATGCTCGCCTGCGCCCGGCTTGGCGCGATCCATTCCGTCGTTTTCGGCGGCTTTGCGGCCAATGAACTGGCCGTCCGTATCGACGATTGCACGCCTAAAGCCATCATCGCCGCGAGTTGCGGGATCGAGCCCTCCCGCACGGTCCACTACAAGCCGCTCCTCGACGCCGCCATCGACCTGGCTACCCACAAGCCCGACTTCTGCGTCATTTTCCAGCGCGAGCAGGAGGTGGCAAGGCTCACCCCCGGCCGCGATGTCGCCTGGCACGAATTCCAGTACGGCGTGACCCCGGCCGACTGCGTGCCGGTCGAAGGCAACCACCCGGCCTATATCCTCTACACCTCCGGCACCACCGGCGCGCCGAAGGGCGTGGTCCGCCCCACCGCCGGGCATCTCGTCGCCCTCAACTGGACCATGCGCGCGATCTACAATGTCGGCGCAGGCGATGTGTTCTGGGCCGCCAGCGACGTCGGCTGGGTCGTGGGCCACAGCTACATCTGCTATGCCCCCCTGATCGCCGGTTGCACGACCGTGGTCTACGAAGGCAAACCCGTCGGCACCCCCGACGCCGCCGCCTTCTGGCGCGTCATTGCCGAGCACAAGGTCAAGAGCTTCTTCACCGCCCCCACCGCGCTCCGCGCTATCAAGCGCGAGGATCCGGACGGCAAGCTGGTGCCGAAACTGCCGACGCTTCAGGCCCTCTATCTGGCCGGAGAACGTGCCGACCCCGACACGATCCACTGGGCCGGGAAGCACCTGAACGTGCCCGTCATCGACCACTGGTGGCAGACCGAAACCGGCTATGCCATTGCCGCGAACCCGCTGGGGATTGAACATCTCCCGGTCAAGATCGGCTCGCCTTCCGTGGCGATGCCGGGCTACACCGTACAAATCTTGGACGAGGGCGGCCACCCGGTCAGCCCCGGCACCCTTGGCGCCATCGCGATCAAACTGCCCCTGCCTCCCGGCACGCTCCCGACCCTCTGGAATGCCGAGGAGCGGTTCCTGAAAAGCTACCTGAACCACTTCCCCGGTTACTATGAAACAGGAGACGCGGGCTACGTCGACGCCGACGGCTATCTCTACATCATGGCCCGCACCGATGACGTGATCAACGTCGCGGGCCACCGCCTGTCGACCGGCGCGATGGAGGAGGTGCTGGCCAGCCACAAGGACGTCGCCGAATGCGCGGTGATCGGCGTGGCGGATGACCTGAAAGGCCAGTCGCCCCTGGGCTTCCTCTGCCTCAACAAGGGCAGCAACCGCCCGCATGACGAGGTGGTGAAGGAATGCGTGAAACTGATGCGCGACCAGATCGGCCCGGTCGCCGATTTCAAGCGCGCCGTGGTGGTGGACCGCCTGCCGAAGACCCGGTCCGGCAAGATCCTGCGCGGCACCATGGTCAAGATCGCCGATAGCCAGCCCTGGAGGATGCCTGCGACCATCGATGATCCGGCGATCCTGGACGAGATCACGACGGCCCTGCGAAGCCTCGGCCTCGCGAAGGCCTGATGTGAAGCCTCTGGACAGCGGGCGAAGCCTGCGGCAATCTTTGCATTATGCAAAGACCCCCGTCGCATTTCGCATTCTGACCGCATGTCTCGCACCAAGACCCTGTCCGCCGACCCGATCCTCGGCCCCCTGCAGGATCTCCGCCGTGCGGTCGATGCCTTGCGTCCGCATCTTGAGACCGCAGATCAGAAGGCGGACCTGGTCCTGATCGAGAATGCCATCGTCCGGCTGTCGCAGCCGCAGCCGGAGATGTCGGTTGGACTGGCCGATTTCGACCCGTCGCGTCTCGGCCACCTTCTGGACCTTACCGGACCGGAGCTCGCCGTCGAGCTGCTGGCGCGGCTGACCGAAGATCTGCTGGCCACCCAAGACAAGCTGGACGTCGGGGCGGCCACTGCCAACTGGACACGCCTGCGCGAAGGCAGCCATGTGCTGATCTCGCTCGCTGGCTCGGTCGGGGCGCTGTCGCTGCAGGCCATGTCCGAAACTCTGAACGCCATCGCCCACCGGCAGGACAGCGATGCGCTGGATACGCTGATGCCACCCTTGCGCAGCGAACTTGCCATTTTGATCCAGCTGGTCCGCGCCACGCGCCCGCCGAACGGAACCGCCCGATGAAGTCTGCCACGCCCCTGTCCCGTCCCTCGGTGCTTCTCGTCGAAGACACCCTGTCCCTTCAGATGGTCTACCGCTCGATCCTTGCCACCGCCGGGCACCGGGTTGCGGTGGCCGCAACCGCCTCGGAAGGGCTGGAGCAGTTCCGCGCGCACCGGCCGATGGTCGTGCTTCTGGACCTGATCCTGCCCGACCGCGACGGGCTGGAAGTGATGCAGGAAATCCAGGCGCTGCAACCGGAAACCCGGGTCATCGCCATCACCGCGAACGGCTCGGTCAACCGCGCGGTCGAGGCGATGCGGGCGGGGGCGCATGACTTCCTGGTCAAGCCCTTCGACGAGGGTCGCTTCCTGTCCGCCGTGCAGAACGCACTTGCCGAGGCCACCCCGCGCGACACCGACAAGGCCGTCGATCCGGCGACCGCCTCTGCCACCCGCAGCCGGGATGCCGGGCAGATCGCCGAAGGGTCGGGCTTCATCGGCTCGTCCGACACGATGCGGCGGATCCATGGCACCATCGCCTCGGTCGCCCGCTCGATGGCCACGGTGTTCATCACCGGCGAAAGCGGCACCGGGAAAGAGCTGTGCGCGCTGGCGGTCCATGCCAATTCCAACCGTGCGGGCGGCCCCTTCATCGCGCTGAACTGCGGCGCGATCCCGCAGGACCTGCTGGAATCGGAAGTCTTCGGCCACATGAAGGGCAGCTTCACCGGCGCGATTTCCGACAAGCCCGGCGCCGCGGCGGCGGCCGATGGCGGGACGCTCTTCCTCGACGAAATCTGCGAAATGGCCCCCGCCCTGCAAACGAAACTCCTGCGCTTCCTGCAAACCTCCACCGTGCAGCCGGTCGGCGCCACGCGCCCGCGCAAGGTCAACGTCCGCATCGTCTGCGCCACCAACCGCGATCCTCTGGATGCCGTTCGCCGCGGCCATTTCCGCGAGGACCTGTATTACCGGCTCTATGTCGTCCCGATCCACATGCCTCCCCTGCGCGACCGTGGCCAGGACGTGATCGAGATCGCCGAAGCGGCATTGTTCCGTTTTGCGCAGGAAGAGGGTCGCGAGTTTCATGGCCTCGATCCTTCGGTGCGCGCGCTGATGCAGTCGCACCCCTGGCCCGGCAACGTGCGGCAGCTTCTGAACGTGATGCGCAACGTCGTGGTGCTGAATCCGGGCGGCTGGGTCACGCCAGAGATGCTGCCGCCGGGCCTTACCGACGAAGACGCCGCCTCCGACGCACCTGCCCTCCCGACGCTTGCCTCGGAGGCGCTGACCGCCGAGTCCCTCCTCGGCCTGCCCCTTGCGGAAGCCGAACGCCGCCTGATCGAGGCGACGCTGGCATTGCACGGCGGCTCGATCCCCAAGGCTGCCCGGGTGCTCGATGTCTCGCCCTCGACGCTTTACCGTAAGATCGAGGCCTGGAGCGCCAAAGCCGGTTGATCCTTCAGACGAACTGCTCGCCGATCAGCCGTTCCTCCAGCCCGTGGCCAGGGTCGAACAGCAGGCGGTGACTGACGCTGTCGTCCGTGCGGACCTCGACGCTGGTCACGTCGCGGGTCGAGGAGCGGCTGTCCGCATCCGCCATCACCGGCCGCTTGTCCGGGTCGATCACGTCAAACCGCACCACCGCCGTCCGGGGCAAGAGCGCGCCGCGCCAGCGTCGGGGCCGGAAGGCCGCCATCGCCGTCAGCGCCAGCACATCCGCGCCGATGGGCAGGATCGGCCCGTGGGCGGAATAGTTGTAGGCCGTCGATCCCGCCGGCGTCGACACCAGCGCCCCGTCGCAGACCAGTTCCTCCAGCCGCACCCGCCCGTCGATACTGACCCGCAGCCTCGCCGCCTGCGGGCCCTGGCGCAGCAGGGAAACCTCGTTGATCGCCAGCGCTTCCGTAACCTTCCCCCTGGTCGTCTCGGCCCGCATCGACAGCGGGTTGATCGACGTCTCCTCCGCCGCCGCCAGCCGGGCAGGCAGGTCCTCCAGCGCATAGGCGTTCATCAGAAAGCCGATGGTGCCGCAATTCATCCCGTAGACCGGCAGCCTCTGCCCATGCGCGGCGTGCAGGGTTTGCAGCATGAACCCGTCGCCCCCCAGCGCCACGACCACCTCGGCGCGACGAATATCGGCCTGGCCATAGGCCGCCGTCAGCGCCGCGAGCGCCGCCAGTGCCGCCGGGGCCTTCGAGGCCGTGAACCGGATCCGCTGTCGCTGCATGGGCCATCCCTTCGTTCCCGCCAGTCTTGGCCGCCCCGTTCCGCAAACTCAAGCCCCGGTTTCCTTTGCGCCACGCCGGTTTCCTTGCCCCTGCCAATTTCGCAGCCGTCGCGGTTCCTGTCGCTTTCTTGCCTTTCCCGACGCGGATGCGTGGTCTAAATAGCCGCGCAAATCTCACCCGCCCCAAAGGATCCCCCATGACCGCCACCGCCCGCGACCCCGGCTTCTTCACCGAACCCCTGTCCTCGCGCGATCCCGAGTTGTTCGGGGCGGTGACGCAGGAGCTTGGCCGCCAGCGCCACGAGATCGAGCTGATTGCCTCGGAGAACATCGTCTCCCGCGCGGTGATGGAGGCGCAGGGCTCGGTCCTGACCAACAAATACGCCGAAGGCTACCCCGGCAAGCGCTACTACGGCGGCTGCCAGTTTGTCGACGTGGCCGAGAACCTGGCGATCGACCGGGCAAAGCAGCTCTTCGACTGCGGCTTTGCCAACGTGCAGCCGAACTCCGGCTCCCAGGCCAACCAGGGCGTGTTCCAGGCCCTCCTCAAGCCCGGCGACACCATCCTCGGCATGTCGCTTGATGCCGGTGGCCACCTCACCCATGGCGCCGCCCCGAACCAGTCGGGCAAGTGGTTTAAGGCGGTGCAATATGGCGTCCGCAAGCAGGACCTGACGCTGAACTACGACCAGCTGGCGGAACTGGCCACCGAGCACCAGCCGAAGCTGATCATCGCGGGCGGCTCGGCGATCCCCCGGATCATCGACTTCAAGCGCATGCGCGAGATCGCGGATTCGGTCGGCGCCTTCCTCCTCGTCGATATGGCGCACTTCGCCGGTCTCGTCGCGGCGGGGATCTACCCCAGCCCCTTCCCGCATGCCCATGTCGCGACCACCACCACCCACAAGACCCTGCGCGGGCCCCGTGGCGGGATGATCCTGACGAACGACGAGGAGATCGCCAAGAAGGTCAACTCGGCGATCTTCCCCGGCATCCAGGGCGGGCCGCTGATGCATGTGATCGCGGCGAAAGCCGTGGCCTTCGGCGAGGCGCTGCGCCCAGAGTTCAAGACCTACCAGGCGCAGGTGGTGAAGAACGCGCAGGCGCTGGCGGACGCGCTGATGAAGGGCGGGCTCGACATCGTCACCGGCGGCACCGACAGCCACCTGATGCTGGTCGACCTGCGCCCCAAGGGCGTGAAGGGAAACGCGACCGAGAAGGCGCTCGGCCGCGCCTGGATCACCTGCAACAAGAACGGCATCCCCTTCGACACCGAGAAGCCCACCATCACCTCCGGCGTCCGCCTCGGCACCCCTGCCGGCACCACCCGCGGCTTCACCGAGGTCGAGTTCCGCCAGATCGCGGCCTGGATCATCGAGGTCGTCGAGGGCCTCGCGGCAAACGGCGAGGACGGCAACGGCGCGGTCGAGGCAAAGGTCCGCGCCGAGGTCGAGGCGCTCTGCAAACGCTTCCCGATCTATCCGGGGCTGTAAGGCCGCGGCTCCGGCCAGCCTGACGAAATAGCGCGGCGAACGGACCTTCGCCGTGCTATCCTCTGCCGGTTTCCGGAGACGCAGATCATGGTCAAATGCACTTACGCCGAGAACACCGGCTTCATGTTCAACATCCATACCCATGTCGGACAGGGCATGCCCAACCGGCTGGATGATGTCGAATTCTGCCGCCTTGCCTATTACGAGATGCGCAAGCTGAAGCCGAACGAGAAACCGCAGTCGGTGGCCCTGGTCGCGGCCATCGCCAAGGTCCAGCCCTCGGGTCCCTTCGGCCCCGACCTCGACGCCGCGATCCGGGCGCATCAGGCCTATCAGGGCGGCAGCCAGGACGGCCGCGTCAGCCCGCTGATGAACCCGGTCGCAGCCGAAACCGGCTATGGCGGCGGGCACATGTGGCTGGTGTCGATCTATGACGGCAACCTTTGCGACCAGCTGAAGACGTCCTATCCACGCCTTGACCTGCACCCGATGTGCGGCGCTGCCCTGCGCACGGCGGTCCAGAAGATGTTCAACATGTGAGACAGCGATTGGCCGAGGGACATGCCGATCCGCGCCTGGCAGCGCGGCGAATGACGCTGCGCCAGCGCCCCTGGCTGCTGGCCGGAATTGTCCTGATCCTTGCCGCTGGCCTTTGGGTCAGCGGGCTTGTCGGCTTGGTGGCACATCAGCTTGCGATGCGCGGCGCATCACCCGGCTCCCCGATGCTCGGCCTTGCCAGCTACCGGGTCGGGATCGAGGGCCAGCCGATCCCGGGCCTTGACGACAACACCTCGGGCCTGACCTTCAGCCCGGCGACCGGCACGCTTTTCACCGTCATCAACCGCCCGCCAGAACTGGCCGAACTGTCGCGTGACGGTCGGCTTCTGCGCCGCATCCCGCTGACCGGGGCGCGCGACGTCGAAGGCATCACCCATGTCGAGGGCGACCGCTTCATCCTGGTGGACGAAGGCCGCCACCGCCTGTCCTGGGTCACGATCACCCCGGACACTGCCAGCCTCGACACGGAAGCAGCGCCTTTCCTCTCGCTCGACCTCGGCGCCTTCGAGAACATGGGGTTCGAAGGCATTTCCTGGGACCAGCGCCGCAAGGAACTGGTGATCGTGCAGGAGATGTGGCCGGTCCGCGTGCTGGTGATCGGCGGACTCGACGATGCGGTGCAGGGCCGGGGACTGGGCGTCACCGTGCGGGAATGGCAGCCCGACAGCTGGGCCGGGCATTTCGTCGCCGACCTCTCCTCGGTCACGGTGCATGACCCGACCGGCAACATGCTCCTGCTCAGCGACATGTCCTCGGTCCTGGCCGAATACGCCCCCGACGGTGCGCCGCTTGGCTTGTTGACGCTCTGGTCCGGCTGGCACGGCCTGACCCGGTCGGTGCCGCAGGCGGAGGGCGTCGCCATCGGCCCCGACGGCGCGGTCTTCATCGTGTCCGAGCCGAACCTCTTCTACCGCTTCGACCCTGTCGTTCCGGTTTCCCAGCCTTGACGGCGCAAACTCCTGCCTGTCTGGTTCCCCCTGCCCCGACGCGCAGGACCGCATGACCGCCCCCGATACCCGTTCCCTCGAACACCGCATGGGCGACTGGGCCCGGGCGCGGCTGCCCTTTGCCGTCGCTGAACTGGTGATGTTCGTCCTGAAACAGGGCTGGGCCTGCCTTTTCGGCGGGCTTCTCCTGGCGGCGATCATCACCTCCAAGCTCGTCTGGCAACCCGGCTGGCCCCTCCACCGCTATGACGCGCTGTTCCTCTTCGCCATCGCCACGCAGGCGCTGTTCCTCTGGACGAAACTCGAAACCTGGGAGGAAGCCCGCGTCATCCTTCTCTTCCACCTGACAGGCACGGCGATGGAATGGTTCAAGGTCGATGCCGGCTCCTGGGCCTATCCCGAAGCCGGAGTATTCAAGCTGATGGGCGTGCCGCTCTTCTCCGGCTTCATGTATGCCGCCGTCGGCAGCTACATGGCCCGGGTGATCCGGGTCTTCGACATGGCGTTCGCCCCCTATCCGCGCTTTGCGCTGACCGTCCTCATGGCCCTCGCGATCTACGTCAACTTTTTCGCGCATCACTTCCTGCCGGATATCCGGCTGGCGCTGTTCGTCGCGACGGTTGCGCTCTACGCCCGGACCCGGATCTGGTTCCGCATCCATGACCGGCACTGGTGGATGCCGCTGCCGCTGGCAGCCGCCCTCTCGGCCCTCGCGCTCTGGGTGGCGGAAAACATCGGCACGGCGACGGGAACCTGGATCTACTCCGGCCAGGCACCGGGACAGATGGTCAGCTTCGCCAAGCTCGGGTCGTGGTATCTGCTGCTGTATGTGGCCTTCGTGACGGTCACGCTGGTCAGCCGCAGCGCCCTGTCTTCCCGGCCTTTGGACTTTGGCGCGACTGCGGAAGACCTTGCCAGATCGTAAACGTCCGCGCGCAAGTTGTTGTTTTCATTATTTCGGAAAATCTGTCCACCGTGGACAGGGTCAGAAATATCCCCGCCAGGCCAGAAAGCCCAGCAGCGCGACGGCCAGCACCAGCACCCCGAGCCCGACCGACCCGACCATCCCGGCGAACAGGTCCCGCCGCCGCCCGACCGGATCAATGGCGATCAGATGCTTCACGCAGACATCATAGGCCTCGGTCACGTCACCCATGTCGATCTGGCCCAGCAGCTTCGGATTCTGCGCCTTGTGCGCGGCGGCGGCCAGCACCTTGCCGCTGTCCCGCACCTTTTTCGGCAGCATCCGCCCGGCGCGCTTCAGCTTGGCCGAAAGGTCACGGCCCCCAAGCCCCAGCCTCTCCTCCAGAAGCTGGGCCACCCGATCCGCCATCTGATGGATCGTCACCGCACTCATCCGCCACCCCTCTGCCGCCGTTTGCCGAACCTAGAGTTGTTCGCCCGGATGTTCAACCGCTCTGGCCTGAAGCTCTCGATATCGCTATGGAAACCCGCATGCTTGCCACGATCCGCCATCCCGCCGCAACCCGGACGGACGCCCCGACCCTGGTCATCGCCCACGGGCTCTACGGCTCGGCCCGCAACTGGGGCGTGATCGCCCGCCGCCTGGCCGACCGGCGCGAGGTGGTGGCCGTCGACATGCGAAACCACGGCGACAGCCCGCGGTTCCCGGTGCAGGGCTACCCCGAAATGGCCGCCGACCTGGCCGAGGTGATCGAAAGCCTGGGCGTACCGGTCGATCTCCTGGGGCATTCGATGGGGGGCAAGGCCGCGATGCAGCTTGCGCTGACCCGATCCCGGCTGATCCGACGCCTCGTGGTGGCTGACATCGCGCCGGTCGCCTATTCCCATGACCAGAGCCGCCACGCCCGCGCCATGGCCGCGCTGGACCTGTCGCGGATCAGGACCCGGGCCGAGGCCGATGCGGCACTGGCCGAAAGCCTTGACGATGCCGCCCTGCGCGCCTTCCTTCTGCAGTCGCTGGACCTGCGCCAGCACCCGCCGCGCTGGAAGCTGAACCTCGCCGCGCTGGAAGCCGAGATGCCGAAGATCGTCGGCTGGCCGGGAACGGAAGGCGTGTTCCCGAACCCCGCCCTGTTCCTGACAGGGACCGATAGCCCCTATGTCCGCCCCGAACACCGCGAGACGATCCGCGCCCTGTTCCCCAAGGCACGCTTCGCGAAAATCCCGGGCGCGGGCCACTGGCTCCACGCCGAAAAACCGCGCGAGTTCGAGGAGACGGTCAGGGTCTTCCTGGAAGCCTGATCATTCGATCTGCCGGGCCACCGCCCAGGCGACAGGCAGGGCCAGCGCGGCTCCGGCAGCCGCAGCGATGAGGATGGGCCAGAGCGTTCCGTGGCCCGTGGTCAGGACGGCGATCACGCCGGTTCCGGCCATGGCGGTCGCGATCATCGAGTACAGGATCATCATCAGGCGCATCGAAACACCTCCTTCGCAAGCCCGCGTGAAGCATAGACTCCTTGGCGGCCTGCCGCCTTGATCCGGGTCAACATGCGGAAGCACCCGCGGACAGTTTGTACACTGTACAGACCGCAATAGCAGAGTGGGGAATCTGCCCACCCCGCCTTACGCTGCCTCCAGAATCCCGCGCAGGTCGCGCTCAGGCAGTACCACCGGGTTCCCTTTCATCGAGGACGCCTCCAGCGCCGCCGCGACGATGCCCTGGTGCTGTTCCTCTGCCACCCCCTGCGCGGCAAGGCCCGGCAGGCCTTCGGCCCAGGCCCAGGCCTGCAACGCCGCAGGCGCCTTGGCAGCGGTCGAGCCCAGGACCTCGGCAAGCATGGTGCAGACCTGGTTCAACCGTTCGCGAGCCTCACCTCCGGCGGCTTTTCGGTTCGCCGCCAGTACCGGGCCCAGAAGCGCGCCGCAGATCGCGCCATGGGCGGCCCCGGTCAGGCCGCCGATCACGCCCGCCAACCCGTGCACCGCGCCAAGCCCGGCATTCGCCAGCGCCAGCCCACCACAAAGGCTGACCCAGGCCATCCGGTCGCGCGCTTCGGCATCCTCGCCCTGCATCAGCCGCATCAGCGCCTCCAACCCTGTGCCGATGGCAGGCCCCGCCAGCGCGTCGGTGTAGGGCGTGGCCTTCAACGAGACGAAGGGCTCGATCACCTGCGTCACCGCATCGAGGCCGGAGGCCAGCGTCACTGCCTTCGGGCAATAGTCAGTCAGGGCCGGGTCGACGATGGCCAGCCGTGCCACCATCCGGTCATCACGCAGGCTGACCTTGCGGCCAAGGTCCGGCAGGCCGATGACGGCGTTCTTCGTGACCTCAGCCCCGGTTCCCGCCGTGGTCGGCACCGCGATGAAGGGCAAGGGATCGGCCTTCAGGGGCAGGCCCTTGCCAACGACCTCCAGATGGTCCATCGGCCCCCCGGAGGCGGGGATGAGAGCGGCAAGGGCCTTGGCAAAATCCATGACAGCGCCCCCGCCCAGACCGACCACGACCTGCGGCCCAAGACCGCGTGTCCAGCGAAGTGAGGTTTCCAGCATCGTCAGTGTCGGCTCGCTCGCGCAGGGCAGAGCCTGAACTTCCGCGTCAGATATTCGGAGCCAGGCTGCCCGGGCTGCATTCGCGCCATGAACGACCAGCACCCTTGAACCGAAGGCGCGGATCAGGGCGGGGGCCTTCGCGGCCTCGCCCCGGCCAAAGAGGATGCGACCGGGGGCGGTGATGCCGAAGGGGATCATACCAACATCGTGGCGGCGATGGCCTTGCCCCAGCGGGCGTATTTCGCATCCCGGGTGGCGGCGTCCATCGCGGGGGTGAACCGACGGTCAAGCGCCCAGGACTTGGCGAATTCCTCCGGCCCGCCCGCGACCCCGGCCTGCATCGCGGCAAGGTAGGCGGCACCCAGGGCCGTGGTTTCCGTCACCTTCGGTCGGTCCACCGGGGCGCCGATGATGTCGGACAGGAACTGCATGGTCCAGTCACTGGCGGTCATCCCGCCGTCCACCCGAAGGACGCCGTCCGCCGCAGCCCCCCAGTCGGCCCACATCGCTTCCAGAAGGTCCCGGGTCTGGTATCCGACGCTTTCCAGCGCCGCGCGGGCAAATTCGGCGGGACCGGAGTTCCGGGTGAGGCCGTAGATCGCCCCCCGGCATTCCGGCCGCCAGTAGGGCGCGCCAAGGCCGGTGAAGGCGGGGACGAGGATCACGCCCTGCGCTTCCTCTGCCTTCTCGGCGAGGGGCTGGGTTTCCCTGGCCTCGCGGATGATCTTCAGCCCGTCGCGGAGCCACTGGACCACGGCACCGGCAATGAAGATGGAGCCTTCGAGGGCGTAGGTGGGCTTGCCTTGCAACTGGTAGGCGATGGTCGTGAGGAGACGGTTCTTCGACGGGACCATGTCGGTGCCCGTGTTCAGCAGGGCGAAGCAGCCGGTCCCGTAGGTCGACTTCATCATCCCGGGGCTGAAGCAGGCCTGCCCGACGGTCGCCGCCTGCTGGTCACCCGCCACGCCGAGGATCGGGATCTCGCGGCCGAAGAGGTCGGGGCGGGTCAGGCCGAAGGGGGCGGCGCAGTCTTTTACTTCCGGAAGGAGGGAAAGGGGCACGTCGAGGAGGCCGCAGATGTCGGCGTCCCATTCGCCCTTGGCGATGTTGTAGAGGAGGGTGCGGGAAGCGTTGGTGGCGTCGGTGGCGTGGACCTTCCCCCCGGTGAGGTTCCAGATCAGCCAGCTGTCGACGGTCCCGAAGGCCAGCTCGCCTCGGTTGGCCTTCGCCCGCGCGCCTTCGACATGGTCGAGGAGCCACTTCACTTTCGTCCCCGAAAAATACGGGTCGAGGAGGAGCCCGGTCTTCGCGGTGATCGACGTCTCGTGCCCGGCAGCCTTCAGGGCGGCGCAGGTGGCGGCGGTGCGCCGGTCCTGCCAGACGATGGCCGGATGGATCGGCTGGCCGGTCGCGCGGTCCCAGATCAGGGTCGTCTCGCGCTGGTTGGTGATGCCGATCGCGGCGATGTCGGTCGCCTTGATCCCGGCCTTCTCGATGGCCGCCCGGGCCGTCGCGGCGACGGTGGACCAGAGATCGGCGGGGTCGTGCTCGACCCAGCCGGGGTGGGGGTAGTGCTGGCGGAACTCTTCCTGGGCGGAGGCGACGGGGCGGAGGGCCTGGTCAAACAGGATCGCGCGGGAGGAGGTGGTACCCTGGTCGATGGCGAGGATATGGGTCATTCGAGAAGCCTGCGGGAAGATGTGTCCACGGTGGACAGATTTTCAGAGCCAACGATTACAATGGGTTGTCTGCGGACGTTAGGGAATTCTTAATTTCTGACCGTGGCAGACCACCGGTGCCGGAGGGGGCCAAGCTTTTCGAAAAGTCCGGTCCGATTTCTTCGAAGAAATCGGGCGCGGGCGGCACCCTTCGGCACCGCCCGCCCCATTGTCGTCAGTTCTGCCAGGACTTGATCAGCTCGTCGTAGCTGATGGTTTCCGGCGTCGGATCCTCGTTCTCCAGCTTGGCGACCGGGGCACCCGGGGCGTCAAGCCATTCCTGCGGATCCTTCTCTTCGTTCATCTTCGGGCCGATGTCGCCCTGGACACCCGACTTCTCGATCCGCTCCAGCACCTTTTCCTGCTCGGAGCAGAGCGCATCCAGCGCTTCCTGCGGGGTCTTGTCGCCCGACATGGCGTCGCCGATGTTCTGCCACCAGAGCTGCGCCATCTTCGGATAGTCCGGGATGTTCGTGCCCGTCGGCGACCACTGGACGCGGGCGGGCGAGCGGTAGAACTCGATCAGGCCACCCAGCTTGGGCGCCCGGTCGGTGAAGTGCTGGCTGTCGATGGTGGACTGACGGATGAAGGTCAGGCCGACATCGGACTTCTTCAGGTCGACGGTCTTCGACACCACGAACTGCGCGTAAAGCCAGGCGGCCTGGGCGCGGTCGACCGGGGTCGACTGCATCAGCGTCCAGGACCCGGCGTCCTGGTAGCCGATCTTCTGGCCCTTCTGCCAGTAGGCGCCGTGCGGCGAGGGGGCCATGCGCCATTTCGGCGTGCCGTCCTCGTTCATCACCGGCGTTCCCGGCGCGACCGAGGCCGCGGTGAAGGCGGTGTACCAGAACATCTGCTGGGCAATCGCGCCCTGGGCAGGAACCGGTCCGGCTTCGCTGAAAGTCATGCCCTGCGCTTCCGGCGGCGAGTATTTCTGCAGCCACTCGATCGCCTTGGTAACGGCATAGACCGCCGCCGCGTCGTTGGTCGCGCCACCACGGGCCACGCAGGAGCCGACGGGACGGGAGTTTTCGTCCACGCGGACGCCCCATTCGTCGACCGGCAACCCGTTCGGCTCGCCCACGTCGCCCATCCCGGCCATCGACATCCACGCGTCGGTATAGCGCCAGCCGAGCGACGGGTCCTTCTTGCCGTAGTCCATGTTGCCATAGACGCCGGTGGCAGGCCCGCCCATGTAGGACATGTCGCGGCCGGTGAAGAACTCAGCGATGTCCTCGTAGGCCGACCAGTTGACCGGAACGCCGAGGTCATAGCCGTATTTGGCCTTGAAGTCGTCCTTGGTCTTCTGATCCGAGAACCAGTCGTAGCGGAACCAGTAGAGGTTCGCGAACTGCTGGTCGGGAAGCTGGTAAAGCTTGCCGTCCGGCCCGGTGGTGAAGGAGGTGCCGATGAAGTCGGCCAGGTCGAGGCCGGGGTTCGTCACCGCAGCACCGTCGCCCGCCATCCAGTCGGTCAGGTTGCGGGCCTGCTGGTAGCGCCAGTGGGTGCCGATCAGGTCCGAGTCGTTGATGTAGGCGTCGTAGATGTTTTCGCCGGTCTGCATCTGCGTTTGCAGCTTTTCGACGACGTCGCCTTCGCCGATCAGGTCATGCGTGACCTTGATGCCAGTGATCGCAGTGAAGGCCGGGGCCAGCACCTTGGATTCGTAGCTGTGGGTGTCGATGGTTTCCGAGACGACCTTGATCTCCATCCCCGCGTAGGGTTTGGCCGCGTCGATGAACCATTGCATTTCCGCTTCCTGATCGGCGCGGCTCAGCACCGACAGGTCGCCGATTTCGGTGTCGAGGAAGGCTTTCGCCGCCTCCATGTCGGCCCAGGCGGGGGCCTGCATCGCCATCAGCGCAAGCGCCATGGCTGTTGCGGTTGAACGAAGTCTCATGTGTATCCTCCCGAGAATTGGTGAGACGTTTCGGTTCGTTGCCCCGGGCAGGTCTTCCGCCCTGCCCGGGGGTCTTCTTTGCCCGCGTCTAGACCCAGCGAAAGACCGCCGCGGCATAGACGAGGGAGAGGATGAGCGCGCCCCAGAGGAAGTCGGGGCCCGCGAAGAAGAGCCAGCCAAGATGGATGAAGGCCGAGCCCAGAAGGGTGATGAACAGCCGGTCGCCGCGGGTGGTCTCGATGCGCAAGATGCCGACGCGCGGTGTTTCGGGGTAGCGGATGGCGAGGAGCGTCATGATGATCAGGAGCCCGGCGATGCACCAGAAGAAGAGCGCGACCGGGAAGGTCCAGGCCATCCAGAAGCCGTCGATCAGCTGCCCCGTCCAGTCGCGGACGCCGTCATCGTCGACCGGAACGGCCCAGAGGAGGAAGGCGAGGATCGCGGCCATGAGGAGGCCGAGGGTGAGGTAGATCGGGGTCCAGCGGGTTTGGGTCATGGCGTCTGCCCCTTGGTTTGCGTCGGATGCCCGCCCCGGACCTGATCCGGGGCCTCGTCATTCCAGAGGCGGCGCGGGTGGGCATGGAGGTCCCGGGTCAGGCCCGGGACGGGGTTTGCCTGATGACAACGCATCATCACACCCTCCCCAGGGCGAAGCCCTTGGCGATATAGTTGCGGACGAAGTAGATCACGAGCGCTCCGGGCACGAGGGTCAGGACCCCGGCGGCGGCGAGGACGCCCCAATCCATGCCGGAAGCTGACACTGTGCGGGTCATCACTGCGGCGATGGGTTTGGCGTCGGTGGTGGTGAGAGTGCGGCTGAGAAGAAGCTCGACCCAGGAGAACATGAAGCAGAAGAAGGCGGCGACGCCGATGCCGGAAGCGATGAGGGGCATGAATATCTTCACGAAGAACTTCGGGAAGGAATAGCCGTCGATATAGGCGGTCTCGTCGATTTCCTTCGGCACGCCGCGCATGAAGCCTTCCAGAATCCAGACCGCGAGGGGGACGTTGAAGAGGCAGTGGGCAAGCGCGACCGCGATATGGGTGTCGATCAGGCCCATGGCCGAATAGAGCTGGAAGAACGGCAGCGCGAAGACGGCGGGGGGCGACATGCGGTTGGTGAGAAGCCAGAAGAACAGGTGCTTGTCGCCCATGAAGTTGTAGCGGCTGAAGGCATAGGCGGCGGGCAGCGCCACGGTGATCGAGATGACCGTGTTCATCACGACGTAGATCAGCGAGTTGACATAGCCCATGTACCAGGAGGGATCGGTCAGGATCACCGCGTAGTTGTGGAAGGTCAGGTTCGCCGGGACCAGCGTGAAGGAGGAGGTGATCTCGGTATTGGTCTTCAGGCTCATGTTGATCAGCCAGTAGATCGGGATCAGCAGGAACAGGAGGTACAGGGCCATGACGATGGCGTTGGGGCGGAGGCGCATCAGCGGTTCTCCTCACGGTCGAGGTTGGTCATGACGGTGTAGAAGACCCATGAGATCAAGAGGATAACGAGGAAGTACATGATCGAGAAGGCGGCGGCGGGGCCGAGGTCGAACTGGCCGGTGGCCATCTTCGCGAGGTCGATGGACAGGAAGGTGGTGGAGTTGCCGGGGCCGCCGCCGGTGACGACGAAGGGCTCGGTATAGATCATGAAGCTGTCCATGAAGCGGAGGAGGACGGCGATGAGGAGGACGCCGTTCATCTTCGGCAGCTCGATGTAGCGGAAGACGGACCAGCGGGTGGCCTGGTCGATCTTGGCGGCCTGGTAGTAGGCCTGCGGGATCGACTGGAGACCGGCGTAGCACAGGAGTGCCACGAGCGAGGTCCAGTGCCAGACATCCATCACGACGACGGTGATCCAGGCGTCGATGGGATCGTTGGTGTAGTTGTAGTCGATGCCCATCGCCGCAAGCGTGTGGCCCAGAAGCCCGATGTCGACGCGGCCGAAGATCTGCCAGATGGTGCCGACGACGTTGAACGGGACGAGGAGCGGCAGGGCCATGAGCACCAGGACAAGGCTGGACCAGAAGCCCTTCTTCGGCATGTTGAGCGCGATGAAGATGCCGAGCGGCACCTCGATCGCCAGGATGATCAGCGAGAAGAGGATCTGGCGGCCAAGCGCGTCGTGCAGGCGGTCCGAAGTGATCTGGTCCTCGAACCAGTCAAGGCCGGCCCAGAAGAATTCGTTGTTCCCGAAGGTGTCGTTGAAGGCGTAGTTCACGACCGTCATCAGCGGGATGATGGCCGAGAAGGCCACCAGCACGAGAACGGGCAGGACCAGGAACCAGGCCTTGTTGTTCTGGGTCTTGTCCATGGCTCAGGCCCCCCCGCGAGTGTCGGTCGGCTGGACGCGCCAGTCGTTTGCGTAGACGTTGATCTTGCCCGGTGCGAAGGCGACGCGGGGGTCGGCGGGGACGGTTATGCCTTCGGGCAGGATCGCGTTCAGGGCCTGGCCCTGGAATTCGGCGCGGAGGATGCGGTGGCGGCCCACGTCCTCGACCCGCTTCACGGTGACGGGCAGGCCCTGGTCGGAGATCGTGACGTAGTCCGGGCGGATGCCGATCTGGGTGCGGCCCGATGTTGGCCCATAGGCCGCACCCAGAGGCACCGAGACTTTCCCCAGTCTCGCCTCGGTTCCGGTCACGTCGGCATCCAACAGGTTCATCCCCGGCGAGCCGATGAAATAGCCGACGAAGGTATGGGCCGGGGTCTCGAACAGCTCTTCGGGCGTGCCCATCTGCACCACACGCCCGTCATACATGACGACGACCTTCTGCGCGAAGGTCAGGGCCTCGGTCTGGTCGTGGGTGACGTAGATCATCGTATGACCGAACTCGCGGTGCAGCGATTTCAGCTGGGTCCGCAGCTCCCATTTCATATGCGGGTCGATCACCGTGAGAGGCTCGTCGAACAGGATCGCGTTCACGTCCTCGCGCACCATGCCGCGCCCAAGGCTGATCTTCTGCTTGGCGTCGGCGGTCAGCCCGCGCGCCTTGCGGTTCAGGATGTCTTCCATCCCGATCATCTGGGCAATCTGGCCGACGCGCTTGGCGATATAGGCCGCGTCCATCCCCCGATTGCGCAGCGGGAAGGCCAGGTTGTCGCGCACGGACATCGTGTCGTAGACGACGGGGAACTGGAACACCTGGGCGATGTTGCGTTCGGTGGTCGGGGCATCGGTCACGTCGCGGTCGCCGAACAGCACCCGGCCATGTGACGGGCGCACGAGGCCGGAGATGATGTTCAGAAGCGTGGTCTTGCCGCAGCCCGAGGCCCCGAGAAGGGCATAGGCGCCGCCGTCCTGCCAGACATGGTCCATTTCCTTCAGCGCATAGTCGGCCTCGCCCTTCGGGTTCGGGCTGTAGCTGTGGGCAAGCTTGGAGAGGGTGATCCGGGACATTCAGGCCGCCATCGCGTAAGGGGCGGGCGCGGCAAGGCGGCCCGTGGTGTCGAACAGGTAGACATGGGCGGGATCGACCCAGATCGAGGTCTGCGACCCGGCACGCAGCGGGTGGACGCCGTGAATCAGCCCGACCCAGCGGTCGGGTCCATGGGTCAGGTGGACAAAGGTTTCCGACCCGGTGATCTCGGTCGCGCCGAGGGTGCAGCGGAACTCCACCGCATCGCCGGAGTGGCGGTTGAGCGTGATGTGGTTGGCCCGGAAGCCCGCCATGTAGCTGCCATCGGGCAGGTCGCGCGTGGCGCTGTTGGCCGGGGCGTGTGCGCTTTCACCGAAGGTCAGGCGTTGGCCTTCCTTCTGGCAGGGCACGAAGTTCATCGGCGGGTCGCTGAAGACGCGGGCGGTCGTCGCATCCTCGGGCAGCCGGTAGACCTGCGGGGTCGGGCCGAACTGGGTGACGCGGCCTTCCCAGAGCGTCGCGGTGTTGCCGCCGAGGAGGAGCGCTTCCTCCGGTTCGGTGGTGGCATAGACGAAGATCGCGCCGGAGGCTTCGAAGATGCGGGGGATTTCGATCCGCAGCTCCTCGCGCAGCTTGTAGTCGAGGTTGGCGAGCGGTTCGTCAAGAAGGACCAGTCCCGCGCCTTTCACCAGCGCCCGGGCAAGGGCACAGCGCTGCTGCTGGCCGCCGGACAGCTCCAGTGGCTTGCGGGCCAGCATTGGTGTCAGGCGCAGCATTTCCGCCGTGGCGCGGACGGATTTGTCGATCTCGGCCTGCGCGCGGCCCATCAGGCGCAGGGGCGAGGCGATGTTTTCGTAGACGGTCAGGCCGGGGTAGTTGATGAATTGCTGGTAGACCATCGCCACCTTGCGGTCCTGCACCTTCACGCCGGTGACATCGGTGCCTTCCCAGAGGATGCGGCCCGTCGAGGGCTTGTCGAGGCCCGCCATTAGCCGCATCAGGCTGGTCTTGCCCGAAAGCGTCGGCCCGAGAAGAACGTTCATCGTCCCGTTTTCCAGGCGCAGGTCGGTGGGGTGGATATGCACCCTGCCCCCGACCGACCGTGAAACCCCCTGAAGTTCCAGCGTCATTCCGTTCCCCCTATTCCGCCGCCGGGACAATTGCCCGGGAGGCGGCGTCCGCCATGAAGCGGTCAAGTCGTTCAATCTGGTCTGCACTCATGCGCAGGCCAAGCTTGGAGCGCCGCCAGACAATGTCTGCCGCCGACAGCGCAAATTCATGTGACATGAGCCAGCGCACCTCGGCCTCGGTCAGAGTGGCGCCGAAATCCTGGCCCAGCGCCTCGGGCGAGGTGGCATTGCCCAGAATCTGCGTGGCTTCGGTGCCATAGGCGCGGACAAGGCGGGCGGCCCAGTAGTCGGTCAGGAATGGATGCTGCGCCTTGAGTTTGGCCGTCAGCGCGCCGACGCCGTCATGCGGGAAGTTGCCGCCCGGCAGCGCCACGCGGGCGGTCCAGGCCGGTTTCGCCTGCGGGAAGAAGGGCGCAAGCTTGGCCAGCGCGGATTCGGCAAGGCGGCGGTAGGTGGTGATCTTGCCGCCGAAGACGTTGAGGAGCGGCGGGCCGTTCTCGTCCAGCTTCAGCACATAGTCGCGGGTCGCCGCCGTGGCCGACTTGGCGCCGTCATTGTAGAGCGGACGGACGCCGGAATAGGTCCAGACCACATCGTCCTTGGTGACGGTTTGCGCGAAATACTGGTTGGCGAAGGCCAGAAGGTAGTCGCGTTCCTCGTCCGTGCAGCGGGCGTCGCTGGGCGCGGACTGGTGGTCCTTGTCGGTAGTGCCGATCAGGGTGAAGTCCTGCTCGTAGGGGATGGCGAAGATGATCCGGCCGTCCGTGCCCTGGAAGAAGTAGCAGCGGTCATGGTCGAACAGTTTCCGCGTGACGATGTGGCTGCCGCGGACCAGCCGGACGCCTTCGGTCGGGTTGATGTGGGCGACGTTGCGGATCACGTCCATCACCCAGGGCCCACCTGCATTGACCAGTGCGCGGGCCGTGTGATGGCCCTGCCCCTGCGGGCCGTCGGTCGTGATGTGCCACAGATCGCCCCGCCGTTCCGCGGCGGTGACGCGGGTGCGGGTCAGGATGCGGGCGCCCCGCTGGGCGGCATCGCGGGCGTTCAGGGCGACGAGGCGGGAGTCTTCCACCCAGCAGTCGGAATATTCGAAGGCCTTGCGGAAGCCGGGCTTGAGCGGGCGACCCGCAGGGTCGCGGGTCAGGTCCAGCGTCCGGGTCGCGGGCAGGATCTTGCGGCCGCCCATGGTGTCGTACATGTAGAGCCCAAGCCGGATCAGCCAGTCGGGCCGTCGACCCTTCGTCCAGGGCATGGTCCAGCCCAGAAGCCGCGAGGTGGGCGTGTCGGATTCGAAGCGCATGTCGGGGCTGAGCGGCAGCACGAAGCGCATCGGCCAGCTGATATGCGGCATGGCGACGAGCAGGGTCTCGCGTTCCTCCAGCGCCTCGCGGACCAGGCGGAACTCGAAGTATTCGAGGTAGCGGAGGCCGCCGTGGAACAGCTTGGTCGAGGCCGAGGAGGTGCCCTGCGCCAGGTCGCCCTGTTCGGCCAGCGTGACCGACAACCCGCGCCCGGTGGCGTCGCGGGCGATGCCGCAGCCGTTGATGCCGCCACCGATGATGAAGAGGTCGGATACAACCTCTGCGGTTCTGTCGTTCAAGTCGGACCCTCCCCCGGTGCGGAAACTGCGCTGATTGTCACAGCTTCGTCAACGAGAATTTTTCGCTTTTGCGCGATTTTGTCGAAAGCGAACATTCATGGCGGTTCTATTGCGCAACCACAGCGATACTTGCTGCAAACGCAAAATACCGCGTGCCTGCGCAAACGAAAAAATCGCTGACAGGGAAACGATGGCGTGGCAGAAAGCCGAAACGCGGGTTGCGAAGGAAAAGGAAAAGGCCGTGGCGCTGAACTTCCGGCAGACCGAGATTCTGGAGCTGGCCCGGGCCGAGGGGCGGGTCGTGGTCGAGGATCTGGCGCAGCGATTCGACGTGACCTTGCAGACGATCCGCCGCGACTTGTCCGATCTGGCGGATGCGGGGCACTTGGACCGGGTGCATGGCGGGGCGGTCCTGCGGACGGGCGTGGCGAACATCGGCTACGAGGCGCGGCGGCGGATGAACGAGGGGGCGAAGGCGGCGATTGCCCGGGCCTGCGCGGCGGCGATCCCGGACAATTGCAGCCTGATCCTGAACCTTGGCACCACGACGGAAGCAGTCGCTCGGGAACTGCTGGCGCACCGCAACATCACGGTGATCACCAACAACATGAACGTGGCCAACATCCTTGTGGCCAATCCCGGCTGCGAGATCGTGGTGGCGGGGGGCGCCCTGCGGCGGACGGATGGCGGGCTGGTGGGCGAGCTGACCACGCAGTTCTTCGAGCAGTTCAAGGTGGATTATGCGGTGATCGGGGTTTCGGCGCTGGATCGGGACGGCGACCTTCTGGACTTCGACCTGGCGGAAGTGCGGGTGTCGAAGGCGATCATCCAGCAATCGCGACGCCGTTTCCTGGTCTGCGACCACTCCAAGCTTGACCGTTCCGCCCCGGCGCGGCTGGCCTCGCTGTCCGAGATCACCACGCTTTTCACCGACCTGCCCTTGCCGGGCGAGCTGATGCGGAAATGCGAGGCCTGGGAGACCGGCGTGACAGTGGCGGCGTAGGCTAGAACTCGGCCGCCAGCACCTTGGGGTCCAGAAGCTCGATCCGCTTCCGCGCGGTGCGGATCGCGCCGCGCCGTGCAAGGCCGCTCATCACCCGGCTGACCATCTCGCGGTTGGAACCGATGGTGGCGGCGATCTCGGCATGGGTCGGGGCTTCGGCGATCACGCCCCCGGCGCGAAGTTGGTCCCGGTCGACCGCCAGCCCGAAGAGGTAAGAGGCGACACGCTGTTCGACGCTGTAGGTGGTCAGTTCCAGGTTGCGGGCGGTCAGGGTGCGGATGCGGGCGACAAGGCCCTGGGCGATCCGCCAGCGCAGGGCAGGGACCTGGTCGAAGAGCAGGCGAAACGCAGCACCGGGAATGGTCAGCACCGTGGCTTCGCTTCGCGCGACGACGGCAAGCGAACGCTCGCCTTGGTCCAGCGCCGCCAGTTCGCCGAAATGATCGCCAAGCGCGAAGCGCGTGAAGATCACCTCGCGCCCGTCGGCGGTCCAGTAGAGTGCGATCAGGGTGCCGGACAGCAGAAAATGCACGTCGCGGCTTTGATCCTTCTGGTGGAACAGGATTTCCCAGGGCCGCAGGCGGTGTTCGGTGAAGGGCAGTTCGATCCCGGCGAAATCCGTCACGGTCAGGCCGCGAAAGAGTGGCAAGTCACGGGCAAGGAGCGCAGCCAGTGTCACGGCACCGCCAGAAGTGATCGGGCCGAAGCGAGTTCGGGCAGGGATGCTTCGGCGGGAAAGCGGGCAACCGCTTCGGCAAGGCCCGCGGCCGGACCGTCGACCGCGATCCGGTCCAGCAGCGCCCGGATCAACCAAAGCGCCGCCCCCTGCGCCATCGACACTTCAACCGCCTTGTCCAGCGCGGCATCGGCCTCGGCAAGGCGGCCCATCGCACGGCAGTTGGCGGCATGCAGCCGCAGGATTTCGGGATACCAGCAGTGCAGGCCCTCGGCCTGGGTTTCGGCAAGAGCCCGGGTCGAGATCGCAAGCGCCTCGTCCGGGCGACCAGCGGCCAAGAGGCGCGACGCATGCACAGCCGAGAAATAGGGCACGCCGACATTGGCACCGATGGCGCGCAGGGTGTCGATCAACTGGCCGAACGCGGCGATGCCTTCGCCAGTCTTCGCAAGGTCGGGATTCATCACCTGCGCCCAGGTCTTGCCGATGAACTGCCAGAACAGCGCGCCCTGCGCCACTGCCGCGGCGATGCCCCGGTCAAGGCGGTCCATCGCCTGATCCAGGTGGCCCGCGTAGAACAGCGGCACCGAACCCCAGACCAGCGCATAGGGCTGCATCACCGGGATCGACAGCGCGGCCTGATGCGCGTCGGTCTCGGCAACCAGCGCGGGGATGCGGTCGCATTGCCCGAGGATCGCCCGCGAGGGACCCTCGAACATCTGCGCGGCGGCGAACATGTCCATGCCGTAGCGCGCGATCATCCCCGCGTGTCGGTCCAGGCGGTAGAGCGGGCGGATCGCGCCGATGCAGTCGAGCTGTTCGGCAAACCGGCCCTGGTAGAACCGGGTGCCGTTGCGGGCCGCAAGCGCAACGATGCGGATTTCCACGGCTTCGGCACTGTCGGGGAGAGCATTCGCCATGCGGTCCATCAGGTCGCCCAAGCGGTTGGCGCGGGTTTCCTGCGCCGAGATGATGGCATGGGTGTGGGCGCCCAGAAGCGCGGGGGCGGTGTTCGGGCCAAGCCTGTCCTGAGCGCTGGAAATATCGAGCACCGTGTCGAATTCCTGGCGCACGGGGTCGGCCGTGAAGCCCTGTACCTGCATCAGCACCGAACCGATCATGGTATGGGCAGCGATCGCCAGCTCGGGGCGCTGCTCCTCGGGCAGCTCGTCGCAGAGGCCGCGGGCGGCGCGGGCCATGCTTTCGGCGTCGGCGAAGGCGCCCTGCATCAGAAGCTTCTGGCTGGCCTGAAGGTAGCTGACGATGGCGGGCAGGAACTGGCGCGCCTTGTGCTGGTGGTCGGCCAGAAGGCCGGGCTCGCGCGCGAGGACCTGCGGGAAACGGGATTGCAAGAGGTCGGCGATGCGGGCGTGCAGTCCTTCGCGGGTGCGGCGCAGCATCGACTGGTAGGCCGCCTGCGCCAGCAGCGCGTGGGCGAATTCCCAGGCGTTGTTGGGCCTTGCGACCAGAACCCCCGCGCGGGCGGCGGCGCGGAGCTGCGGCAGGGGGTCGGCGCCGTCAAGCGCCTGAAGCATCTCCACCCGGAAACTGCGGCCCAGGGCGGCCGCCCGTTGCAGCAGGGGCTTTGCCTCGCCCGTGCTGTCGATACGTTCCCCCAAGAGGTCCATCAGAGTGGCTGGCAGCCCGGCCCCTGCCCCGCGCCGTGCCAGCTGGTGCAGGAACAGCGGCACGCCCCCGGCACGCTGCAAGACTTCGCCGCGGACCGCCCCGTCCAGCGCTTCCGGTGCCAGCCGGTCCAGAAGCACGCGGGCATCCTCCTCTGGCAAGGGGTCAAGCGCAAGGGTCAGAAGCCCGTCGCTGGACAGGTGGCGGCCCAGCTTCGCATCCTCGCGGCTGGTCAGGATGATGCGGAACTGCGCGGCCTCGGGTGCGGCAAAGATGGCATTGATCACGTCGAGGCTCGCGACGTCGAACCAGTGCAGGTCCTCGAACAGGAGAAGCCCGCGTTGCTGCCGCGCAAGGATCGCGCGCCAGATCGCGCCTTCGATCAGGGCTTTCAGCGCAAGGCTGGACAGGGTGGCCAGAAGGACCTGTCCCTCGGGCAGGCCCAGGATCAGCGCGAGGGCCTGGCGGTCCTGGGTGGCAAGCTCGGGAAAGGCCTCGGCCAGGGTGGCGTAATCGGGGTTGGTGCTGCCGCTCCGGTCCAGAAGCCAGTCGCGGAACGGAAGATAGGACGAGCCATGCCCGATGGCGTCGCCCTGGAAGACGGACTTGGCGGCGAACTGGCTGGCGAGATGGCCGACGAAGGCGGTCTTGCCGACCCCGGCCTGGCCGATCAGAAGCGTTGGACCTTCGGCAGCGATGAGCTTGGCCATCTCGCGTGCGCGGCCGACGAAGGTTTCCGGCTGGTCGATGCCACCTGCAGGCAGGCGCCCGATGACTTCGAAAAGCGGCAATTCCTCGGCGAAGCCCTTCAGGCGGCGGGGGCCAAGGGCGCGGGTCTCGAACCGGCCGCGCGACAGGGCGCGCGTCTCCTCGGCAATGACGACGGTTCCGGGTTCGGCCTGAGACTGGATGCGTTCGGCAAGCGTTGTGACCGAGCCGGTCAGGCGGGGCAGGCCCTCGGTCTCGGATGCGGTACGGACCACGGCTTCGCCCGTCGCCACCCCGGCGCGCAGACGGACGGCGATGCGGTTCTGGAAGCTGAGTCGGATCGACTGCACGGCGCGCAGGGCGGCATCGACGGCGCGGTCGGCCGACAGTTCCTCGGTCCGGGTCAGGCCGAAGACGGCGACCACGCCGTCGCCCAGATATTCCGTCACCTCGCCGCCCGCCGCCTCGATCAGGATGCGGGTCTGGCGGTAGTAGTCGTCAAGCCAGGATTGCAAATCTTCGGCATCCGCCGCACTGGCGATGGCACTGAAATTCTCAAGGTCGATGAAGACGGCAGTCACCTGCCTGCGTCCGCCACCGCCCTCGATATCCCCTTTCGGCATCGGCCCTTACCCCCCATTAGCCGCGGTTACGGTAGCCTAGTCCGCGCCGCTTCTAAAAGGGCAATTCGGCGCGAGTCGAGGGGATTCGAGAGCGTCCAGCTGGTGCGGATGCGGAAGGCGCCCGGCAACCCCTGCGGGTGCTGCGAGCCGTCGCCGTGCATGGCCAGCGGGCGGGACGTCATGCGCCCGGCGGGCAGTTGGGCGAGGGTTGCGTCGGTGATCTCGATCTCGGCCGCGACGGGGGTGATCTCGGCGGTGCCAAGGCTGAAATCGAAGCTCTGGAACTGCCAGCGGCTGAGCTTGCCCTGCGTGACGATGACCTGGTCGCACAGGGTTTGCACGCGCGACGCTTCGGGGCTGTCGAACAGGGATCGCGGGAAGCCGCGGTCCTGGTAACGGGCGGACCAGACCGGGGTGCCGTCAGGGGTGGCGACGGAATAGGCGGAGCCCTCCATGGCGAGGTTGCCCATCCGCTTGTCGAAGCCGTAGAACCAGACGCCCGCCAGTTGCGCCGCGCGGTTCGACAGGTAGAGGTTCGGCAGGTAGTTGAAGAGGCCCGGCTTGCCTTCGACCTGGACGCAGGCGACCGAGATGATCGCTTCGAGATAATCGCGGAACCCCATGAATCGCGGCAGGGCCGAGGGGCGGACGCCGATCTGCCGGTTGGCAAGGATCGTGACCGGATGGGTGCCCGCGGGCGTGATCGCCTGCGGGGCCAGCGACATGCCGGGCGGCAGGATCGCCTGCAGGGCGGCGGCGTCGACGGCATGAAAGCTGAACCAGCCATCGATTGCCCCGGTGCCGAAGAAGCTGGTCAGGGGCCAGGGCGCGGTCTGGGCATAGGGGCTGGCGCGTTGCGGGGCGCCGCTCGGGCCGCTTTCGGGGGCAAGGTCGCTTTCGCCGACCACCTCGAACGGATGGCCGGTCAGGCCGCGGGCGCAGACGAGGCCCGAGATCGTGGCAGCCTCGACGCAGCCCGCGTTGATGCCGCAGCGCGTCCAGTCGCCCGCCAGATACAGGTTCTCGAACCCGCTGTCGTCGGGGGGCAGGCGATACTGGACGGAGTTCGGGACCGAGAGGACATAGCGTTCCGAGCCGTAGAAGTTCTGCCGGAAATACTGGGTCTGGAACCGCTCCTCGGGGCTTTGGTCCTTTGGCCCCCAGAGAAGCGACAGGTCGAACCTGCCGTCGCTGGCGGCACCCGGCCACATCCGGATCAGGTCGCGGTCGGCCCAATCACGGACCTGGTCCTGGAACGGCTTGGGATCGACGCCGACATTGTGCGCGGGGCTGCAGAAATAGGCGAGCTGCGCCGGGCCGTCCGCGGGCCAATCCTCGTGCGGGATGAGGTCGGTCATGTCGGCCCAGGTGTCCAGGGGCTCGCTGAAGCTGGTGATCACGGTCATCAGGTCGATCTGGGGACCGGGGTTGTGCCGCGCGACAAGGGCGTTCCAGCCAAGGCCTTCTGCTGTCCGGTTCAGCCAGAATTGCGCGGCATGGGTGGCCACGGTGCCGACGTTCTGCACCATCGCCCGCCAGCGCGGCGAGGCGGCGATCAGCTCTTCCCCAAGATAGGGGATCGAGCCGAGCGAGGCGCCAAGGATGACCTGATCGAAATCGCGCCCCCGCTCCAGCCGGAACGGTCGGCCGGTGGGCGGGTCTTTTTCGCATTCGAAGTCGGTGCCGGGCTGGTAGCTGCCGGGCTTAAGTTGCGACAGGTCCGGCTGCGAGGGCCAGCAGGGCAGGCCCCGGACATCGACCAGCGGCTGGTAATCTCCGGACGGAACCTCGGCCTGTTCCACCATGTCGATGGCAGCCACGCCGATCTTGTCAGGGTCAAGGCGCAGCGCGCGGGCGGCGGTGAAAAAGCGGAACTTCACGCCGCGCGATTTCAGGACCTGATAGTAGGGCCCGAAGACCGTGTCGCCCATCCCGGCCTGCATCTTGTAGAAAAGGGCCCCCTTGTAGGTGAAGGCCAGCCGCAACAGGCCCCGGATCGCCGTGCCTGCGCCCACGCCCCGGTCCTCGGTCACGCCGCCGGGATAGCCGAAGACATAGTCGTAGCAGCCGCGGAACACGGCTGAATAGACGGCCTCCTGACTGGCCCCGTAATGCAAGAGCCAGGCGCTGATCTCCCAGCGGTCGATCACGTCGAACCCGGCGCGGAAGAGGCCCGAGTCGATTGCCCCCCGGAAGAAGGCGCTGGACAGGCTGATCATGTAGCCGATGCGACGGGCCTCGTCGCCTTGCCCAGCGTTTGCCATCCGGGCGTGGTGCCAGTCCTGGGCATGGGTGGCGAGCGCGGCCAGCAGCAGCGTTTCCTGCGTCTTGTGGTTGTGCGGATTGTCGGAAAGGCGGTTCGCAAGCGCGCTGAGATGATGAAACGGCGAGGTCGCCGCAAGGGAAAGCCGCAGCTCATTGAACGCGGAATGGAAACTGTCCGGCAGGATGTGGGCATTGGCGGGCGGAACCGGCCCGGCCAGGCCACGGTCGATCATGTCGGCCACGGTCCGCAGCAGCATCCGGAAATAGGCGAAGGGTGTCGGCAAGATGCCTCCGGTTCCGGGGAGGTTCCCGTTCGGCTGGAAGTCCACCCGCCAAGGATGCAGGCTGACCGAGCCATCCGGCTGGGGAAGATCCTCGGCCAGGAAGAAATGCGACAGGCCCTTGAACGCCTTGTCCAGCGTGCCAAGCGGCGCATCGGGGGCGCGCAGCCCCGTCCGGTTCAGCGTTTCATAGCAATCGCGCATCAGGCGGAAGGCGTTTTCGTAGAACCCCGCCCAGATGTGCAGGCCATGCTCCTCGATCCGCTGGTGCCGGTCGGCGTTGCGCCCCGACGCCCCCTTGCCTCCGCAGCGCCAGCCAAGCTGGTAGACGGTGATGTCGTAGGACTGGTCCCAGCCGGGGATCTGGGTGATGGCGTAGCATGCGGTGATCGCGCCCACGCCACCGCCGATAACGGCGATCTTCTTGCGTCCTGTCGGCATGCCCCGCTCCCCCTCAGAAGGTTACAGATGCTGCCTTTGCGATCCGTTAACCAATTCAGTTTCCCTTGTCGAAACAAAGCTGGGCGCAATCAAGGCGCTTGCGCGCAGACTGGGGCCAGAAGGAGGAGTTGTTGCGGCAATGTCGGCCACCAGCTATCCACAACCGCAGGTACAGTGCAGAAGCCAGTGTGCGTTCTGCCACAGACCTCCCGCCCGCAAGTCGCCCAGCATTGGCTATCGGCTGCCCGCGTGGTGGTGGCCGAGATGAAACGGTGCGTGCGATGGAACCCCTGCTTGGGTCGATCATCCTGTTCGGAGGCAACTTCGAACCCCGGGGCTGGGCCTTCTGCAACGGGCAGTCGTTGCAGATCGCCCAGTATTCGGCGCTCTACTCGCTTCTGGGCACGGCCTATGGCGGCGATGGAATCGCGACCTTTCACCTGCCCGACCTGCGCGGACGTGTCCCCGTCCATGCCGGTACCGGCGCGGGCCTCTCGCCGCGTTCCCCCGGTGAAGCCTTCGGTCACGAAGCCGTCACGCTGGCCGCTGCCCAGGTTCCGCCGCACACCCATGACCTGGTTGTCGCCGATGTTCCGAGTTCCTCCGACCGCGCACAGGGCGACATGATCGCGCGGTCACAAATCTTTTCCGACAGGGGGGGCTCAACCCTCAGCCTCAATCCCTTGTCCATCGCCTTGACCGGGGGCGGACAGCCGCATGACAACATGCAGCCAAGCCTTTGTGTGAATTACATTATCGCGCTGGAGGGCATCTACCCGTCGCGCAACTGAACCCGCAATGTCCCTGTTGCGGGCTGACTGGCCGGTGGTCGACCCCCTCGCCCCGGCCCGGACCTGCAAGCCCCCCCGTGGCTTGCAGGTCCATCCTTTTCAGCGGGCGGCCATCAGCAGGGCCAACTGGTCGGTGGCGCGCTGGTTGATCCGGTGGAGATCCTCAAGCGGCATGGCCTCGGCCTTCACGAATTCGATGAACGCCTGGTTCAACTGGGCGAAGATGATGCCGCCCAGCACCGAGGAGTCGAGATCGCGCCGGATCTGGCCGCGGGCCTGAAGGGCGGCAACCAGATCGCTGACCTGTTCCGTCAGCCGGGAATCAAGCGCAAGATACCGCTGCGAGAACGGCGTCTCGGGCGCCTCGACCGAGAGTGCCACCGCACGCCGCCACAGCTCCTTGGACAGGTACTGAAGCGAATGGTCATAGTAGTTGCGGATCAGCCGGTCGAGCGCGATTGCCACATCGGCGGGCGGATCGGCAACAACGGCACGACCGGCATCGATCACCTCCTCCACCTCCATCGAGACGATGGCCAGAAGGATGTCGCCCTTGGTAGAGAAGTAGTTGTAGCAGGTCCCGGCTGACACGTCGGCGGCGGCGGCGATATCCTCGATTCGCACGGGATCGTAGCCCTGCGCCCTGAACTGGGTGGAGGCTGCCTCAAGGATGCGCCTAGTGCGGTCGGCCTTCTGTCTTTCGCGCAGTCCGGTCATGCGGCAGTTTCCAAATCGCAATAATTTTGATGTTGACTTCAAAATTGAATGAACTCAATCTTTTTCTCAACCGCCCGTCAGAGGCCCCGCAACATGGAGATTCACATGGCCCGCCTTCCCGCCACCAGTCTTGCCCTTCTGCTGACCGCCACGCCGGGCCTTGCGCAGGAGTTGAACGCGCTGGTCTGGTGCGACCACACTGATCCGGCGCTGATCCAGCCCTTTGAGGAAAAGTTCGGCGTCAAGGTGAACCTGAAGGAATACGAAGGCACGGCGGCGGGGCTGGCGATCCTTGACCAGTCGCAACCGGGCGACTGGGACGTGCTGGTGATCGACGCGGTCGACGTCAAGCGCGCGGTCGAGGCGGGGCGTCTGGC
>NZ_JAEULP010000050.1 GCF_016792905.1 Tabrizicola sp.
AGCTTCCTGCTGCTGGCCGAGACTTCGGAGAACGCCCAGGCGTCGGACCAGCCGGAGTCGTTTGCCGGATCGGGCGTCACCCAGGGGTGCAGCACGGCCCCCACCCTGCGGGCCAGGACCAGCACGCGCGTCTCTTCTCCCAGACGGGTGGGATAGGACACATCGTCATCGCCCTTCCCGGCATCGCGGTATCCCCTGTGCAGTTCGACCAGATTGTGCTGCGCCAGGGTCTTCTTCGCAATTTTCTGGCCTTCGGCCTGCATCTCGGCCCGCTTCAGCGCCTCGGGCAATTCCTCGGCACCCGCGCCATGCACTGCCTCGATCAGCGCGCGCAGGCCCTGCGGCGCCTCGATCCGCCCCGCCGCGAACAGCACGCGGGCACTGCGCCAGACCTCGGCGACGGAATAGACCCAGGCCCCGCTGCCCAGGGTGCCGTGCAGCCAGCGGTCATCCTCCACCTGCCCCGGATCGGGCGACAGCACATGCAGAACCGGGGCGGGAACGGGTCGCGAAGCAGCGGGACGGCGGTCCATGTGCCGCCAGAGCCGACCGGCCCGCTGGATCAGCGCGGCGATGGGGGCGATGTCCGAGACCATCACGTCGAAATCCAAATCTAACGACATTTCAATGACTTGAGTAGAGACAAGCACGAACCCCGCCCGATGCGTTCCCACCTTGCCAACGCGGGCCAGGACCTCGGCCTCGATCCGCTTGCGGTCGGACAGGGCAAACCGCGCATGCAGCAACCGCGCCGCCACGCCCCGCGCCCGCAGCGCCTCGACCGCGGCGATGGCGTCATCCACGCCGTTGCGCACCCAGACGCAGGCCGCCCCTTTCGCGGCCTCGGCCACCACGAGATCAGCCGCCGCCTCGGCACTGTCGATCCGCTCCACCCGCACCGGGCCCTTCACCGGCCGCGTGTCGGCGGCAAATCCCGAGACCGAAGCCCCGCCCGCCACCGTCAGCGCCGGATAGGCCGGGCCGGGACTGGCCCCGCCATAGGTCGCCAGCAACCGCGCCCGCAGGTCCAGCGGCAGCGTAGCGGTCAGGAGGATCGCCGAGCCGCCAGCCGCGCGGTGCATCTGCAAGAGGCGTTCCAGTTCCTTGCCGACATAGGGCTCACCCATCTCGTGAACCTCGTCGACGATCAGGATCTTCGACGACAGCCCGAAATGCCGCAGCGTCTGATGCCTGACCGGCAGCACCGACAACAGCGCCTGATCCACCGTGCCGACCCCCACATCGGCCAGCAGCGCGCGACGGCGGCTTTGCTTCAGCCAGTCGGTGCAGGAGGGCTCATCCTCGCCCGGTGCGCCTGTCGTCGGCAGATCGCGGAACGGCACCGACAGCGCGGCGCGGCCATGCGCCAGGGTCAGGGTCGGCGCTGCGAAGATGGCGCCGATGGCATCCCGGGCGCGGGTGAACATGGCATCGGCGGTGGCCATGGTCGGCAGGGCGAGATAGATCCCCCTGCCCTTGCCCGCCTGCGCCATGCGATGCGCCAGGATCAGCGCCGCCTCGGTCTTGCCCGCCCCCGTCTCATCCTCGATCACCGCCAGCATCGGCCCATCGGGCAGCGTCACGTCCCGACAGGCCGCCTGCATCGGGCGCAGCGCGAAGTCGAAGATCGGGCCGGACCGCACGGTGCTGCCCGCCAGCCCCGCCCCGACCACTGCAACCGCCGCCACCTCACGCGCCCGCGCCAGATAGTCGGCGAGCGACGGTCGCCCAGCCTCGGCCGGAAACCACAGCGTGTTGGAGCCGACCCAATCCGCTGCGGCGCAAAGGCCGGGTAGCCACCAGCTCAGCGCCGTGGTGCCCGCGTCCGGATCAAGGCTCTCCAGCGCCGCATCGGGCCAGAGGTCGCAAAAGGCGGCGATCACCTCGCCCGCCGGTTCCAGCCCCGAGCCGATCTGTGCCAATGCCGTCCTCTGGTCGCGAGACGGTTCGGCGGGCTTGCCAAGAGCAAGATCGGAAGGCTGGCCGTGATGCCCCGCCACCGCCGCATAGAGCGCCCTCCGCTGCCACCAGTCGCCGCCGATCCGCGCGGCCAGCAGGGCATCATGGGCGTAGAACAGCGCCTCGGACAGTTTCCAGTGCCGGTATCCCTGTGACGCGCCATCTTGAATCATCGCGCGGAAGCTGTCGCTGATCTTGCCCAGGTCGTGCAGGGCCACCAGCAGCACCAGGGCATCGCGCAGGCGCGGCTCGTACCCGAAGGGCGCGATCAGCCTTTCCGCAACCGCCGCGACATCCAGCATGTGAAAAACTGCGGGGTGAGGGTGGTCCCCAACCTTCGGAGCGCTTTTTCCGGGCCAGTCATAGAGTGAGACAATTCCTTGGCAAACCATCTGATTGCCCTTCATCGGTGTCCTGCGGCGCCCGCTTCAACCATTTCGAACCCAACCACGATCAAACAGGGGACTCAACCTATGATCCGGGTCATCTGTTCAGCCGTCGCCATCGCAGCCGTCATCGCCTGGTGGAATTGAGGAAGTTTCGAACCTCGTCCTTCCGCCAAAAGCAGTCCTGGCTGCGATCTCAGAATCTTAGGCCTAAGCTAGGTGGTGGACTCAATTGATCGCAACCAGATGCGTGCGGATGCGAGAGCGACGGCGGCGAGGAAGTTGCCCGCGCGACCAAGCTTCCTGAGCCTACAACTGCACCTGCCGCTGTGCCGATGACCACTGCAACCTCTGTCCTGAAGCCGCTCCGAAAGACCAAGGCATTCGCTCTCCGCCGCAGCCTGCAAGACCCGGGCGGGGCATCCATGACGTCCCTGATGGCCGCAACCGGCTGGCAAGCCCATTCGGTTCGGGCGGCACTCTCGGGCCTTCGGAAGAAGGGGTGAGCGGACCAGCGCCGCACCGTGGAAGGGGTGACGATCTACTTCATCGACCCCGATGCACCGATCCCGGACGGCGAAACTGATGTCTTCCGAGTTGGAGGCCCCGCCAACCCGGATGAAGCGGAACCGGAGACGTCCGTTGATCTCGCCGGAAATGGGCCAGCCACATGAAATCGCTGGCCGACCTTGCAGCCTTGGACCGGGCGGACCTCGCCCGGCTCCGGGCCGATCTCGTGGGAGGCGAGGTGCCTGCGAACATGAGCCAAGTGATGCAGCGCCGGTTTCTGGCGTTTGAGCTGCAGGCGAATGTGGAGGGCGGGTTGACTCCTGCCCCCCTCGCCCGGCTGGACCGGATCGCCGCGGGGGAGGAGCGCAAGGCCTCGCCCGCGATGAAGCCCGGCGCGCGCCTCCTGCGCGCTTGGAACGGTGTGACCCATGTGGTGGATGTGCGGCCCGACGGATATCTCTGGAACGGCAGCCGGCACCGCTCGCTCTCCGCCATCGCCCGCGCGATCACCGGTGCCCGCTGGTCAGGGCCGCGCTTCTTCGGCATCGTAACTGGCGCTGGTGCGGGCAAGACGCCAAGGCGGGTTCAGGGCAAGGAGCATGCGGCATGACCCAGAAGCCGGTGATCCGCTGCGCGATCTATACGCGCAAGTCGAGCGACGAAGGTCTGGATCAGGCCTTCAACTCGCTCGATGCGCAATATGAAGCCTGTGCCGCCTATATCGCGAGCCAGCGTCACGAGGGCTGGAAGCTTGTGCCCGACCGCTTCGACGATGGCGGCCTCTCCGGTGGCACGCTCGACCGCCCGGCCCTGCAGCGACTTCTCGCCGAGATCGATGCTGGCCGCATTGGCATGGTGGTCGTCTACAAGATCGACCGGCTGACCCGGTCGCTGGTCGACTTCGGACGTCTCGTGGAACGGCTCGACGCCAAGGGCTGTTCCTTTGTCTCGGTGACCCAAGCCTTCAACACTGCCACCTCCATGGGACGGCTGACACTGAACGTGCTTCTGTCCTTCGCCCAGTTCGAGCGCGAGGTCACCGCCGAGCGTATCCGCGACAAGATCGCCGCCTCGAAGAAAAAGGGCTCTGGATGGGGGGTGTCCTGCCGCTTGGCTATGACCGCCATCCCCATCCGCAGCGCCGGGAACTGGTGGTCAATCCGGTTGAGGCCGACGTGGTGAAGACGCTCTTCAGCCTCTACGCCGAGCTTGGCAATCTGCGACGGGTCGAAGTGGAGGCGGAGAAGTTGGGGCTTCGGCCAAAGGCTGGCCTCTCACCGTCAGGACATGTCCGGGGCGGCTCGCCCTTCTCTCGCGGGCAGTTGCATCACCTCCTGACCAATCCGGTCTACATCGGGCGCATCCGGCACAAGGATCAGTCCTATCCCGGTCAGCATCCAGCGATCATCGACAATGCGCTCTGGCAGGAGGTCCAGACGAAGCTCATCGCCGCCAGTGCGCGACCGCGCGGGTCGAGCGACACCGCTATCGAAGCGCGGATCAGCCCGCGGGCGGCTCGCCCGCCGACAGAAGCTGACAGAGTTCCTTCCAGGTCAGACCCGACAGGTTGAATCGCCCACACATGCCAAGGAAGGTAGCAGAAGCGGGACCTTTGGCCGGATCGCCGGGAGCCCGGCCTGCGCCCGTCCGCCGCCAGGCGTTGCAGGCACCGGGATGACGCTCTGTTGCCGGACGGACGCGGCGCCTATATGCCGGGGACGGAGCAGACCCGCGCCGGACGCGGCGCAACAGGCCCGAGGAAACCGATGGTCGACTGGATCCACATCCCGGGGCTCGCCCCCTACCCCGAGACGCTGGCCGCGATGGAGGCGCATGTCGCCGCCATGAACGAGGGCCGCGCGGGCGAGGCGATCTGGCTTCTGGAGCATCCGCCGCTCTACACCGCCGGAACCTCGGCCAGACCGGCCGACCTCGTCGATCCCGGCCGCTTTCCGGTCTACCCGGTGGGGCGCGGCGGGCAGTATACCTATCACGGGCCGGGCCAGCGGGTGATCTACTGCATGCTGGACGTCAAGGCGCGCGGCGGCCCGAACGGTGGCGACGTGCGCTGCTTCGTGCGCGGGCTGGAGCGCTGGGTCATCGACACGCTGGCCGAGTTCAACGTCAAGGGCGAAATCCGCCCGGGCCGCGTCGGCGTCTGGGTCGGGCGCCCCGACCGCTCCGGCCCCGACGGTCGGCCGACCGAGGACAAGATCGCCGCCATCGGCATCAAGCTCCGGCGCTGGGTCAGCTTCCACGGCATCGCGATCAACGTCGAACCCGACCTCTCCCACTTCGACGGAATCGTCCCCTGCGGCATCCGCGACCATGGCGTGACCAGCCTTGTCGACCTGGGCTTGCCCGTGACGATGGCCGACCTCGATGCCGCGCTGATCGCCACCTTCCCGCGCCAGTTCCAGGGGTTCTGCCCTGTGCCGGATGTGGCATAGCACCAAGATGCTATTGCATAACAACGGCTCCCGCCCCCATGTTGCCGCCGTGGGAGCGCCACAGAGCGCCCCGAACCATGCGAGGACATCATGACGAAGTTCATCCTTCTTGCCCTGACCGCCGCCGCCCTGGCGGCCCCGGCCTTCGCGGGCGATCCGGCCGCGGGCGAGGAGGCGTTCAAGAAGTGCAAGGCCTGCCACTCGGTCATCGCGGCGGACGGCACCGAAATCCAGAAAGGCGGCCGTACCGGCCCGAACCTCTATGGCGTGATCGGCCGGGCCGTGGCCTCGGATCCCGACTTCAAGTACGGCGACTCGATCGCCGCGCTGGGGGCCACTGGCGCGGTCTGGGACGAGGCGAGCCTGGCCGCCTATGTCGCGGACCCTGCCGCCTACCTGAAATCGACGCTGGCCGACGATGCGGCCAAGTCGAAGATGTCCTTCAAGCTGGCCACGGGCGGCGAGGACGTGGCGGCCTATCTCGCCTCGGTCGCGCAGTAGCACTCCCGTTTCGCCGAAATCCATGGGCGCGATCCCTGCCGGGGTCGCGCCCTCTGCTTTTTCCCCGCGTTTTCTGCCCGGTGTGGCAAAGTCATGCATTGCGACCTTGCACCCGCGCGGCTAAGACGGGATCGCAAGGGAAACCGGGCGGGCCTCTCGGCGCGCGAACGGGCAAGACGAAAACGACCAAAGCGGGAGCAGCCATATGGCGGACGCAGCCATCCACGGCCACGAACACCACGATACGCGCGGGTTCTTTACCCGCTGGTTCATGTCGACCAACCACAAGGACATCGGGATCCTCTATCTCTTCGTTGCAGGGGTCGTCGGCCTGATCTCGGTCCTGTTCACCGTCTACATGCGACTTGAGCTGATGCACCCGGGCGTGCAGTACATGTGCCAGGAAGGTGCGCGCTTCATCGCCTCGTCCGAGGTCTGCACCCCGAACGGGCACCTGTGGAACGTGATGATCACCTATCACGGCGTCCTGATGATGTTCTTCGTGGTCATCCCCGCGCTGTTCGGCGGCTTCGGCAACTATTTCATGCCGTTGCAGATCGGTGCGCCGGACATGGCCTTCCCGCGGATGAACAACCTGTCGTTCTGGCTCTACGTCGCGGGCACCTCGCTGGGCGTCGCTTCGCTCCTGTCTCCGGGCGGCGGCGGTGATCTCGGCACCGGCGCGGGCGTGGGCTGGGTGCTCTACCCGCCGCTGACCACCACGGCGGAAGGCGGCTACGCGATGGACCTCGCGATCTTCGCCGTCCACCTGTCGGGCGCCTCGTCGATCCTCGGCGCGATCAACATGATCACCACCTTCCTGAACATGCGCACCCCCGGCATGACGCTGCACAAGGTGCCGCTCTTCGGCTGGTCGATCTTCGTCACCGCCTGGCTGATTCTTCTGGCCCTGCCGGTCCTGGCCGGGGCGATCACCATGCTCCTGACCGACCGGAACTTCGGCACCACCTTCTTCACCCCCTCGGGCGGTGGCGACCCGATCCTCTACCAGCACATCCTGTGGTTCTTCGGCCACCCGGAAGTCTACATCATCGTCATCCCGGCCTTCGGGATCATCAGCCAAGTCATCTCGACCTTCGCGAAGAAGCCGATCTTCGGCTACCTGCCGATGGTCTATGCGATGGTGGCGATCGGTGTTCTCGGCTTCGTCGTCTGGGCACACCACATGTACACCGTCGGCATGTCGCTGACCCAGCAGAGCTACTTCATGCTGGCGACCATGGTCATCGCGGTGCCGACCGGCGTGAAGATCTTCTCCTGGATCGCGACGATCTGGGGCGGGTCGGTGGAATTCAAGACCCCGATGCTCTGGGCCTTCGGCTTCCTCTTCCTCTTCACCACCGGCGGCGTGACCGGGATCGTGCTGTCGCAGGCCCCGGTCGACCGTGCCTACCACGACACCTACTACGTGGTCGCCCACTTCCACTATGTGATGTCGCTCGGCGCCGTCTTCGGGATCTTCGCCGGGGTCTATTTCTGGATCGGCAAGATGTCCGGCCGCCAGTATCCGGAATGGGCGGGCAAGCTGCACTTCTGGATGATGTTCATCGGCTCGAACCTGACCTTCTTCCCGCAGCACTTCCTGGGCCGCCAGGGCATGCCGCGCCGCTACATCGACTATCCCGAGGCCTTCGCCTACTGGAACTGGTTCTCGTCGATGGGTGCGTTCCTGTCCTTCGCCTCCTTCGTGTTCTTCATCGGCATCGTGTTCTACACGCTGACCCGGGGCGCGAAGATCACCGTGAACAACTACTGGAACGAACACGCCGACACCCTGGAATGGACCCTGCCCTGCCCGCCGCCCGAACACACGTTCGAGCAGCTGCCGAAGCAGTCCGACTGGGATCACAGCCACGCCCATTGAGCGGCTGATCTGAACCAAGGCCCCGGGCTGCAACCGCACCCGGGGCCTTTTCCATTCCGGAAGGGGAATGTCCGATGCGCGTGGTCGTCTTCGTTGCCCTGCTGGTTGTCGCGGCGCTGGGGGCCTATGTCGGCATCACCGGCTATTTCCTTGCCCATGCTGCCACGGGCCTGCTGAAGGTCGGCAACATCTCGGCCATCCTCTCTACCGCCGAGCCGCCGACCGACGCGCTTGCGCTCGGCTACCGGGGCGATCCGATGGCGGCCCTGTCGCTGCCGTTCCAGACCGTTTCGCTCGACACCCCGCTCGGCCCCGCCGAAGCCTGGCTCGTCCCGGCCAGCGGCGACGAAAGGGGCCACGCGATCTATGTCCACGGCATCGCCGGCGCGCGCGAGGATGGCTACCGTGCGCTCTCCATCCTGCATGAGGCAGGCTGGTCCGTCCTGCTGATCAGCTACCGCAACGACCCCGCTGCCCCCGCCGCGCCCGAGGGGACCTACGGCTTCGGCCTCACCGAATGGCCCGATCTCGAAGCCGCCGTCGCGAAGATGGCCCCCGGCGACAGTGACCGGGTGCTGGTTGTCGCCGATTCGATGGGCGGTGCGATCCTCGGCCAGTTCCTCGCGCAAAGCCCGCTGGCCCCGCGCGTGGGGGCCGTCGCACTCGACAGCCCCGCGATCAGCTTCGGCGCCATCATCGACCACCTCGCCGCGCAAAGCAGCAAGCCCCTGCCCGCAGTCATCGGCTGGGCGGCGAAACGGATCCTGCCATTCCAGAACAGCCTGCCCCTCGCCGGGGCCGAGGTCGCGGCCACGTTCCAGGCTTTCCCCGGCCCGCTGTTCATCGCGCAGGGCAGCGCCGACCGCATCGTGCCCATCGGCCCCTCGCAGGCGATGGCCGCCGCCCGCACCGCCCCGACTGTCACGCTCTGGACCGGGGCCGACCACCTCGGTTCCTACACCGAGGACCCGCAGGCCTACCGCGCGGCATTCGAGGATTTCCTGACGCCCCTCACCCCCTGACATCTGGCTCGGCGCCTGCCAGTATGCCGCCATGCCCTATGAATGGCTTCCCCCACAGGACGGCCAAGACCGTCTGCATCTCTGGCCGCACCGCTCGCTCACCCAGCGCGGTTTCGTCTGGTTCGTCGGCGGAACCGCAGTCCTGATCGCCACGCCCCTCGTCAGCACGCTCGGCAGTCCCGTGCTCTGGGCGCTCCTGCCTTTCCTGGTCGGCACGATCTGGGCGATCTGGTTCGCGCTCCGCAAGAACGGTCGCGACCGGGACATCGTCGAGGACCTGCGGCTCTCATCCGACCGCATCACCCTGGTCCGCCACGGGCCCAAGGGCAGGCGGCAGGACTGGGAGGCCAACCCCTATTGGGTCCGCGTCACCTTGCACGAAACCGGCGGGCCGGTGCCAAACTACCTGACACTCAAGGGCGAGGGCCGCGAAGTGGAACTGGGCGCCTTCCTGTCGGAAGCGGAACGGATAGCGCTGAAGGACGAGGTCCAGGGCCATATCTCTCGGCTGAAGTGACGTCCCGCGCGACGGTTCCCGAATCCCGCAATCGCCCCATTTCCGCCAAGTTGCGAGAGGAGAAACCAGCACATGCAACCTAAAGGAGTATCATGCTGAAACTCGCATTTGCCGCTGCCGCCGCGATCGCACTCGCCGCCCCGGCGTCCGCCTTCGAGATCGGCTTCAGCTGGGATGGATTGAAGTCCTGCACCTCGGGAAATCCCAACACGGTCGCCAATCCGCGTTTCGTGCTCAAGGACGTGCCGGAGGGCACGAAGTTCATCCGCTTCAAGCTGGTCGATACCAATGTGCGCGAATTCAATCACGGCGGCGGGGTCGTGGCCTACACCGGACAGGACGTGGTTGAGCCCGGGGCCTTCAAGTACAAGAGCCCCTGCCCGCCGAACGGCGCCCACAAGTACGAATGGACCGCCACGGCACAAGGCAAGAAGTCGGGCGGCAAGCTCGGCACCGCGAAAGCCTCACGCATGTATCCGGAATAGCCGAAAACGCACTACGACCGCGAGGCCGGGAACCGCAGTGTTGCGCCACCCTGTCCGGGGTGGAACGCAGCGTGCCGGGGACTGGACACGCCGCCGTCGGGCTCGGAACACGAACTCAGCGATCCGGCGCGTGCTCGGGCAACCCGTCGTGATCGGTCGAGGCTAGCTCTTCCAGCTCCTTCTCTGTCATCGACCTGTACATGTCCCTTGACGCACCCTGCAGCTCGCTGACCGGTGTTTCACCGCGCTTCGCCGAAAGCGCGGCACCGGCCGCCCTTTGCTGAGCCCTGGATCTTGCTGGCATGATCGCCTCCCCTGGTTGCTCCGGCCCAACGCATGGACCGGCCAAAGGTTGCCGCACCTCAGCCCAGCCGCGCCTTCACCAGCGCGCCGACCGCGCCGAAATCCATCTGGCCCGTGTAGCGCGCCTTCAAGGCCGCCATCACCTTGCCCACGTCGCGGATGCTTGCAGCCCCGGTCTCGGCCACAGCCGCATTCACGGCTGCCGCCACCTCGTCGGCATCCATCTGCCGCGGCAGGAATTCCTGGATCACCCCGATCTCGGCCAGCTCCTTTTCCGCCAGCTCCAGCCGCCCGCCTTCCTCATAGGCCCGCGCCGATTCCTGGCGCTGCTTCACCATCTTGCCCATGATCTGCAGGATTTCCGGCTCGCCGACCTCGCCCCCGTCGGCCTCGCCCCGGACGGCGATCTCGCGGTCCTTGATGGCGGCGTTGATCAGGCGCAGCGTCGAGAGGCGGGCGGCCTCCTTCGCCTTCATGGCCTCTTTCAGAGCCGTCTGAAGACGGTCGCGCAAAAGCATGGTCAGACTTTCCGATAGTTTCCCCAAGGATCGGACAATACTGCGAACCGGTCCGAACCGCAACCGCAGAGCATTTTGTCAAGCCATTGATTATAATTATAAAACCTTTTCACACCCGCCCTTGACCCCGCGCCTCCCGCCCCTTAGTTTCCGCGCAATTTGCCAAATGGAGAGTCGCCCATGCCTGCGCCGCAGAAGCCTACCGCCTGCCTGGCCCTCGCCGATGGCACGCTCTTCTACGGCCATGGCTTCGGTGCCACCGGCGAAACGGTGGCCGAGCTTGTCTTCAACACCGCGATGACCGGCTACCAGGAGATCATGACCGACCCATCCTACGCGGGTCAGGTCGTGACCTTCACCTTCCCCCATGTCGGCAATACCGGCGTCACGCCCGAAGATGACGAGACGGGAACCCCCTCCGCCGCCGGCATGGTGGTGAAATGGGACCCGACCGAGCCGTCCAACTGGCGCGCGACGGGCGAGCTGACGGAATGGCTCACGAAGATCGGCCGCATCGGCATCGGCGGGATCGACACCCGCAGGCTGACCCGGGCGATCCGCCAGCAGGGCGCCCCGCATGTGGCGCTTGCGCATGACCCCGAGGGCAAGTTCGATATCGAGAAACTGGTCGCGAAAGCCCGCGCCTGGAAGGGGCTCGTCGGGCTTGATCTGGCGAAGGACGTGACCTGCGCCCAATCCTACCGCTGGGACGAAAGACGCTGGGCCTGGCCGGAAGGCTACACCCGCCGCGAAGGGCCGGGCCTGCGCGTCGTCGCCGTCGACTACGGCGCCAAGCGCAACATCCTGCGTTGCCTCGCCTCGGTCGGCTGCGAAGTCACCGTCCTGCCCGCCACCGCGACGGCCGAGGACGTTCTCGCTCTCAAGCCGGAAGGCGTGTTCCTGTCAAACGGCCCCGGCGACCCGGAGGCGACCGGCGCCTATGCGGTGCCGATGATCCAGGGCGTGTTGCAGAAGGACCTGCCCCTCTTCGGCATCTGCCTTGGCCACCAGATGCTCGCCCTCGCGCTCGGCGCCAGGACGCGCAAGATGAACCACGGCCACCACGGTGCGAACCACCCGGTCAAGGACCTGACCACCGGCAAGGTCGAGATCACCTCGATGAACCACGGCTTCACCGTCGATGCCGACACCCTGCCGAAGGGCGTCTCCGAAACCCATGTCAGCCTCTTCGACGGCACCAACTGCGGCATCGCGGTCGACGGCAAGCCGATCTATTCGGTGCAATACCACCCCGAGGCCTCGCCCGGCCCGCAGGACAGCTTCTACCTGTTCGAACGCTTCGCCGAAGCCATGCAGGCCCGCCGGGCCGCCTGAGCGGCGTTAACCGCCCGTTAACCCTCCGGTCGCATGGTGATGCACGGAACCGGGGGAACGGGCATGGGTGCCGCCGAACGGATCAGTGACAGGCACGACCCCGAGGCCTCCGCCCGGCCCCCCCGCCGCACCTTCGCCGTCGGCGCCTCTCTCCTGCGCGAAGGGGTCGTCGCCCCGGATGAAATGCTCACCGCGCTCTCGCATCAGGGGCGCGAGGCCGGGCGTCTGCCGGACGTGCTGCGCGCCCGCGGCCTCGTGGTGGAGCGTGACCTCCTCGGCGTCGATGCCCGCAACTGGGGCATCCGCCTCGTCGACCTTGATGCCGCCCTCCCCGACCCCCGGCTGATCGACGCCGTCGGCGTGCAGGACTGTCTGCGCCACGGGCTTGTGCCCTGGCAGAAGGTGGGTGACGTCACCATCGTCGCCACCTCCCGCCCCGCGGATTTCCACCGTCTGCGCCCGATGCTGGAAGCACGGCTCGGGCTGGTCGCGGCAGGGCTGGCCTCCTCCCGCGCGATCCTCGCCGCGATCCATGCCCGGCGCGGCGAACTCTTGTCCCGCGCTGCCGAAAACCGCGTGGCCCAGTCCGAAAGCTGCCGCTCCTGGCCGCGCCTGCACCGCTCGCCCCGCGCCTTGGCCGGGCTGGCCGTGATGCTGGCCGCCCTCCTTCTCGCGCCCCTCGCCACCGGCCTGGCCGCCCTCGGTTTCGCCGTGATCTCGCTCGCCGCCATCGTCGCGCTGAAGTTCGCCGCGACCGCTGCCGCGCTCCGCGCACCCCGGCCCGGCCCGCTGCCCGCCAGCGATGCCATCCCGCCGGTCGTCTCGATCATCGTGGCGCTCTACCGCGAGGGCGACATTGCGCCCCGCCTCGTCCGCCGTCTTGCCCGGCTCGACTACCCGGCCGAGCTCCTCGACGTCATCCTCGCGGTCGAGGCTGGCGATCACCTCACCCTCGGCGCCCTTGACCGGGCCGAGCTTCCGCCCTGGATGCGCGTCGTCATCGTGCCCGAGGGCCAGGTCAAGACCAAGCCGCGCGCGTTGAATCATGCGCTCGACCACGCCCGGGGCGCCATCGTCGGGGTCTATGACGCCGAGGACGCGCCCGAGCCCGACCAGCTTCGCAAGGTCGTCGAACGCTTCCAGCGCTCGGGGCCCGATGTCGCCTGCCTGCAAGGCGTGCTCGACTACTACAATCCGCGCACCAACTGGCTGTCCCGCTGCTTCACCATCGAATACGCCGGATGGTTCCGTCTCGTCCTGCCCGGCATCGCCCGCCTCGGCCTCGTCGTCCCCCTGGGTGGCACGACGCTCTTCTTCCGCCGGGACGTGCTGGACCGCCTCGGCGCCTGGGATGCCCACAACGTGACCGAGGATGCCGATCTCGGCATCCGTCTCGCCCGCCACGGCTACCGGACCGAACTGATCGAGACCACCACGCTGGAAGAGGCGAACTGCCGCCCGCTTCCCTGGATCAAGCAGCGCTCGCGCTGGATCAAGGGCTACATGATGACCTGGGCCGTCCACATGCGGCATCCCCGGCTTCTCTGGCGGCAACTCGGGCCCAGGCGCTTCTGGGGGTTCCAGGTGCTGTTCCTCGGGTCCATCGCGCAATTCCTGCTGGCGCCGATCCTGTGGTCGTTCCTGCTGCTGCCGCTCGGTTTTCCCCATCCGCTCTATGCCGCGCTGCCGGTGCCGGCAATCTGGGCCATGTCCATCGTCTTCTTCCTCGCGGAAGCCTCCAACATCCTGATCGGGGCGCTTGGTCTTGGCCGCACCGCGCATCGGCTGAGCCTGCTCTGGGTGCTGACGCTCAAGGTCTACTACCCCCTCGCCTCGCTCGCCGCCTACAAGGGACTGGCGGAACTTGTGACCCGACCGTTCTACTGGGACAAGACCACGCACGGGATTTTCGACGACGGCAAGTAGGATGGGCAATCTGCCCACGCGCCCCGATGCACCGGTCCGCGCCGCTGCTACCGCGTCCGCAATTCCCCCGCGTCCACCCGCAGCCGGGTCTCGAAGGCCTGGCTGATATGCGACTTCAGCGCCTGGTAGGCCGCCTCGCCATCGCCCGCCTCGATCGCCGCGACGATCTTCGCGTGTTCGTCCAGCGCCACCTCGTCGCGCCCCTCGGCAGCGAAGGAGGTGTTCGCCATCAAGGCCATGCTGCGATGCACCAGATCCAACTGCTGCACGAGAAAGCGGTTGTGGCTGGCAAGATGGATCTGCTTGTGGAACCGCTTGTTGGCCCGTGACAACGCCCGCGGGTCGCCGCCCAGAAGCGCCCGGTCCTCGGCCACCATGCCCTTCAGGACCCGGACCTCCTCGGGCGTCGCGTGCCGGGCCGCCAGCCGCGCCGCCAGCCCCTCCAGCTCGGTCCTCACGGTGTAAAGTTCGGCCAGCTGGTTGTGATCCAGGGATGCCACGATCAGGCTCCGCCCGTCCCGCGTCAGCATCGCCTGCGTCTCAAGCCGCTGCAAAGCTTCGCGCACCGGCGTGCGGGACACGCCCAGCCGTTCGGCAAGCTCGCTCTCCACCAGCCGGTCGCCCGGCTTGTAGACCCCGGCCTCGATCGCTTCCATCAACAGCGTATAGGCGTCTTTCTGCACCGGCCCGGTCCCCCTTGCGCGCGGACCCTACGCGGCCCCCGCCCCGCGATCAACCCTTCCCAACGCCACGGCTGCGGTCTACATCCCTGCCATGGCCAAATCCGATTTCACCCATGTCACCACCTGGGTCTTCGACCTCGACAACACGCTATACCCGCCGCACATGCGGCTCTTCGACCAGATCGAGGTCCGGATGACCGACTGGGTCATGCAGGCCCTGCAGGTCGACCGCGCCCGCGCCGACCACCTGCGCGCCTATTACTGGCGGACCTACGGCACCACCCTCGCGGGCCTGATGCGCGAACACGACGTCGACCCCGGCCCCTATCTGAACGAGGTCCACGACATCGACTTCTCGGTCCTCGCACCCGACCCCGACCTTGCCCGCGCCATCGCCGCGCTGCCCGGTCGCAAGGTCATCTACACCAACGCCTGCGCCCCCTATGCCGAGAAAGTCCTGTCTGCACGGGGACTTGCGGGCCTCTTCGACGCGATCTACGGCGTCGAGCACGCCGCCTTCCACCCCAAACCCGACGCCCAGGCCTTTGCCACCGTCTTTGCCCTGGACGGCCTCGACCCGGCCCGTGGCGCCATGTTCGAGGACGACAGTCGCAACCTCGCCGTCCCGCACGCCCTTGGGATGCGCACCGTCCATGTGGCGCCGAAGCCCGACCCCGCAGACCACATCCACCACCACACCGACGACCTCGCCGCCTTCCTTGCCCGGCTGGCGGGGTGACATTCCGTCACATCGCCCCTGCCGCCAAAGGCCCTAAATGCCCGGGCTACCAGCAGCGAGGACGCCCATGACCGCCACGACCCTCTCGACCCCCGGCCCGCTCTCGCGCCTCCTCCGCGCGATTCCGGTCGTCGGTCGCGTCATCCGCGACGTCGAGCGCGAGATCGACACCGTCTACTATCTGCTCACCGTCTTCGTGACCGCCGTCATCCTTGCGGTTCAGATCTGGGGGCTCCCGGCCCTTGTCCTCACGGCGCTCGCGCTCGTCCCGGTGATGTTCATCCTTCTGGTCATCCTCGCCCGCCCCTGAGCCCTCTGGGCTGAGACGTCCTGTCCCACTGGCCCCGGCGCGCCGCGCGGCCTATGCTGGCCGGTGGAGGCCCCCGATGCGCGAAACCACCGACATTCTGATCTCCGGCGGCGGCGTCGCGGGCCTGACCGCCGCCTGCGCGCTTGGCGCGGCCGGGTTCCGGGTGGTCTGCGTCGACCCGACCCCCCCCGTCACCGAGGGCGAGGCCGAAGGGGCCGACCTGCGCACCACCGCCTTCCTGCAACCCTCGATCCCCGTGCTGGAAGCCGCGGGCCTCTGGTCGCGGCTGGAACCTCATGCCGCACCCCTGCAGGTTATGCGGATCATCGACGCGGGCGGCCCCGAACCCGAAGCCCGCCTCACCCGGGATTTCGACGCCGCCGACATCTCCGACGCACCCTTCGGCTGGAACCTGCCGAACTGGCTCCTCCGCCGCGAGATGGTCGCCCGCATTGCGGAACTGCCGAACGTCAGCTTCCGCCCCGGCACCGGCTTCGCCCGGATGCTGACTCGCGAGTCCGAGGCCCTCGTCACCCTCACCGACGGGACGCAGATCGCCGCCAGACTGGTGGTCGGCGCCGACGGCCGCAACTCCCCGGTGCGCGAAGCCCTCGGGATCGGTGCGAAAACCACCCGTTACGGCCAGAAGGCGCTGGCCTTTGCGGTGACGCATGACCTGCCCCACGGCAATGTCTCGACCGAGGTCCACCGCAAGGGCGGCCCCTTCACCCTCGTCCCCCTGCCCGACCGCGACGGCAAGCCCGCCTCCGCCGTGGTCTGGATGGAAACCGGCCCGGAGATCGCCCGGCTCGCCGCGCTTCCCGTCCCCGATTTCGAGGCCGAGATGACGGCCCGCTCCTCCGGCATCCTCGGCCCGCTCAGCCTCATCACCCGGCGCAGCATCTGGCCGATCATTTCCCAGATTGCCGAGCGGATGTCCGGCCCCCGCGCCGTGCTGATGGCCGAGTCGGCGCATGTCGTGCCGCCCATCGGCGCGCAGGGACTGAACATGTCGCTTGCCGATCTTGCGGCCCTTCTCGACCTCACCGGGCGGCACCGCGACGACCCCGGCCAGCCCGCCGTGACCGAAACGTTCCACCGCCGCCGCCACCTTGAAGTGCAGGGAAGGGTGACGGGGATCGACTTCCTGAACCGCGCCTCGATGGCCGAGACGCCGCTCCTGCGCGACCTCCGCGCCCGGGCGCTCGGCGCGCTCTATTCCGCGCGCCCGGTGCGGCAGATGCTGATGCGCGCAGGTCTTGGGGTGAGGTAGCGGTGGGTTGGCACCCACCCTACGCCATCGCACACCGTAGGGTGGGTGCCCACCCACCGATCCTTGCAACACCGCCTCCCCCGCGGGC